>CALULY010000015.1 GCA_944321635.1 uncultured Bacteroidaceae bacterium | reverse complement strand
CGCGGAAGTAGCTCAGTTGGTAGAGCACAACCTTCCCAAGGTTGGGGTCGCGAGTTCGAGCCTCGTTTTCCGCTCTTGAAAAGAGGAGAGGTGGCGGAATGGTAGACGCGCTACTTTGAGGGGGTAGTGGGATTTTCCCGTGGGAGTTCGAGTCTCCTCCTCTTCACTTGTTAAATGTTGCGGAAATAGCTCAGTTGGTAGAGCACAACCTTGCCAAGGTTGGGGTCGCGAGTTCGAGTCTCGTTTTCCGCTCACAAGGGGCTGCATCGCGGCCCCTTTTTTATTAAACATAACTGATAAACAACAAGAAACATGGGAACTGAAGAAGCTGCACTTGGCAAGCTGTCGTTGTTGATGGACAAGCTGATCAATTTTTCAATCCAAGCAGGAGAGAAGATTATTGTAGCCATTATTGTCTTTGTAGTAGGTAAACTCCTCATCAAACTTGTGAACAGGCTGCTGAGGCGATTGCTGTCCCGTAAGAATGTGGATGAAGGAGTGAAGACGTTCCTCTTCAGCCTCACAAACATCCTGCTTACCATACTTTTGATCATATCTGTCATCGGTGCCCTCGGCGTGAATACCACATCATTTGCCGCCTTGTTGGCATCGGCCGGCGTAGCCATAGGTATGGCATTGTCCGGCAATTTGCAAAACTTCGCAGGCGGTTTGATCATCTTGCTGTTCAAACCGTACCGTGTAGGTGATTTTATCGAGGTGCAAGGTGTGAGTGGAACTGTCAAGGAGGTACAAATCCTCAACACCATCATCGTCACGACGGACAACAAGGTGGTGTACATCCCGAATGGTTCGTTGAGCAGCGGCACAATAGTCAATTACAGCAAGATGGAGTTGAGACGTGTGGATTTTGTGTTTGGTGTGGATTATGGCACGGACTTTGGCTATGTCAGGAGCGTCATACAAGAATTGATTGACGAGGATTCCCGCATATTGAAAGAACCCGCCCCGCTGATAGCCCTCACCGAGTTGGCGGCCAGCAGTGTAAATGTAGCTCTCAAGGTGTGGGTGAAGAATTCGGATTACTGGGGGGTATATTATGATGTGAACAAGAAAGTATATGAGCGTTTCAACGAGAAAAACATATCTTTCCCATTCCCTCAATTGACGGTGCACAATGCCTGAACAGTGAAAAGTCGGTGATTGATGACATTGGTCGGAGATGCTTTCGTGCATTTCCGACCATTTTTTATGCAATGACTTCCAATGTCATCTTATATTTGCCGAAATGAAAAAATACAAGGTAGCATTGACCATAGCCGGTTCTGACAGTGGTGCCGGAGCCGGCATACAAGCCGACATCAAGACATTCTCATCACTTGGGGTATATGCAGCCACTGCCATCACCGCTTTGACTGCGCAAAACACGTGCGGGGTCAGGTCTGTGCTTGATGTCCCTGCGGCATTCCTTGGTGAGCAGTTGGATGCAATAGCGGCAGACTTTGACATATCTGCTGTTAAAATCGGTATGCTTGGCAGCGGTGGCAACGTGCGGACGCTAACGGCATTCGTCAAAAATGTCGTCTCTGCCGTGCCTGTCGTTCTCGACCCTGTTATGAAATCGACCTCTGGATGCTCGTTGCTTGATGGTGCAAGCAGTGAAGATGTCTTTGAGCTGATGCGCAGCGTGACATTGGTCACGCCCAACATCCCGGAGGCTGAAATGCTTACGGGTGTCACGATAAACGATGTCGGCGACATGGTTGCGGCATCGAGGGCTTTGCTTGCGATGGGATGCCGCAACATATTGCTTAAAGGTGGTCATCTTGCCTCAAATCATCTCTCTGACGTGTTGATGATGCCGGGGCAGCCAACTGTCATTTTTGAAACAGACAAGGTGGTGACGCGCAATTTGCATGGGACGGGCTGCACATTGTCTTCGGCCATAGCGGCGTTTTTGTGCCAAGGTCAGCCATTGGCAAAAGCTGTTGAAAATGCAGAATGCTATGTGAAAAAAGCTATTTTTGCAAGCAAAGACGTTGTGGTCGGTGAGGGCAACGGGCCTCTAAACCACTTCTTTTCTCCTATGCCAATGTTTAAGTCAAACTAAATAAAAAGCAGTTAATCATGAAAAGGATTCTTGTAACGGGAGGGTTAGGCTACATCGGCTCGCACTCGGTAGTCGAACTCCAGCAAAGCGGTTACGAAGTGGTCATTGTGGACAACCTCAGCAATTCGAGGGCTGATGTCGTTGACAACATACAGGCTGTCACATCTGTAAGGCCTGCTTTTGAAAAGGTGGATTGCACCGATCTTGATGCGATGGAGGGTGTGTTCAAGAAATATGCAGGCATCGAAGCCATAATCCATTTCGCAGCCAGCAAGGCCGTGGGTGAATCGGTGCAGAAACCGTTGCTCTACTACCGCAACAACATCGTTTCACTGTTGAATCTCTTGGAACTCATGCCCCGCTTTGGGGTCAAGGGGCTTGTGTTCTCATCGTCCTGCACTGTCTATGGAGAGCCTGATGTACTGCCTGTGACCGAGGATGCTCCAATCAAACCTGCTACTTCCCCCTACGGGAACACAAAGCAGATAAACGAAGAGATAATCAGGGATTTTGTCAAGGCTCAAGATGGGGTCAATGCCATCCTGCTGCGTTACTTCAACCCTATCGGCGCGCATCCGACCGCTTTGCTTGGCGAATTGCCAAACGGCGTTCCGCAAAACTTGGTGCCATACATCACCCAGACGGCGATAGGCATCCGTGAACAGTTGAGTGTCTTTGGTGACGACTACGACACCCCGGATGGCTCTTGCATAAGAGATTACATCAATGTGGTCGATTTGGCAAAGGCTCATGTCATAGCCATTGACCGCATCTTGAACGACAAACAGAAGGAACGTGTCGAAGTGTTCAACATCGGCACTGGTCGCGGGCTGTCTGTCCTTGAGTTGGTCGATATGTTCCAAAAGGCGACAGGCGTTAAGTTGAATTACAAGATAACAGGTCGTCGTGCCGGGGACATTGAGAAAGTCTGGGCAGATCCGAGGAAAGCCAACGAGGAACTTGGATGGAAAGCAGAGACATCTGTCGAGGACACATTGCTCTCTGCATGGAAATGGCAGCTCAAACTGAGAGAGAAAGGCATACAATGACCCTTGCCCCGCATACGGTTCACTCCACGGCCATGTAGGCGAGGTGCTGCGTGCCGTCGCAAACGGGGGTGAGAGGCATGAATCCCTTGGCTATCTTCTTGTCGATGATGGTCAAGGGATTTTCTTGCATCATGCGTTGGTGGAACTGACGGAGCGAATCCGGGTCGTTGCAATGTTTTATGCTGAAGTACCCGTTGCATCCGTCACCGACAAGGCGTGACAGGCGCAGCGCCACGATTCCCATGTTCATCCTCAAATTGACTTCCACACAAGGATGCAACTTGGCGCCGTCCCCACCGTCGCAAACCATCATGTCGATGCCGAATGTCCCTTTGTAGCAGGGTGAGAAATGTTCTTCCGCATATCGCATGATTGTGATCTTTACTTCGTCAGTGATGCTTGTTGGCAACAACGTGTTGATGCGGGCTTCTGTTGCCGCACCGAGCAGATTGCGCTCATATCGTCCTCGGCTGTCGGTCTCAAAGATGGAATAACCTGTGAATCGGCATCTGCCGTCCGCACCGATTTCAAACTCCATTGCAAAGTCGATGATTTTGCCACGGCACAACGGCTCGATGACCACGCCGCCGCACCTCTTTGTCTCGGCCGCAATCTGAGCTGTGTCGGATGCTGTTGGTGCGTCGTCGCACCACACCAGCCCTTTGCCCGATGATGACCACAGCGGCTTGGCGACAAAGCCGGTGAGATGCGTGGTTGATTCTGCCGACGTGACAAAAGTCCTCAGTCCGACAGTCCCGCCGATTACCCTCAACTGTTCAAGCAACGGGATGCTTGCCTGGCGTGACGAGAGCCGCCTGATGGATTGCAATGCCTCGCTTGAAGGGATGGATGTCAGCCCGAGGTCTGACAGTCGCCGTGCCAATGTCGGATTCCATCCCCACGGCATTACAGGCAAGCTGCGGCCGGCACGCGGCAATCCGTCCAGGCTGGAGACATCATTCTCTATCCCTAATGATGCCGCCACTTCCACCATCCAAGGCGGCAATTGCCTGGGCGAGATGATTGTGCAATTGTCACTGAACCAATAGGGGAGGAGGCTTAGGTCTTCCATCATCCGCACTATGTGCTTGCTTGGGATGTAGTTGACCGTGCCGTTCCTCAGTGCAAGGTCATGGTCGAGGTTTAGCACTGCAAGTCCAGTTGTCATAGTGTGCGGTGGATTTTGCATCGTATGTTTCCGTCCGGGACATTGTATGGTAAGGGCCAAATCATTGTATGCTAATGGTGAAAACATTGTATGCCGTCGTCGTCAACACCAGGTGCCGGAAGCCATTGCCCGGCATTGCACAAAAAAGGCTTCCTAATGCATCCATGGTTTTGCAAATATATAATTATGTAATAACTTTGCCTCTGCTAAAACGAGTAGGATGGAAGCTTTTTATACAACACATTCGCATCTGCTTGAGCTCTTGGGCAATCCTGTGCGGCGGACATTGATGGATGAGATTGATTGGGACGACAGGGTGATATGCATTAAAGGATGCAGAGGTGTTGGCAAGACTACTTTTCTTTTACACTACGCCAAGGAGTTCTTCGGGAGGAGCAAAAAGTGCCTCTATGTCAACCTTGACAACTTCTACTTCTGCCACAACCGCTTGACAGACTTTGCCGACGTTTTTGTGGCGCAGGGTGGCACTGTGCTGTTGATTGACGGTGTTGGCAAATGCCCTGGGTGGACGGTGGACATCAAGGCTTGCTGTGAGAAGCATCCTGCATTGCGGGTCGTTTGCGCGGTGTCTCCTGTGTTTGATGCGGGCGAAGATTGCCATGAGATAAACGATGTCGCAAAGGTCTACACGCTTGGCGGGTTCACATTCCGTGAATACCTGAACCTTGTCACTGCCTACAAACACGATGTGTGCAGCCTTGACAGTTTGCTGGCAAACAGCGAAAACGTCATTGAAGAAGTTACACGACGCATCAATCCCCAAGACTTTTTTCAAAACTACCTGCACCACGGCTATTCGCCATTCTTGACGGACAAGAAAAACTACTCAGCAACGCTCCTCAGGATGATCAACATGATGGTCGAGGTTGATATCCTGCTGGCACGGCAAATCGAATTGAAATATTTGTCCAAGATAAAAACTTTGCTGTACAAGCTGGCAACCGCCGGCAACGAAACGGCAGTCAACATAAGCCATCTGTCCGAAGAGGTACAGGCGTCGAGGGCCACGGTGATGAACTACTTGAAATATCTGGACGACGCAGGGTTGATAACGATGCTCTATTCCGAGTACGACGAGTATCCCAAGAAACCTTCGCAGATAATGATAGGCAACCCAAACATCCAGTATGCGATCTGCCCAAACACCAGGCAGAATGTCGTCAATGAGTTATTCGCCGTCAATGCCCTGTCATCCAAGCATCTTGTCAACAAGGATAAAAAGACTGCCAGCTATGCCATCGACAATGAGTGGCTGCTCACTTTCGACAAGGCCGGTGGAAACGCCAAATCCGTCCATTGCGATGCGGTGTTCACAAAAAGGGGCACGTCGGAAAGCGTGCGTCTGCCGTTGTGGTTGCTCGGGTTCATAGGCTGAGAAACAAGAATCATATAGTACAATCAAATATTAAATTTATGGCTAAAGAAAAGAAGTTTATTACTTGTGATGGTAATCAAGCCGCCGCGCACATTTCCTATATGTTCTCGGAAGTGGCTGCCATCTACCCCATCACCCCGTCATCTACCATGGCGGAGTATGTGGATGAATGGGCTGCGGCAGGCCGTAAGAACATCTTCGGCGAGACTGTCCTTGTCCAAGAGATGCAGTCTGAGGCCGGTGCTGCCGGGGCAGTGCATGGCTCGCTCCAGGCAGGGGCTTTGACGACGACATACACCGCGTCGCAGGGCTTGCTCCTGATGATACCTAATATGTATAAGATAGCAGGCGAGCTTTTGCCGTGCGTCTTCCACGTTTCGGCACGTACTCTCGCTTCGCACGCGCTGTGCATCTTCGGCGACCATCAGGATGTGATGTCTTGCCGTCAGACCGGATTCGCGATGTTGTGCGAAGGTTCGGTGCAAGAGGTCATGGATCTGGCTGGTGTGGCACATCTGTCAACAATAAAATCAAGAGTGCCGTTCCTCAACTTCTTTGATGGTTTCAGGACTTCACATGAGATCCAGAAGATCGAGATGCTTGAGAATGACGACCTTGCCCCGTTGATCGACCGAGAGGCATTGGCGGAATTCAGGTCAAGGGCTTTGAATCCTGAGCACCCCGTTGCGAGGGGCATGGCGGAAAATCCTGACCACTTCTTCCAACACAGGGAGGCATCCAACCCCTACTATGAGAGCGTTCCGGCGATTGTCGAGGACTACATGAAGGAGATTTCCAAGCTGACCGGTCGCAACTATGGTCTCTTCAATTATTATGGTGCGGAGGATGCCGAGAGGGTCATCATTGCCATGGGCTCCGTCACTGAAGCAATCAGGGAAACCATCGACCACCTGACAGCAAAAGGTGAAAAGGTCGGTCTCGTTGCCGTGCACCTCTACCGTCCGTTCTCGGCGAAGCACTTCCTTGCAGCCGTGCCAAAGACTGCGAAGCGCATAGCCGTCCTCGACAGGACAAAAGAGCCTGGGGCAAACGGCGAACCGCTTTACCTTGACGTGAAGGAATGTTTCTACGGCGTGGCAGATGCCCCGCTCATCGTTGGTGGCCGCTACGGCCTCGGGTCAAAGGACACGACACCGGCACAGATACTTTCCGTCTACGAAAACCTCTCGTTGCCGCAGCCTAAGAATCAATTCACGATAGGCATTGTTGACGACGTTACATTCACTTCACTGCCAATGAAGGAGGAAATCGCACTCGGCGGCGAAGGTATGTTCGAGGCCAAATTCTACGGTCTCGGCGCGGACGGCACTGTCGGGGCGAACAAAAACTCCGTAAAGATCATAGGTGAGAACACCGACAAATACTGCCAAGCCTACTTTGCCTACGACTCCAAGAAGTCTGGAGGCTTCACTTGCTCGCATTTGCGCTTTGGTGACACACCGATACGTTCAACCTATCTGGTCAACACTCCAAACTTCGTCGCTTGCCACGTGCAGGCTTATCTGAAGATGTATGACGTGACACGCGGTTTGCGTAAGAACGGGACGTTCCTCCTAAACACTGTCTGGAGCGGAGACGAACTGGCCAAGCACTTGCCAAACAAAGTGAAGAGGTACTTTGCGCAAAACAACATCACCGTCTATTACATCGACGCAACCGAGATTGCCCAGGAAATCGGCCTTGGCAACCGCACCAACACCATCCTCCAATCTGCGTTCTTCCGCATAACCGGGGTGATACCGGTAGACTTGGCGGTCGAGCAGATGAAAAAGTTCATCGTCAAATCCTACGGCAAGAAAGGCGAGGATGTCGTCAACAAGAACTATGCGGCCGTAGACCGTGGCGGTGAGTACAAGCAACTGGCCGTTGACCCCTCATGGGCAAACCTGCCCGACGACGAGGTGCCGGCAAACAATGACCCGGACTTCATCAACAACGTCGTGCGTCCGATCAATGCTCAGGATGGCGACCTCCTCGCAGTGTCGGCATTCCGTGGCATCGAGGACGGCACCTGGCATCAGGGCACGGCAAAATATGAGAAACGAGGCGTTGCTGCGTTTGTCCCTGTTTGGAATCCAGACAACTGCATCCAGTGCAACCAGTGCGCCTACGTTTGTCCCCATGCATCGATACGTCCATTCGTGCTTGACGAGGGCGAACAGGCAGGTGCAAACTTCCAGACAATCGACGTGAAAGCGCCCGCAGCGTTGAAAGGCATGAAGTTCCGTATGCAAGTCGATGTCCTCGACTGCCTTGGTTGCGGCAACTGCGCCGATGTCTGCCCGGGCTTCAAAGGCAACAAAGCCCTCACGATGGTCAGCCTCGAATCGCAATTGCCCGAAGCCGCCAACTGGGAATACTGCGTGGCCAACGTCAAGTCCAAACAATCACTCGTTGACATCAAGTCCAACGTCAAGAACTCGCAATTCGCTACGCCGCTGTTCGAGTTCTCGGGAGCTTGCTCGGGCTGCGGTGAGACCCCTTATGTCAAACTCATCACCCAGCTCTTCGGCGACCGCGAGATGGTGGCCAACGCCACAGGCTGCTCGTCAATCTACTCCGGCTCAGTGCCATCGACCCCATACACCACAGATGACAAGGGACGCGGCCCGGCATGGGCTAACTCACTGTTTGAGGACTTCTGTGAATTTGGCATGGGCATGGTGCTTGCCAGCGAGAAGATGCGCGACCGCCTCGTCCGTTACATGGAGGAAGGCCTGTCATGCACTTGCTGCTCTGACGAATTGAAGGATCTCATGCGCCAATGGATCGACAACCGCAACGACGCAGACCGCTCACGCGAGCTGGCTGACCAGATCGTCCCGCTCTGCAAGTCTTGCGATTGCGATGTCTGCAAGCGCATTGTCGAGCTGAGCCACTATCTCGTAAAACGTTCACAGTGGATTATCGGCGGTGACGGCGCTTCATACGACATAGGCTTCGGCGGTTTGGACCACGTGCTCGCATCAGGCAAAAACGTCAACATCCTCGTGCTCGACACGGAGGTGTATTCCAACACCGGCGGGCAAGCGTCAAAAGCAACGCCTATCGGCGCGATAGCCAAGTTTGCAGCATCGGGCAAGAGAGTGCGCAAGAAAGACCTCGGTCTCATCGCTTCCACTTATGGCTACGTCTATGCGGCCCAAGTGGCTATGGGCGCAGACCAAGCCCAGACGCTCAAGGCAATCAGGGAAGCAGAGGCATACGACGGCCCATCCATCATCATCGCCTACGCACCGTGCATCAACCATGGCTTGAAGGCGGGAATGGGTAAGTCCCAGGCCGAAGAGAAGGCGGCTGTCGCCTGCGGCTACTGGCATCTGTGGCGTTACAACCCGGAGCTGGAAAAGGAAGGCAAGAACCCCTTCACGCTCGATTCAAAGGAACCCGACTGGAGCGCCTTCAAGACATTCCTCAAGGGCGAGGTACGCTATGCCTCAGTCATGAAACAGTTCCCCGACGAGGCAGAGGAGCTTTTCCAAGCAGCCGAGGACAACGCGCGTTGGAGGTACAACAACTACAAGCGTCTCGCACGCCAGCAATGGGGCGTTGATGCCGATTGAGGCACACCGCCACCGCACCAAATCAATGCCTGGCTGGGTTCATCCCCGGCCAGGCATTGTTGTTTGATGCCTCAGCGTGGTGCATTGTACCGGCGACATCGCATCTGTTGACCGATGTGGCATGATCGTGGTTGCCAGGTGGATGTGCGGGCTGGATGAAATCCAAGTACAGATAAAGGCGCATCCTGCCACGTCCCGCCGTCAAGCGTGCAATCATGGGCTTGTCGCAAGGCACGTGAGCACGGCTCACATCAAGTGCTTCTGCTGCCATGCGCCGGGAGCTGCCAGGGTGGGATAGAGGATAAACCCTGTGATGTCAGGCCTGTACTCCACCCTCCCGGTGCATAAAGTTCATTTCCCCCGCACATAAAGTAAAAACAAAAGTTCTGTTTATATATTCAGAACTTTTGTTTATATAAACAGAACTTTTGTTTATATAAACAGAACTTTTGAATATATAAACAAAACTTCTGAATATACTTTAGGTCAGGACGTGATGAACTTTATGCACCGGGCAACCTAACTTTATGCCAGGCTTCATCCAAGTTTCCATCTGGCATTGTGGGGTTTCATGCTTTGCATCATTGGATTCAGAGCCCTGCCTGATAGGTTTGATGTCCGGTAACATAGGCGTTTCCGCCCGCCTTGTCCGCCGGACTTGGCGGTGGAGGGAGGCACGGTGATGTGATTTTAGTTTCTTTTAATTGCAAGGTAAGGCCAAGATGCGTAAATTTGCGGCAATTTGCTTGCCATGGTGAAGAGTATATCCGCACTTATCATAACAGCCGCATTGTTGGTGTCGTGCAACACTTACAACAAGGTCGTCAAGAGCTATGACCGTGAGTTGAAATACGAGACGGCTAAGAAGAATTATATGTTGAAGAGCTACGGCCGGGCCGCCTCGCTGATGCAGGATTTGGTCTACTTCATGAAAGGGACTAACAATGCCGAGGAGTCGCTGTTCTTGCTCAGTATGACCTACTTCAAGCAAAAGGACTATTTGACCGCCGCCCAGCACTTCAGGACTTATTACACGGCCTACCCGCGCGGCGTGTTCGCCGAGGATGCCCGCTACTACACGGGCGTATCGCTCTACCTCGACAGCCCGGAGGCGCAACTCGACCAGACACAGACCTACCAGGCCATCCAGGAGTTGCAGATGTTCATGGAGTACTACCCGGACAGCGAGCGCAAGGACAGGGCCCAGCAGATGCAATTTGAGTTGCAGGACAAGCTGGTGTACAAGGATTACCTATCGGCCAAGCTGTACTATGACCTCGGGGACTATATGGGCAACAACTATGAGGCTTGCATCGTCACGGCGCAAAACGCCCTCAAGGATTATCCGTACACCAACCTGCGCGAGGACATCTCTATCCTCATCCTGCGGGCCAGGTACCAGATGGCTTTGCACAGCATCGAGGAGAAGAAGATTGACCGCTACCGCGAGACCGTCGATGAGTACTATGCGTTCATCAACGAGTTCCCCGAGAGCAAGTATATGAAGGAGGCGACGAGCATCTTCAACAATTCGGAAAAGAGGATAAATGATAAAAATATAGAGTAAGAACATGGATTACAAGAAGACAAATGCCCCATTGACAACAGTCACACGTGACTTGATGGAACTGTGCGAGGACACTGGCAACATCTATGAGACAGTGGCAATCATCGGCAAGCGTGCCAACCAGATATCCCAGGAGATGAAGGCCGAACTATCTAAGAAGTTGCAAGAGTTTGCGACCGGCAACGACAACTTGGAGGAAGTGTTTGAGAACAGGGAACAGATCGAGATTTCGCGCTACTACGAGAAATTGCCGAAACCCACGCTTATCGCGACCAAGGAGTACGAGGAGCACAAGATCTACTTCAGGAATCCTGCCAAGATTGACACGATCTGACGCGCCGCCATGGTCATCCAACGCATACAGACACTCTACCTGCTCATGGCTGCCGTGCTGTGCGCAGTCGCCGCGTTCTTGCCTTTCGGCCACTTGGTCGTTGAGGGGCAAGGTGCGGGGTTTGAGTTCACGCCGTTGTGCATGAGGCTTGCGGATGCTGCCGACTACACGTTCAGCTGGTTGTGTGCCATCTTATTTTTGTCGGCGGTCGTTGCCGTCATCGCTATCTTCAGTTTCAAGCGGCTCAAATGCCAGACGCGGTGGGCGGTGGCCAGCGTGGTCTTGCTCGTGGGCTACTATGCCGGCGTCTTTTTCGCGCAGTCTGTCGCCAGCGGGACGCTGGATGCGGCATTCAGGGTCAAATGGCCGCTGTGCCTGCCTCTTGTGTCGTTGATATTGACTCTCATGGCAATCAAGGCCATAGCGCATGACAGCAAGATCCTCCGCGATGCCAACTCGATGCGCCTCCGTGACTGACGGCCGCGAGATTGTGAGGTTCATAAAAAACATCCGCCTATGCAATGCATGTTGGCGGATGTTTTTCTTTTCTATGTGGATTATGAAGTTGAACGATGCTCTGTCTCCGCTTTTCATGTCTTGTTAGTTCAAGATTTAGCGTCGCGTCCCATTAAGACACCTCTTGTTATGATAAATTAAAAGATTAAGCTAATTTTGCGGCATCATTGCGTAAGCATTAACTTTGCATCTAAAACAAAACCTGGAGATGGGCAGGATCAAGAGGAATTTAAAGAAAATCAGGTTGCATAGGGAGGGGACACACACTCTCATATATACTGCATTGGGGTTGATAGCATTCAATGCCCTTGTCTACTATTACTCCCCTTGGAAAATCTTGTCCTACTCGTTAATAGTGCTGTCGGCTGTGGTCTATCTGTTGCTTACCAACTTTTTCAGGTGTCCAAAGAGGATATTTGCCGGTCAGACCGATGGCATCGTTGTCGCACCCGCCGACGGGCGGGTTGTCGTGGTGGAAGAAGTCGATGAAGGGGAGTACTTCCATGACCGCCGCATAATGATTTCCATCTTCATGAGTATATTGAATGTGCACGCCAATTGGTATCCTGTCGATGGAACGGTCAAAAAAGTCGCCCACCAGAATGGCAAGTTCATGAAGGCATGGTTGCCCAAGGCGAGCACTGACAACGAAAGGTCAATGATCATCATAGAGACACCTGACGGGAAAGAAATAATGGCACGTCAGATAGCCGGTGCAATGGCGCGTAGGATAGTCACCTATGCCCATGAGGGGGAGGAATGCTACATCGATGAGCACATGGGTTTTATCAAATTCGGTTCACGCGTCGATGTCTATTTGCCCTTGGGAACCGAGGTCTGCGTGCGGCTTGGCCAGTCCACCGTAGGTAATCAGACGGTCATTGCCAAACTTCATTGACGACGTTATGGGGAAAATCAAGCTTTTCACTCTGCCCAACCTGCTGACATCACTAAACCTTTTTTGCGGCTGCATGGCTTGTGTCGAGGCATTCGACAGCAACTATGGTTTGGTTTTGTTGCTTGTGCTGCTCAGTGCCGTGTTTGACTTCTCAGACGGGTTGGTAGCCCGTGCTACGAAACAATATTCGGCAGTCGGGTTGCAACTGGACTCGCTGGCTGATGACATCAGCTTCGGGCTCGTTCCGTCGCTTGTCGTGTTCTCCATGTTCAATGAGATGAGTTACACTGGTTGGGCTTTTGCACTCAAGGATGTGATGCCATACGCGGCATTCCTCATCTCAGTGTTCTCAGCATTGAGACTTGCCAAGTTTAATGTCGATGAAAGACAATCGTCATCCTTTGTCGGCCTGCCGACGCCCGCCAATGCCTTGCTTTGGGTGGCACTCGCGGCCGGTTGCCATACTTATGTCATGGGCGTTGGGCCGGTTTGGATGCTCGTAGGGGTGGTTGTCTCTTCGGTTTTGCTCGTATGCGAACTGCCCATGTTCGCACTCAAATTCAAGAATTTGCGTTGGAGTGACAACATGGTCAGGTACATATTCATCGTCACCTCATTGCTTTTGGTCATCATCTTCAGGACTGCTGGCATAGCGCTTGCGATCGGTTGGTACGTTGTGCTCTCAGCAGTGGTCTTTTTAATGAAACCTCGTCATGTTTCTCATTAAGTTTTTTGGTGGGCTGCTCCTGTTCGTACTGCTGTTTGGGATAATCATTGCCTTTGCCGTGTTTGCCCGCGTCTGGCGCATCGTCAAATCTGGCAAACGGGACAATGCTGATGCACGTGGACAGTCACGTGCGTCCAATGTCAAAGCCAAGGGTGAACCGGGTCAGAAGATATTTGATGCGAGCGAAGGTGAGTATGTCGATTTCGAGGAGATAAAGGACGACGCCAAGCAAGACCGTTGACTCCGGCAGTTGATGCCGTGCCCAGGCATCTATTTCCTGCTACGTTTCATTTTGAAATATTCTTTGACGAGTGCCGAGCATTCGTCACTGAGTACGCCGCATACGACCTCTGTCTTTGGATGCAAGGCGGCAGGAGCTATGTGGGCGTATCCCCGTTTTGGGTCATCCGTTCCATAGACCAATTTCCCCACTTGAGCCCATCCCAGCGCGCCAGCGCACATCGGACAGGGTTCGACGGTGACATAGATTGTGCAGTCCGTCAAGTATTTTCCCCCGAGCCATATGGCCGCCGCAGTCACGGCCAACATCTCGGCGTGTGCGGTGACATCGTGCAAGCGTTGTGTCTGGTTGTGGGTTTTGGCGATTACCTTGCCGTTGCACACGACGACTGCGCCGACTGGCACTTCGTCTTCGTCGCGTGCCGCTTTGGCTTCGGCTATGGCAAGTCTCATGTAGTGGGTGTCGTCCATTGGTGCCATGCTCACCTGCGCATCTCGTGGTCGCTGAAAAGGGTTGGGTAATCAGTCTCGGCGCGGGTGTAAATGAACCACAAGATTGTTTCGCGCATCCACGTGGACTTGTTCCTGATGTTGTAGCGTTGCAGGTAGTTGTCGATGATTTCGTTTTCTTTCTCATTGACAAGGCAAGTCAGCCGTTTGTCGCGCCTTGGCGCAGGCGCGGCTTTTTTTATGATTTTCTTCATCACTCTCAGCTTTTGCACAAAGATATGCTTCTTTGGCGGCATTCATGCCGCAATGTCATGCTCAATTGATGGAATGGACGCTCGGTTTTATGTTTTTCGACCGGATTTTTAAATAAGTCAGCAATGATTGTGTCTTCCAAGTATTTCGCATGGATAGAAGAAAAGTTTATTTTTAGGCTTAGTTTATATAATTTCAATCTAAGTCTATATATTTTTAACTTAAAGCCATATGTTTTTAGCCTTAAAATAGATTTTCCATGCAAAGAGGAAGCTATTTGCATTAATGCGTCCGTTTTTGTTGAGGGCTGTGGCGTGCCGCGTATAGGAGATTTTTTAGGTATAAATGGGTGAAAACGGCGTTTGTGAAAAATAGAAGTTATATCTTTGTTCACCCCAAATTTTAAGTAGATTGGACAAAATGAGGAATTTTGGTGATTTTGATGGGCAATACACTGATTATGACAAGTCGCAGGTTGCCATCTTGCCTGTCCCCTACGACGGGACAAGCACTTGGATAAAAGGTGCTGACCGTGGACCTCAGGCTCTGCTCGAAGCGTCGTTTAACTTGGAGTTCTACGACATCGAGACCAAAACCGAGGTCTATCGCAAGGGGATAGCCACATTGCCGCCAGTGACTGAGGGCAAATCCCCCGAGTCCATGGCGGAAGAAGTGGAGAGGAGGATGGATGCGCTCTTTGATGACGGGAAATTCCCCGTGGTCATCGGGGGCGAACACTCGGTCAGCATCGGGGCAATACGCTCGGCAGCCAAGCGTTACCCGGGTATGTCGGTCCTGCAACTCGACGCGCACACGGACATGAGAGACATCTATGAAGGCTCGACATACAACCACGCCTGTGTGATGGCGCGTGCCAAGGAGGTGGCAGGCAATGTCGTGCAAGTCGGCATACGCAGCACCTGCATGGCAGAGGAGGGGCAAAACATCGTGGAGGACAATGTTTTCCATGCCCACGTGCTGAAACGCCGCTCTGACTGGGTGGGCGAAGTGCTCAACCGCCTTGCTCCGGAGGTGTATGTCACGATCGACCTCGATGTCCTCGACCCGGCTTTCATGCCATCGACTGGGACTCCAGAGCCTGACGGGCTGTCCTACCGCGATGTGCTCGACTTGCTGAAGGCAGTTGCAGATGAACATCATGTCGTGGGGTTTGACATCGTGGAGTTGTGTCCCAATGAGGTCAACAAGGCTCCTGATTTCCTGGCAGCCAAGCTGCTTTATCAGTTCCTCAGCCTGCTTTATGCCGGCAAATGACAACCAATGAAACAAATGAGTCCGCAAGGTCCTCAATCAGTACCTTGCAAATAGAATAACAAAAACGAAATGTGTAGAGTTCTAATTATCGGTGCTGGAGGTGTCGGCACGGTGGTAGCATTCAAGGTCGCCAATAATCCTGTTTTCTCGGACATCATGTTGGCGAGCCGCACCAAGTCCAAATGTGACGCGATAGCAAAGGCAGTCGGAGGCGACAGGATCAAGACCGCGCAGGTCGATGCCGACAACGTGGACGACTTGATCGCGTTGATGAGTGCATACAAGCCAGACATTGTTATCAATGTGGCTTTGCCCTATCAGGACTTGACAATAATGGAGGCCTGCCTTGCCTGCAACGCAAACTACCTTGACACGGCTAATTATGAGCCCAAGGACGAAGCCCACTTCGAATACAGTTGGCAGTGGGCGTTCCATGACCGCTTCAAGGAGAAGGGGCTTACTGCCATCCTCGGCTGCGGATTCGACCCGGGAGTGTCGGCAATCTTCACCGCTTACGCGGCCAAGCATCATTTCGACGAGATACAGTACCTCGACATCGTGGACTGCAATGCCGGCAATCACGGGATGGCATTTGCCACCAACTTCAATCCAGAGATTAACATCAGGGAGGTCACTCAAAAGGGCAAATACTACGAGAACGGCAAGTGGGTGGAAACCGAGCCGCACGAGATACACAAGCCGTTGCATTACCCGGAGATAGGGGAGCGCGAGTCTTACCTCATATACCACGAGGAGTTGGAGTCGTTGGTGAAACATTACCCCAGCATCAAGCGCGCAAGATTCTGGATGACATTCGGGCAAGAGTACCTGACCCACCTGCGTGTCATACAAAACATCGGCATGGCACGCATTGACCCTGTGATGTACAACGGCGTGGAAATAGTGCCTATACAGTTCCTCAAAGCAGTTTTGCCTGACCCGAAGTCTCTCGGCCCGAATTATCACGGACAGACCTCGATAGGCTGCCGCATCCGTGGTCTGAAGGACGGCAAGGAGCACACATACTACATCTACAACAATTGCGATCACGAGCAGGCATACAAGGAGACTGGCACGCAAGCTGTCAGCTACACGACGGGAGTCCCAGCAGCCCTTGGCGCGGCAATGTTCGCCAAAGGTCTGTGGAAAGCACCGGGAGTCTTCAATGTCGAGCAGTTTGACCCGGATCCGTTCCTTGCGGAACTTGGGGAACAAGGGTTGCCGTGGGTCGAGAAGTTTGACATCGACTTGGAATTATGACGGTGGACAAAGACGCTATACTGCGGGGGCGTGACTTCACAAGCATCCCTTCGCCCGCCTACGTCCTCGACACAGAGTTGCTTGATGCCAACATGGGTGTCGTTGACAGGGTGAGACGTGAGACCAGGGCGGACATAATCGTCGCCTTGAAAGCCAATGCGATGTGGAGCATATTCCCCGAGCTGAAAAAACATAGTGACGGTGCTACCGCGAGTTCGCTCGCGGAAGCCCGTCTTGTCTATGACAAATTCGGTTTCAAGACACATACCTACGCGCCTGTTTATACTGATTGCGAGATTGATGAAATCTTGTCATACAGCAGTCACATCACATTCAACTCCTTGTCCCAGTATGCGAGGTTCAAGGACAAAGCTGTGTCAGCCGGAGTGTCTTGCGGTTTGCGCATAAATCCTGAACACTCGACTGTCAAGACCGACCTTTACAACCCGTGCAACAGGGGATCGCGTCTTGGAGTCCTGGCTGAAGACTTGACGGCGTTGCCCGCAGGGGTGGAGGGCTTGCATTTCCATTCGTTGTGCGAGTCAATGCCAGAAGCGTTTGAAGCTACGCTTGAAGCCGTGGAACGGCGATTCGGCAAATTCTTAGACCAAGTAAAGTGGTTGAATTGCGGCGGTGGTCACCTGATGACCCATAGAGATTATGACGTGGGCAAATTGGTCGAGGTGATAAATGCCTTCATGGGCAGGCATCCATCCTTGCGCTTGATTCTTGAGCCTGGGAGTGCATTCACTTGGGACACAGGCTGCCTCGTCGCTACTGTTGAGGATGTGGTGCGCAATGGCGGCGTCAACACTGTGATGTTGAATGTCTCGTTTGCTTGCCACATGCCTGATTGCCTTGAGATGCCTTACAAGCCAGCGATACTCGGGATGCATGATCCACAGCCCGGTGAGAAGCATTGGCGCATGGGCGGCAACAGTTGCTTGGCAGGAGACTTTGTTGGCGATTGGGCCTTTGATGACGGGCATGAGCCTGTGGTGGGGGAGAGGATTGTGTTCCGTGACATGATCCATTACACCATGGTCAAGACGACGATGTTCAACGGGGTGACGCATCCCGAAATTGGCATTTTCGACCCATCGTCAGGTTACAGATGCGTCAGGGCTTTTGGCTATGCCGACTATCGTGACCGGATGTCGTGACATGGCAGGGGCATTCATTGTAATTTTAGGGAAATAAATCGAGTATGAAAGCTATATTGAGTTTCTTATTCTTCATGTTTGCTGGAATTGGGATGTATGCCCAAGTTTCACAGACAGGGTATTACATAACAAGGGACGGCAAGAGATACAACGGTGTGACGATTGAAAACCCCGATTATGCAGATGCCTGTGAACGGGTAATGATTTCCACTGAGATGAATGGTGGGAAGTACTACTATCCAAAGGACATTGCAGCATACGGAACAAACTACGGTTACAAATATGTCTCCGCCGTTGTAACTATTGATGGCGACACTGCGAGCGTGTTTCTCAAGGAGCTGATAAGAGACCATGAAATCTTGTTGTACAAATATGAGGGGAAAAAGGGCGAAGCATTCTTCACTATCGATGCGGCAGGCAAATATGCCCAAATCACAGACGGCGGGGAACGTTACAGGCAACTGTTGCAAGCGCGTGCGGCCGACTGCCCTGTCTTGGCGGAGTTGGACGAATTGCCTATGAGGATGACAGAATCTTCGCTTACATCTTTATATGAGTCCTACACGGAATGTTCCGTAAACAATTACCCCGGCATCACGTGGGGCTTTGCCGTCAATGCCGGCTACACGTGGTTCAACTTCGAGGACAAAAATCGGTTTGAAATACCCAACAGACCGTATGCCATGCCAGGTTTCTTTGTGGAAATCCCCATCGACAGGCGGATTAGTTTCCGTGCGGAGCTGTATTATTTCTTCACGCAAACCAAGAGCGATGAGTGGGATGCGACATTTAATACTAATAATTTCGATTACAAGAGGCATTCCCTTGTATTGCCATTGCTTTTCAAATATCGTTTCTCTAACGTGCAAAGGAAAGTCTTGCCATATCTCGAATTGGGCGCGACATTGGATTTCAAGTTGTCAGGCACTATGCGAAGCGTAGAGGGTATTGGCTCAGATGTTAGGTTGATTTCCACCTCTGGCGCGAAAGTTGCGGTAGGACCTGAGTTCGGCGTTGGTCTGGAGCATAAATTGGACAACAACCATGTCCTTTACTATGGCATCCGTGCCGGTTACTATTTCGGTGCTGCGGCGACGGACAAAAGGGAGCATCGCAACAATGTCAGCATAAATTGTGCAATATCATTTTGACGCACACAAGCGATCAATTGTTAAGGTATAGGTCTAAAAGATGGTCAAGAAAGGTGTAATATCAAAAGTTGTCACATTCGCCAAGGACGAGAATGTCCGCTTTGTGACAGGGATATTGTTGCTGATACTGTCTGTTTACTTTACGATAGCATACTTCTCGTTTTTTTCCACGGGTGGAAGTGATTACAGTGCCGTCAACAGTCCTGGCATAGAGATTGGCAGCCCGTCGTCGGATGTGCAGAACCCGGCAGGAGGACAAGGGGCGAGGTTTGCTAATTTTGTCATAAATGACGGCTTTGGGGTCGCATCGATATTTTTGATAGCCGTCGTGCTGCTCGCAGGATTGAAGCTGATGAAGGTTGGCAAGTTCAGATTCATAAAATGCTTTATTTCATGTTTGCTGTTGACAGTCTGGACATCCGTGTTCCTGAGTGCGGTGTTGCCGGCTGCCAGCAACGACACCTTTATCAATTATGGTGGAAGGCATGGGCAATTCATCTCCGGGTGGTTGGAGTTGCAGATAGGGGCAGTAGGACTGTGGCTGTTGCTTGTGGCGTTCCTCATAGTGACAATGATATATATAAGTGCAGGGACCATCCCAATGCTAAAGAGGCTATTCACCATCCCAGTGCGCCGAAAAGTCCAATCAAATGAGGAAAAGGAAGAAAATGATGCAGAGACGGTCGAGGATGGACCAGCCTACAAGACTGTCGCACAGACTGCCAAGGCAACTGCACCCGAAGTGAAATTAGACATTGATGCCGATAATGCTAATGACATCCGTCCTGACGAGCAAAATCAGCAAGACGAACCAGCACCACGCCAAGAGGCATCAATGGCCGAGACTGACGCTGATGAAACCCCACAGCTTGAAACAATCGAAAACAGCGATGGAGACATGACCATCGAAGTGGCAAAGAACGATGAAGTGGAAGTCCCGCTCACTCAGACAATAGACATCAAATCCACAGAACCGTATGACCCGCGCCGTGATCTTGAATACTACAAGTTCCCCACCTTGGATTTGCTCAAGCAATATGACAACTCAGAACCCTCTGTGAACATTGAAGAGCAGAACGAGAACAAGAACCGCATCAAAGAGATCCTGCGCAGCTTCGGAATAGAAATCTGCACAATCAAGGCCACAGTCGGCCCAACCATCACTCTGTATGAGATAACCCCCGAGCAAGGTGTGAGGATCTCAAAGATCAGGGGACTTGAAGATGACATAGCATTGAGCCTGAAAGCACTCGGCATAAGGATCATCGCCCCGATACCTGGCAAGGGAACGATAGGTATAGAGGTGCCTAACTCCGACCCGAAGATTGTCTCGATGCGTTCCATCATAGCTTCCAAGAAATTCCAGGAATCAACCTACGACCTGCCAATAGCATTTGGACGCACCATAACAAATGAAGTCTTCATGGTTGACCTTGCCAAGATGCCGCACATCCTTGTGGCAGGAGCGACAGGGCAAGGCAAATCGGTCGGATTGAACGCAATCATCACTTCGTTGCTCTACAAGAAGCACCCGGCAGAGTTGAAGTTCGTGATGGTCGATCCCAAGAAAGTCGAGTTCAGCATCTATTCCATCATCGAGCGGCACTTCTTGGCGAAACTGCCGGATTCGGATGACGCGATCATTACCGACTTCACCAAAGTCATCCACACTCTCAACTCGTTGTGCACAGAGATGGATGAACGCTATGATTTGTTGAAAGCTGCCCAGGTCAGGAACGTCAAAGAGTACAACAAGAAGTTTGTCTCCCGCCAGTTGAATCCCGAGAAAGGCCACAAATTCATGCCCTACATCGTCGTGGTGATAGATGAATTCGGCGATCTCATCATGCAAGCAGGCAAAGACATAGAATTCCCGATAGCGCGAATTGCCCAGTTGGCGCGTGCCGTGGGCATCCACATGATCATAGCCACACAACGCCCGACGACGCAAATCATAACGGGAAACATAAAAACAAACTTCCCCGCACGTGTGGCATTCAGGGTCGCGCAGAGGATAGACTCCATGACCATCCTGGACCGCCCCGGTGCCAACCAACTCATCGGACGCGGCGACATGCTCTTCCTGCAAGGCAACGATCCTGTCCGTGTCCAGTGCGCGTTTGTTGACACCCCGGAGGTCGAGAACATCACATCCTACATCGCCGGGCAGCAGGGCTATCCCACGGCATTCTATTTGCCGGAATATGTGGATGAGAACGGCGGCGGCAACGCATCAGCCGACTTGGACGTGAACAAGATGGATTCGCTCTTTGAGGATGCGGCCAGATTGATCGTGATTCACCAACAAGGCTCGACATCATTGATCCAACGCAAGTTTGAAATAGGGTACAACCGTGCCGGACGCATAATGGACCAGCTTGAGAGGGCAGGCATCGTCGGCCCTGCCAACGGGAGCAAACCCAGACAAGTGATGTGCGTGGACGAGACGGATTTGCAGATGAAACTAAACAATTTGAAATGAACAGACTGAACCTTTTGATGCTGGCAATCATCCTGCCGCTCATGGCATTCGCACAAGGCGATGCAACATCGTCACAGGTGCTCGCCAACGTCGAGAAGACCATATCCTCCTACGGCCCATTCACCGTGCAGCTTGACATCGACGGCATGAAATCTGAACTGACCGTCAGTGCTGACAAATTCACGCTCACTTCGGCCGAGGCAAGCATCTGGTATGACGGGCGCACCCTCTGGACTTACTTAAAGGAAGCCGGAGAGGTCAACGTCTCGACACCTACCTCTGACGAATTGGGAAACGTCAACCCATACGCCATCCTCAAACATTGGCAGGAAAACTTCCGGCACGAGCTGCTCGGCAAAGCGGCCGGCTACACGAAAGTCGGTCTGACCCCGGTGCATCCGTCCGACTACGAGTCGTTGGCGATATATGTCGATGGTAGCTACAACGTGTGCCGGCTGACGGTGGTCTTTGACGAGGCCAACAGTTCGGACATCACTATAAGCGGGTTGGAGCGCGGTGTCAAGGTGGACGACTCGATGTTCGTCTTCGACAAGGCGGAGCATCCCGGTGTGGACATAATAGATTTAAGATAAACATAGGTAACAAGACAATGGAAAGAGTTAGATGTTTGATTATCGGCTCAGGCCCTGCCGGCTACACCGCCGCGATATACACGGGCCGGGCAAACATATCGCCGGTGTTGTACGAGGGGCTGCAACCCGGAGGACAGTTGACCATCACGACGGAGGTAGAGAACTTCCCGGGTTATCCCGAAGGGGTGACAGGCCCGCAATTGATGGAAGACATGCGCAACCAGGCCTTGCGCTTCGGGGCTGACATCCGTACTGGCATTGTCACCAAGGTGGACTTTGACCAGCATCCGATGCGCGTGACTGTTGATGATGAGAAGGAACTGCTGGCCGACACCGTGATCATCGCCACGGGCGCATCTGCCAAGTACCTCGGTCTGGACGATGAGAAGAAATATGCCGGGATGGGAGTCAGCGCGTGCGCCACTTGCGACGGATTCTTCTACCGCAACAAGACTGTCGCCGTTGTCGGCGGCGGTGACACGGCGTGCGAGGAGGCGGCATACCTGGCGGGATTGGCCAAGAAGGTGTACCTGCTCGTCCGCAAGCCCTACCTCCGTGCATCCAAGATAATGCAAGACAGGGTGTTGGGCAACGAGAAGATTGAGGTGCTGTTTGAGCACAACGCCGAGGGCCTCTATGGCGACAACGGCGTGGAGGGAGTCCACCTCGTCAAGAGGCTGGGGCAAGCCGATGAGACGCACTATGACTTGCCGATAGACGGGTTCTTCCTCGCCATAGGGCACAAGCCCAACTCTGAGGTGTTCGCTCCCTACGTCAAGACGGATGAGGTGGGCTACATCGTCACCGAGGACGGTACGCCGAGGACAAACGTCCCTGGTGTCTTTGCGGCAGGCGACGTGGCCGACCCGCACTATCGCCAGGCCATCACGGCGGCGGGCAGCGGCTGCAAGGCGGCGATAGAGGCTGAACGCTATCTGTCCGAGCACTCCCTTTGATGCGGGGCAGGCGCGGGGATGGCAGTGCGTCGTCCTTGCGCCTCTCAACGATACAATAGCAAGCATACCGGGCCGGGTGGAAAGACATCCGGCCTTTTCTGCGAAGACATCTTTTGTAAGTGCGACTTACAAAGATTGTAATTGGCACTTACAAAGGTTGTAACTGTGACTTACAAAGCACCCCGCCGCGCCATCCACCGCCTGTGTGCCGGGAACGGCAGGGGGCATCCGCCGCGAGCGTCAGATGATTGCTTGTGCGGCGTGATGTGTGGCCGGGTTGTGGCAAGGGGGTGTATGCAGAGTTGTGGCAGGCTCATATTTTGCTTTACGGCAAATCTTGCCCGGTCGTGCTTTGTTACTTTTGCATTGTATTAATCAAAAACGAAAGATTGCATCATGTCAAAGACTTCTTCATCCGCTTTCTCGGACACCAAGCCGCACTATGAGTTGCTTGACGGGCTGAGGGGCGTTGCTGCGTTGCTGGTGATTTGGTATCATGTGTTCGAGGGTTTCGCCACGAGTCCGCTTGACCAGCGTTTCAATCACGGTTATCTTGCCGTTGACTTCTTTTTCATCCTTTCCGGCTTCGTGATAGGCTACGCTTACGATGACCGCTGGCGTACGACACTCACGTTGCGGGGGTTTTTCCGCCGCAGGCTGATCCGTTTGCATCCGATGGTGGTGCTCGGGGCTGTGCTTGGCGCGGTGGCTTACGTCGTGCAGGGCAGCGAGAGGTGGGATGGCACTGCCGTGCCGCTCTCGATGGTGTTTCTGGCGTTGTTGTTGAACCTCTTCCTGCTGCCTGTCGTCCCTGGGGCGGCGCACGATGTGAGGGGCAACAACGAGATGTACCCGCTCAACGGGCCGAGCTGGTCGTTGTTTTTTGAATATATCGGCAACATACTCTATGCGTTGTTCCTGAGGCGTATGCCGACTGCTTTCCTGGCATTCTTCGTCGGGTTGGCGGGAGTGGGGCTGGCCTCCTATTCGATACTCGGCTTGTCGGGCTACGGTCATCTCGGTGTGGGGTGGTCGTTGATTGACCACAACCTGCTCGGGGGGCTGTTGCGGCTGTTGTTCTCGTTTGGCATAGGGCTGGTGATGTCGCGTGTGTTCAAGCCTGTCAAAGTGCGTGGCGCGTTCTGGCTCTGCACCATCGCCCTGGCTGTGCTGTTTGCCGTGCCGCACGTCGGCGGTGCTGATGCCACGTGGCAGAATGGCATTTATGATGCCGTGTGCACCATTGTCGTGTTCCCCTGCCTCGTCTACATCGCGGCATCGGGCAAGACGACGGACAAGGTTTCGTCTGCCGTGTGCAAGTTCCTTGGGGACATTTCTTATCCAATATATATCATACACTATCCCTCGATGTACCTCTATTATTCATGGCTGTGGAAGCACGGTTACACCTTTGCCCAGACATGGCCGGTCGCCGTGGGATTGTTTGTCGGCAACATCATCCTGGCGTATGCTTGCCTCAAGCTCTACGATGAGCCGGTGCGCCGTTGGCTCAGCCGTAAGTTCATGCGCAACGGTGCGTCAGTGACAAAACATAACTAATATGACATACGATATGAAGAATTACAAGCAATCAATCCTGCTCTTCGCTGCCTGTGCCCTTGTGGGGCTTGGCGCGTCGGCGCAGGAGGCGGAGTTTGATCTCGATTCACAGCGTTCCGAATCGCAGAACGTGCTGCCTGTCCCCGGTCACAAGGTTGACCACAGGGGATTGTTCATCAACCCGGTCCCGCAACACCTGGAGTATGACCCGGCTCTGCTGCTTGGCGTCTCAGAGGGGTTTGACGTCAATGACAAGCAAGGCAAGTTTGCCGGCGACCTCGGTTTCATCAACCGCGCCAAGCATGGGGTGCGGCTGGTGATAGACTTCGGTGCCAAGGTGTCGGCAAGGCACGGTGTCGAGCAGCGGTCGGGAGCTTACGCCATGACTGTCAACGAGGACGGGGTGGAGATAGCGGGGTATGACGAGCGTGGAGCGTTCTACGGCTTGCAGACGCTCAGGCAGATCCTTGCCAGCCCTGTCTGCCGTGAAGGCAAGATACCGCACTTGGCAATCAATGACTATCCTGATCTGCCATATAGGGGAGTGGTCGAGGGCTTCTATGGCAACCCGTGGCCGCACGAGGTGCGGATGTCGCTCATCGAGTTCTACGGGCAGAACAAGATGGACACCTATCTCTATGGACCCAAGGATGACCCCTACCACAGCAGCCCCAATTGGCGGTTGCCTTATCCCGAGGAGGAAGCCCGCCATCTCACCGAGCTCGTCGATGCGTGCCGCAGGAACAGGGTGGATTTTGTCTGGGCGATACATCCGGGCAAGGATATTAAATGGAATGAAGAAGATTACCGTAACCTCGTCCATAAGTTCAATCTCATGTACGACCTTGGTGTGCGGTCGTTTGCCATCTTCTTTGACGACATCGAGGGTGAGGGGACTAACCCTGTCAAGCAGGTCGAATTGCTCAACCGCCTGACCCGCGATTTCGTCAAGGACAAAGGAGATGTCGCGCCGCTCATAGTCTGCCCGACCGACTACTCCCGCCTCTGGGCGAAACCAGGGCCTAACGGGGCGTTGTCAATCTATGGCAAGACGCTTGATCCGTCAATCAAAGTGTTCTGGACGGGAGATGTCGTGTGCAGCGACCTGACCCGCGAGACGCTTGACTGGATAAACACGAGGATACGCCGCCCGGCTTACTACTGGTGGAACTACCCTGTGACCGACTATGTGCGCAACATGATCCTCCAAGGGCCTGTCTACGGGCTCGACACCACGCTGACCGATGACGACCTGTGCGGTTTCGTCAGCAACCCCATGGAGCATGGCGAAGCGTCTAAGCTCGCCCTTTACGGCGTTGCCGACTATGCATGGAACATCGGCGGCTACAATGCCATTGACAATTGGGAGAGGGGACTGGAGGCGTTGATGCCCACTGCGGCGCAGGCCTACCGCACGTTTGCCATACATTCGTGCGACACAGAGACTGGATACCGCCGTGACGAATCGTGGGAGACCGAGACGTTCACCCTCGACACTTGGGATGAATCGCTTGCTGCCAAGCTCTATGAAGACTTCGACGAAGTGGAGAATGCGCCCGCAGCTATCGAGGCGGCATCATCGACAAACCATGCCCTTGTGGAAGAGCTCCGCCCGTGGCTGATCGAATTCGGCAAGCTCGGGACACGCGGCAAGCGTGCTATCGAATTGATGCGTGACTACCGCCAAGGCGTTGACGGTGCGGCGTTCTGGAATGCCTACATCGCCAACCTCATGACGGCGGACGACCGCGCCGCTTACGAGGCGCACAAGTCGGGGACGATGAAGCTCCAGCCATTCTACGAAACAGCCATGGACGACATGGGGCACGCTTTCATCACGAGGTTGTCGGGTGCCGCGCCGATGAGGCACGTCGGCATAGGCTCGTTCCCCAATGCCTCGACCACGTTGGCCAAGCTGATGTTTGACAATGACACAGTGTCGCATTACACTTCAGGCATGGCGCAGGGCGATGGAGACTGGATAGGCGTTGACCTTGGCGGCGTGTTTGACGTGCGCGAAGTGGATGTCCTGCAAGGGCGCAACTCTGTCGATGACGTTGACTACTTTGACCACGCCGTGCTCGAATGCTCGCCGGACGGCCGCCACTGGACGCCGCTGACGCCGGAACTCAAACGTCAGTACGTCATCAACTGGCGCGGCGATGCCGTCAAGGCACGCTACGTCCGCTTGCGCCGCCTTGACTCGGCAAGGACAAACTATGCCGCCGTCCGCTCATTCACAGTCAACCCGTTGCGGACGGACAACCTCGGCCTTGCGCTTGAAGCCGGCGATGCCGACGCTGCGCTGGCCATGTTTGACAAGCGGCTCGACACGTCATGCAAGCCAGGCGGCAAGGTCACATTCGCCTTGCCCGCAGGCACTGAGCGGTGCACCATCCTGACGGGCAGGCTCGACGGCGCGTCAGCCACGGTCAAGCAATTGGCAGCTGACGGCACGTTGCTGGGCGAGACGACGGTAGACGACCCCTTCACATCGGTTGACATCGTTGACGGCGCGGCCAAGATGACGGTCGATGGGAATGTGGAGATATGTGAGATAGTCCTCAAACAATAAGTCACGCCCCCGCCGGTCCCACCACCGGCACGGCATGGCAAGAGCCGGGCAAGCGGAACGGATGGCCGCTGCCTGGCTCTTGTTTTTGATATGCCCGGTACGTTGAGCGGGCGCATGGCCATGTGCCTCTCGACTGCGTGCCTGGGTCCGTTGGGGCTGGATGGGGAACAAAGCCTGTGAGGTCAGACCTGAAAATCCACCGCCCGGTGCTTGAAATCCATTGTCTCGGCGGGAAAAGTCGGTTGTGTCCTGACATAAAGTACATTCAGAACTTTTGTTTATATATTCAAAAGTTCTGTTTATATAAACAAAAGTTCTGAATATATAAACAGAAGTTTTGTTTTTACTTTATGTGCGGGGGAATGGAACTTTATGCCAGACTTAAAGGAAGTTTGTGCACCGGGAGGAGAGGTATATGTCTGACATCATAGGGGTTTGTGCCCATGCATGGGCCTGTCTTACTCCTTTGCGGCTGGCCGCAGGGTGATGCGAAAATCCCCGCAGGCTTGTGGCGGCCGGCGGGGATCTTGGCTCTGTCGCGGAGCGGGACGGGTGTCAGATGTTGGCTATCCTGATGATGTCGGCAAACACTCCCGCAGCCGTCACACTTGCACCCGCGCCGTAGCCCTGGATGCGCATGGGGTACTCGCGGTAGCGCTCGGTGGTGAGCAGCACGACATTGTTGCTGCCGGCGAGGTCGTAGAAAGGGGATGCCTGCGGCACGGCTTCCAGCCCGATGGACGCGTGCCCGTTGTCGAGGCGGGCGATGAACCTCCACCTCTTGCCATCGGCTTGCATCTGTTGCCGCTGCCGCTCGAATGCCGCGTCGAGCTCTGGCAACCTAGCCTTGAACGTGGCGAGATCGAGCGACATGAGTGCGTCGGGGATGAAGGGGTGTTGCTCTATGTCCCCCTGCCCGATGCGGTAGCCTGCCTCGCGGGCCAGTATGACCAACTTGCGGGCAACGTCGCGTCCCGACAGGTCGATGCGGGGGTCAGGCTCAGCATATCCCTCCTCGACGGCGCGCGCCACCGCCACGCTCAGCGGCACGTCCGGGGCGAGGGCGTTGAACACGTAGTTGAGTGTGCCGGACAGCACAGCCTCGATGCGGATGATCTTGTCGCCGCTGTTGATGAGGTCGTTGATGGTGTTGATGATGGGCAGGCCCGCGCCGACGTTGGTCTCAAAGAGGAACTTGACACCTCGGTGCATGGCCGTCGCCTTGAGCGAGGCGTATGTTGCGTAGTCGCCCGATGCCGCTATCTTGTTGGCGGTGACGATGGAGATGTTGTTGCTGAGCAGGTCGTGGTAGATGCCGGCTATCTCGTCGCTGGCCGTGCAGTCCACGAAGACGGGATTGTAGGTGTTCATCCCTATGATCGTGTCCTTGAGCGTTTGGGGCGAGGAGGATGTGCCGTCGGCCATTAGCTTCTCGTTGTAAGTGTCAAGGTCAACGCCGTCCTTGTCGGCGAGCAGGCGGCGGCTGTTGGCTATGCCGACGACGTTGAGGCGCAGCGAGTTCTTGTCCATGAGGGTGCGCCTCTGCTCGCGGATCTGCTCGATGAGGCTGTGTCCCACAGTGCCTGTGCCGCAGATGAAGAGGTTGAGGACTTTGTACTCGGAGAGGAAGAATGAGTCGTGGATGACATTCAACGCCTTGCGCAACTGCCCCGCGTCGATGACGAATGAGATGTTGCGCTCGGATGCTCCTTGCGCGAATGCCCTGGCGTTGATGCCACCCCGCCCGAGTGTGCCGAAGAGCTTGCCGGCTATGCCTGGCGTGTGCTTCATGTTCTCACCCACGACGGCGACGGTGGCGAGGCCGCATTCGGCAGAGACTTTGTTGATGACGCCGGCTTCTATCTCCTTGTCAAACTCCTCGTTGAGCGCTTGGCAGGCGGCGGCGGCATCGACGGACTTCATGCCTATCGAAGTGCTGTTTTCCGACGAGGCTTGTGCCACAAGGAACACGCTGATGCCTGCCCTGGCCAGTGCTTTGAATATGCGGTGGTTGACCCCGATGACCCCGACCATGCCGAGACCAGAGACCGTTATCAGGGCGGTGTCGGGGATTGACGAGATGCCTTTGATGAGTTTGTCGCCTTGTCCCGCTTCCTTTGTTATGAGCGTGCCGCATCCTTGCGGGTTGAATGTGTTGCGGACGTGGATGGGTATGTCTTTCTGGCAGACGGGGTAGATGGTCGGGGGGTAGATGACTTTCGCCCCGAAGTTGCACATCTCCATAGCCTCGACGTAGCTCAGTCGGGGGATGGTGTATGCCGCGCCGACAACAGCCGGGTTGGCCGTCATGAATCCATCGACATCCGTCCATATCTCAAGCGTCGTCGCGTCGAGCGAGGCTGCAAGCAATGCGGCGGTGTAGTCGGAGCCGCCGCGCCCGAGGTTGGTCGTCTCGCCGCTCATGGCATCACTGGCGATGAACCCAGGCACGACGGTCAAACCGTGCAGGCCGTGGAATGCCTCCTTGATCAATCGGTCTGTCGCGGCGTTGTCTACGAGGTGCTGGGCTTGTTTGCGCCTTGTCTTGATGAACTGCCGTGCATCTATCCACCTTGCACCGGGCAGGTAGCGGCTCACGATGAGCGATGACATCCTCTCGCCATAGCTCACGATGGTGTCGAGCGTCTTCTCGGACAGGTCCCCGATCAGGAAGAGCCCGTTGTAAAGGTCGTTCAGCTCTTCAAACAATGGGGCGATGAGTGACTTGACGCTTGCACGCTCGCTTTCGTTGCCGAAGATGGCATCTATCAAGCCGTAGTGCGTCTCTCTGACTTCCTCGAACACCGGGCGATAGCTGCTGTCCCTTCCCGCAGCCTTTCTTGCGGCGGTGATGAGGTCGTCTGTGGTCGTGTTGATTGCCGCCACTACGACAATGGTGTCGGATGGTTGCTTGGTGGTTAAGTTCTTTACTATGCCCAGGCCGCCGGCACACCCCACGGATGTGCCTCCAAACTTCAGTACTTTCATTGTGTTGAGATGGTGTGGATGGCTTCTCCGCTTGCCGACCGTCACACGTCCTGCGTTGTTTGCCGCCGCGTGCTTCCTTTGGCGGGAATGGCCAATCCCTATTATATTAAATGTATAATTATATGCTTTTTTATGTGCGAGCAAATTTAGGCAAAAAAGTAATTGTGATGTCAAACCCTTGCAATCTTAGATAATTTGCCACCGCAACGATGCTTTTTGACATACATCTGTACGCCAAATGCGGTGATATGCTGTTACCCGTGCTTGTGATGTCGGTCTCGTGTCATCCTATTTTATGACTAAAAATCTGCAATTGATGATTATTTCACTACTTTTGTAATCCAAAGACTAATGTTTCTGACGCATGAACAGTTCTAATGCTACCGTTTTGTTAATTTATACCGGCGGGACTATCGGCATGATTCACAATGAGGAGACCGGGATTCTTGAGAACTTCAATTATAAGCATTTATTGAAGCATATCCCCGAACTCGACAAGTGCGGGGCGGACATTGACTCCTACGTCTTTGACAAAATCATAGACTCCTCGGACATGAATCCCGATGTCTGGGTCAAGCTGGCCAATGTAATCTATGACAACTATGACAGCTACGATGGTTTCGTCATACTGCACGGCACAGACACCATGGCTTACACTGCGTCAGCCTTGAGTTTCATGCTCATCAACCTCTCCAAACCGATTATCCTCACCGGCTCACAGTTGCCCATCGGCGACCTCCGCACTGATGGAAAGGAAAACCTGCTCACAAGCATCGAGATTGCCAGTGCCAAGGATGCCGACGGCGAATCTGTCGTTCAGGAGGTCTGCATATTCTTTGAGAACCATCTGATGCGCGGCAACAGGACGACGAAACTCAATGCCGAGAACTTCAACGCCTTCCACTCTTGCAATTATCCCAACCTGGCGGATGCCGGGATACACATCAAATACGAAAGCATATACCTGCGCCGCAACCAAGACAACGCGCCGCTCAAACGCTTTGCCGTCTATGACTCAAACGTCGCGGTGTTGACATTGTTCCCAGGCATAAGCCGAAACGTCGTCGAGTCGCTCCTCTCAGCCCCCGGGTTGCGCGGTGTGGTCTTGAAGACATTCGGCACAGGCAACGCCCCCAGTTGCAGTTGGCTGCTTGAATTGCTGACAGAGGCAACGGCCAAGGGCATCGTGATAGTCAATGTCACACAGTGCGTGGAGGGCTTTGTCGATATGTCACGCTATGAGACCGGCGCACAGCTCATCGACACTGGCGTGATCAGCGGGCATGACCTGACGACAGAATCGGCCTTGACCAAACTCATGGTGACACTCGGGAGCGCGGATGACCCAGAAACGGTCAAAAGCGACATGCTTACCCCCATTGCAGGCGAAATGACGCTCTGACGGCTTGCAACGTTCTTATGGCCAACATCAAGGGATGGCATCCATGTGCAAGGACATGGTGTCATCCCTTGATGCTAATCACTTGGGATATAATCATTACCTTTGCGCGACTTGACAATACATATATAGTTGTATGATATGAAAAAATATTTGTTGGATTTGACCGTATGCGGGGTCGAAAGGCTCAACGGCACCCATGTCGTGCTGCGTCTCACATCGCAGCAGCAATTGCCGCCGATGCAGCCGGGTCAGTTCGTGGAAGTCAAAGTGGAGCATTCGCCAGCCACATTCCTCCGCCGTCCCATCTCAATCAACCGCGTGGACATGGCGAACAACGAATTGTGGCTCCTGGTCCATGCCATCGGCGACGGCACACGTGCCATGGCAGCCCTTAAGCGGGGCGACACGCTCAACTGCCTGTTGCCGCTGGGCAATGGTTTCACGTTGCCTCAGAAGGCGGGCGAGAGATGCCTGCTCATCGGCGGAGGCGTAGGCACTGCACCGTTGCTCTACTACGGCGAAGTGCTGCGTGAGAACGGTTGCGAACCGTCATTCCTCCTCGGAGCCCGCACGGCGGCAGACCTGCTCCAATTGGAATTGTTTGAACGGATAGGCGCGACCTACCTGACGACCGAGGACGGTTCACGCGGCGAGCAGGGCTTTGTCACGGCACACTCAGTGCTGCGGCAAGAGACGTTTGACCGCATCGCCACTTGCGGACCGAAACCAATGATGATGGCCGTGGCAAAATATGCACAAGACAAGGGCATAGAGTGCGAGGCATCTCTCGAAAACCTGATGGCGTGCGGCCTCGGGGCCTGCCTGTGCTGTGTCGAGAAGACTGACAAGGGCAATGTCTGCGTTTGCAGCGAGGGTCCGGTGTTTAACATAAAACGATTGAAATGGCAAGACTTGAAGTAAACATAGGCGATTTGCGGTTGAAAAACCCGGTAATGACGGCCTCAGGCACATTCGGTTACGGTATCGAGTTCGCCGACTTCGTTGATTTGAATTCATTGGGCGGCTTCATCGTCAAGGGCACCACGCTCCATCCGCGTGAAGGCAACGACTATCCACGTATGGTAGAGACCGCCTCGGGGATGCTCAATTGCGTCGGCCTGCAGAACAAGGGCGTTGACCACTTTTGCGACGTCATATATCCCCAGTTGCAGCATCTCGACACCAACGTAATAGTCAACGTCTCAGGCTCCACTCCCGAGGATTATGCCGAGTGCGCCGCCCGTTTAGCACAGCTCGACAAAGTGCCGGCAATCGAATTGAACATCTCCTGCCCCAACGTCAAGGACGGCGGAATGGCATTCGGCGTGACGACCACGGACGCGGCATCTGTGGTCAAAGCCGTCCGCAAGGCTTATCCCAAGACACTCATAGTCAAGTTGTCGCCCAACGTCACTGACATAGTTTCTATAGCCAAGGCCGTGGCCGACGAGGGCGCGGACAGCGTGTCGCTCATCAACACGCTCATGGGCATGGCCATCGACATCGAGCGCCGCCGCCCCAAGCTCAGCATATCGACCGGCGGACTGTCGGGCCCGGCCGTCAAGCCCGTCGCACTGCGCATGGTCTGGCAGGTAGCCCGTGCCGTTGACATCCCTGTCGTGGGGCTGGGGGGAATCATGGACGCAAGCGATGCCATCGAGTTCCTCATGGCAGGAGCGACTGCCATCGAGGTAGGAACGGCAAACTTCATCGACCCTGCCGTCACGACCAAGATCATAAACGGCATAGACCAGTGGCTCGATGCCCACGGTTGCAAGGACGTGACGGAGATTGTCGGAGCGTTGCGCAGCTGACACTCAAGCCGTCACGACTGCCAGCAACTGCAAGCCCCGTGCTTGATGCGGACACGCACCAGGCACGGGGCTTTGGCATACATTCCATCCTGTCACTGAGAAGGTCGGACGTTTTTGCCCAAACGGTCTGATGTCTTTGGCCAAAGGGTCAGACCTTTTGGCGGATGGCATCTTTTGTTAGTCTCACTAACAAAGGTTGTAAGTGACACCAACAAGGGTTGTTAGTGCGACTAACAATGCACCCCCTCTCATGCCGCCCCTGATGACGCGTGGACGGGGTGCGGGGATGGAGTGGCTGATGGTGCGAAAAGCAGCGGCCGCGCCTGATGATTCAGGTGCGGCCGCTTTGTGTCCTGCTGCCGGTTGCCGCTTGTGGCGGACGCCGGGCGGGATGTGGGTGACGGGATTACTTCTTGTCAGAAATCTCCATGTCGAAGATCAGTGTCGAGAAAGGCTTGATCTTGCCCATCGTGCGTGCGCCGTAACCGAGGTTGTAAGGCACGTAGAGGGTCAGTTTGGTGCCCACTGGCACTGTCTTCAAGATTTCCTTCCAACCATCAATCACGTTGCCGTTGGGCTTGACGGCGAATGGGTTGTTCTTTTTGACCTTAGTCTTCCTGTCTTCCTTTATGCTGCTGTCAAACTGGGTGCTGTCAACCAGCGTGCCGGTGTAGGTGACATAGAGCTGGGTGGTGTCCGTCGCGATTTCACCTTTGCCAAGACGTGTGATCTTGTACTGGAGGCCTGACTCGGTTGTCACGACGCCTTCCTTTTTGCCATTCTCGGCCAGGAAGTCTTCATTGCGCTTCTTCCATTCGGGATACTGCTTTGCCATGTTCTGCTCGTAAAGGGCTTGCTGGAAGTTGTTGAGGAAGAGCCTTGCGCTGTCGAGTGACATCTGCGTCTTCCCGCCCTTGAATGCCGTAATCCAAGCATCGATGATCGCGTCGGCGTTGAGTGATTTGGTCGTGTCACCTGAGAAGAAGTAGGCGGAGTGCTGCTTGAGCGTCTTCTCGTTGTACTGCATTCCGACCTGGAAACCGAGTGCTTCGGCTATGGCATCGTTGCTCTTGCTGTTTGCCCCGTCGAGGAATCCTCTGAGGAATGCGTCGTAGTTGCTCGAGTCCAGTTGGAATTGCATCGTCAGAGCGTCCTTGAGCCTTGGGTCGCACTGCACCACGCCGAGGGCGTAGGACAATGAGTCGGTTTCGGTCACGAGTTCCGCCTTGGGGACGTTGTTGCATGAGTTGAATCCCAGCACCATGGTTGCCGCAGCAACCGCGAAGATTGATTTTTTCATTGTTGAATGTGATGTTTTAGATTACTTGTAATAGTTCGACTTCAAAGATGAGCGTGCAGTAGGGAGGAATGGCATCGCCCGCTCCGTGCTCCCCGTAAGCGAGGTCGTAGGGGATGTAGAGTCTCCACTTGTCACCCTCTTGCATCAATTGCAGTGCCTCTGTCCATCCAGGGATCACTTGTGAGACACCGAATGTCGCTGGTTCGCCGCGTGCGACCGAGCTGTCGAATGTCTGGCCGTTGATGAATGTGCCGACGTAGTGGCAACGCACCGTGTCGTTCTTGCCAGGTTTGCGGCCGTTGCCCTGCTTGAGGACTTCGTATTGCAAGCCGCTGGGCAGCGTCGTGATGCGCGGGTTGGTCTTGTTCCTTTCGAGGAGGATTTTCCCGTTTTCTATGTTCTCTTTGTTTGCTTTCTGCTGGAGCTCTGCGAAGTAGGCGTTAACGACGTCCTTGGCCTCGGCGTGCGAGATCTCGGGTTTGTTGCCTTTGAGCACGTCGTTGATTGCCTTGGCGAAGTCATCCACGTTCAGGTCTTTTGCACCCATGCTCAGGAGGTTTTGCCCTATGCCCAAGCCCAGAGAGTAACTGAATTTATCCATCATTGCGTAGTGTTTTTGAAGCGCACAAAAGTAACGTTTTATTTCATACACGTGAACCGATGTGGATTTTTAAAGGAAAATTAAGAATATTGCCACTTATGTTATGCGTCGTTACGTGCGGGACGACAATTAATTCATATTTTTGTGCAGTGGTAAATGTGCAAAACCTATTTTCCTCACAAATGGACAAGCGATTGATTTTGACGGCAGTGCTGGCCGTTGTCGCCGTGACTGGGCTGCGGGCTGCGGTGTATGACGAGTGGTTTGAAGACAAGACTTTGAGGATTGATTTCGTCTTTTCGGGGCATGGCGGCGAGAGTTTTGTCGGCGTGGATGAGCTTGTCTCGTTCAACGGTTGGGCCGGCAGGCGCGACAACCTGCTTGATGCGGGGCCGGAGGGCAATGCCTGTGTGCTTGTCAAAGACCTTGAGACTGGGGAGCATCTGTACAAGCATCCTTTCTCGTCCCTCATGCAGGAATGGATGGTGACGGACGAGGCGGAGGTTGCCGCAAGGTCTTTTGAGAATCCGGTGCTTGTGCCTTTTCCGAAAAAGGATGTCATCGTCGAAGTCTACTTCCGAGACAGCTATGGGGATTATGTCAAAAGCTATGCGCAGGCAGTCTCCCCGGACGACATACTGATCAAGGATGTGAGTGGCAAGGATGTCACAAACCATGAGTTCATACACAAAAGCGGCGACCCGCGCAAATGCATCGATTTGGTCTTGTTGCCAGAGGGCTATTCCTTTGCAGAACGTGACAAATGGGTGGAAGACGCGCGCAAAGTCAAGGACATACTTTTCGGCCACGCGCCGTTTGACAGCTACGAGGATAAGTTCAACGTCATCCGCGTCGATACATTCTCGTTTGACAGCGGTGTGAGCGTTCCGCATGAAGCGGTGTGGAAGAGCACGGTGTTGGGGGCTCACTTCGACACCTTCTATTCAGAGCGTTATTTGACGACGAGGAGGATGAAGTCGCTCCACACCATCCTTGAAGGCATACCTTATGAACACATCATCATCATAGCTAACTCAGACGTTTATGGAGGCGGGGGCATATACAATTATTATATGCTGACATCCGACATCGACAATTATCCGCAGGTGTTGGTACACGAGTTCGGGCACAGTTTTGCGGGCTTGGGTGACGAATACTACTATGAAGATTTCGAGGACATCTCATTGGCTTTGTACAAAAAAGGTGTGGAGCCGTGGGAACCCAACTTGACGACGCTCACTGATTTTGAATCCAAATGGGCAGATCTCGTGCCTGACGGGGTTGCCGTCCCGACAAATGATGCTGAAGTCAAGGAGGTCGGGGCTTTTGAGGGTGGTGGCAATGCGTCCAAGGGAGTGTTTCGTCCCGTTTATGATGATTGCCGTATGAAGAACAATGAGTCCAAACGATTCTGTCCTGTTTGCGAAAGGGCAATAGGGCGTGTCGTGGAATTGCAATACAACAAATGACTTATGGTTAAGTTAAGATATATTTTACCGATTCTCCTTTTCTTGTCCGCCATTGCGGGCAAAGCGCAAGAAAAGACAAGCTCCATCACGCACACGGTCGAGAGGGGCGAAACGCTCTACTCCATATCCAAGATGTATGATGTCACCGAGGACGATGTTTTGCGTCTGAACGGGAAGACGGACAAGCGCATCTATGCCGGTGAGACATTGCTCATCCCCAATTCAGGGCTGTTTCACACTGTCGTGGCGGGGGAGACACTCTACCAATTGAGCAAACGCTACGGGGTGACGGTCGAGGAGATTTGCCACAAGAATCCAGGATTATCCGTCGAAAATTTCAAGGCAGGACAAGTCATCGTCATACCTTCGGCTGCAAGCACAGGAAGTGACGGAGAGGACGATGCTTTGCCAGCAGACAGCCATGACACAATGCTGGCGGAACCAGACCGTCAAACAGAAGTCAAGACTGAGACCAGAGCCGTAGACATGGCATTGGTCATGCCAATGACAAAAGGAGGCGGCGAACAAAGCCGCTTGATAGAATTTTATGAAGGGATGCTTGTGGCGATATATGATTGCAAGCAACGCGGGATCTCGGTCAACCTCGACGTCTTTGATTCAAATGCCATGTCAGTCGCGGACATCCTTTCCAGCGGCAAGGTGGGGAATGCCGACCTCATCATAGGGCCTTTCGGTGACGATGACATACACAGGTTGTCGGATTATTCTAAGGCAAATGACATCCCGCTGCTTATCCCCTTCACTTCCGATGTTGACGATGTGTTCAACAATCCCAATCTTTTCCAGGTCAACACACCGCAGTCCTATCTTTATTCGGATGTCTATGTGCATTTCATTGAGAGATTCAAGGGCAGCAACGTGATTATCTTGAACGATGAGAAGAGGCAGGACAAGAAAGCATTCATCGAGGGGCTCCAGCACGAACTTGCCGCCAATGATTTTGATTGCAAGGTGGTTTCAAAATCATCGTTGTCATCATTGGGTGGGTTGCTTGTACACGACGGAGCAAACGTGATAGTCCCCAGCACGGGAGACCATACATTCCTTTCGGAAGTGATGCCAGCCTTGCAAAATCTGGTCAGGGGCGACGAGACATTGGACTTGCATCTGTTCGGGTATCCTGAATGGCAGACCTACACACATGACTATTTGTCGGTATTCTACGAGCTGGATACATATTTCTTCACATCTTTCTACGCGAATATGCTTTCCGACGTCTCGACACTCTTCGCAAATAAGTACCAGAGCTGGTATAAAAAAGAATTGATGAACACTTATCCCAAATACGGTATGTTGGGCTATGACCTGATGTCTTATTTCATACCTTACATCTGGCAGTATGGCAAAGACTTTTATACCCACCTGGGCACTTTGCCATTCAATCCCGTGCAGACAGGGTTGAAGTTTGAGAGGGTCAACAATTGGGGCGGATTCTTGAACCGCAAGGTGTTTTTCGTGCATTTTTCCAAGGATTTCGGGTTGAACATCCTGGATTTGGAATGATTGGTAGCTGACATGGCGATGAAGAGATTTTTTCTGATTGCGATCACAAGCCTGCTGTCCTCCATCTGCGCACATTCACAGGTCGGGGAACAGCTGAGGGAGTTCTCGATTGGTGCGAATGCCGGTGCGTTGTACAACAGTGTCTCGTTCACACCGACGATTGAGCAGTCGATGTACTTCTCATATACTGCTGGTGCCACGGTGCGTTACATGTGTGAAAACTACATGGGACTGGATTGTGGGGTGCAACTTGAGTTGAACTATGTGCGACGCGGATGGAACGAGGAGGCAGGTTATGGACGCGACATCAACTACTTCAACATACCATTCCTTGCCCACTTGGCTTATGGCAAGAAACGGGTCAAAGGAGTGTTGAACCTTGGACCGGAATTCTCTTTCCTCATGTCAGAGAAAGAGCGAGGGCTGTCATCGCCGACATACAACCGTGGGCGTTTTGCTGACAACAAACTCGATTATGGCATCACTGGCGGGCTTGGGATGGAGGTGGTGACGGGCATAGGGCACTTCATCATCGAGGGACGTTATTACTACGCTTTGTCCGACATATACCGCAATGGCAAGACCGACTTTTATGCCAGGTCGGCGCACAACACCATCTCTGTGAAACTGACTTACCTGTACGACATCTTGAAGTGAGGAGGCGAGGATGAATGTGGCTGATTTCATATACAGGAAGATACTCGGATGGAAGTATGTTGTCACAGTCCCAGACTATGACAAAAGCATCATTTGCGCCGCACCGCACACGAGCAATTGGGATTTCATCATAGGCAAACTCTTCTATGCCGCAATCGGGCGCAAGACATACTTCTTCATGAAAAAAGAATGGTTCTTCTTCCCATTCGGCTTCTTCCTGCGCAAGATGGGTGGAATCCCGGTGAACAGGGACAAAAGGTCTTCCATGGTCGATCAGATGGCCGACAGGATTGCCGCTGCGCAACGCATGACCATTGCCATCACACCCGAGGGGACGCGTTCCCCCAACAGGGATTGGAAAAAAGGATTTTATTTCATAGCTTGCAAAGCAAACGTCCCAATCGTGCTGATAGGCATTGATTATGGCAAAAAGACCATATATGCCGAGAGGACATTCACCCTGACAGGGGATGTGGACAGGGACATCGACGCGATGAAGCAGTATTTCACAAGATACAAGGGCAAACGTCCCGAGAACTATGTGGTGTGATGATGGAAAAAGCTGAGAGAATAACGGTGGCATCCCTTGAGCTCGACATCCGTTGGGCTGACAAAAAACACAACCTGGAGACGGCTGCGCAGATGCTTGCGACGCTTGATGGCAAGTGTGACATCGCAGTCTTGCCGGAGATGTTTGCGACGGGCTTCACATTCGACCCGGAGCTTGCTGAAGGCGAGGACGGACTGATCGTTGAAAGCATACGATGTTTTGCACAAAAACATCATATGTCTTTGTGCGGAACATACCTTGCTATTGACAAAAACATCCTATGCAACCGGGCCTTTTTCCTGACCCCTGAAGGCAGGTGCTACAATTATGACAAACGCCACCTCTTTTCACTCGGCGGCGAGGACAAGCACTTGATGGCGGGGGACAGCAAGTGCGTGTTCAATTATCTGGGATGGAACATCACAATGTTCGTATGCTACGACTTGCGATTCCCCAAGTGGATGCGCAATGAGGGCAATGCCTACGACCTGGCACTCTTGCCTGCCAGTTGGCCGGCGAGACGAGACTACGCATGGCGGCATTTGCAAATAGCGAGGGCGATAGAAAACGAGGCCTATCTCGTCTCATGCAACAGGCGTGGAGTGGATGCGTCGGGCATAGAACACATCGGCGACAGCATGGCCTTGGATTATGCCGGCAAGCCGATAGGCAAGGACGCAGGCGATGGGACACTGATTGCCGAGCTGGACAAGAGCAGGCTGGACGCATTCAGGGACAAATACAGGTTCTGGCAAGATGCAGATTAACAAGACAAACATATAATGAAGGAGGGGAATTTATGAGAACCAATCTTACGTCGTTGATAACCCTTAACAAGGTATCGACCAAATTTTATAAACCGGAGAACGATTATGAGAGGGCTTTGCTCACACGCTATGAACGAGTGCAAACCCAGATAGTCGAGAATCAAAACGAAGCCGCGCGCCAGATTGCCGATGACATCGTGGCAAGGCTGAGGAAAAAACAAAAAAAGAACGAACCTTTTGTCCTGACACTCCCTTGCGGGATGGCAGTCAAGCCTGTCTGTGACGAATTGGTGGAACGATATGTCTCTAAAAAAGTCAGCTTCAGGAATCTCGTGTTCTTTAACCAGTACGAATTGTTCCCGTTCATGGATGGCTCCAACTACGGCCTTGAGAGCATAAAGTCCATGTTGCTCGACCACATAGACATATTGCCGGAGAATATACATACATTCGACAACACCATCTCGGTCAATGACGTGGCAGCTGAATGCAGGCATTACGAGGAGACATTGCAAGAAGCCGGCGGCATCGATTATGCAATCACAGTGATAGGTAAGAACGGGAATATCGGATACAACGAGCCAGGTTCTTCCATTAACTCCGTGACACGCATGATCCTGCTTGACGACACCTCGTTGAGTGAGATATCCAAGATGTTCGGCAAGGTCTCGGATGTGCCGCGCAGTGCCATAATCATGGGAGTCAAGACCCTGCTTTCGGCGCGGAGGCTTGTCACATTCTCTTGGGGCGAGGAAAATTGCGAGATGGTCAGGAAAGTTGTCGAGGAAAAAGTAGTTGACACCTTGCCCGCATCCTACATCCAGACGCACAATGACGCAACCTGTTATGTGGATCTTGATGCAGCGTCACATCTGACAAGGATACGCAGGCCTTGGTTGGTCTCATCATGCGACTGGACGGACAAACTCATCCGCAGCGCGATCGTATGGTTGTGCTCGGTAGTTGAGAAGCCTATCTTGAAGCTGACGAACAAGGATTACAATGAGCACGGCCTTGGTGAGCTGCTCGCCCTTTACGGCTCGGCTTACAACGTGAACATAAAGGTGTTCAACGATTTGCAACACACCATAACAGGATGGCCGGGCGGCAAGCCCAATGCCGATGACACCAACAGGCCTGAGAGGGCTTTGCCTTATCCCAAAAAGGTGATAGTCTTTTCTCCGCATCCCGACGATGATGTCATCTCAATGGGGGGCACGGTGCACCGCTTGGCATCGCAAGGGCATGATGTGCACATCGCTTACCAAACATCGGGAAACATAGCTGTGGACGATGAAGAGGTGAGGAGGTTCATGATGTTTGTCAAGGGTTACAATGAAATCTCAGGCATGAACGACAGCCGTGTCGATGACAAATTTGCCGAGGTCATAGAATTCCTGAACAACAAGAAGAGTGCAGAGGGCGACAACCGTGATGTGTTGAACATAAAAGCCCTCATCCGCCGTGGCGAGGCAAGGACAGCTTGCGCCTACGCTGGCATCAAGAGGGAGAACGTGCACTTTTTGAACTTGCCTTTCTATGAGACAGGCAAGATAGAGAAGAAACCTATAAGCATGGATGACGTGCAAATCGTGCTTGACCTCTTGAGGAGTGTAGAGCCAAACCAGATTTTTGTAGCAGGCGACTTGGCAGACCCGCACGGCACGCACAAGGTTTGTACGGATGCCGTATTCGCGGCGATAGATGTCGAGAAGGCGAGAGGGGCTGAATGGCTCAAGAACTGCCGGATCTGGATGTACCGTGGAGCATGGGCCGAGTGGGAGATTGAGAACATACAGATGGCAGTCCCGATGTCGCCCGAGGAGCTCCGCTTCAAACGCAACACGATACTCAAACACCAGTCGCAGATGGAGGGCGCGCCGTTCCTCGGAAACGACGAAAGGCTCTTCTGGCAAAGGTCTGAGGACAGGAATCGTGCTACCGCATCACTGTACAACAGTTTGGGATTGGCATCATACGAGGCGATAGAGGCCTTTGTCGAGTATGTCCCGGTAGATTAAGTAAAACATTACAAACGTTGCAATGAATACAGACGAATTATCCAAACGGCTTGCCCAGACACTTGGCAATGCCCTTTCGTCCGAAAGGTTTGCCAAGTCAGGCGAGCAGGTCGTCACTGACATATACATCCAGCCGTTGCTTGAAGAAGGTGTGGTCAATGTCCTTGACGATGATGACAATCTTGTCCAGTCCGAGCCTTGTGGGTGGCTGGACCAGTTAGGCAAGTCATCATTCTACGACTCGTTCAAGGTCGTGGCGGAAAAGGCCGTCGCGGCTTTGAAGTCCGACAATGACCTGGCCAAGGTAAACATTTTCCAGCCTTTCTCCTTTGTCCTGGTCGATGACAAAGGTGAGCACCTTGGTGACATCGATGTTGTCGATGACGACACGATCATCCTTAGCGATGAATTGCTCAAAGGCTGGGAGAAAGACCTCGATGACTTCATCAAGAAGCTCTTGGAGGATTGACCTGCATGGAGTTGTACACCACAGTCGAGTGCCGCAAGCATGACCCGGGCATCACCTATGATTCAAGGTTGATGTTGCTCGGGTCTTGCTTTACAGGCAATGTCGGGGACAAGCTGGAACGCATGAAATTCAAGGTCATGGTCAATCCACATGGCATCTTGTACAATCCAGTCTCAATGGCCAGGGCATTGACTGAGGTGATGGAACGCAAGCAGTATGTGTCAAGTGACCTTGTAGAACACGGAGGACTTTACCACAGCATGATGCATCATGGTTCGTTTTCAGCAGGAAGCGAAGAGGAGGCGCTTGCGAGAATAAACCCGCGCATCGCCGCAGCCCATGATTGGCTCAAGGATGCGGATTGGTTGCTCTTGACATTCGGCACGTCATATATATATAAATATGGTGGTGTTGTCGTTTCCAATTGCCACAAGCTGCCGGAAAAGGCTTTCGAGCGTTCATTGTGCCAGCACCAGACCATGCTTGACATCTATCGGGAGTTGTTTGGGCAACTGTTCGAGTTCAATGCCAAGTTAAGGGTCATTGCCACCATCAGCCCTATCCGCCATCTCCGTGACGGGATGCATGGCAACGCTGTGAGCAAGGCAAACTTGATGATGTTCGTTGACAGCCTGATGGATGCTTGGCCTGGGCGCGTGTGCTACTTCCCCTCGTACGAGATAATGCTTGACGAGCTGCGTGATTACCGCTTTTATTCCGATGACATGGTTCATCCGTCGAGTGTGGCTGTTGGCTACATCTGGGATAAGTTTGTAGCAACGTTCATGGACAAAGACACGGTGGCGGTCATGCAAAAATGTGCTTCCATCGCAAAGATGATGGAGCATCGTCCTTTCAATGCCGGTTCTGCCGCCCATTTGGCTTTTCTTGATAAAGTGGAGAATGAGATATTTGCCCTGCTGTCGTCGTGCCCATCACTCGATTTCAATGAAGAACTGGGCTTGATAGCGGAGATGAAGAAACATTAATGATAAAACGAGCACTCTTATGAAGAGAACACTACTCATCGTCCTCACCCTGGCTTTTGCCGCCACGGTGGCATTTCCCCAAGGCAAAAGGCAGTCCAAGGTGCTGAGGCAATTCTGCGACACCGTTGCATACGTCAGGGACAGCATATACAGGGTCGATTCGCTGGAGATGGAGCGTCCGATAGTTTATGACGTTGATATGTACAAGTTGTTCATGGCACCGGTGATATACGACTCACCCATACAGCAAAAGTTCATGCCAGACCTCGAACGGGACACTTGCAAGGCAGGTGTTGCCGCGAGGATGTTTGACGGCTACACAAAGGTCAAGGACATAGCCATGGACACGACCGTCAACAACCTGCTCTACAACCTGTACCTCACGGAGTTTGACCAAGACTATGTGACTGAGACGACGTTGGAGAACTACGCATCCTACGACTATGACGGGCTGGTCAAGGAGACGCCGACCAAGCAGCAAGTGTTCTCGCTCTTCAAGCCCGAGAACAATGCCAGTGAGAGGAAGAAAGTGGATGCACGCATCAACATAAGCAAACCTAACTTCTGGAAGCTCCAAGGCAACAGCTCGGTGCAGTTCTCGCAAAACTACATCTCGCCAAACTGGTACAAGGGCGGCGAGAGTTCCAACTCCATCCTGGCCTATCTGATGTTCAACGCCAACTACAACGACAAGCGGCGCATAGAGTTTGACAACCGTCTGGAGGCTAAGGTCGGATTCATGACCGTGCCGTCGGACACATTGCATAAATTCAACTTCAATTCCGACCTCTTGCGCGTCACATCCAAGCTCGGTGTCAAGGCGTTCAACAGGTGGTACTACACGCTCTCGGTGGAGTTCAACACACAGTTTTTTGACACCTACAACCTCAACTCGCCAAACCGCGTGTCGTCTTTCATGGCACCGGGAAACCTTATCTTCAACATAGGTATGGATTACAAGTTGAGTAAGGAGAAAGTCGAGTTGTCCGCGTTCCTGTCACCGTTGACCTACAACTTCAGGTACGTGGGGGATCCCGAGGTGGACGAGACACAATTCGGGTTGAAAGAGGGCGACAAGGTGTTGAACAGCTTCGGTTCGACGTTCCAGTTCAACATGAAGTGGACTATCATCCCCTCGATAGTCTGGGAGACCCGCTTCAACTACTTCACCAGTTACCACAAGATTGAGACGGAGTGGGAGAACACCTTCAACTTCATCCTGAACCGCTACCTGTCGGCCAAGCTGTTCGTCCATGCCCGCTACTTTGACATGGAGGCAGAGCACCGCATCCAGTGGAACGAGTTGTTGAGTTTTGGCATAAACTACAACTGGTAACGCCCCCATCTGACAAAAGGCGCGGCTGCCGGGTCATTCCCGGCAGCCGCGCTTGCCTATCGCCATTGCCTCACGATGCGGCAGCATGACGGGGCTCTCACCGCGAATAGACGTGCGACATCCCCACCAGCCGGTCATAGCGCTCACCGAAGGCGCGGTGGTAGACATAGGCCGAGTACTCATTCTCCGTCTCGTAGAAGTCTCCCTCGAAGTCCGCCGTCACCGGCCTCCCGTCCCGCCCCGTTGTGACGTAGCGGTAGTTGTACAATCCCTGTTTCAACAGCAAAGTCTTCTCGTAGCGTCCGCCTTCCTCATTGTAAGTCATGCGGCTGCCATCGTCCAGCACATTGCCCGTCAACTCGCCATAGACATAGACATCGCTGTCGTAGAGCCTGCCACCGTCAAGCGTGAAGTGCACGAGCATATAGTCCGCCTCGGTCGCGCTGTCGATGACATCGTTGTTCCTGACGATGTAGTTGCCGTCCTGGTCCTCGTCATAGTAGTAGTTGGTGCGCCGCCTGTCCCCCGTCAGCGTGACGTGGTAGTAGGGGGCAAACCACCCGATGTCGTCCATGCCCATCATCACGTCGTTCTCGTTCAACATCTCAAAGCGGCGGAACTCGTTGCCGGCGGCGAATATCAGGTCGCGTGTGTTGGCATACTCGATCTTCCCGCCGCCGATGAACGTCGGCCGCGTCAGCGTCACCGCCGTCTGCGGGCATTCGTTTTGCATGACGACCACCTTGAGCTCGTTTTGCGGGACGCGCACCTCGTAGCCCGTGTTGTTGACCACCACCCGCAATTGCTGGTGCGACTTGTTGTTGTCGATGAGGGTGTTGGGCGAAATCTCCGTCCCGACGCTCACCAGCGGCTCCAGCACGCGGAAACGCGCCTCGGCCACCGTGTTGCCGTCCCAGTCCGACAGGATGACGGCATAGTTGCCCGACAACTTGAGCCGCACATCGTCGTTGGGGATAGTGAGGTCATAGTGCGTGTACTCGACCGTCGTGTTGAGCGACGAGGCATAGTCCTCCACGTCGTTGCTGCTGAATCCGTCCATGTAGTCGATTTCGAGCATCTCGGATTCCGTCCAGTCCCAGTCGTAATGCTTGATGGAGTAGGTGAGGTCAACATAATCATGCCCGAGCCTGTCAAACGAGATGTGCAGCACGTCGTCGCTCCCCAGCATGATGACGGGCGGCAAAGACCAGTCGCCGTTGACCTCGACCTTCATCGACTTGATGGCATCGTCATGCAACACTATGTCCTGCGCCCAGATGGCCGGGGCGGCGAGCAGAAACGCCGCCATTTGTACTATCTTTTTCATAATCACTGTGATTGGTTGCTGCAAATATAGTCAAAGGCGAGCGCAGGATTGGCTGCCAATGACACTTTCATGCCAGATGTGCCGAGCCGCGTCCCGCATCAGTCCCGGGCAGCTCCATTGAGCCATTGCATTTCCCGCGCCGGCATTTGCAATAGTGGGATAGGGGACAAACCAGGTGACATCAGGCCTAAACTTCCGTAAGGTCTGGCCTAAAGTTCATTATCTCCTGACATAAAGTAAAAACAAAACTTCTGAATATATAAACAGAAGTTTTGAATATATAAACAAAACTTTTGAATGAACTTTATGTACGGGGCAATTGGACTTTAGGTCTGACCTTACGGAAGTTTAGGCCCGGCTTCTTCGGACTTTGCTCCCGGCCCCGTCCGTCTTTCACCTTGCCACACGGGCGCAACCGGCGGGTTTCGCGTGTCGGTGCAATGCCTTATCTTTGCGCGCGTCAAGCCCCGTCGTGGCGGGATGCTTGGCATCGACAAGACAAACCCGTAGCCCGACCATCACGACACCGCACCATGACGGAACAATCATTGCTCGACACTTACAAGAGATACCTCGTGCTTGAGAAAGCGCTGAGCCGGAACAGCGTTGAGGCCTACCTTTCCGACCTCGCCAAGCTGTCTGCCTTTGTCGCGGACGGGAGCCGCAGCCTCGTGGAAGTGGGCCATGACGAACTGGTGGAATTCATCAAATGCCTGCATGAGACGGGCATACATCCGCGCTCGCAGGCAAGGATCGTGTCGGGGATAAGGAATTTCTATAAGTTCCTGATGCTTGAGGGCTACATCCGCCAGGACCCGTGCGAGCTCATCGAGATGCCCAACCTCGGGAGGCACGTCCCCGAGGTCCTGTCCATCGATGAGATCGACAACATCGTCAATGCCGTCGATGACTCCAAGGACGAGGCGGCGCGCGACCGTGCCATGATCGAGGTGCTCTACGGCTGCGGGCTGCGGGTCAGCGAGCTGGTCAACATGAGGCTGACCGACATCTTCTGGGAGGAGGAATATGTCAAAATCACCGGCAAGGGCAACAAGCAGCGGCTCGCGCCCATCTCGCGGAGGGCGATGGACGAGATACGGGATTACCTGCCGTTCCGTTCATCGATCGACGTGCGGCGCGGCGAGGAGGGCTACCTGTTCATCAGCAAACGCGGCAAGCACCTGTCGCGCATCACCGTCTTCCACATCGTCAAGGTGCTTGCCGAGCGCGCCGGCATCACCAAGACCATCAGCCCGCACACGTTCCGCCACTCGTTTGCCACGCACCTGCTGGAGAGGGGAGCGAACCTACGCGCCATCCAGATGATGCTCGGGCACGAATCGATCTCGACGACAGAGATATACACACACGTCGATATGTCAACGCTCCGCTATGAAATCCTGGAGCATCACCCGAGGAACATGCGCAAGGGGTGACGTCACATGGCGCTCGGCCGTAGGTCATGCATCATGCTCCCAATGGCTGCCGCACTGCCTCGCATGGCATCGGCGTGATTATACTGTGCTTTTAATGCCATCGTCGTATGCTGCCTGCGCGGCAGCACTTGCTGTGGCTGCTGGCATTTCATCGTAAGGACCTGCCGCCAAGAGGGACGCGCGCCAGTTGCCGCCTTTGTCCTAATAGACCGTGCCATACGCGCAAAAGCGATGAATTATAGAGGTTTTTAACATTATTTTTCCCTCTGCGGCAAAAAATATTGTGAGAACTTTGCCTTTACTTAATAATTAATATCTTTGCATTGATTTTGCATGATTAGGAACAAGTATTATTCTTAACATTAGCGATATGGTTAAAAAGTTTTATTTACCGTTGATTGCGCTCTTAGTAGTGGCAATGACATCATGTGGAAAACTGGGGGAATTGTCTCCTGAGTATTTCAAGACCAATCCTGAAGTCCTTGAGGCAGTGGCTGGCAAGGTGCCCGTGACTATCTCTGCGACTTTCCCGGAAAAGTACCTTAAGAAAAAAGCTGTCATCGAAGTCACCCCCGTCCTCAAATGGAACGGCGGCGAGGCTGTCGGCCAATCTAAAACGTTCCAAGGCGAGAGCGTTACTGGCAACGACCAGTCAGTGCCTTACAAGGTAGGTGGCACCTACACGATGAAAGCCGTGTTTGATTATGTGCCTGAAATGGCTAAGTCTGAACTCTACTTGCGCTTCAATGCCAAGGTCGGGAAAAAGACTGTTGACGTTCCTGAGGTGAAGATTGCTGATGGCGTAATCGCTACTTCCGAACTCCTCAACACCAACCAAGTCACTCCTGCTATTGCATCGGCGAACACTTCAAGCAGCGTTGATGCCTACCAGAGGATTGTCGAGCAAAAGCAAGAGGCTCAAATCAAGTTCTTGATACAGCAAGCAAACGTCCGTGCAAGTGAATTGAAGACGGACGAGATGAAAGCGTTCACGGACAAGATTGCGGATGTCAAGGCTGACTCGACTGGCAAGGCAATGAAGAACATCGAGATTGCCGCATACGCTTCACCTGATGGCGGTGTCAAGTTGAACACTACATTGTCTGAAAACCGTAAGGACAACACGGTCTCTTACTTGAACAAAGAGTTGAAGAAGGCTGAGGTTGAGACAAATGTTGATGCCGACTACACTGCACAAGACTGGGACGGCTTCCAGAAACTCGTTGCCGCTTCTGACATTCAAGACAAGGAGCAAATCCTGAACGTCCTCTCTATGTATTCTGATCCAGAGCAGAGGGAAGAGGCTATCAAGAACATTTCTTCTGTCTACAAGACTTTGGCTGACGAAATCCTTCCTGAGCTCCGTCGTTCTCGCTTGACTCTCAACTATGAATTGATCGGACGTTCTGACGAGGAAATCAACGAGGCTTTTGACAACAATCCAGAAGTGCTGAGCCTTGAGGAACTCCTCTATGCTGGCAAACTCACTGACGACCAAGCAAGAAAAGAGGCTATCTACAAGGAAACTATCAAGAGATTCCCCAACGACTATCGTGCTTACAATAACCTTGGTGAGGTCGAGTATGCGAAAGGCAACTATGACGAAGCTGAGAAGCAGTTGGCTAAAGCAGCTTCTTTGAAAGATGCCCCTGAAGTCAACCTAAACCGTGGCCTTGTCGCTCTTGCAAAGGGTGACAACAATGCTGCCCAAGTATACTTTGGCAAAGCTGCCGGCACTGAGGAACTTGGCGAAGCAAGAGGCAACTTGGCAATCGCCAACGGTGATTATGAGCAAGCTGTTTCCAACTTCGGCGACGCTAACACCAACAGCGCAGCCTTGGCTCAAATCCTCAACAAAGATTACAGCAAAGCAAAGAACACTTTGTCTAAGGTTGAGAACCCTGATGCTACTACGGCTTACTTGACTGCCATACTTGGTGCAAGAACCAACAACTCAGCTATGGTCATCGACAACCTCAAGGTAGCAGTTTCCAAGGATGCAGCTTACAAGCAATATGCAGCAACTGACATGGAATTTGCCAAGTACTTCAACAATGCAGACTTCCAAGCTGTATTGAAGTAATAATAATGGTACATGAATCTGAAGGGAGGCCTGATGGTCTCCCTTCTTTTTTAAGTCTCCATGACGTTTGCTTTCGGCAAGGCTGCAATCGCCGTAAGTTGAAACGACATTGTAATCCTACAGGAAAATGTCCCAGCGGCGTATTAACCGCTGAGACCTTTTGTCATTCTCTTATCTGGGGCAGGGCATGACCGCCAAAGCAGCGGGAGGGCATCTCCCTACTGCTCGACGATAGTCATCTCGTCAATTAGATGTTTCGCACCTGCATACTTGTCTATGACGAATAGCACATACCTTATGTCCACGCACACCGCCCTTTGCAGTGCCGGATTGTAAGCTATGTCCCCCGTAAGCCCCTCGACATTGCGGTCGAATCCGCACCCGATGAGCTCTCCCTTGCCGTTGAACACTGGCGAACCCGAGTTGCCACCAGTCGTGTCAATCCCCGTCGCGAAGCAGACAGGCATCCGTCCATCCGCCATGGCATAGCGTCCGAAGTCTCTGCTTGCATAGAGGTCCTTCAACCTCTCAGGGACGATGAACTCGGGATTGCTCGCGTCCTCCTTTTCCATGACACCATCGAGCGTGGTGTAGCAAAGGTTCGTCACCCCGTCGGCAGGCTCATAGGAGGCAATCTTGCCATAAGTCAGGCGCAACGTCAGGTTGGCATCCGGATAGAGCGGTGTCCCTTTGCGCCGTTTCAGCTCCATCATCCCCGCAACCCAGGTCTTGTGAGCCTTGGCGTATGCCTTGTTCACTTCTTTCATGCTGTTTGCCACGTCCATGTATCCCTCACGCACCGATTTGGCATAGCTGACCATCAAGTCCTCTTCAAGCGTCTTGGCGCGCGGCTTGGCTATGAATCGGTCAAATGCCTCACGGTCACGGAAGATGGATGTCTCAAAGCACTCGTCAACGAATCGGTCGATGTCCCCCTTGTAGTCTTTGTCGATCACAGAGAAAATCCCGATGCGCTGCCCGGCCGGAATCAATGACGCATAGGCTTTCAGCATCAGTTTCGACACCTTGCGGTCAACGTCCGGGGCATAGTTCTTGTTGAAATAACCGTCCGCAGCCTTCCTCAGCTCCTCCGCCATGGCATCTATCGAGGTCTTGTCCTTGGTTTCCAACGCCTTCAGCAGGTTGTCAACCGACGGGATGGAGGCAAATTCCGTCCCGAGCATCAACGCCTCAAGTATCGCTTCGCTGTGGAACATAGCATCGTGCCTCGCCTCGACGATGCCCTTTATCGTCTCGTAAGCCTCACGGTAACTCGTCTCGCCAGTCTCGTCGCCGTATGCGAGCAACCTTTGCTGCTGTTCCCTCTTCGTGTCAAGCACCTTGAGCCTGACGAGCCCCTTGTTCATCCCTACGGCATTCTTCCAATAATTAGCGATGGATGCATATTTGCCGGCATATTGCAGCTTGACCACAGGGCTCTTGGCCATCTCCTCTCCCCAAGCCTTCAGCCTGATGCTGCGGATGGTGTCGCGCATGAAATTGGTCGTCCTCATCCGTTCCTCCACCTCGTCGCTGATCATGTACCGCCAGTTGCGCCCCGGCAGTCCCATGGCGAAAGTGAAATCACCCTCCTCGAAGCCCCCGATGTTGATGGTCAAATGCTTCTTCACTTTCAGAGGCACGTTTGATGGCGAATAGTCGGCAGGCCGCCCGTCCTCGGCCGCGTAAATCCGGAAAAGCGAGAAATCACCGCTGTGGCGCGGCCACTCATAGTTGTCGGTGTCTGCACCAAATTTGCCTATCGCCGACGGGGGCGCGCCGACCAGCCGCACGTCGCGGTACTCGGTCTTGACGAAGAGGTAGTAGCTGTTGCCCCCGTAAAACGGCTTGAGCTCCAGTTTGGTGAATGGCGTCATCTCGATGCCCTGCTCCTTGGCAAAGCGCGCCGCGACCCCGTCGAGGTAGGCAGGCGAGATGTAATTGGTCCCGTCAGGATCATCGTCCACCGCCAAACGGCCAAGCACGTATGCGGTCACGTCCATGATCTTGTCGATGTAGGTCACAGTGAGCCCCTCGCAAGGCAGTTCCTCGTCCCTGCCCATGGCCCAGAAACCGTCGGTCAGGTAGTCCTGCTCGACACTGCTGTGCGACTGGATGTAGTCATAGCCGCAATGATGGTTGGTCAACACCAGCCCGTCGGGCGAAATCACCTCCCCGGTGCACCCGCCGTCAAAGTGCACCACCGCGTCCTTCAGGCAGATGCTGTCAGGATTGTAGATGTCATCGATGCCAATCCCCAACCCGAGGGCCTGCATGAACGCGGCATTCTGCTTCTTGATGTCGGTCAGCATCCACATCCCCTCGTCGGCCATCGCCGCGTGGGACAGCCCCCCGAGCAGGGCGGCCAGGATCAAAGTCTTTTGTCTCATGTCAATAAAGCTGTTGTTAAAGGTTTCTTTGCCAAATATATCAAAAACGCGCCAACATATCTATAAAGCCGCGCCCGCACGACGCCAAGCCTAAAACCCGGCGGTGTCAGGCCTGAACTTCCGACAGGTCGGACCAAAAGTTCATTATCCCCTGACATAAAGTAAAAACAAAACTTCTGAATATATAAACAGAACTTTTGTTTATATAAACAGAAGTTTTGAATATATAAACAAAACTTTTGAATGAACTTTATCTCCGACCTGCCCAGACTTTATGTCTGGCACAATGGGACTTTTCCCGGCGAGTGGCGGGAGTTTATGCCAGACATCTTCCTTGTTTGTCAAATCGTGCTGTCGCGTTCACCCCCGCCCAAGCGGCTTTGGGACACCATGCCGGCGTGCAGGCGCACACACGAGGCGCGGCGAGAGGGCAAAGTTTTGCGGGCGGGGCGGTGGTATGTGTTTTTATTCCTACTTTTGCGCAGCATTTGGCGCAAGAGCCTTGGGCGGAGGCAATCGATATTCGTATAACCACGTCCCGGCCCGCCCGCCGGAATCTGGGACAAAAACATGATTTTGAATAGGTAATGAGAAAGTGGAAGATTGAGGATTCGGCCGAATTGTACAACATCAACGGCTGGGGCTTGAACTATTTTTCTATCAACGAAAAGGGCCATGTGGCCGTGCAGCCCAAGGCGGGCGGCCCGAAGGTGGACCTCAAGGAGGTGATGGACGAATTGCAGGTGCGTGACGTCTCGGCTCCGGTGCTGTTGCGTTTCCCCGACATCCTCGACAACAGGATTGAGAAGATCTCAAGCTGCTTTGACCGCGCCGCCAAGGAGTATGGCTACAAGGCGAAAAACTACATCATCTATCCCATCAAGGTCAACCAGATGCGCCCCGTGGTCGAGGAAATCGTGAGCCATGGCGCTAAGTACAACATCGGGCTTGAGGCGGGCTCAAAGCCGGAGCTGCACGCCGTGCTGTCGATCAACACCGACGGCGACGCGATGATCATCTGCAACGGCTACAAGGATGAGAGCTACATCGAGCTCGCGTTGCTGGCGCACAAGATGGGACGCCGCATCTTCATCGTCGTCGAGAAGATGAGGGAGCTGCAAATCATCGCCTCGGTGGCCAAGAGGCTCAACGTCCAACCCAACATCGGCATACGCATCAAGCTGGCCAGCTCGGGCAGCGGCAAGTGGGAAGAGTCGGGAGGCGACGTGAGCAAGTTTGGCCTCAACTCGATGGAGCTGCTTGAGGCTCTCGGCATACTCAAGGAGAACGACATGGAGGCGTGCCTGAAGCTGATACACTTCCACATCGGCAGCCAAGTGACCAACATCCGCCGCATCAAGACGGCGATGAAGGAGGCTTCGCAATTCTACGTCCAGTTGAAGAAGATGGGCTATGACATCGAGTTCGTTGACATCGGTGGCGGCCTGGGCGTTGACTACGACGGCACGAGGTCGTCGCTGAGCGCGAGCAGCATGAACTATTCGATACAGGAATATGCCAACGATGCCGTCTCGCTCATCGTCGATGCGTGCGACAAGAACGGGCTTGAGCATCCCAACGTCGTCACGGAGTCGGGTCGTTCACTCGCCGCGCACCACTCCGTCCTCGTGTTTGAGGCGCTGGCAAGCACGAGCCTGCCTGATTGCAGCGACGACGAGACCATCGATGACAATGCGCATGAGATTGTCCGTGAACTCTACGATCTGTGGAACAACATCAACCAGCCGCGCCTCATCGAGACATGGCACGACGCTTTGCAGTGCAGGGAGGATGCGCTGGGACTGTTCAACCTCGGGCTGATAGACCTCCGCACCCGTGCCCAGGTCGAGAAGTTCTTTTGGGCGATAGCACGCGAGGTCTATGCCATGGCGGAGGCCATCAAGCACGCCCCGGACGAATTGAAGAAAATCTCGAAAATCCTGCCCGACAAGTATTTCTGCAACTTCTCCCTCTTCCAGTCGCTGCCGGATGCTTGGGCGATTGACCAGATTTTCCCCATCATGCCAATCAGCCGCCTCAACGAGCAACCTACCAAGTCGGCTACGTTGCAGGACATCACGTGCGACTCGGACGGCAAGATTGACAACTTCATCTCGACACGCAACTTCTCCTACTACCTGCCAGTGCATGAGTTGCGGGAGAACGAGCCTTACTACTTCGGCGTGTTCCTCGTCGGGGCTTACCAGGAGATACTTGGCGATTTGCACAACCTCTTCGGCGACACCAATGCCGTGCACATCAAGGTCAGCGGTGACAAGTACGTCATCGACAAGATCATCGAGGGCGAGACGGTGGCCGACGTGCTCGACTACGTGCAATTCAATCCCAAGCGGATGGCCCGCAACGTGGAGGTCTGGGTGATGACTTCGGTCAAGCAAGGCATCATCTCGCCGGAGGAAGGACGCGAGTTCCTGTCCAACTATCGCTCTGGGCTGTATGGATATACTTACTTGGAGTAATAGTAGACGGTAGTATTCAGAACGTATGGACGGTTGCGGTCAACATTGGCTGCAACCGTTTTTGTATACGGGCATTGCTTGTTAGTTTGATTTCAAAATGTTTACTTTGCCTTGTAAATGTAAAACTGAAACTGCCTATGTAGCATAACAAATAAAAGACATAAAGATAAGGAAGCGTTAGCTTTGATTCTTGCTATCTGAAATCGCCAATTGAAGTAGCTGTCAAGAGTAAAAGTTAATGCTCACGTCGCTTGGCGTGGGCTTTTACTCGTATATGACAGCAAGGTGTTTGGCGATACCGAGATAGCGTAGACGAAGTTTCAGTCCACGTTTTTTTATTGTCTCACCTCGGTAACAAGGACTGTCACATTAATATGCGAGTTTTGGATAATATATTATAAAGCAATGAGAAAAGTGATAATTTTAATGACTATGCTCTTTGTTTATATCGGGGGCATCTGGTCACAAACCTACACCCTTGAAAACAAGTGGGTGGACTGTGGAAATAATGTCCAATTGAATGACCCTTATTATTCTCCTGGCGTGACTTTCCAGTGGTCGGGTGCATCGAGCGACGGAAAGGCAAACGGTTTTGGCATTGCCATCAAGTACAAGGACGGCAACTTTGAGTCAAAATACGAAGGCACATACAAAAACGGCATACGTGAAGGGAAAGGGAAATTTACCCACATGGATGGCTCGGTGAAAACAGGCACATTCATCGATGGACAACTGATGGGACACGGTACTTTATCCACCGAAGATGGACATACCTATGAAGGGGAATTTATCAACTACCGGATGCATGGGGAGGGAATTCTCCGCTTTGCCAATGGGGCTGTCTTTGAAGGCATCATGGCCGATGATGCGCCTTACACGGGAAAGTTTACCAACTATGACGGGAGCATAACCTATATCCAATGTGGAGAGCCGGTTGAATATTTGCGAGACTCAAAATCCAACTATTCCCCCAAAATAGGACAACGTATTACTGAATACTTTGACAAAGATTGGAAACGATGCCAGCCGAAGGAGGCCTCTTTCTATAGGCTTGTGACTTACAAAGCACCCCATCGTCCTGATGGAATCGTGAGGGATTATTACATAACGGGGGAACTCCAATCCGAGCAATATCCTGTATACATAGACTATGATGACGACGCTTGCTCTTTTTTAGAAGGAGAACAGACGTTTTACTACAAAACGGGAGAAGTGGAAAGCAAGCGGCTGTATTATAACAACCGTTTGAATGGGCCTTTGACAACCTATTACAAGAGTGGTGCACTCGCATCCAAGGTCATGTTTTCATTTGGCGTGCCACATGGTGACGCTACCGAATATTACGAGAACGGCAAACTTGCGACAGTCCGGAAGTATGAGCATGGCCGGCTCCATAGCAATAAGTATTTGAATATTACGGAAGATGACATGGTGTTCCTTGTTTACAATGAAAATTTCATCAGCAACAGAAAAGCATGGGAATATAGAGGGCAAAGCGGGATTGTACAAGTGAATGATGAGGAGACTATTTCCATGCAAGCCTCTCCTGAGAGAACGGTGTCGGGTGGCATATACACAGGGTTCGCTCCAACGAGTGAGAATATAATCAGTGTGACAACTCACCAACGCAATCCAGGAAAAGGTGTTGTCACTTTTTTATTTGGATATAAAGACTGGGATAATACGTGTGCTTTCTCAATAGCGGGAGATAAATTCCAATTCACATACATCAAAAATGGCGTCACCGTCCAATGCGACGAGTGGCAGACTTCATCACACATCAATCCTGATGTAAACCAACTAATGATCGTCAATGCCGGGGATAATATCAAATTTTTAATTAACGAAGAACTTGTCAAAGAAATTGGGCGGATTTATTATGACGGTTCCCTGTGTGGTGTCTCTTTGTACAATCCTTCATACGAGCCTATAGTAATAGATGCCGCTCAATTGGCAGTCTATGAAGTAGTAGATCCTCGTAGCTTGTCCGTTGAATATTTACCGGAAGAGGATAGTGACCCTACCCCTAACGCATGGAAAGGTAATGGTACAGGCTTCTTTGTCAATCCCCAAGGATATATTGCTACAAACTATCATGTCGTGGAAGGTGTCTCTGCGATACAGGTCAATTTCACCCGCAACGGTAAGTCAGAATCTTATCCAGCCAAAGTCGTAGCGACTGACCCGCAAAATGATTTGGCCATCCTGCAGATTGACGATGCAGCTTTCCACGCTGTACAGGAACTTCCTTATGGACTCCTATCCCGTACCATTGATACAGGCAGCGAGGTGTTTGCATTAGGTTATCCGATGGCGGATGTAATGGGTACTGAGGTTAAATTCACTGACGGTAAGATAAGTTCCAAAAGCGGTATACAAGGCGATGTGAGAGTCTATCAAATATCTGTACCGATTCAACCAGGCAACAGCGGCGGTCCCTTGTTCAATATGGAAGGGGATGTGGTGGGCATTACCAGCTCAGGGCTCAACCGGGACTATTTCAAGTCCGAGAATGTCAATTATGCCATCAAGGCAGCATATCTTAAGAGTTTGATTGAGGCTTGCCCGCAACAAATATATATAGATGAAGGTGTGAAAAATCCAATGGCGCAACTATCTCTGACTGAACTCATAAAACAGTATACGGATTTCATAGTTTTGATACTTACTAAATAATCACATTAATATTCACACAAATGAAAAAGTTAATTTTATTCGTGAGCTTGTTGGCCTTGACATTTGCCTCAAAAGCTCAAACAGTGGAAGAAAAGCCTGCGCTTGAAGGTGGGAAGTCGGAGGCATTGGCCGCCATTCGTCTGGCTAATGATTTGCTTCGTTATGGGTACACCAATCAATCTACTTTGGCATTGCTTGATGCGTTGCAAATCTTTTCAGAGAACCCTACACAAAAGTTGAATGTCACGCGTGAGGGAAGTGAGGTTGACGAAAGCAACATGGAAGGTAAAAAGGCAAGGGTTGCATTTGACTATGAGACCGTGCTGGCTGATGCCAAGAAGTTCGCCGCCGGAGACGAGAACCTGCTTGCTCTTATCGATAATATTGACGCAGAAGCAAAAGGAGCACATCGCGGTTCTGTGAATGGACCATCGCGCCACTATGATACAGTCAATGGGAGAAGTACAGATACTTACCAAATTAGTTTCATATCTGGTGAATTGGCCGAGATTTTGGTTTCCGGAGATGGAGATACAGACTTAGACCTTTATGTCTACGATTCTAATGCCAATCTAATTGTATCTGACTCTGACTATACTGATGATTGCTATGTATGTTGGGTACCTGCATGGACAGGACGATTTATCGTGAAGATTGTAAATAGAGGTCCCGTGTATAATCGCTATGTGATATTAACCAACTAATTATCTAATTTAAAAAAATCCGGCCAAGGGTGTAAATCACTCTTGGCCCAGTTAAAACCCACACTAATATATGCACTCTTCAAGATGGTATGGTATAGCATGGATTGTGTGGTCGCGATATGTCGTCTGCTGCGCATTGTCATTCTGCACCTTGCTCCTTTATGCCCAGCAGGACATGGCCCAGAGGCTGGATGAGGTCCTCAGGTCCCAAGACTTTGATGCTTGCAAAGACCTGCTCCAAGAACTCACAGAAGAAGACCTTTTACAAATGGCTGACAGTACACTTTTTGACTACTACTACATGGCTGCATGGTGCAAATCAGAGGAAGGAGACTTCGAAAAGGCTATCAACCATTTGGCTTGCGCAAAAGTGATTTGTGAAACGAGATTAGGAATCCACAATAGGGTTTTCGCATACTTTGAAATCGTAAACGCCATGGGCAAACTATACGAGGCATTATGCAAAGATGACGAAGCACTGCCCTTGTATGAAGATGGGATTGTCAAAGGGTTGACCTATTTACATACCACCGACCAGACGCTCCGGTCTTATCTGGATGAAATGCGAAACAGTGCCGCTTCCATTTATGAGAGAATGGGGCAATCATCCATGAGCCATTTTCTACGGGGAATAAAGGGACCGAGTGATGCCGATCGTATAAGGGAACAATAATGCCATGAGAACAATTGTCATCATAGCACTTTTAAGTATCGCCTTACCGCGTGAAGTCTTGTCACAGGATGGGGCGTATGATGCCGCAGTGGACTACTTGGCGAAATATCATATTGACGAGGGCAATTTGAAAGAGGCAGAGGAATTATGCCTAAACGCCTTGACCATGACAGACGAAGCAGACAACGCTTATCGCAATATCTGCAATGCCCTGAGTGTTGTGTACAATAAACTACACAATTATCAAAAGGCCAGGGAATATGCCAGCTTATGCAAGCGACTTCATGAGATATACATGGACTTGTATGACGGCGGATATGTCAGTTGTCTGGCAAATTGTGCCATGATCGAAAACGGAATGGGTCATCACAATATGGCGAAACTTTTTATGGATGTAGCCATCATGTATATGCCGCAAAACGATGAAAAGTTTTGCAGGCACATACTTTCCAATGCGGTTGACATCTATTATCATGCGGGATTCTGGGACGATGCTGTGCAGTGCATCACAATGGCCATAGCCATGAGCGAGAAGCTGGGAGAACATGATGCTCTTGTGTATAATAATTTAGCTGGACTGTATCTGGCCAAATCAAAAGTCGAAGACGCACTGCCGTACTATGAGAAGGCTGTCTCGCTCTGTCGCACCGACTATGAGATGACAGAAGTACTCTACAATTACGCATTGGCCTTATGGTTGTCCCAATCCCCTGAATGTACCAAGGTGGCAGCAGATGCGTCCAAGATGGTCACTCAGGGCATCGCAACTAATTTTTCATTCCTTTCAGAGAAAGAACGATATAATTACTACAAGCACTTTGAACTTGACCTCCCCATGCTAAATCTGATGTTATACGAAAGCTATGATGAAGGACAATTTGGCCACATTTATGACAACATACTTACCACAAAGGGATTGCTCCTGCGCACAACCAATGGAGTGAGGGATGCCATATTATCCTCGCCTGACGAACAAGCAAAGAAGGATTACGGACGACTTGTCGCATTGCGGCAGCAAATATCCCACGAAAGAGACCCCGTGCGTCGCACGGAAATAAACGCTGAAATAGAAGTGCTCGATAAAAAGTTGTCGCGCAGTGCTGCGGCATACGGTGCCTTCGTCAAAAGCAACAACATCAAATGGCAAGATGTGCACTCTATTTTGAAAGAAAACGAGTTGGCTATTGAGTTCTACAATATTCCGATTGTATATCATTGCGACACGATACAAAAGATGGATGCAGAGCCAAGATATTGCGCAGTCGTTCTCAAACACGGTTATGAACATCCGCACATCATCCCGCTGTGCAAAGAAAGCGAATTGGAAGACCTTGACATAGACTTGCTCTATAATGACAGCCTCCTGTACAGTCTGATATGGAAGCCTTTGGAACAAGAACTTGTGAATGTGGAAAATGTCTACTTTGCGGCGGATCGAGAACTCCATAAAATAGCTATAGAATATGCATTAAGACCCGAAGGGGACAGAATGAATGACAAGTACAATTTGTTCCGTTTGTCCTCCACGAGAGTGTTGGCTGAGCGGCATGACCAGCCAAGCACCAATAACGCGGTCTTGTTTGGCGGGCTACGCTACGATTTGGAGGCAGGCCAACTGATTGCCAAAACCCACAGCAATGGATCAAGGGCGATGAAAGCGGCACGTGCGGCAGGTCTTGATAATTTCCGATACGGCGTAGCCTATCTCCCTGGCACAAAAGAAGAAGTCGAAGAGATATACAAAGACTACCAATCTGCGAAGGAAACGCATTGCAGACTTATTACAGACGTGGCTGGAACAGAAGATACCTTCAAGAACCTTGTTGGCCAAGATGTAGGAGTGATTCATCTGGCCACACACGGATTTTTCTGGACGGAAGAGGAAGCGGAAAGACGCAGTTATGTCAGTTTCTTGGCCAATCCGATGCAACAGGAGAGCTATGAAGATGCCGCCCTGATGCGTTCTGGCCTGTTCTTCAGCGGAGCGAATATAGGACTTGCCGGAGAGCAACTGCCCGACGACATCGAAGATGGGATACTGACTGCCCAAGAACTTTCCTCCATGAATCTTGGCCGCGTGGATATGGTAGTCATGTCGGCTTGCCAAAGTGGCCTTGGTGAGACATCTGGCGAAGGAGTCTTTGGTCTGCAACGTGGCTTCAAATTGGCTGGGGCTAATACTCTGCTAATGTCACTTTGGAAAGTAGATGACAGTGCGACTTGCCTGCTGATGACCGAATTTTATAAAAATTACCTGGACGGAGAGTCAAAACATGAGGCGTTACATCATGCACAGTTGAAGCTTCGTTCTGATCCAGAGACTGCAGATCCGGAATTTTGGGCGGCATTCATACTCTTAGATGCACTCAATTAAAAACGTATCAATATGAAAAAGCAAAATTTAATCATTCTTGTATCCGTAATTATGGCAATGTCATTTTGTATGCAAACAGTTGTTGCCCAGCAAAAGCGCGCCTTGCTAATAGGTATTTCCGACTATGGAAATGAAAGGGAAGACCCAGACAAATGGGCCAACATCAGCGGGGCAAATGACGTAAAACTCCTTACGCCTCTTTTTGAAGAACAGGGTTTTACAGTGTCAAGCTTGGTAGATGCGGAAGCGACACACTCTGCAATTATCAAAGCACTTGGCAAGCTGACTAAACGTTGCAAAAAAGGTGATTTGGTATATCTCCATTTTTCTATGCATGGCCAGCCTGTGGAAGATTTGGATGGGGACGAAGAAGATGGATGGGATGAAGCCCTAATCCCCGTTGACGCCCAGATGCGATATCAACAAGGAGAATACGAAGGTGACAAGCATCTGCTGGACGACACATTAGAAGAATACTTTAGCAAAATCCGTTCTAAATTGGGCACGAAAGGACAACTATATGTAGTGCTTGATGCTTGCCATAGCGGCACCGCTTCACGTGGTGATGATGGCCATGTACGTGGGGTTCAAGATGGATTCACATATTCAGGGAAGTATTATACGCCAGACCGCACACGTGAAACAAACGATTATTTCTGCATATCCACCCGGGCTGGTCAAGCCCCTGTCACGTTCATAGAAGCTTGTCGTTCATATCAACAGAACAAGGAAGTGCGCGAACGGGAGACTAACACCTGGTATGGCTCATTGTCCTATTATGTTGCAAAAGTAATGCAATCTCATAAGATTGATCAGACAAGTCCATGGATAGAGGAAGTCATGGTAGCAATGAAGAATGACCGTCGATTGCGAAGACAGAATGTGGTGATTGAGTTATCTAAATAAGTTTGTTAGGTGCTCAAAAATGTTTATTGGACAAGAAATCTAATGGTTTCGACTGGCGTGGTCTTTTGACAGGTCTTTATTCCCATAAGTATTTCAGATATAGCAGGACAGCTGTCGTGACAAAAAAGGTCACGGCGGCTGTCTGCATTTGATTATAAACCATTTATAATACGATGTCTGCTGTGGGGCAGTGAGCTGCCGACAGATAAAACAAAGCCCCGCAAGACTGTCTTGCGGGGCTTGGCGGAAGCTGGGGGATTCGAACCCCCGGTACGGGAAATTCCGTACGTCAGTTTAGCAAACTGGTGGTTTCAGCCACTCACCCAAACTTCCTTTCGATTGCGGTGCAAATATATGCCATTATATTGAATATGCAAAATGACAGCACCTATTTTGCAGCTTTTTTATCAATCCTTGCCGTTTTGTTGCGCCAGTCCGTCGGATATGTACTTGAGCAACTTGCGCCTTTTCATCTCGATGACGAACATTATTGTCCTGTCCTTCAAGTGCTTTTCGTTAGGGAATTGCTCTTGCATGGCATTTACTATGTCAGAGAGATGCCGCTTGCCATCCATAAGGCTGACTGTCGCAGTCCCCATGTGGTCAAGTTCCAGTTCCGTCCTTTTGCTGAACCTGCGCAGGAAAGCCAGCGGGCTGCGGCGTAAAGAGAGGAATGACAACACCATGTTGCCATTCCTCATCGTCACTGTGATGTCATCCTCCAGGCGGGGGATAACGTCAAGTATGTTTGTTTTGCCGTGCATCAGCTCTTGTTGGGCAGTTCGAGGCCGTAGCCTTTCTTCTTGTCAACAACTTTAAGTATGAACCCTATCACCAGTGCCGCCACTCCAAAACAAGCGAGCATCACGAGCGGCGCGGTGTAGTCGTAGGAGACGGCCGCCTCTTGCGGTGTGATAGTCCCGTTTTCAAGGCCTTCCACGATTTGCGGGTTCGTCTTGTCGAGGATTTTCCCGATGAGCAGCGGGAAGAGCCACAGGCCTATGTTCTGAATCCAGAATATCAATGCATACGCGCTGCCGATTATCTTCGCATCGACCAGCTTGGGCACGCTCGGCCACAACGATGCCGGCACGAGCGAGAAACTTGCCCCGAGCACGAGTATAGTGAGGTAGGCCACGATGACACCGCCCACAGCGTTGCCCTTGAGTGCAGGCAGGATGAATGCGAACGTGAGGTGGCACGCGATCAGCAGCAGCGAACCGAGGATGAGCATCGATGCCGCCTTGCCTTTGTTGTCCACATAGTTGCCGAGGATAGGCGTTATGCCCACCGCCAGCAAGGGGAACGCCGCGAAGATAGTCTCCGCACTCTGACGCATATAGCCCATGTAGCAGTAAGCGACGAGTGCCACCACAGCGACTGTGAGTAAGGTGTAACGCTTGGTCTTGTCCTTTGTGAAGTTGCTCATGAATGCCGTGGCGGCTACAACGAGCATGATGACATATTGGATGACCGTCACAGCCCCTTGCCCCCAGAACGAATCAGGGTCTACTTCCGTGAATGTCAGGTTGCATTGCAGCATGTTGACAGCATACTTCTGGAACGGGAAGATTGCCGAGTAGTAAAGCACGCACAACAGCGCGACCAACCAGAATCCGCTGCTGGTGAGGATTTTCCCGATGTCGCTCACCTTGAATGGGTCATCCTTCTCCTCAGCCTCGCCCGTCTGGGCATCCAGCCGCTTGTCCATGAAGAAGTAGACGACAAACATGATCAACGCGATCATAAGCAGCAACAGCCCGAAAGCGACCGACCGAGACACGTCGATGTCGCCGCCCATCCTCGCGAACACGGGGGAGAAGATCATGCAAGTCGCAACCCCCAGGCGGGCCAGGGCCATCTCCGAACCCATCGCCAAAGCCATTTCACGGCCTTTGAACCACTTGACGATGCCCCTTGACACCGTGATGCCCGCCATCTCGACACCGCACCCAAAAATCATGAAGCCTATTGCTGCAAACTTCGCCGACGCTGGCATCCCCTCGTAGAACGGCGATATGCCCAGCTCGTCAAAGCCCGGGATGTAGTTCAAGTTGTTGGTAAACCACACCTCAAGCCCGCTCCCCTGGAAAGCCTCGGTCACTGCATACCAATTGATCATGGCTCCGACCAGCATCACAGCACCCGACAGCACGGCGGTGAAGCGCACCCCCATCTTGTCAAGGATTATGCCTGCGAAAATCAGGAAGAACACGAACACATTGAGGAACGTCTCCGCCCCCTGCATCGTGCCGAATGCGGTCGAGTCCCAACCGCGCGTCGATTGCATCAAGTCCTTGATTGGCGACAAGATGTCCATGAACACATAGGAACAAAACATGGCGCCCGCAAGCAGCAGCAGCGCCGTCCATCTCACAAATGCTGAATCCCTCAGCGTCTGGGTCGTAGTCTCTTTCATCTTTATATATATGCGTTTTGTTGTTGATTCCAGCATCATTCGGTTGCCAAAAGTACAACATATTGCGCTACCACGCCCCCAGCCGCTCCCAAAAGTTGCACGGTCGCAACGCAGCCTTCCGGCTATGGCCACCTTGGTTTTGCCGGCAGGTGCAATGGCGGCGGCAAAAAGGTCTTTTGTAAGTGCCACTTACAAAGGTTGTAAATGGCACTTACAAAGCACCCATTCCCCAGTCCCATGCCTTGCCATTTGTGGGGATGTCCGACCATGCCATTGGCATCATCCGGTGCCATGCGGTGGCAGGATTGGTAAAAACTGCTCAAAAGTTGTCCTGTGCGTGCAAAACATCTTTAAATCATGCGGGAAAGTCGGTGCGTTTCCTTACATTTGAGGAGGCCAACAGCCTGATGTGTAACTTTAAAGACGGAATATTATGGGAACAAAGAAAAATTTCGTTTTGGACACCAACGTCATCCTGCACGACAGCAATTGCCTGAAGAACTTCCAGGAGAACGACATCTACCTGCCGATTGTCGTGTTTGAGGAGTTGGACAAATTCAAGAAGGGCAACGAGCAGATCAACTTCAACGCCCGCGACTTCGTGCGTGAACTTGACAGGCTGAGCGACAAAAACCTCTTCTCGGTCGGCGTCCCCCTTGGCGACGGGCTCGGACGCCTGTTCGTCGTGCAGAATGCCGACGCGGACAACATCGTTTTCAAGCATTATCCCGTGCGAAAACCCGACCATGAGATACTCGCGGCCGTGGATGTCGTGGCCCGCAGCCACCCGGGGATGCCGACCATCCTCGTGACCAAGGACATCAATTTGCGCTTGAAGGCACGCTCGCTCGGCTTTGAGACGCAGGACTACTACAACGACAAGGTGAAGGACATAGACTTGTTTGGCGACGGGGCGCGCACCATCGAGGGGGTTGATCCGGATGTCATCGATGAGATATACTCCTCGCGTGACGGCGTGGATGTGGCCAAGGTGTTCGACACCAAGCCCGTGGCCAACGAGTGCTTTGTGCTGCGGAGCGACCGCAACAGTGTCATCTGCCGTTACAATCCGTTCACGATGATGCTGCGCAAGGTGGGCAAGAAGACTTGCTTTGGCATAACGCCGCGAAACTCCGAGCAAGCCTTTGCCCTCGACGTGCTCAACGACCCGGACATCAAGCTCGTCGCCCTCACGGGCAAGGCCGGCACAGGCAAGACGTTGCTCGCATTGGCAGCCGCGCTCAACCAGTCGGCTTCCTACAAGCAGATATTGCTGGCGCGTCCCATCGTGGCCATGTCAAACAAGGACATAGGTTTCCTGCCTGGCGATGCCAAGGAGAAGGTGGCTCCCTATATGCAACCGCTCTTTGACAACCTCAATGTCATCAAAAACCAATTCTCACCAACGTCGTCCGAACTGAAGAAAATCGATGATATGCTCAAGAACGAGCAACTTGTCATCGAGGCTCTGGCATTCATCCGAGGACGCAGCTTCTCCGAGACCTATTGCATCGTCGATGAGTCACAGAACCTTACGCCAAATGAGATAAAGACCATCGTCACGAGGGCAGGAGAGGGGACAAAGATGGTCTTCACTGGCGACATACAGCAGATTGACCAGCCCTATCTGGACGCAAGCTCCAATGGGTTGATATATATGGCCGACAAGATGAAGGGGCAGAAACTCTTCGCCCACATCAACCTTGTCAAGGGCGAGCGCAGCGAGTTGAGCGAACTGGCGAGCGACCTCCTCTGACGCTCCTGCGGTAACTTGGAATCATGACGCGGCGGATGGCAGACGGCTGCCATCCGCCTTTTTATTGCAACGGTGCGGCATTGCCGGAATGGGTGGGAGAGGGTCGGGAGGTGAAACTCGGTGCATCACTTGTTTTGACCGCCCCTTGCGCTATCTTTGCACAAACTAATCTGACATCATGGAAAAACAAGACTACAACGACATCATCGCATTGATCAAACGTGAAGTGCTCCCCGCCATGGGATGCACGGAGCCGATAGCCGTGTCGCTCGCCACGGCCAAGGCGACGGAGGTACTTGGCACGCTCCCCGAGAGCATAACGGTCTATTTGAGTGCCAACATACTCAAGAATGCAATGGGCGTAGGCATCCCAGGCACGGGGATGATCGGCCTGCCGATAGCCATAGCCCTCGGCGCGATCTGCGGCAAATCGGAATATGGCTTGGAGGTGATCAAAGATTCCACCCCAGCCGACATCGAGCGCGGCAAACAGATGATTGCCGACCACCGCATCGCGATCAAGCTCAAGCAGGGCAGTTGCGACAAACTCTACGCCGAAGCCGTCTGCGAGGCTGGAGGCAAACGCGCCGTGGCAATAATCTCTGGCGACCACACCAACTTCGTCTATGTCGCGGCTGGCGACCGGGTGCTCATCGACAAGCACGGCGCGGCAGCCGGGGTCAATTGCCAGGACGGGCTGTGCCTCACGCTTGGCAAAGTATATGAGTTCGCTACCACTGCGGCGGTTGATGACATATCATTCATAATGGAAGCCGCCCGCCTCAACATGAAAGCGTCGGAGGAAGGGCTCACAGGCAACTACGGCCACAAATTCGGCAAACTGCTCATCAGTGACAAGAAAAACTACCTGATGGGCAACAGCGTCTATTCCAAAGTCCTCTCCTACACATCGGCAGCCTGCGATGCCAGGATGGGCGGGGCGATGATACCAGTGATGAGCAACTCCGGCAGCGGCAACCAAGGCATAGCCGCGACCGTCCCCGTAGTTGTCTATGCAAGGGAGACGGGCAAATCAGAAGAACAATTGACCCGGGCCCTCGTGCTCAGCCACCTGACGGCCATCTACATCAAGCAGAGCCTCGGCAGACTGTCCGCCCTGTGCGGATGCGTCGTGGCGGCGACCGGGTCAAGCTGTGGCATAACATACCTCATGGGAGGCAACTACAAGAACATCGCATACGCCGTCAAAAACATGATAGCCAACATAACCGGCATGATCTGCGACGGGGCAAAGCCGAGCTGCTCGCTCAAACTATCGACAGGGGTCTCGACAGCCATGCTCTCGGCTCTCCTCGCCATGGAGGACGAGTGCGTGACATCCGTCGAGGGCATTGTTGATGACGACGTTGACAAGACCATCAAGAACCTCACCAAGATAGGTGCTGTCGGCATGAACGAGACGGACAAGATTGTCCTTGACATAATGACGGATAAGTGACAAACGCGGCAACGCCCGTCGGCACTTAGCCCCTTTTTACTACTTTTGCAACCGAAACATCCAAACACTAACAGCAAAAACAACGACAAACGATGGAAAACAAATCCCATAAGTACATCTCAGTCGCCTACAAGATGTATGTGGACGACAATGGCGAGAAGACATTGCAGGAAGTCGCCGACGAGGCGCGCCCCTACCGTTTCGTGTCAGGGCTGGGCTACACCCTCGAAGCCTTGGAGCAAGCACTCGTTGACGTGGCAGAGGGCGGGACATTCGCCTTCACCATAGGCAAGGACAAGGCATTCGGCGACTATGACGAACAGCTCGTTGTCGAGTTGCCCCGCGCACAGTTTGAGAATGACGGCAAGCTCGTCGTCGAGCTCGGCCAGGTCGTCCCGTTGCGCGACGAGGGCGGCAACATCTACAACGCCACGGTCGATGAGATCCGCGACGATGTGCTCGTCCTTGACATGAACCACCCCTACGCTGGTCTCGACCTCACGTTTGAAGGCAAGGTGCTGGTCTCCCACGAGGCGACAAACGAGGAACTCAACGCCTATCTCAACCAGATGACGGGGGGCGGATGCGGCTGTGGCCACTGCGGCGGAGACGGATGCGGTGACGGCGGCTGCTCGTCAGACCACCACCATGGTTGCAACTGCGGTCATTGAATCCCGCCCCGCCGATGCGGGGACCTGGTTGCTCACGGCCGCACGGTCGTGCAGCGAGGCATCAATGACAGGACATAGAGGAGACGTGCCACTGGCACGCCTCCTTTTTTGTCTCAATTTGCACCGGGCTGTGCCGCTTGCAACAGACCGCAGGCAGCTTGCTTTATCCTTGCAGCACAAGGCAAGCCGGGCAGTCAGGTCTGGCATGAAATCCGATAGCGTCAGACCTAAACTCCGGTCAGGTCTGGCCTAAAGTTCTGTTTATATATTCAAAAGTTTTGTTTTTAATTTATGTCAGACCTGATGGAACTTTATTTCCTGCCAAATGGAACTTTTCTCGGCGGGCGGTGTGATTTTCTGTCAGGCTTGGGCATCGTTTTCCCTTTTGGATAAAAAGAAAGGCAGGCGTGCCACTTGCGCGGCGCGCCTGCCTTGTGGTGCAGGTCTGATGTGTCAGAGCCTTTCGAGCTGCACGGTGAAGTGGCGCATGAGCGGTGCTTCCCATGCTATGCGTACGCCCCGTTTGATTTCGTGGCGGCGGTCATAGACGTTTTTCAACGCCACGGCGATGACATCCATGTGATTGTTGGTGTAGACGCGGCGGGGTATGGCGAGGCGCAACAGGTCGAGGCCGTTGAAACGGTTTTCCCTTGTCACGGGGTCACGGTCGGCCAGCAGATAGCCGATTTCGCATCCACGTATTCCCGCTTCGAGGTAAAGCTCGATGGTCAGCGTCTGGGCGGGGAATTCCTCCTTGGGCACTTCGGTCAGCACCTTGTCTGCATCGACGAAGATGGCGTGGCCGCCGGCGGGACGCTGGTAGGGGATGCCGAACTCGTCGAGACGGCTTGCCAGGTACTGTATCTGCTTGATGCGTGTCTCAAGGTTGTCAAACTCGGTGTTCTCGTCCAAGCCGATTGCCACCGCCTCCATGTCACGACCGTTCATGCCGCCATAGGTCAGGTAGCCCTCAAACTGCACGCAGTAGCCTTTTGCCCCTTCGTACCAGTCTTTCCTGTGCGTGGCGATGAATCCGCCCATGTTGACAACCGCATCCTTTTTGGCACTCATCGTCATGCCGTCGGCAAGGGAGAACATCTCTTTTACTATCTCCTTGATGGTCTTGTTCTCGTAGCCTTTCTCTCTCGTCTTGATGAAGTAGGCATTCTCGGCAAAGCGGGCTGAGTCAAAGATGACAGGCTTGCCATACTTGTCGGCGACCTTGCGCACGGCGCGGAGGTTCTCCATCGACACGGGCTGGCCGCCTGCGGTGTTGTTGGTGATGGTCACGATGATGAATGGCACTTTGTCGGCATTCTCGGCCAGAGCCTTGTCGAGCTTCACGGGATCGACGTTGCCTTTGAACGGCACTTCGAGTTGGGTGTCCTTTGCCTCATCGACGGTGCAGTCGAGGGCGGTCGCCTTGCGCCCCTCGATGTGCCCCTTGGTGGTGTCAAAGTGGGAGTTGCCAGGCACTATGTCGCCCGGTTTGACGAGATAGGAGAAGAGCACGTTTTCGGCGGCGCGTCCTTGGTGCGTCGGGATGACATATTCAAACCCGGTCAGCCTCTCGATGGTGTCCCTCATGTGCTGGAAAGACCTCGCGCCGGCATAGCTCTCGTCACCCATCATCATGCCTGCCCACTGGCGGTCGCTCATGGCGTTGGTGCCGGAGTCGGTCAGCAGGTCGATGTAGACTTGCTCGGCTTTTAGCTGGAAGACGTTGTAGTGCGCTTCCTTGATCCATTGTTCACGTTCTTGTCTTGTGCTTTTCCTGATAGGTTCAACCATTTTGATCTTCCAGGATTCTGCAAATGGTAATTCCATAAATGGTAATGTTTTTTAAGGGTTAATAGTATGTCTTGCAATGTTACGCATTATTATTGTCAATGCAAAGAGGCGGGGGCAATGATTTGTGTGTGGCACGTGCTGCCTGGATGGCCGTATGGACGTTCTATGGCATACGACCTAAGCGTCGGTAGCGTCAGATGCTAGTGCCGTTATCATGCCTTGCCATGCCGGTGGCATACGGTGCTGTTGACGCGTGGCGGGGTGGGGAAGCCGTGTGGGGCGAAAACAAGCGACCGCCCCCTCCATGTGCAGGATGGGACGGTCGCTTGGCATATATGGTGGCTCATGCCGCTTGTCTCTGGGGAGTGTGTGTCACGGCACGAGCAGTTTGATGGTCTTGTCTTTGACCTGCACGACATAGACGTTGCCGCCGGCCACACCCACTTCTGTGTCCGAACCTACGTAGACCGTGCTGCCGCTCATGTCATGGACGGAGTAGTGCCATCCCGCTGGCAGTCCCGCGACGATGATCCTGTCTTTTTGCGCGGTGATTTTCACATCGTCGGCATTGATGCCGTCTATGCCGTTGGGGTCGGTCACTTCCACTTGGCATTCGGCAGTGAGCCCATTGGATGCCGTGGCTGTGATTGTAGTCTCGCCTGCTTTACGGGCTGTCACCACTCCGTCAGAATTGACTGACGCGACTTCGGCATTGGCAGAACGCCATGTGACGGTCTTGTCATCAGCATCTGCGGGCGATATTACTACCGTGAGTTGCTCGATGTCGCCGATTTCCATCTTCAGTATCTCTTTATTGATGCTTATGTCATCTACCTCTTTTGGAGTGACTGTCACAGTGCATTTCGCCGACAGTCCGCTGCCGTCATTGGTCGTGGCAGTGATGACGGCTGTACCTACCTCGATGGCAGTCACCCGGCCTCCGTCATCCACTGTTGCCACGCCTGAATTGTTGCTGTACCATGTCACGCTGACATCATCGGCATCTTGTGGAGTAACTATGACCGTGAGACGTGTCGTCTCGCCATGCTCGAGGCTCAAAGCCTCTTCGTCCATTGTGATGGATTGTACAGTCTTGGGGGTAACGGTCACGGTGCATGATGCCGTCAGGCCTGTCCCGTCGCCGGTGGTCACCGTTATGGTCGTCGTGCCGACCGAGACGGCTGTCACCAGTCCGACACCGTCGACACGTGCTATGCCGCTGTCGGCACTGCTCCACGTGACCGTGCGGTAGTCGGCATCGTCAGGGGTGACGGTGGCGGTCAATTGCAGTGTGGCATCACGCTCCAGCGTCGCTTCGGTCCTGTCAA
>CALULY010000014.1 GCA_944321635.1 uncultured Bacteroidaceae bacterium | reverse complement strand
CGACTGGTCAAGGTTGGCCCCGATCACGTGCAATTGCTTGGACAGGTTGGACGGTTTGCGGACGATGTAGTTGCGCCTGTCGTGGATGTCCACGATGAATGCCGTCCCCTCGTTGTTCGTCTTGATGTCAACATGGTCTCCAACGGCCACGGGGTTGGTGCTCTTTATGCCCTTGAGGCGGAAGTTGCCCTTGACTTTGCACTCCACAAAACGACCATCATCGGTGCGGACCACATACCAACTGCCTGTGTTCCTGACGACGAGACCGCTCTTGACTTGTGTGTGCATGGTGTTTGACGCGACTTGCAATGATTCTTCCCGACAAATATACTACTTATTGCCAAAAGCAAGCCCCGCCATCTCGCCAATTAGGCAGGGAGCAGGGGGCAAAAACATCGTATGCAAAAGGACAAAAGGTCGTATGTAAAGACCAGAATCATTGTATGAAAAAGCCAAAATCATTGTATGCAAAAGCGGGAGACATCCGACCCTGCCGTCACCGCAGTCAGAGGCAAAGGCGGATGGCCTCGTCCAAAAGCCCGTTGGCGGCAAGTATCCTCTCGACGAACTCACGGAATGCGCCGTGCCCGCCCCGCGTCTCGGTCACGATGTCCACCTCGGCCTTGACGTAATCGGGCGTGTTGGCAGGCGAACCGCTCAGGCCCACCAGGCGTAGCAAAGGCAGGTCGTTGATGTCATCGCCGATGAATGCCACGTCGTCAAGCGTCAACCCGAGTTGCCGGCAGAGTGCTTCGGCCGTCGCCACCTTGTCCTTTACACCGAGGAAGCAGTGGTCAATCTTCAACTTCTCCGCCCTGCGTTGCACGATCTGGGTGTTTTCGCCCGTCATTATGGCGACCGGGATGCCCAGCTTGCGGAGAAAGATCACGCCCCATCCGTCCTTGACGCTGAAACGCTTCATCACATCGCCGTCTGCGGTGTAGTACATCCCGCCGTCGGTCATAACGCCGTCGATGTCAGTTATAACGAGTTTTGGTAACATAGCTATGTTTTTTGTTGTCATACTTGTCGTTTGCTCCCGCCGCAATGTTCATCGCGGCCCGTACTTGCCACGGCGGCCGTCGCGCCATCCGCCCCAGAGGGCGCGGAGTTTGGCGGTCTTGCCGTCCTCGTAAAGCAAGATGAACACTATGCGCTTGTATAAATGGTATCGCAGATGGGCCTTCAGATCCAAGCAGTCGGGGTAGAGCTTGTGGAGCAAGATGCCGTTGCGGACGTTGTAGTAGGTGCGCGCCGCAGGGTACTCGTTTGGGAAGACCTCCTTGCCGAGCAGCCTGTGCTTGCGGCGTTGGTAGCCGAGGTCATGTTGCAAGACGATGCCACGGAAGCACAATGTCGCGATGCCATGTCGCGCAGCACGCCAGCAGAACTCGCAGTCTATGCCCCAGACAAACAGTTCCTCCATGAATCTCCCAAGCCTATCAAAGATGCTCATGGGGTATATGCTTGCCGATGTCATCGCCGACTGCACCTCGACTGTGCTGTCCTCGACGGGATACATGGGCTTGGCCTGTGATCTTATGTAGTAATTGGTGGAATAGATAGCGATTGCCCCCGCCGACGCCTCGCGTTGTTTGATGGCTTGGACATAGGACTGCATCACGCCTGGCGCGAAGCTGCTGTCCTGGTCAAACGTGGCAAGATGGGTGCAGCCATGCCGCCTTGCGAAGTCAATCCCCATGTTGAGCGCCTTGCCAATGCCCACGTTGTCCCCCTCGGTCATGCACTCCACCCGCTCGGGATGGATGAGGCGGGACACGGGCAGCGGTGATGCTTGCCCCGACGGGGTGTTGTCCCACAGCAGCAAGCAGTCAACTTGCTCCAGATAGCTGTTGATGTTGTCCGCAACGTCGTCGGACGGATGGTAGAGGACTACGACTGCCGCGAGTTTCATTGCTCCAATGCGGATGGATATATTATCTCATTGCGCGGAATCGCCGTTTTCACACGGCGGCCGATCACATTGCCGCGCTCCGACCATTTGAATCCGTCGCCTGGACTGAGCAGGTGTATGTCGGCCTCGGTCACTACTTCGCCAGGCTGCAATGCACGTCTGGTGGCTATGCTGCGCTCGAGTTTTGTCCTTGCCGACTGCACAGATGGGTCGATGTACAGGTCTTCGGTCCCCATCCACCGCTCGGCGATGCGGATGTCCCTGATCATCCTGTTCACCCCGTCAGGACCGAGCGAGCCGATCTGGTCAGTGCCCTTCATGTGGCGGTCGATGGTGATGTGTTTTTCTATTATCTCCGCGCCCATTCCTACCGCCACGACAGATGCGGCAATGCCGATGGTGTGGTCGGAGAACCCTATCTTGTAACGGCCATAATGCTTGATGAGGTAGGGGATGGTGTTCAAATTGAGGTTGTCGGGGTGCGTCGGGTATTGTGACACGCAATGCAGGATGGAGATGTCATCGTGGTGACGGGTGATCACGTCCAACGCTTCGTCAAGCTCCTTGCGGCCTGCCATGCCGGTAGACAGGATGATTGGTATCTTTGTTTCCGCCAATGCCTCAAGCAGGGGTATGTTTGTCAGGTCGCGGCTTGCGACCTTCAGGCGGTCGGGAGTGAACAGTCGCAGCATCCGCAAGCAACCAGGCGAGCAAAGTGTCTCGATGAAGTCGAGCCCTTTTTCCTTTGTATGCTTGTAGACCTCAAAATGTTCCTCGTCGCTAAGTTCGAGGAAAGCGCGGTGCTCGCCGTATGTCTTGCCAAAGGAGTTTGGATTCAGGTACGGCCTGTTCATTTGTGAGTCCGTCAGCTCCTCATCCAGGTCGCGTTTGGTCATCTTGACCGCATCCATTGGTTTAAGGTCAAGGCCGAAAGTCTCCTCATGCACCGGGCGCACCACCAGGTCCACGATGAGTTTGGCTATATCGACAGAGCCGTTGTGGTTCTGCCCTATCTCACCTATTATATAAGTATGTTTCATTTCTCATTCCTCCTGATTTGCCTTTCCATCGCATCGTAACAGCCGGGAATCCCGTCCACGGCATCCAGCACATTGCCTATGCTGACACCACCGAGGGATGCCACGCGGGCATATATGGTTTGCAACAGCTCAAAGTCCTCCTCCGTGTCGAGCGTCAGGCGCAACCTCGTGTTGCTTTCCAGCTCCTGTGGAATAGGCAGGAAGCGGAGATTGAAATCGTCTGGATGGGAGTAAACGTAATTTGTCACGTGCTCATGCCAGAGCGCATCAGATGTCGCAGCCGCCACCCTGCGCAGTGCATCGAGACGCACCGCTTCCGCCCAGAAGCCATAATGGGTCTTCATCGCCGGAGTGCCGTCTGATTTCGCGTATGTGATGTAATCCAACCTGCCGTCGCCATCCATGCCATCCACCAAGCGTCCTATGCCTTCCATGTCGAGAAAAGGATTATCGGCGCAGACCCTGACTATCTTGCATACGCCATGCCGCCCTGCCGCATCAACGAAACGTCCCAACACGTCCGTCTCGCTGCCTCTGAAGACGTCAGCACCGACCTTGCCGGCTATTTCAACCAATATGTCATCGCCAGGGGCGGTAGTCGTCGCCACCACGACGGGCATAACGTCAGCAAACCGCGCCACAATGCGCTGCAAAAGCAGTTCGAAAACGCCTTTGCCATCAAAAAAAGGGATCACCATCTTCCTTGGCAGCCGCGTCGAGCCGGTACGTGCCTGGATGATTATCCCCCACTTTCCTCCATTATCCATAGGTCAATCAAGGTTAAGACGCTCGAATGCGTCGATGTACGAGCCATCTGTTATGTTCAAGATCCGTTTGCCAAGCGTGCGGCTATAAGCCTCAACGAAATGATATGACTTGAATGCCACCGCCATGCTCCCCACCAGCTCATGCAGCTTGTGATGTGATGTGACGCGGGTCGTCTTGCCTTTGTCGTAGAAGTGCGCCCTGTCCTCTTGCACCACGTTGTGTTCGTCCACCCAGATCTCCTTCATCCACGAGTGATCCGCGCCGGCAAGATAGATGACAGCGTAGGGCAGCTGCAAAGCCGTCATACAACACGCCACCAGCACGTTGCGCGGACGCGGCATCCCAAGACGCAAATTGTAGCAGAGATGGCAGAACCACGCCGGCCCTTCGATTGGCGTGGGGTTGAAGTAGGCAACGCGTATCCTCCCGTTGCGCCCCAACAGCTCCTGCCACAGTTTGTGCCGCCGCGCGGAGACCGGGACAAACAATGTCATGTCCCAAGACGTGCGCTCGACCATAGGCTCAAACGCCCTGCGGCACGTCGCCTCGTCATCAAAGAAAGCGGGATCCATGAGCAAATAGTAGGAAGGCTTCAGCCCGGCATAGTCTGCTGATGATGATGAGAAGTTGACCACCATCAGATCCTTGCCATCAAGGAAGTCACGATGGCCATCGATCAGGCGGCGGAGGGAGGGGCCATTGCCGAGGATGACCAATTCGCGGGACGACGGGGCAAGACCACGGCGGCGTCCCGTGCGGCGTGACAACATGACAATCTTGATCAAACTCATGGTGACATCGCCTGCCGCCGCCAATACGCCCTGTATGCTGTTGACAACTCCCATAGAAGCCTGGATTAACGCCGGCAAAGATATGTATAAATAATGTAAGTGGCGCACCGTCCCTGCCCCTTGCTGACCGAGGGGAAGCCTTGACGCGATTCAAAACATTGCGCGGCGGGTCAGATGCCCGAGATCCTCTTCAGCTCATAGACCTCCGAATTCCACAGCTCCACCAGATCCTGCCGGTCTCCTTCCTCCGCGAAATCAGAAATCTCAAGGACGAACTCATTGGTCAGCTCGTTCCTTTTCATCCTCAGCTCAAAGAATGTCTTGCCGCTCTTGTCATCGTCCCAGCGGAAACGGATGTGCGAAAACGGGCGACACACCAGCAGCTTTGCCCGCTTGGTCTCATCACCCCATACGAAAGTGTAGGAATCACCATCCACAATCACCTCATCGGCAAGCCAGCGGCCATAACCGGCGGCGGTGCTTATGTACTCCCACAAGATGCTCTTGCTGCTCGGTTTGAGCAGATACTCGAGTTGAAACTTTGTCTTTGCCATAGCCCTACTTGTGTCATGTCTGTTCGCCGTGCAAGATAAGTAAAATATCCAAATATCCAACACCCTGGTCCGTGCCAACTTGGACCTCGCCCCACGGATATTGCAACGGTGATACGAAAATAATTCATTAAAACCTTTTGCAGTTTGAAATCAAATACTACCTTTGCACCGCAAAACCACGAGGCGGGATAGCTCAGCTGGTTAGAGCGCATGATTCATAATCATGAGGTCCCCGGTTCAATCCCGGGTCCCGCTACTCCAAAGGCATCAGGACGGAAGTCCCGATGCCTTTTCTTTTTGCATCGCGAGGGCGGCAAGGACAACACCTTGACCGCCCTCGCAGCATGTCATGCTCCACCAGCGCCGTCAGGCACCGGCTTCACCCCAATCTATCACACCATCGTCACTCCCTGCACCGGCATCAGGGGCATCGTCATTGGCAAAGCGCACGGGATAGCCCTCATCGTCCAGCTCCCAATGATATTCACCATGGCTGCCCCCATCATAGCCGTCATAACCCACCGGCAAGTCGGCAGTGCCGCGCCCCAGCAGCCCGGCATAGTAAAGGTACATCAGCACCTCGCTGTACTCCCGCGACTCCACGCCGAATGTCTGCCCGTCAAATATCATGACGCACCCCTTGTTAGCTATCGGAGCGGCTACGGCATCAGACGTGTAGTGTGTCAGGAACGTGAACGTCCTGCCGTACTCATAATTCTCGGAGACCGTCTTGACGATGTTGCCGCCCTCATAGTCAAATGTCAGACTCGCCGCACCATCTCCATTTGCGGGCATGAACTTGAGGTAGTCCATCTGCCCCGCTCCGTTGTAACCAAACTCGCCCCAGTCGCCGTTGAGCTCGCACTGCCATCCCGTCACAAAGCCCAGGCCGCCAACCGTCGCCTTGAAAGGCATCCGCACCCCGGCCGCCTCGATAGTCATCACGACATAGTTGCTGTCGGCCGCCGCGCGCGTCACCGCCCTGGCGTAGTCAAATGTGACAACTTTGCCATCTGACGTCCTGATCTCAGTCACCAGCCCGTCGCCGTCGCGGGCTATGGACAAGCCGGCCACCTTGTCAGGCATCTTGCCAGTGAACACGCCAGAGGGATCGACAACCCCAGGTTGCCCTTGCCCGACAGGAGAAGACACATCATCATCATCGCCACACGCAGTGAGGCACAGCGCGGCAGCAAGCACGCACGCAAATCGATAGATTGTTTTCATCATAATGTTTGTTTGAAATTCATCTCTGGCGAATGTAAGGCAAATCATTTTACCCCCCCCCGTTTAACTTAGATTAACAATGCATCTACATTGGGAGACGACGCGACAGGACAAGGCGCAAAAACGATGAAGTCCGGCATAAAATTCAAATGCCGGGCACATAAAGTTCGTTTCCCCCGCACATAAAGTATATTCAGAAGTTTTGTTTACTCATTCAAAACTTTTGTTTTTATATTCAAAAGTTCTGTTTATATAAACAAAACTTCTGAATATACTTTATGTACGACCTTATGCAACTTTAGGTCAGACCTTATGGAACTTTTCCCGGCGAGCGGGGGAGGTTGATGTCCTGCCTGACGGGAGCTTGTGCCCGACAACGTACGGTTTGTCCCCTACCCCTCCGATCCCGCCTTGCGGTCAGGACAAAAATTCGCCCCCGTCCTTGGATTGGCAAGGGCGGGGGCGGTCTGGTTTGCATCCCGTGACTTTCAGCAGGCGGGCGCAGCGCGTGTCTGCGACGACGGGCGGCGCGGCATCAATCGTCCAATGCCTTGTCGATGGTGATGGCATAAGAAGCGTGAAACTCCTCGCCCGGGGCAAGGATGTTAACGTGGTCGCGGTCGCGGAATTCGCCATCAAAGCCCACACGGTCGCACCGCCCGTACCACGGCTCGATGCACACGAATGGCGCGTCACGGTGCGGAGGCGACCACACGCCGAGCACTGGAGCGTCAAAGCGCATGGTCAGGCACGGGCGGCGCGAGGCGTCGAGCAGGCTGGCGGTCTTGACTTGCCCGCCGTCGATGATGAACGTGTCGATGTCAAATGTCGAGGTGTCGAGCCTCAGGCATCCGCCGTCGAGCTCCTGGACGTAGCGGTCGGGGGCGGCGCAGGCCTTGTCGCCTATCCTGACGTAGGTGAAGCTGTCACCGCAGTCAAGCCGCAGGTAGCCGCGCAGCCCGTCGCCGCCCCTCTCGGGGTAGTAGAAGGCGGGGTGTGCGCCTATCTGAAACGGCATCTCGCGCTCATCCTCGTTGCGCACCGTCCACGAGACGGTGATGGTGTTGGACGCGAGGCGGTAGCCTATGCGCAAGCGGAAGCGGCGTGGGTAGACGGCCATCGTCGCGTCAGAGGCTGCAAGCTCCCACAACGTTTCGTCCGGGGTTTTGCCTACGAGGGTGAAGTCGCTGTCACGCGCGAATCCGTGTTGCGACATCTGGTGTTCGCGGCCGTCGAGACGGAACCGCCCGTCCCAGAGCGAGCCGACAATGGGGAAAAGCACGGGGGCGTGCCGCTTCCAATAGGCGGGGTCGGCCTGCCAGAGATATTCGTTGCCGTGTCTGTCCTTGATGCTGCACAGCTCCGCGCCGTGCGGCGAGACCGTGATGGTCAAGAGGTCGTTGCTGATTGTTTGCATATCTATGTCGTTTGGTGTCTGTGTCTCCTGTCGCCGGCCTGCCTCCCCTGCCGTCCTGGCTGCACCCCTCGCCTGAGAAGATCAACCGCCGCCTCGACTTGGGGGCGGAGCACTTGGTCGTAGAGGCTGCTGCAAGCCTTGTATTCAAAGTTTGACGCGAGCAGCACGGAGAGTGAACGGCGCGTGATGTTGTCATAGTGCGCCTTGCGGTGCGCCTTCTCGTCCATCGAGCCCCGGCTGCTGAATATCCTTTCGATGTGCCTCCTGACCGCCCGCCTGCAAAGGGGGGCGAGGAGACGTTGGGTGATTATGTCTTCGAGCACGTGCCCGTTGATGAACAGCAAGCAATTGTCCCTCTCAACCCCCTTGGCGGCGATGGCACTGGCAAGCGAGGGCATCTTGGCGCGCAGGCTGGGATATTCACCTGCGAATGCCTTGTCGCGTGCGGCGACATTGCGCCTGACGCGGGCCACGGCCTGTTGCCAGTTGTCCTTGGTCAGGCTGACGGTGATGTCAACCGCCGCCTTGAAGTCGGTGAAAGGCAGCATCCCAGACATCTTCTCCCTGCGGAACATCAGCGACCACAGCAGCAACGGGTAGACGGCCTCTGAGTAAGCGCGGTAGAATGCGACAAAATCAAAATCGGGGTCGGACAGCGTGGCGTTGACACATATCCTTTCGAGCGTCGCGGGATGGCAATTCCAGTTTTCGATCGCGTAGGTGATGGTGTGCAGTATGTACGGGTTGTCACGCAACTCCCTGCCCGCCTCCGAACTGCCCGGCAAGAGGTAGTCGTAATCACTGTCAACGCAAGCGATGAGGTGCGGCCCGAGCTGGGCGGAGTACTTGAGTATGTCGCCCTTGCCCTTGTTCAACTTGCGGCTGCGGTAGGGCGTGAAGCGGAATTCGATGCCATCAAATCGGCTGAGGAGGTCGTTCCAGAACGGCACATCATACTCGTCCTCGACCCACACCTCCACGACCTGCGGCTTGCCGGTCAGGAGGTTGGACTGGCGTACATACTCCGAGTTGTAGTTTTCTCGCAATGACGAAGCCATGGCGGACGGTCATTTGTAGGTGCTGATCTCGTCCATCTCCTGCACTTTGTCAAACCATCCCTTGATGATGCTCGGCGCATGGGTCGTGGTGATGATTTGCAAGGCGGGATTGATCTGCCTGAGCGTGGCGATGAGACGCTCCTTCCACTCGATGTGCATCCCGAGGTCGGCTTCGTCCAGGAGGAGTATGCCGGGCTTGCCCTCGGTGTTGAATGCCTTGAGGAGCACCAGCAGCAACTGTTTCTCACCGGTTGACAGGCGGAGATAGTCGATGCAGTCGCCTCCGGAGACAAACATGAACGTGCCTGAGTCCTTGACCGATGTCTTGCCCGTTGAGGCAAAGAAGCTGTCGATCACCTCGTGGATGTCGATAAGGCTCTGCGACGTGAAGTCCAACTTGCTGGCAATGTTCTCTTCCAGCCGGTTGATCTCCTTCTCGGCATCCTCGTCCGTGCGGTCGAGGGTTATCACCCGCTGCAATTCCTTCTGGAGGCGGGTTATCTCGCGATGGTTGTTTATGAGTGAAAGGAAGCGGATGGAACTCACGAGCAACTGGTTCCTGCGGTTTATCTCACGGTAGAGCATCAAGTCCAGGTTGGTCTGCAAGCCCGTGTCGCCGAGTGCCTCCGAGATGTCGTTGCGGAGGCGCATCTGGTCAAACGCACTGATGATGTCGATGCGCATCGTCCCGGCGAGCGTCCCTATGGGGAGGTGGCGGCCGTCACTGTCGGTGAAACGCGAGCGTTGCACGATGAAGTACCCGTCCTCGTCAGTCCGCGTCGTGTCCACCTTGTAACGGTAATCCGCATCTGGCGCGTAGGTCTTGAGCGTCGCACGCTGCTTCTCCCAGCACAGCACTGCTCCGTTGCCGAAGCCGAGCCGCACGCCGTCGATGAGGCGCGCCTGCCTCTCGTCCATGAAACCGGACGTGATGAGCTGGTAGACCGCGCTTATTATCGTTGATTTGCCGCTGCCGTTGATGCCTCCGAGGATATTCACGTCCTCAAACAATCGCCAATCGATGTCCTTGCACCCGAAGATGTTGTCGATCGCTATGCTCTTGATGTAGAATGTGTCGTTTGCCATGACTTTTGCATTTGTTGCTGACGTTGCAAATATAGTTAAAGACAGATGCGGAGCAGGCTGCATAAGTTTTTTAGTTTCACGTCCTGCGCAAATCAGTCATTCTGTCTCGCGGCAGTCAACTTATGTGAACTTCACCTGCATGGGTGCTTGATAGTCTTGATGAGGGTGTTGCCATGATAAACTCTCAATATCACAAGTTCTTCATCCAGATTGTCCAGCTCTCCCATGCTTCCTACCTTGCCGATGTGAGTGCCGTCGATGCCGTACGCGTCTATGGTGCAGCTCCCATCAGCCAGCAGTTTCTCTAATGTCAATGACTCATATTGGCAATCACTCATCATGCCCGGTATCTTAAGTACGGTCTTGTCGCTGCCATAGTCGTTTTCCACCTCGATGTGTATCTTGGCATATCCGTATGAGTCCACATCTGTGAACGTGACGCTCGTATAGTCATGATTATCGGAAAACTTGGCAGTCATCATAGGGGTGTACTCTGATTCGAGGTACATATGTACGTAGTGGCTTCCAATGTAATACGCCTCAATCACAACATCGTACCAGGTCTCGTCATAAGAGCATGGTGTGATGCTGACGATATTAGCTTGCGTGATATGTGGTTTCATGTCGAGAGTGATGTCACATCTTGCTGTGTGTACAACACCGTCAGCTGTCCAACCGACAAAGCTGATTACGCCATGTAACTCTGCTGATGTTGAGCAATCGTATTCGTTGTCTTCGTTAAGTGCAGGGATAGTAAACGATGTACCCGAGGTGGAGGAGGCCACTTCTTCAGTCACTCCTTCACGGATCGGGAGGACGTACTGCCATAAGCAAGTCACAAATTCCAACGAGGTGTTAATGCTGAACGTGTAATCCTTGTATGCTGACCCGCTAAGAGAGGTTCCCAGCTCATCACACTCTATCATTAACTCGTCAGACATCCTATATGGCGTGGTTGTGCTCTTTTGCGCGAAAAATGGCACTCCGTATGAGAATAAGGCAACTGCTGTCATGACAACAGCAACCATTAGTGAAGATGCGTGTCTCATGCTGTCTGTCCTTTAATATTATGGCAATTTGGTATCAATTGAAACAAATGTATGTAATTTTACAGCCCAAGCAAAATACATGCAGGAATATTGTGCATTGCACGTGGGAAGTATACCAAGAAAATAAATCCTGGCGATGAGACGCATGACACCGCCAGGATTTGACTTTATAGTTGTATGCTATTATCGCATCTTGCTATGATGTATGCCGCACACTCACTCCTCCAAAAACAACCCCATGTCCCTCGTCATGTCTACTTTGTATCCTCCGTGCCCGTCGTCCGAGATGAAGTAGGCCGCCTTGACTGCCCTCGCGGTGTCGGCATGGAGCATCGCGGTCTCAAGTCCCATCGCCATGAACGCCGTGGCGTAGGCATCCGCCGTCATGCAATCGTCCGCAATGACGGTTGCCGAGAGCAAACCGTGTGTGACGGGGTAGCCTGTCAGCGGGTTGATGGTGTGCGAGTAGCGTTTGCCATCCTTGACATAGAAGTTGCGGTAGTTGCCCGATGTCGCCACGCCTGAGTTCTCTATGCGGACGACCGCCTGTATGTCACGGTTGATTCCGAGGGTGTCATCGACAGGTTTGTTTATCCCGATGCGCCACGCTTGGCCATCGTTGTTTTTGCCCCCGGCCATCACTTCGCCTCCAATCTCCACCATGAAGTCCTGCACGCCTTGCTGGCGTAAGAACGAAGCGACGGCATCACACCCGAAACCCTTGGCTATCGAGCTGCAATCCAATTGGCAACGCGGGTCGGCTTTGACGATGCGACCGTCACGCAACGACACTTTGCCATAGCCCACAAATTGCAGCAAGCTGTCAATCACCGACGACGTGACCTCAACACCCTGCTTGAACCCGAATCCCCAGGCATTGCACAGCGGTGCCACCGTTATGTCATAGAGCCCGCCCGTGTTGGCAGCGACCTCCATGCCCCGTGCAAAGACGGTGAGAAACATCGAGTCCGGCTCGACATCCTCACCCCGGTTGATGCGGGACAGGACCGACTGCGGGTTGAACATGGACAAAGAGGCATCGACACGACGTAGTTGTTCCTCAATGCCAGCCTTGTAGTTGTCTGCGGACTTATACTTTATCGTGTAGACAGTGCCGAAAGCCGTCCCCCTGTCCTCTTGCCAGACAGTGCTGTGCCGCCTGATGATGAGTGCCGTCCCTATGATTAGCGCGAGGAGAAACAGGGCATTGGCCAGCCTCCTCCAACCTTTTCTGCCGCCACGCGCGGTGCTGTCTTGTGTCATACTCCTTGTGTGATGTGTTCTATCAGTATTTTAGTGCCGATGGCGATGAGGATTATGCCACCGACCACCTCTGGCTTGAAACGTGAAAGCCGCGAGAACCACGCCCCTCCCACAAACCCGACGGCCGACATGACGAATGAGACGAATCCGATGACCGCCACAGGCCATGCTATGCTCACAAAGCTATCCCCGTAGATAAAGGCGAAAGAGACCCCGACAGCGAGTGCATCGATGCTCGTCGCCAGAGCCATCAGCAAGACCGTCTTGTTGTCGCATGGATTGAAGGCGCACCCATCGCCTTCCTTGGCGGCGAACGAGCCGTAAATCATCTTCGCCCCGAGAAAAAGCAACAGGACGAAAGCTATCCAATGGTCATAGTCACCTATGTAATCGGCCAACCACCGCGCACATCCCCATCCGATGACGGGCATCGCGGCCTGGAACAATCCGAAAAGGAACGCCGTGCGCAACGTCACCCCCCACCGCGTGCATTTCAACGCTATGCCGCCCGTGATCGACACGGTGAAGCAGTCCATTGCCAGCCCGAGGGCTATCATCCAGATTTCAAGTTCAGTCATTTCGCCCTCTTGCCCGCATCAAATTTGTAGATCAGGCTGTACGTCGCCCCGTAGGCCGTCATGCCGTTGTAACCGTAGCCCGGGATGTACCACGCCTCATTGTCACCGTTGCTGACGTTGCCGACCATCCTTTTGAGCCGCACCGACCAACCCATCATGAAGTTGTTTTTGATCTGGACACGGATGCCGGCGACCAATTCTATCCATTGCCCGAATGTTTTCTGCCCGAGGCGGTCGTATGTTATGGGCGCAGGCCAGATGGGATCGCTCAGGCCATTGGACCTGATGTCATACTTGAATGCGGAAAAACCATAGCGTGCCCCGATGTAAAAGTGATTTTCACGCAGTTTTTTCGCCATCGTGTTATAATTCACCCCCAAGCGGAAAAAGGGGGCGGAGGACTTGTAGTACAACCCTTCGCCGTTGTCGTAACTGACTCCTCCGTAACCGAATTCGAAGACAGGGAAAATCATGTTCCTGATGTTCACATCCACAGCCGCTTCCCCTTGGACGAACCTCGTGCCAAGGAAGTGGCTCACAGGGTTGAAAACATCGAGAGCGACGTATGTCCCGCCGTAAAGGGGAGCTTTTTCCTCTGCTTCACCCTCGTCATTGCCACCACGTGCATTCATCGGGAGGAGCGCGAGGATGAGGCTAAAAAAACATATAGATATTTTCTTCATTCTCCTCGCTTATTACGGCATTGACGATGCCCATGCTCTTTATGAAATTGGTGGAGTGCCTTCCCGTCTCCAGCACGTATGAAAAGATGAGGCCGCAATCCATGGAAGTGAACTTTTGTTCTGCCGTGTATTGCACTTCCACCTGGTCGTCAAAACGGACAGGTGTGACAATCACGGTGTCACGTTGCTCCGTCGTCCCGTCGGGCAGCTGTGCCGTCACCGTCGTGGTGTCACGCCGCAGCATGGTGAATCCGAAGTTGTAGGTCGTCACCCTCTGCGTGCTGTTGAGCGGCAAGGTGACATAGTAGGCATCACTCTCCTTGTTGAGCAACACCGAGTCAGTCCCTTGAGCCGTCACCGTCAGCGAATCGACAACGAAATTGCTGGTGTCGGCGACAGAAAGGAAGCGTATCTTGAGCTCGTTGGCACTGCCCATCGGGCAATCGGTGTCGTTGCAACCGCTGATTGCGGCGGTCGCGACGACTGCCAGGATGGCGAACAAGGGGATGAGACGTGCTTTCATCAGATCTCTTTCTCTATCTGGTAATTGTTGCGCTCGGCGGAGTTGCGCGCGATGAGTTCGCCCACAAATCCAGTGAGGAAAAACTGTGTGCCGAGCAACATCGTGGTCAATGCCAAGTAGAAATAGGGCGAATCGGTCACAAGCCTGTAAGGCATCCCGTGGTGCATTGCCCACAACTTGCTCACACCGACGATGATGACAGCGACAAAACCGACGATGAACATCAACGTGCCGAGCAATCCGAAGAAATGCATCGGTTTCACGCCAAACTTTGACAGGAACCACAACGTGATGAGGTCGAGATAACCGTTGACAAACCTGTCAAGTCCGAACTTGGTCTTCCCGTACTTCCGCGCCTGGTGGTGCACCACCTTCTCACCGATCTTGGTGAATCCTGCGTTCTTGGCCAGATATGGGATGTAACGGTGCATCTCGCCATAGACCTCGATGTGCTTCACAACGTCCCGGCGATAGGCCTTAAGGCCGCAATTGAAGTCGTGCAAGTTCTTGATGCCCGAGACCTTGCGGGCCGTCGCGTTGAACAGCTTTGTCGGGATGGTCTTTGACAACGGGTCGTAACGCTTCTTCTTCCAGCCCGAAACAAGGTCATACCCGTCCTTGACAATCATGTCGTACAACCCGGGAATCTCATCGGGACTGTCCTGGAGGTCGGCATCCATCGTTATCACGACGTCGCCTTCCGCTTTCAGGAAGCCGGTGTACAGGGCCGGGGACTTCCCGTAATTGCGGCGGAACTTGACCGCCTTGACATTTTCAGACTGCCCGGCGAGCCGCACGATGGCATCCCAAGAGCCGTCTGTACTGCCGTCATCGACAAAGATAACCTCGTGACTGAAGCCATGCTGCTGCATCACGCGCTCTATCCAGGCGAACAACTCGGGGATTGACTCCTCCTCATTATATAAAGGTATGACTACTGAAATGTCCATGTCCGTCGTTTTTTTAAACCATCCGCCTTGGCGCGTTGCGCTTCAAGACGAGACCGATGAGCAATGCTATGATTAATATCCAAAAAATCCCGTCCACAAAGTTGCCTACCGCCAAATCTATCGGCGACATGGCCGCGATGTTGTCGGCCATTGCCCGCGCCTGCGAGAGCAGTTCTCCACCGAGCCCGTTGTCCTCCAGCACGGAGATGCTGCGCTCAAGACCGCCGGCGAGACGCCCCTGGTCGATGTATCGGTAGTAAAAATACTGGGCGAGGGCTTCGACAAGACCGCCAAAAAGCATCACGAGGAACGAGAGGTTGAACCCTTGCCAAAAAGTCATCACGCCGCCAAGGTGCTTGTCCCTGGCACGTTTGACCATGAGCCCGCACACAAATGGGGCGGCGACAAGCATGGCCACATAGAACAGACCAAGCGTGCCCATCCCTATGTAGGAGGGGAAAAAAGCGAGCCTGACCACATAGTAAGCGCCCATAGCTAGCCCCAACCTGCCTGCCAGCCGCATCAGGTTGACAGGCGAACTGCCTTGCGCCGTGCCATTATCGTTCATCAGTCTAACGTTTTGGTTGTCATGCAGGGTGCAAAGATAGTGCAACCCGTGCGCAAAACAAGCGGCAAACAGCAGGTTTGTCACCGTCGCGCAACGTCACGCAGCAGCCTGCCCAAGGCAAAAACATGAGCGACGGCGTCAGCGATGCCGAAAGCAAGCGGTCTGCCTCCGCACCATCAACCGCAAAACAGGGAAGGCGGCACGAAAAGTCTATTTTTAACTTGAATCTATATATTTTCAATCTAAAAACATATAGACTTAACCTGCAAATACATAAACTTAACCTAAAAACAAACTTTTCTCCCCCACCCCGCCAGTCCGCCGTCCATGCACCGGCATGGCGCACTCAAGCACGCAGGCTAATTTAACGCACGCGTGTTAGTGGGCAATCAAGGATAATTGAGTAATTTTGCAGCCTGACAAAAAAGACAACAGACTATGCAGCTTGACACATTGACGGCAATCTCGCCGATAGACGGACGTTACAGGAACAAGACCGAGAGGCTCGACGCATATTTTTCAGAGTATGCGCTGATACGGTACAGGACACGGGTCGAAATCGAGTACTTCATCGCTCTTTGCGAACTGCCATTGCCGCAGCTGGCCTCGTTTCCCAAGGCTTTGTTCCCCGAGTTGAGGAACATCTACCTTAATCTCAGCGAAGCCGACGCCCGGCGTGTCAAGGAGATAGAAGGCGTGACAAACCACGATGTCAAGGCCATCGAATACTTCATCAAGGAACGTTTTGACGCCATCGGCGAAGGTCTCGACCGTTACAAGGAGTTCATCCACTTTGGTCTAACGTCGCAGGACATCAACAACACGTCGGTGCCACTGTCCATCAAGGAAGCTCTCGACGACATCTACTATCCCCAACTCGATGAGATGCTGGGCATCCTGCGCCGCTATGCCGAGGAGTGGGCGGAAGTCCCAATGCTCGCCCGCACTCACGGGCAACCCGCCTCGCCCACCAGGCTGGGCAAGGAGGTGATGGTCTTTGTCTACCGCATCGAGAGGCAGCTTGAACTGCTGCGGGCAATCCCCATCACGGCCAAGTTCGGCGGTGCGACCGGCAACTTCAACGCACACAAGGTCGCCTACCCACAGACTGACTGGAGGGCATTCGCCAACCGTTTCGTCGCCGACAAGCTGGGGCTGGAGCGTGAACAATTCACGACGCAGATCTCCAACTATGACAACCTGGGGGCTGTGTTTGATGCCATGCGCCGCATCAACACCATCATCATCGACATGGACAGGGATTTCTGGCAATACATCTCGATGGAATACTTCAAACAAAAGATAAAAGCGGGCGAAGTGGGCTCCAGTGCCATGCCGCACAAGGTCAATCCCATCGATTTCGAGAATTCCGAGGGCAATCTCGGGGTAGCCAACGCCGTGCTGGGTCATTTGTCATCCAAGTTGCCCGTGTCGCGGCTGCAACGTGATCTGACCGACTCGACAGTGCTGCGCAATGTCGGCGTGCCTTTCGGGCACTTTGTCATCGCGCTGCAAAGCACCATCAAGGGCCTTGGCAAACTCATCATCAACAGGACGGCCATCGACCGTGACATAGACAACTGTTGGAGCGTCGTGGCAGAAGCCATCCAGACCGTCCTGCGCCGTGAGGGATACCACAACCCATACGAAGCCCTCAAGGCGTTGACGCGCACCAACAACGCGATAACGCATGAGTCCATAGCCGACTTCATAAACAACCTCGACGTGAGCCAAGAGCTGAAAGAGGAATTGCTCGCCATCACGCCACGCAACTACACAGGCATTTGACAAAAACATCAAAGGTCGTGAGACCTTTACCCAACACACAAACAACTTAGTTATGAACGACAGAGAGAACAGAAAGGACAGCCCATGGGGGAGAATCTCCCGTGAGGACAGCAACGTGCAACGCCCGCGCTATGAGAGGCGCGGCGACAGCCAGGACGACAGGTACGAGCAACGTCCACGCTACGGCAACCGCCGCCCGTCGGGAGACAGGACAGGCAGGGACCGGGACGGTCAAGGCGGCTGGCGCGAGAGGCGGACAGACAGAGGAGGGTACAACCGCAGCGAGGGTTACAACCGTCGCCGCGATGACGACGAGCAGTCATTCAATTACAGGCGCAGCCACCAGCGTGACGACTATCAACGCGGCGGCGAGAGGCGTGGCTACGACCGGGACGGCTACGAGCGCAAGCCCTACCGTCAGCGCACAAACGACTATGACCCCAATGCCAAATACAGCAGGAAGAAACAACTCGCATACAAGGAGGCGAATTTCGACCCGAAAGCCCCCGTGCGCTTGAATAAATTCCTCGCCAACGCCGGGATATGTTCCCGCCGCGAGGCCGATGAGTACATCACTGCCGGCGTCGTCACCGTAAATGGCAAAGTCGTCACCGAACTTGGCACGAAGGTCTTGCGGAGCGACGAGGTGAAATTCCATGACCAACCGGTCAAGATGGAGAAGAAAGTCTACATCTTGTTGAACAAACCCAAGGATTGCGTCACCACTTCCGACGACCCACAAGAGAGGAACACGGTGCTCGATTGCATCAAGGGAGCTTGCTCAGAGAGGGTTTATCCCGTCGGAAGGCTTGACCGCAACACCACAGGTGTGATCCTGCTCACCAACGACGGAGAGATGGCATCAAAATTGACGCACCCAAAATACCTGAAAAAGAAAGTCTACGCCGTGACACTCGACAAAAATGTCACAAAGGACGACATGAACAAGATCATGAACGGCATCATGCTCGAAGATGGTGAGATAAAAGCCGACGACATAGCCTATATCGACCCTGACGACAAGGCGAAAGTCGGCATCGAGATCCACTCCGGCAAGAACCGCATCGTGCGCCGCATCTTTGAATCCCTGGGCTACAAGGTCAAAAAACTCGACCGCACGATGTTTGCAGGGCTCACAAAAAAAGGTGTCAAGCGCGGCGACTGGCGTTTCCTCACAGAGCAGGAAGTCAATATGCTCCGTATGGGCGCATTCTGAGCAAAGAGCAAAGACAAAAAACTAACGACCAAACCAACAAGCAATCTATATGGAAAGAATAGCCAGAACAAGGATATCCGACCTCTTGAAGCGTGAGGATTTCGGAACAACGGTCAACGTCAAGGGTTGGGTCAGGACAAAACGCGGCAGCAAGCAAGTCGCGTTCATCGCACTCAACGACGGTTCGACCATAAACAACGTGCAAGTCGTCGTTGACGTGGCAAAATTTGACGACGAGATGCTGCGCCAGATCACGACAGGGGCGTGCATCAGCGTCAACGGGGAGCTTGCCGCATCGGTAGGCAGCGGACAAAAAGTCGAGTTGCAAGCCAGCGAGATCGAGATACTCGGGCTGTGCGGCAACGAATACCCGTTGCAAAAGAAAGGGCATTCGCTCGAATTCCTGCGCGAGGTCGCACACCTCCGTCCCAGGACCAACACTTTCGGCGCAGTGTTCCGCATCCGTCACAACATGGCCATCGCCATCCACAAGTTTTTCCATGACCGTGGCTTCTACTACTTCCACACCCCCATCATCACGGCATCGGACTGCGAGGGGGCAGGACAGATGTTCCAAGTCACGACGATGGATCTCGCAAACGTGCCACGCAAGGACGGGGACGGCGCGGTCGATTATGACAACGACTTTTTCGGGAAACCGACAAGCCTCACCGTATCCGGCCAGCTCGAAGGCGAACTGGCTGCCACGGCACTCGGCGCGATATACACTTTCGGCCCGACGTTCAGGGCGGAAAATTCAAACACTCCTCGACACCTTGCAGAGTTCTGGATGATCGAGCCGGAAGTGGCTTTCAACGACATATACGACAACATGGACCTTGCCGAGGAATTCATCAAGCATTGCGTGCGGTGGGCATTGGACAACTGCCGCGACGACGTGCAGTTCCTCAACGACATGTTTGACAAGGGGCTCATCGCCCGCCTCGAAAGCGTGCTGGAAGGTGACTTCGTGCGCCTGAAATACACCGACGGAGTGGAGATACTTGAGCAGGCTGTCGCAGCCGGCCACAAGTTTGAGTTCCCTGTCTACTGGGGCATGGACTTGGCATCAGAGCATGAGAGGTTCCTCGTCGAAGACCACTTCAAACGTCCAGTCATCCTGACAGACTACCCGAAGGAGATAAAAGCATTCTACATGAAGCAGAACGAGGACGGCAAAACAGTCCGCGCCATGGATGTGCTTTTCCCGAAAATCGGCGAGATCATCGGTGGGTCGGAGCGTGAAGCCGACTATGACAAACTGCTCACACGCATCAAGGAACTGGGCATCCCGATGAAGGATATGTGGTGGTACCTCGACACACGCCGCTTCGGCACCTGCCCGCACTCGGGTTTCGGCCTCGGCTTTGAGCGCCTGCTGCTCTTCGTCACCGGCATGGCCAACATCAGGGATGTCATCCCGTTCCCGCGCACGCCGAGGAACGCGGAGTTCTGACCGCATCATCACAGGAATCATTTGACACGAGAAGAGGGGCGACCGATGGTCGCCCCTCTTTCATGCGATGTGCTGAGCGCAATCTCCAAATATCCCTGCCTACATAGCGCATTAGCTCACAAAACATCTGGTGTTTTTTGTCTCATGTCAATAATGATGACAGCGGCACATACCTCAAACCATACGTGGCAAAAGAAATTTGGGCGAAGCACATCTGTGCCCCGCCCAAACAGGATAGCGCAGTAGGCAACAATCAGTCGCGCCAAATCATCTTCTCAGTCTTGGCATTGCCGTCCTTGTACAATGTGCGTTTGATGACGAGTTCCCCATCCCTGGGCTGCACGACCATCGTGCCATCGATGCGGTAGTAATCAGTGCGCACAGCCTCGGTGCAAGCCTCATCATCGACAACGGTCTTGATCGCGGATGGTGCGTCCGTCTTGCTCGGATCGTATGTGACACTTGCCATTGCAACGGTTTCAAAGACAGAATTGGTATTGATCTCGACCGCTCCCGTCGTTGCATCGTAGGTGCTGCCCCAGATGGCCATAGGTTCAAAGTCTATCGTGCCGTTCTCAAGGTCAACTGCTGCGTAGGTGTAGCTCTCATATTTTTCACCAGGATGACTGATGCCTGTTGGGAAATTCCCGTCATCATTGAGTTCACATCCTGCCAAAATGCGGTAAGTCCCGTCATTGGTCTGCCCCACGACAGATGTCACGAAGATGGCATTTGAACGGGTGTTGTCAATCACGCCCTGTGCCATACAACCATAACCGTACTGGTCGGCTTGGAGGAAGTTGTAAATGGTGATCACGGGGTCTTCTATCCGCACGAGACTCGGACGCGACTCGTCGTAACGTGTGAGACCGCTGGCTGCATAAGAGACATTGGTCGTCGTTGCATTAGCCCTGACAATCTGCGACCCTTGGGCAAAGTAGCTGGGTGACAGTTCGCCATCTTCATAACCTGACATGAGCATGATGGTGGCGTCAGTGCGCCATTCGCCATTGCCTGCATATTTGTAAGTGATGGGACGCGGGTTGACCTCCTCTTGAGCGTCGTTCCACTGGTAAAGGTAGATGACGATGTTCTCGACGTGGTATAACATCACGCCAGACTCGATTGACAATTCGCCGGTAGTCTCATCATAGTCGGCTGGGACATCAAAGCAACCTGGCCAAAAGATGTTGGCTATGCTTAGCGAGCCGCCTTCGTCGGTGATTGTCAACGGACGCATATCCGATATGCTCGGCACTTCTTCATAGATTTTCGTATTGAGGATGATGAAATCGCCCACCATCTCGTCCCTTGTCGGGATTGTCGCTGCATCTTGGGCGAATGCCATGGCCGTAGCGGCCAATGATGCCGCGAGTGTGAGTAGTTGTTTCATATAGTTTTGTCTGTTGTTAGTCAATGATTATCTTCTCAGTGTGGCGTACACCATCTGACGAAACGAGGTTGACGAGGTAAACCCCGGGAGCATAGTTGCCTGCATCGAGCCGCAACTCTTCACCTGCGGCATAGCTGCGATGTGCATCTGACGAGATTGTCCGCCCGTCGATTGAGACAACGGCCAATGTCGCATCTTCCAAGTCACGGGTAAACATCACCGAGACCGCATTGCCATCGCCAAGGACTATGAATGGTGATTCCAACAACGTCCCGGTTTCCTCTATGCCAGACGACTTGATGCACTCCTTTATGCCGCCGAGCACGTCTATCTTGCCATATCCCCAGGCATAATCTCCGTTTTCCCTCACGTCGCCGGTGAAGCTGTCGTTGATGGAGGTTGATTGCAAGACTTCTTTGGCTTTCTCTGGCGTGAGTTCAGGGCAAGCCTGCAACCACAAAGCCATCGCCCCAGTCACAAACGGGGCAGCCATTGACGTGCCTTGCATGAAACCGTAGTAGTAGGATTGACCGTCCCAAGTCACTTTTTGTGCCCTTGGTGTGGTCGTGGAGTATCGTGATATGGACGACACGATGTAGGATGACGGGGCACACACCTCTGGCTTCAACCGGCCATCGGCGGTGGGGCCTTTGCTGGTGAACGAGGCCAAAGCTCCAAGCTCCTCACCTGACGGGTGGTAAATGCCATATTCCTCATAGTGGTCACGGGTGACATAGCCGCCAACAGAGATTATGCGCTTGCCTGTGCCGCCGATCTCGCCTGGAGTGTAGGTGTCATCCCCGGCTGTGAAACCTTCTACGCCATAATTATCAAAGGAGCTGTAAACATTGTCCGCCCACACATGGACTGTCCCCGGCTTTGTCGATGTCACCATGAAACCGAGATAGCGGTCGCTGCTGTAATAGAACGATGCAAAAAGGGTGATATGTGGCTTGTTGTTCAACGGATTTATTTCCGACGCTACTGCCAATGCCCCTTCGATGCCCTCAAACGAGTATTCAGCCTCGCCGCCCGTACCACCCGGAGAGATAGTAAACGGATCGAGACATTCATCTATCTTGCCTGTCGCCATGTCTACTGACACGGGGATAAAGGTTATGTCCATACCTTCGCGGCCCCAAATCTCGGTGTAAGAAGCAGGCATATAGGTGTATGCGAATTTGAACAATGTCTTGAGCGTGTCACTGTCCTCACCATCAAACGTAATGGAGGTGTGACAAGTCGTACCGCCATCATTGCCGAGAGAGCCGACCAACAGACGACCTGGGCCTTGGAGTTCGTCACACATCTGGTCAAAGGCTGATGTGCCGTCACGCGGCCCCAGGAACGAGCCAAGGCTCATGTTGACAACACAGGGCTTGCCTTGCTCATCGGCATAATCATAGATGTACTTGATGCCATCAAGCACTGTCGTGTTGTCACCGTACAACATATTGCCTTCGCTCATCCCCACAAGCACGATGTCCGCTCCTTGAGCCAGTCCGGCATAGTCATGTCCGTCCGTATCATCCGCCCCGGCGATGATGCCGGTCACATGAGTGCCATGGCCGGTCGAAGTGTCATCTATCTCGGTTGCAAGGATTTCATCGGCTGTGGTGTACTCAGTGCCGTAACCAAACCCCTCAGGAGAGTTGCCCTCAAGGTTCTGATTCCAGACACGTCTGATGCGCAGCTCGGTTTTCGCCTTGTCATAGAAGTCTGGATGCCCGAATTCAAACCCATTGTCTATCACCCCCACAACTACCCCGTCGGCATCAAAGGCCTGTGGCAGCCCGTTGCCGCTGAGAACGTCGTCTGCATTGGTGGCTTTTTTGGCTTCATCCATCCGAACATTCACCGGCGAGCCCATCTCAACATAGTCCACGTTTGGCAACTCCGATATTTCTTCTGCCTTGTCAATAGGCAAATAAACCGTAGCAAACGAGGCTGTGCGTGTCCTGACTACCGCCCCAAGAGCCGTGAGGCTGTCTATGGCTGAATCGTCATTGAATTTGATGAAAGCAGAGATATATGTTTTTCCCTCTTTCACTTTTTTCACCACAGGAAAGACCGTGTCCTGGCAACACGAGTTGGCTTCTGCTTTACGCAATGTCTGCCTCAACAGAGGAGACATCTTGCTTTGCCCCCACGCTGGGGTGAGGGCAAAGGCTGTCAACAGCAGTAATAATGGCAATTTCTTCATTTCCATATCTATTTTAACAACGATGTTCAACGAACCATGGCTTTATAGACCTTGCCGTTTGCCCTTACCATGTAAAGGCCTCTGTCAAGACCCAAATCCAGATTGCCTGACGATGAGCGGTGGACCATAATGCCCCGTGCGTCATAGACTTGCACGTCAAGGCACTGGGGATTGCCCACACACAAACGGCCGTCGGATGCCACGACAATGACATCTGGTGTCTGGGTCAAAGCATCCACACCATCCGTTCCCTTCTCATAGACCTTTATGTCAAAGACATAGAGATATTCGCAGAATTTAGGGGACACGGCGTGCAAACCATAGTAATAAATGCCTTCTTCGTCTGTCATGAACTCGGTCTTGTATTCTTGCACAGGATTGTCCTCATCGACTGTCGGGACTTCGGGAATGTCCAAAAGTTGATGGGTCATCGCTTCAGGTGTCCTTTCCCTGCCAAATCTGACTTCCATCGCCTCGGGATAACCGACAAGAGACGAGTAGGCTTTGAACGTCAGTTCGTAGGTCGTGGCCGCGTCATAGATTATAGGAGGCGCGATGATCCAGTCATCCGCCTGCGAGTAAGGGCTGTAAACGTAAACCGCGCTGGCCGTGCTTGCGTCATAAGTCCACGAAAACGCGTCATTGTTGGCATCAATGATGGTGTAGTAATTGAAGAAATCCTCCGGGCCTCCAAATATTCCACCATAAGGCGGGCGGAGCGGTTCGCCAAGTATCAGGGAATTAGAGTAGCTGAACTCACCCACTCTCTCTCCATCGACCGCCCTGACGGTGTAAATGTAGCGCGTCATCTCGGCAGGGTGCGTCTCTGTGAAACTGCACTCGGTGAGTTCCTCGGCAACTGTCACCTCATTAGGATAGCGGACAACGGTGTAAGTGAAGTTATCACTGTTTACCGGACGGCCGTTCACTCCCTCTGTCGGCGGTTCCCACGTCAATGTAGTGGTCAGGCCATCATGCGTCAGGACAACGTTGTGCGGTGCAACAGGCGTGTCATAGCCGACATAGACCTCTCTCTTCACAGCCGGGCTGCTGCCAGCCTCATTGGTGACGGTGACAGTAAGCGTGTGGAAGCCATCAGCAAGCTCGACATTGCCGGAAACATACTTTTCCCCGGCCTTTGCCTCGGTGTCAAGCAACACGGCATCCCCATCCTCGATGCGCAAACCCAAGGAAGCCCCGTCCAAAGACGTGCCGCCATAGGTCACAGATGGCATGGTGACAGCAAATGTACCCTCGTTTGCCCCGTCCGCTGCAGCGTTGAACTCGAAGTCTTCAATCACTGCTGGCACATCCATGTCAGGTTCCAAGAAGTATGCTCCACTGATGTGATGCTCCTGGCCTATGTAGCTGACAAGGGTTGCATGGGCATTCAACGTGTTGAGTTTGAACAACGGGGTGTAAATGCCGTTGAGTACCGTACTTGAACTGCTCATAAACCAGAACAGATCGCCGCTCGAATTGTCAAAGAACAACGCTTGGTCATAGTTTGTGTAGACGAGATAATCCTCACCCATCAGGTTGTCGCAACTGATAGTCCCGACCTTGACGAAACGCCCGTCGCTCTTCCTGACCTTGGAAAGCTGCAAATCACTCTCACCGGTGGCATAATTACTGTAAAGCGTAACGGCATAAAGCTGTCCTGCACTGTTGCAGGCCAAACAGGGGAAGTCATAATTGCGGTCGAGCGCGCCCCCTATGCGCTTCATCTCCCCGGTTTCGGGGTCGATCTCAACGAAGTGTGTGTCGGTGTAATCGACCACATAGCCATAAATCTTGTCCGTAGTCGGGTCGTAGGCCAATGTACTCGTCGTGTTCTCGCAATTGTCGTTCAACTCGCGTTCATACAAAAGCTCGTAGGTCTCTGCGTCATAGATTTTCCACACAGGCTTTACGGCCTGGATGTTGGTCTCGTCGTTGAAAGAGTTGCAATAGATCTTGCCGTCATGGTAGGTGCTGCCGCCGGCAAAATCGCCACTTATCAATGGTGTCTCGCTTGTGGCTGGGACGTATTTTGACTCATACGGGAATTCAAATAGGCCCACATTGGCAAAAGCCCCTACCCCAGCGTCGCCATAAGTGACGGTGCCGAGCAATTTGACCCCCTCCATTCCGATACGTTCGTATGTTTGGGCCGATAACATAGCAGGCAATGCCGCAAAACTTAGCATGAAAGCAAAGCTTGCATAGTATGATTTCGTCTTCATCTTCTTATTGTTTTTTGTAAAGCCCGCCCCGCAGCTAACCACGAGGCAGGCGGTTGTTGTCATCACTTAACTATCTTGATGGTCTGAGTACCCTTGTCGCCAAGATCGAGCACTATGACATAGATGCCTTGCTCCAACCACGAGAGGTCTGTCGTGCCATCTGACACGTTTTGCCTTGCGACCATGCGGCCTTGGACGTCAAATATTGCCACGCCCTCGCAAGCATCTCCAGTGACCAATGTCTGTGTGCTGCCGACATAGTATGCTGCCGCCGCATCAGCTCCACTCTGAGCAATGCCATTTTGCCCAATTTTCTCTATGCTGAAATCATCTATGGCAATAATGCCGGCATTGGCCTCTTCGGCAACGAAATAGAACCAGAAGCACAACGGAGTGTTTTCCATCTCATGCGTGTAGGTGAAATTCATCTTGGTCCATTCACCCAGAGGCTCGCCCATGACTGCCACGACAGGCAATTGCTCGCCTTCATCCGACTGTGTGGGTGAGATGAGGACATTGCCGTATGTGTTCCTTCCGGCATTGCCCGGCATATACAACCAGTAGTTGATCTCATAGATCCCACCTTCTTCCAAGTCAAACAACGGAGTGTAGAGCGTCTCTATGCGACCTGACATTGAGAATTCTGCCGCGACTGCCGCATACTCGCCCGAGTGTGCATCCATTGTTCCTTCAGGCATGGTCGTGACTGAGAACAATGCAGACGAGGATGTCAGCCTGCCCCATTTGTTAGTCATGCCTGTTATGTCCTCCACGTTTTCCCTGTCCTCGAAATCTTGCACGTAAGGCACTGGTTCCGGCTCGTTCTTGGCAAAGACGCGGAAGACTTTGAAGTTCTTTATAGACACTTTGCCATCCGGGCATGAAGCGTGTATGGCCAGATATGTATCCCCGCTTCCTGCTGTGAATGTCCTGCCAAGTTCAATCTCGGAATAGTTGGAGAGTTCCAAACCTTCGTATTCAATCAGGCTTTCAAGCTCCGCATCTGCTTGTGGCTCGTTTGCCAGAGCAAACTCGACATCGGCAGACAGGCCCTGGCCGGTCTCTATCTGGCATGATGCATAATAGCTCTTGCCCTCCTCCAACAGCATTGCCGGAGTGAAGAGCCACTCATCGCTGCCCGTCGTCGTGAAGATAGTGTCACCTACGCTTGTCCAAGTCGCCTTGTCGCCATCACCGTCAACGATTGCCCAATCATCAACTGCGGTATCGTTTGAGTCAAAAGCTTTCTCGTGCAGCAAGCCTTCCTTCAAGCTCGTGACAGTGACAACGCAACTTGATGAGTGTCCCTCAAGTTCTCCGACGAATGCCTCACCTTTTATTATGAGTTGGCCGGCGAATTCCGGGTTGCCATATCCGTAGTCATAAGACACGTTGCCAAAACTTCCTGGCTTTCCAGTCTGTTCTCCGAGGTATCCATATTGGTCATAGAACTTGATTGTCACCATGACATTCTCGTCAAGTGGGTTTCCTTCCACGTCTTCGGTCGGATAATTCCAGTTCAAGAGCAGGGTTGACGGCCAGGTAGCCCCTCCCCTGAGATTGACAGGTGCGGCGGGATTGACTTCCGGGACGTACTCGGCAACCTCGAAGTCGTCAATTACCACTTGTCCGGAGTTGCTCAAAGGGCAAGTGACACTGATCATGAAGCACACATCCTCACTCCCTGTTGCCGAGAACGTGAATTCCTGCTCTTGCCAGTCTTGGATGTCCGCATTATTGAGTTCAAAGACAGGCTCGCCCGTTGCAAGCGATTTGTCAGGAGCATCGAGTGCATAGACCTTCAGCGTCTGTGTCCTGCTGTTTTGGGCTGGCATTTGCAACCAGAACGATACAGAGTACTGCTTGCCGGCTTCCAAATCAAACATCGGGGTGAACACTGTTTCGTCGCGTGCCTCCATAAGTCCTGAGTTCGCAAGCAGTGCATTCGGCGTGCTGTGTGCATCAAAGTCCGGCAGCCCAAGCCAATCTTTGACATCGACCACCCGGAATCCGAAGTTTTCATTTCCGCTCTCCACACGCCAACCTTCTGGCAATTCGGTGTTCTCGTCAAAGTCTTGCGAGTAAGGGAACTCGGCTATCACTACCAATTCTTCGTTCTCGCCGATGTACATCAACCTTACATTCTTGATTGACAATCCATTCTCGACATTGCCAGCATGGAAACCGAAATAGTATGTCCCGCTCTCTTCCACACTGAATTGCGGCGATGCGTAGCTGCCGAATCCGTTCTGCTTGAGATTTACATACTCCATGATGACGGTGGATTGCGATAGGGCTGTCTGGGCATTGCCCATAGTCACATCCAAGTCCGCGCCATAGTTCATCGTGGTCTTGATATCATATTCAAGCAGATACCTCACACCCGTCTCCAGCTCTGCACCTGGTGTGATTGCCCAGTCATTGTTCGTGCGGCTGCTCATCGGGATTGCGATGGTTTTGCTCCATGTCTCATAGTTCCATGTGCTGCCTCCGTTCTTGTCTTCGATGACCCAACCGTCAAAATCATCCTGCGTCTCAAGCGCGAATTGCTTCACCAGGATAGTGTCACCCTGCATATCGTCAAGATTGACGGTTTGCTCGACAGTCTGTGATGCATTGCTGCCGATCACTGCTCGCACTCCATACGTCACGTCCCCAGTGAACGGGATGGCCGGAGTGTGCACGTAGTTCTCCTCTTCACCCGGCTCGGCACCTGAAACGGTGTGGACGAGTGAACCGTTTTCAAGGATGTCTATGTTGAAAGCCTCGTTGATCGGAGTCTGATTGGTGTCAAGCGACGGGTTCGTCCACCTGAGGGTCACAGTCTTGTTTGCATAGTCCGAGGTGACTTCCAGCCCTGTCACAGGCATCGGGGTAGCTTTTGCCGCAGTCGTGACCTTGACTTCGATGAGCGACATCGTACCGTTCATGTCACTGGTCGTGATGTGGAAACCGATATGCATAGTCCCTGTCCTGTCGGCAGTCATCCTCAGCGACCTCGCCTCGGTGCCACTTCCGAGATTATATGTCTCCGTTTTGAGGACATCTGTCATCGCTGACGCATCTTGCTTGCTACCACAAGCGACAGTAATCACGTCGGCATCAAATGCCCCTGCCTGAGTGAATGTGTATTCCACTATATAATCAGTCCCCTCGCTAACATTAAACACTGGGCTAATCAGCCAGTCATCAGCTGCACCAATAGCAGTGTTGCCATTGTAGGTCACACCCGGCAACCCGTCAATCACGCCCCAGCAATTGTCATCGTCGTTGGCATCGTCTGTGAGCCAGCCTTGCAAGGGCTCATTGCCAGAGAAGTCGCTCTCAAGCACAACCTCTCCCACGACAGGTTGTGCAGTGGTTTCCTCGATTGCAAAGGCATACAATCCCAAGTTAGTACCACCAGCAGCCGAGAGATTGCGGAATGCAAAATGGTAAACACCACTCTCTTCGGGAGTAAAAAATGCTGTCCCCAAATTGTTTCCTAACGTTGGCAGGTCGAGTGTGGCAAGGTGTGTGAGTGCTTCGCCATTAAGTCCTTGCATCAATTGCACGTTGTTCATCTCATTAGGATAGGCCATCACCGCCACATTGGTAGAGACTTTATAGGTCTTGCCCCCTGTCAAGTTGATCCCTGGAGAAACGTAATCGTCATTATGCGCCGCACCTATCGCAGTGTTCATCGTCACCCCGAAGCCGGCAGTATAAGTCCAAGTGTTGCCATCACTGTTGTTGTCGGCAGGCGTCCAACCCTCATTGCTTGACAAGAAGTCAATGCTGTATGGAGCATTCACCGTCACAGGCTCTTCGGGGTCTGTGCCGCCACCGCCCTCACCTGTTATCTTGAAATCCAGCAGGCAAGTTTCAGAGTTATAAGCCGGGCTTGTCGCATGGTATGCCAAATAATAAATGCCGCTTTGCTCGACACTTACCTTGACTATGTTGGGAGCGTCAAGGTTGTAGTAACCCTCTTCGACTGGCAAATCACCGACTTTGGAGAATGTTGATGCATCATCAACTGCCGTCCCTATGCTCAACTCGATTTGCGAGCCAAGTTGGGTGAAGCCGCAGCTCATCAAGGTTTCGACAGTGTAGTCAACCCCGGCTTCCAGATACAGCGCAGGCGAAATCCAATAGTCATCGCTTGGAGAACCGCTATAATCTGTCCCAAGCACAACACAATCATAATAAACACCATTAGTGCTCATCCCTCTCTCTTTGAACATCCATGTAGTCCCGGGCGATGCACTGTTGTCCAATGCCGTCCATTCCGAGCAGTCTTCAGCAGTGAAGTCTATCTCGTATGGCACTTGCTTTTGTGAATACGCATTCGCACTCCCTAATAAACATAGGAATGCAAAGCCTGTTGTCAATTGTACTAATCTTCTCATGGCAGTAATCAATTAATAATTTGACGGCAATTTATGCAGCCAAAAACTATTTTATATAACGTTTGCATCTACAAAGTATCTACAAATATATAGATTTGCATCATGGGACGCATAAAGTTGCTTATAATGTCGCTTTTCCTGCACGTTTTTGCTGTGCAGGCTTCCACTGATTGTCTGTGGCGCGGTGTGTCGCCAGAATTTGACAGGTTGACACTCCAGGCAGAAAAGTGGTCTCAAGGTGACAGGTCAGGGGTAGACATTGCATCCATCGTGTCACAGATGGATTCCATCTCACGCATCAATCCAGGCAACAAGGTGATGAGGGCAAGGACACTCTACTGGACAGTCTGTGCTGACCCGGCAATGGAACTCGGCAAGGCAGGCAAATTGCTCGACACCGCCATTGGGATAGCAAAAGACGGAGACAAATACGACCTCGCGCGCCTTGATATGCAGAAAGCAGTGGTACTCTCAAAGCAAGAGGACTATCCCGAGGCCTACCGACTCTACATTTCAGCAGGAAAAACATTCTCCAAAGCGGGGGACTCACGCCTTCTCGCCTATACCTATTATAATATAGCATACATCTTCCTCCTGCTTGGCGAGTGCAGGGATGCAGAGTCAAACGCAATGGATGCCGACTCGTTATTCAAAGCATTGCATCTCGACGACCACCACATCAGCACAGAATTGCTGCTGGTCAACATCTACGAGAAGGCAGGCAAGTCCAAGGACGCTCTGAGATTGCTCAACGGCATGGCGAGATACGACCAACAACAGATGTCACCTCCGCTGCGCGTGATGTTCTTCACAGCCTATCTGCCCTACATCTCAGATCCAGACAGCCTAATCAAATACTCTGATGCGGCCTACCGCCTGGCAATGGAGACAGGTGACAAGCAACTCTACATCACATCGCTGCTCAATCGTGGATGGTCGTTTGTCAACACGGGACAGGCAGACAGTGCAGCCGCCTGCGTCGCCGAGGCGCGGCAAGCGGCAACAGGCCTCAACTCGGCAAGGGTCGATGAGAGCGTCTACAAACTACTGGCCAAAGTCAACGAGGTGCAACACAGGTGGGACAGTGCCTATCACTTCCAACGGTTGTATTACGACAGTCACGAGGAAGCACGCGGCAAAAACGTGCTGGCAGACCTTCGTGCAGTCGGCATGAAGCAGGAAATCGAAGAATACCGCGTAGCCTCCTTGCTGGAGAAAGAGAAGGAAAAGACGTGGGTCCTCACCTCGCTCATTATAGGTCTGTCGCTGCTGGTACTGCTCACGGCATCCATATACATCATATACGTCCTGCGCCGTAAGATGCAGGAAGAACAACGCCGGCAGATGCAGAAAGACCACGAACACATCGCACGCCTAAGCCAAGAAAAAGAGCTGGTCGAGAGCAAAAACCGCGAACTATCGGCCAACGCCATCCTGCTCATGAAGAAAAACGACTCGTTGAAAAAGGCTTTGAGGGAGATGGAAAACATCCACAAGAACTTCCATGTTGACATCGGGGACATAAAGTCCGAAATCGTTTCATCGCTCAAAGGCGACGAGAGCTGGGACACTTTCAAGCTGCACTTCGAGCGCGTACACCCGCAATTTTTCTCCATGCTTAAGAAAATGTACCCCCGTCTGACCGACAACGAACTGCGTTTGTGCGCCTACATCCGCATCGGACTGAGCAACAAGCAGATTGCACAGATGCTGCTCGTGCAATCCAAAGCCGTCATCCAGGCACGCTATCGCCTGAAAAAGCGGATGAACCTGCCAGAGGCAGCGAGTGTCAGCGATTTCCTCGTCAACCTCCCATTGTCAAACTGCGAGGCACACGAGGGAGGCACGCCGTGAGAACGGCAGGACGCTCCAATCATTCGTCATAGAGGTTATAGGTCGTGCGCAGTACCTTGAACTCTGTGCGACGGTTGAGTGCGTTGCAGATCTCCTGTTGGTCTGGTGCCAACTTGAGGATATAGGCCTCGGTGAGCGTGCTGTCCTGTTGCAGGAACGAGTGCTCCTTGGCCAGACGCTTGGTGACAACGACGGGACTGCTCTCGCCATAGCCCTTGGCCTCAAGGCGGTCGGACGCTATGCCACCCGCGATGAGATAGTTGACGACAGACTCCGCGCGACGTTGCGAGAGGCGCTCGTTGTAAGCGTCGCGGCCCTTGTAGTCGCAGTGCGAACTGAGTTCTATCGTCACGTTGGGGTTGTCATTGAGCAGCTTGATGAGTTCATCCAACGACGCTGTTGATTCTGGGGTAAGCGTAGCCTTGTCAAACTCATAGAAGATGTTCTCTATACGCACCGGACGGGTAATCGAGGCAAGCGGGAACTCGAGCTCATAATGTATGTCAGCCTTGGTCGTATCGGTTTTCAACTGCTGCTTGTAATTCAGGTAGCCACGGCAAGTGGCAAGCATTACATACTCGGTGTTGACATCCAAATCACAAGTGAACGAGCCGTCGCGCTTGGTAGTGTACTTCTCATTAGTCCCGTCATTGCCGACGATGATTACCTCCGCATCCTGCAACTCGTAGGCATCGCGGTCATAGACCCATCCCGTGAATTTGTAGCCGAAGTCTGGCAACTCAAACGTGTACAAGTGATCCCAGCCCCGCGCGTCGTTGCGGTTTGACGAGAAATAGCCTTTCTGCTTGCCATACTCAAACGTCATGCCGAAGTCGTCGGCGTTAGAATTGACCGGAGACCTGAGATTTTCTATGCTCCAATGCCCGGTGCTGTCCTGCACCGCCTTGAATATGTCGAGGCCACCCATCCCGGGATGCCCGTCGGAAGAGAAGTAGAGCTCGCCCTTGGTGTTGAATGTCGGGAACATCTCCATGCCCTCCGTGTTGATTTCCTCGCCGAGGTTCTCGACAGGGCCAAAGCCCGTGGGGAGGATCTCTGCTCGCCAAATGTCCGTGCCGCCGAACCCTCCGAGCATATCGGAAGCGAAATAAAGGTAACGTCCCTCGGGGTCAACTGCCGGATGGGCATAGGACGACAGGCTGTCCTTGGTCAGCTCACAGGCCATGGGTGCGCCCCAGTTCGCCCCGGTCCGCTGGGAAGAATAGATTTGGGCGAATGCCGGCCCGTTGGTCTTCAGGATGCAGCGCGTGAAGTACATCGTCTTGCCGTCAGGACTAAAGCAGCAAGCACCGTCCTCGTACTCGCTGTTGACCTCCGACTCCAGAAGCACGGGCTTTTGCCACCGCCCCATCTCATCGACGGTTGCCATGAAGATGTCTGCACTCTTCATGCCAGTGATGGGATTGATGTCCGTCCCGGTCGCTTCGTTGCGTGTCGAGGTGAAGTAGATCGTGCCCACGTCCTCACCGGCGTATGCAGGACTGTAATCGGCACGCCGCCCGTTGAACAGTTTGTCCTTGCGCACTATGTACCGCGTCGGGTTCTCCCGCCACTCGGGCAGCAGGTCGCACGACTCACGGCCGACCGCAGCGAGGCCGTTGTCCGCATCGAGCGAGAGATAGGTGTCGTAGCTCTTGCGGGCATCGTTGTAGCGTCCCATCTTCAACTCAACTTGTCCTTGGTAGAGGTATGCGGTCGAGTCCGGGTATTTGTAGCGTATCGCATTGATGTATGCCCCCCTTGCCCGCGACGCGAAATTGATGTAGCGGTAGCAGTTCGCCATCTTCCAGGCGATCTCTCCGCGCATCTCTCGTTTTTTGGGCTTGACTTTGGCGTATGCGCGGCGGTAGTAGCCAGCGGCATCGTTGTATTCGCCGCGCGAGAAGCTCTCATCCCCCTTTTTGAGCAGCGTGCCAAACCCGCACGAAGTCAGCAGGACGGCGGCGATGACGGTGAATATGTTGCGGCGCAGGTTGTTTGACATATCATTATATAAACTGCCTCGCCCGCCCTTTTATTGTATCCTCCCGTCGGGGCGGCCACCCGCGCGGCGGCAATCACTTGTCGCCGGCAGCAGCATCGCCGGGAATCGGATGCCGGAACGTGCACCCCTCCCGCCACCGCGAGCAACCCAGGGCGGTCTTGCCACGGATGACAGTGCCTTTGCCGCAGACGGGACAGGTCGCGCCCTCCAGCACTACGGCCGTCTGCGCCTTGGCTTTTGGTTTGCGGGGCTGCTTGGACTTGGGTTTGGCTTCTGGCGCAGGTGCTGCCGGCATCCTGCCGTGCGTGTTGTCGGACAGGACGGAGATGACGAGACGGCTGACCATCGCCTTCAGTTCATCGAGGAAAGTGCGTGTGTCGTACTGGCGACGCTCGATCTTGCGCAGTTTGTTTTCCCAGATGCCGGTCAACTCAGCCGACTTGAGCAACTCGTCATGCACGGTGTCAATCAGTTGGATGCCGGTCGGGGTGGCTATCAGATTCTTGCGTTCCTTGCGGACATATCCGCGTTTGAGCAGCGTCTCGATGATGGCGGCACGCGTTGACGGGCGGCCGATGCCGTTGTCTTTGAGGGCCTCGCGCAGTTCCTCGCTATCGACGAGCTTGCCCGCCGTCTCCATGGCACGCAACAATGTCGCCTCAGTGTAGGGCTTTGGCGGCTGCGTCCACCGCTCGCCTATCTGCGGGACGTGCGACCCGCTCTCGCCTACGGTGAATGCCGGCAGCGTCCTCTCCTCATCGTCCTCCTTGTCATCATCCTTGTCCTTGGCGAAAACGACGCGCCATCCGGAGTCGAGGATTTGCCTTCCCGTCGCCTTGAATGCGTTGTCGCCGACCTTGCCATTGACCGTCGTGGTGGCATACTTGCAATCGGGGTAAAAGGCGGATATGAAGCGGCACGCGACGAGGTCATACACCCGCGCCTCCATCTCCGTCATGTTCTGCCCGCCTACCCCGGTGGGGATGATGGCATGGTGGTCTGTCACCTTGGAGTTGTCAAAGACTTTCTTCGTCTTAGGCAGTTTCTTCCCCTTGAGCGGGTCGGTCAGCGCGGCATACTGCTTCAAGCCATCGAGGATGCGGGGGACTTTGGGATAGATGTCATCACTGAGATATGTCGTGTCAACACGCGGGTATGTCGTCAGTTTCTTCTCGTACAGCGACTGTATCGTCTTGAGAGTGTCGTCAGCTGAATAGGCGAAACGCTTGTTGCACTCGACCTGCAACGACGTGAGGTCAAACAGGCGGGGCGGTGCCTCCGTGCCATTCTTCTTGGACACGGCGGTGACGGTGAAATCCTTGCCGGACATTTCCTCCAGCACCGCCTGGGCTTCCTGCTGCGTCTTGAAACGTCCCCGCTCACAGGTGAAGGTGGTCTCGCGGTAGACAGTCTTCAACTCCCACGACTGCTCGGGGACAAAATGCTCGATCTCCCGCCCCCGCCGCACGATGAGTGCCAGCGTCGGCGTCTGGACGCGCCCGATGGAGAGGATTTGCCGGCGTTGGCCGTACTTGAGCGTATAGAGCCGCGTGGCATTGAGCCCCAGGATCCAGTCGCCGATGGCGCGCGAAAGGCCAGCCTCGTACAGGGGCTGCAACTCGTCTTGCTCCTTGAGCGACTTGAAACCTTCGGATATGGCCTCCTCCGTCAACGACGAGATCCACAACCGCTTCACCGGGCAGCGGCAACCGGCCTTCTGCATCACCCAACGCTGGATCAGTTCTCCCTCCTGCCCGGCATCACCGCAATTGACCACGAGGTCGGCCTTGGCGATGAGCGACTCGATGACTTTGAACTGACGCTCGACGCCCTTGTCATCGATCAGTTTTATCCCAAAGCGCGGCGGGATCATGGGCAAGCTCGACAACGACCATGCCCGCCACTCGGGACGGTAGTCGGCCGGCTCCTTCAACGTGCAAAGGTGGCCGAAAGTCCACGTCACGCAGTAGCCGTTGCCCTCGATGTAACCGTCCCTCCTGTCCCGCGCCCCGAGCACCTGGGCAATGTCACGCGCCACGCTCGGTTTCTCAGCAATGCAAACTATCATCAGCCTTCCTGGATTTAGGCTGGCAAAGATAACGCTTTTGCACCGACCCTTGACCTGGCAGCACCGGACATAAACCTCCACCACGTCAGACGTAAAGTCGCATCAGGCCGGACATAAACTTCAAAGATGTCAGACACAAAGTTCATTCAGAAGTTTTGTTTATATAAACAGAACTTTTGAATATATAAACAAAAGTTTTGAATATATAAACAAAACTTCTGAATATACTTTATGTACGGGGGATATGAACTTTACGTCAGACCCAATCGAAGTTTATGCCTGACCCCATCAGATTTGCCTCCTGACCAGTTCCCCTGAACACAGGCACATAGCAGTAGAGACGCTGCATCTTGCGCCTCCTCACATACAGGGCATCACGCCCCCACCCTCCGGCATCCTTGGCAAATGTGCGTGGCCACCTGCGACCATCCCTGCCCGCCGCAGCAGCCACGCCGGCACATGGCCACCGTGCAGGCGGGACGCGGACGGAGGACATCCCACCCTTTCATCAAAAGCGGCTTGCCACACAACCATCATGGCAGGGAATAAATGCACCCGTGGGCGACTGAGAAAGAAAAAACATGATAAATTTGCCATTATCACAATAAAACCCCGAAATCATGTCAAACAACATCATCACCACCATCATCCTCGCGTTGACACCGCTGCTTGCCATGCCACAGTCGGCGGATGAGAGGGCTGCCGCGCTTATGAACAACGAAGATTGGCATTCGTTGCGTGACTTCTACTACGAGCACGGCGGGGAGATAGCCTCGCCTGTGCTTGGTGCTACGGTGCGCTTCCTGACGGACCACTTCGGCAACCGCACGGATTCGGCGGTGCAGTCGGGGGCGGAGCTGCTGAACAACTACCAAAACGAGCTTGGAGGCTCGTTGCACGGGCTAACGTTCCTCTACGCCACCGCCCTCGACAACGCGGGACAACCTGGGATGGCGGCTGGGCTCATGGGGCAATATGCAGATGCCATGGCTGCGGCGGGCGACACGACGAGCAGGGAACACGCCACTGCGGCGTTCTTCCGCGACTACTACGGGCACTGTGCGGAGATTGGCGGGGAGGTGAAGTTTGAACGTCCGGCGGAGGATGCCGTTGTCCCGTTCAAGGGAGACGGGATAATAATCCTCAGCGGAAGCATCGACGGCACGGCTACCGACCTGTGGTTTGACACGGGGGCCGGGGTGAATGTCATCACGGAGCCGCAGGCAGGGCTGTTCAACTTGCAGCGCACCGACATAAAGGGCGCGACGGTGAATGGCTATGGACCTGAGGATGCCAGTGTCGCCTTTGCGGACAGCGTGCGGATCGGCGGGATGGTGTTCAGGGATGTACCTTTTTATATAGTGCCCATCAACACTGGCCATCCCAAGGCAGACAGTGCGCTGGCGCAGATGCCACCGGTCATAGGCGTCCAGCTGATCAGACGGATGCAGGAGGTGCGTCTGGACTTCGAGGACAGCACGCTGACCGTCCCGGCGCGTTTGACACCGATGCCATTTGAGCAAAGCAACGTGTGTTTCAACAATGCCGGCGGGCTTGAGCTGCGCATCACTTCCCATGGGCGGCTGGTCGATGTGGTCTTTGACACGGGAGCAGGGTTCATGACACTCAATGCCAACTACTATGCCGACAACAGGGATTATGTGGACTCCGTCGGGGTCGCCGACTCGTTGCGCACTGCCGGCGTTGGCGGGTGGCGAATGTCAAGGACAAGGGTGCTGCCGCGTCTGGAGTACCAGGTGGGGGACAGGACATTCACGACCGACTCTGTGCCTGTCGAGATCGACCATGCTGATTCATGGTTGGCGCAGGGGCTGTTCGGGGTGAAGGAATGTGCCGCCAACGGGACGGTGACGATCAACCTCAAGGATATGTTCATCGACTTCATGCCGCACGGGCAAGCGACGGATGCCAGGCCGGACAAGGTGCCGGCCTACGACACAAGCCTCGCAGTCAGCCAAAAGGCCGACGCCGACAAGGTGGTGGGCAACTTGATAAATTCGCAGGACTGGATCGCCCTTGACAAAGCACTCGGCGAGATAGGCGGGGACATACGCCAAGACTTCTTGCGGCTCACGGCCGAGGTGATGACAGCCTACTACCTCAACCGCCTCGACGATGCACTTGCCGCCATAGGCACACTGCTGGCCGAGCACCAGGATGAGATGGGGGCGGCCAATGCCATCAACATGGCTATGCTGATGTGCAATGCCGAGGGGCAAAATGGGGAATATGCCAAAGCCGCCGACCATACCCGGAGCCTTGAAGAACAGTTGGAAGGGCAGGCGGGATACGAGAGTGTTGTGGCGGCACTTAGTGGAATGGGTGATTTCTACGACAAACTCAGGGACTTGCCCGCTCAGACAGTTGAGCGGCCTCAGGGTGATGTGACCGTGCCCTTTGAGATCTCGCGGCACCATGTCAGGACGACAGACGAAAGATGGCGGGACAAGGACTTCGGTCTCATCTATATCCCCGTCGAGATTGGTGGCAAGAAGCGGCAGTTCATCTTAGACACAGGGGCAGGTTCCACCTATATGTCCGAGCAGTTCGCCCGCGAGGCCGGGGTGCGGATGCTGGGAGTGCCCGTCACCATCAACGCGGGTACGGACGGCGCGGCCACGGGGCAAATCGGCACTGTGGACAGCCTTGTCATCGGCGGCATAGTGTTCCGCAACCCGTTGATCACCGTTGCGCCTCCCAATGCATTGGACAGCGTGGCGGCCATCGACGCCGTAATCGGCGTGGACTTCCTGCGGTTGCTGGACGAGGTGCGCATCTGCCCAAGGGAAAAGGAGATAGTCTTCCCCGCCGAGGCCACACCTTTTCCGCCGACGGGGCGCAACCTGCTGCTCGACAACAACACACTGCTGCTTGCGGTGACGCATGACGGCGAGAGGATGCTCCTGCACTTTGACACAGGCAATCCCGGTGCGGGGCTTTACCATTCCTATTATATGCTCCATCAGCAGCAACTCGATGCCGCCGGCACACGGCGCAAGTCGATGTCGGGCAGTTTCAACTTGGTGAGGGAAAGGGAGGTGCTCGTGCTGCCATCGTTCACAATCGAGGTCGGCGGTGTTCCGGTGGAGCTCAGAGACTTGCAGGTTGATGTGACGGCGCAAGACCCTCAGACCTCCGGCAACGATGGCAACATCGGGCTTGGTCTGGTGGAACAATGCGATTGCGTGATTGTCAACTTCAAGGATATGTTCCTCAAAGTGGAGAAGAGTGCATCCTCCACCACCGTTCAATCGTCGTCGGGGACATCAACTGGCAGTGATTCGTAGACGGGGATGAAACGCCGTGCATAGTCGCGCCGGTAGTCGTCGGGTTTGAGCACGGTGTCCCCGGCCGCAACGAGGTCAATGTCTATGCGTACGATGCCATGCGACTTGTCATCAGGCCGCCTGCCGGTGGCAGTCTCGATGGACTTGCAGATGTGTTTCACCTCATCTACTGGGCGGTCGCTCACTATGGCTATGCATTTGTTGGTGAATGCAGGACTGCCGGGCATCCCTACCGGGGCTGTCAACTCGGTTTCGCCACAGACATAATCCCCGAAGCAACGGTGCAACCCGTCCTCGGCAACTGCCAGATTGGTGCGGCTTTCGGTGTTTGAACCGAGTATGATGAGGTATTTGTTCCTGCCCATGACGACTGCTGCATAGCACAATTGCGGCAAATTAATGGAATAATCTCGGGGGAAACAAATATATTTGTCATCACCATTGTATAATGTAAAGGAACAAAAGCATTGATGATGAAGACTATCGGAATAATCCCCGCGCGCTATGCCTCCACACGATTTCCCGCCAAACCCTTGGCGGTGCTGGGCGGCAAACCCGTGGTGCGCCGCGTCTACGAGCAGGTCTGCGGCCTGTTTGACTGCACGGTGGTGGCGACGGACGACGACCGCATAGCCGAGGCTGTCAGGTCTTTCGGGGGGAATGTGGTGATGACTTCGCCAAATCACAGGAGTGGCACCGACCGTTGCCGCGAGGCTTTGGAACGGTGCGGCGGTGAGTTTGACGTGGTTGTGAACATACAAGGCGACGAACCATTCATACGCAAATCCCAAATCGAGGCGTTGCTCTCATGCTTTGCCGATGACGGTACCGACATAGCGACGCTTGTCAAACCTTTCACCCCCGCCGACGGGTGGGCGGCACTTGAAAACCCCAATTCGCCCAAGGTCGTTGTTGACAGGCATATGAACGCACTCTACTTCAGCAGGTCGGTAATCCCCTACCTGCGTGGCAAGGACAAAGACGAGTGGCTGGCGGGACACACCTACTACAAGCACATTGGTCTTTACGCCTACCGCGCATCTGTCTTGAGGGAAATAACCGAGTTGCCGCAATCACCACTCGAACTGGCCGAGTCGTTGGAGCAACTCCGCTGGCTTGAGAACGGATATAAGATAAAGGTAGGCGTATCGCAAGTCGAGACGATAGGCATTGACACGCCCGAAGACCTCGCACGTGCCGAGCGGTTCCTAAAAGAGCATCCCGATGCAGCATCCTGACCGCAGCGTGCCGCCAAGGATTGAGCGGTTCTTTGACATAGACCCCGGGCACGTGGAACGTCAGGTGTTGCCCAACGGGGCAACGCTATATGTCTGCGGGGAGACCGCGCCACAGGACGTGGTGCGCCTTGACCTGATGGTGCGGGGCGGCAGGTGGCACCAGCAAAGGTTGCTCCAAGCCTCCTACACCAACAAGATGCTCCAGGAAGGCACACTGGGCAAACCGTCGCGGCAAATAGCCGAATTGCTCGACAGCCACGGTGCATGGACAGACTTCTCCTGCTCTTTGCTCCACTCTTATGCGTCGCTTTACACGATGGGCAAGTACTTCGAGCCTATGGCGACGCTCCTGCATGAGATAATGTCAGAACCATCATTCGACGAAGACGAATTGAAGCTCCGCACATCAATAGGGCTGCAAAACCTCAAGGTCGTGCAATCCCGTCCCACCTATCATGCCAAAAAACTACTGAGCGCAATGATGTTCGGCGAGACACACCCTGCTGCGCACTATGCCTCCGCCAGCGACTACGAAGAACTCACACCGTCGATGCTGAGGACATTCTACGACACCTACTATATCCCCCAGAACACGTCCGTACTGCTATCTGGCAAAGTCGATGACAAGACGGTTGACACCGTGTCAAGACTGTTTGGGACGACCGCCAAGGAAGGGACAAGAGCCCAATTGCACCACCTGCACAGCGCACCTTCACCACAAGAAAATTCATTCTGCAAGCACTCAATGCCCGGTGCATCCCAAGTGTCGTTGCGCATGGGGCTGTTTGTACCGGGACGCGACAACGAGGACTACTACAAACTGCATATATTGACCACGATGTTCGGGGGCTACTTCGGCAGCCGGCTCATGCAAAACATCCGCGAGGACAAAGGCTACACTTACGGCATTTCGTCAAACCTTGTCTCCTTTCCCGACGAGACTGTCCTGACGATAGGCTCGGAGGTCAACAGCAAATGTGTGGACGAGACCATCAACGAGGTCAAGGCCGAGATGTCCCGCCTCCGTGAGGAACTCGCTGGAGATGAAGAGCTGGCGATGGTCAAAAACTACCTTATGGGCGAGTTGATGCGCAGCTTTGACGGACAACTCTACGCGGCGGACGCAAGGATATTCCTCCTTGAACTCGGATTGGGCGACAGCTACTACGCCAAAGCCATTGAGGCACTCAGGACTGTTACCGCTGCTGACCTGCGCGAGACCGCACGCCGCTACTACGACACCGATTCACTGAAAGTCGCCATAGCAGGCAACGTGTGAGAAGCCGCCGGGCCACACATGCGGCTTGCGTTAATTTAGGTTATTTCACCGCGCCGCCAGTCGTCACGGCTACGGCGAAAAGGGATTAATTCCTTAACTTTGGACGCACAACACACGACCATAATGAATAAAACTCTCACGCTCCTGGCGTTGGCAATCATAGCAAGCACCTCGGCCGCCGCACAAAACGACGGCATATTCACCACCATAAAGGGATGGTTCTCGTCCCAAGTACGCATAGGCAACTACACTTTCAGCGACGGCTCCGAATACACCGGCGAGCTGCGTCACAACAAACCCGACGGGAAGGGGAAGACCGTCTACGAAAACGGCGACACCTACGAGGGCGAGTACGCCAAAGGCAAGCGGCAAGGCTATGGCATTTTCCAGTTTACCGACGGTGAACGCTACGAGGGGGACTGGTATGACGACCGCCAGCACGGGAGCGGCACCTATTACTTCGCAAACAACAACAGGTACGACGGGATGTGGTACGCCGATTACCAGCATGGTCAAGGCACGATGTACTACTACAATGGCGACACCTACACTGGCAACTGGGTCGAGGACGCACGCCAGGGTTACGGCATCTACCGCTGGGCCGACGGGGCAAGTTATGAGGGCGAGTGGCAAGGCAACAAAAAGAACGGGCAAGGCACGTTCATCTGGGCAGACGGCACTACATACGTCGGGACATTCAAAGATGACAAACGCGACGGCAAAGGCACGTTCAACTACCTCAACGGGGACACCTACACAGGGGACTGGAAAAACGACGCGCAGGACGGTTACGGGGTCTACACCTTTAAGTCCGGAGACAAATACGAGGGTATGTACGTCGCAGGGCAACGCACCGGCAAGGGGAAATACTCCTACGTTGACGGCCGCGTCTACGAGGGCTATTTCAAAGAGGGCAAATGCGAAGGCCAAGGTGTAATGACCTGGGAAAACGGGGCTTACTACGACGGCCAATGGCGGGCCAACCATCGCGAAGGCGAGGGGGAATATGTCGATGAGAATGGTGACAAGTACATCGGCAGTTGGAAGAACGACCAACCCGACGGCACGGGGTCACTCATCAAACAGGACGGCACGAAGTACCGTGGAGGGTTCAAGGACGGACGTTTTGACGGCAATGGTGTCCTGGTCGAGGATGGCAAGCGTTACGAGGGGACATTCAAGGATGGCAAGCGCAATGGCGATTTCATCGTCTACGACGAGCAGGGCAAGGAGATAAGACGCGGCACATACCGCATGGGACTGTTCGTCGGCTGAAGCAAAATCACAGCATCAGCAGACACACGCCAAAGCACAGACGGCGGGGGAGGTGCGACACACCATCCCCCGCCGTCCTTTTATCGGAGCCAAATGACAGTCAGTCCCAACTGCGATGCTCCAACACAGGAGGGTCAGGCGCAAGGTCATAGTAGTCGATAGCCCCTACTGTGACACTGAAATATGCCAAGTCACGCCAGTCATCATAGAGCCTCGGCAACACGGGATTGGTGTCATAGATCTCGCGGGCAACGTCGTCCGCCACATCAAACGCCGCCTTTCCGCTGGCACGCACAGACGTGTCACCCGACATGGCAAGCAGCTCGACATGGGGATTGGCCTGCAACTGGCGGTAAACTTCCTTTCTCGGCGACGTGGCAAACCACAATGTCCGCCCCTCCATGCGCATTATGCGGAAGACACGCAGCTTGGGCAAGCCGTTTTCTACCGTTGCGAATGCCAAATCCCTGTGACCGTCCAGGAACATGAATGCTTTGTCCATCACAATACCTTTATATTAAAATGTCCCGCCATCGGATGCAGGCGGGACACAAAGTTAATGCATACTTTCATTCCCCAGGGCAAAGAGCCTTGCACAATGCACCCAACCCATCCTCACCATGCAAGCCCGGATAGGCTTCACGCAACGCCGCCGCAAGCGACTGCGCGTCATTGCACTCCGCAAGCAGCGACTTCAACCTCTTGAGATAGGACAGATGAGCCTCAGCCTCCGCACGTCCGACCGCGCCGCCATGACCGCCGGCAAACAATTCCGCACTTGTCGCAAGAGATTGCTCCGCCATGAGCAACTCAGCATCGACAGCCCCGGGCGAAGAAAGTTGCAATGCATTGGCGTGTGCCTTTGCAGGTGCCCAGTGCGTGTAACAAACCTTGCCGCCGATGACAATCATCGCCGCCGGGAAATCGGTCGCAGCCCCGTGGTGGAAATCAAAAGTGACACCGGCATAAACTTGCGTGGAATCAAAATCGACCTCCGTGACATTGCCGTCAGGCAGTCCGACAATAGCATCGCCGAATGCTTGTGCAAAGCCCTGCATCATGCCGCCATAGACATCGCCATCGGTGAACTGCTTCATTCCGGCGGGCATGACGACTTCATCATGGCCAGTCCCGCCGACGTGGTAGTCGGTGACACGCGCCACGACCTCCTTGCCCAAGCGGGCAAGATAAGCGTCAAACTCTGCCACATTGTCCTTGAACAACGGCTGCTCCATCGTGACCAGGCCATCCCTGCCCTCGACGATGTAGCTGGCATCCCCCAACGCATCGTTGGTGTAGTAGACGTGCAACTTGAATGAGTCGAAGTCATAGACCTCCATGCGCCCCTTCTCCTGCGCCGCAGCACCAGACAACGTGATGCCCAGCGTCGCCAATGTTTGTTTTTTCATAAGTCCTTCTTTTGTTTTAAGTCCTACATTAGTTTCCAAAAGTGTCTTTCATCCTTTTGCACTGCAAAGGACGCAAGCGGCAATGACATACGCAATTAGGCACTTGGATGTCAGATACTTACCCAAGAGTAACCAATATTGGGACACAGGAGGTTGCATGGTAGAAAAAATTTCGCTTGCACTAAAAAATATATCCGCTTACTTTTGTAGCCCGTAACATTGCAACATACAAGCCTATGGAAAGGATGATTGTCGAGGACGCACAGTTCCCCGACTGCCCGATACGCAACATTCTCGCTCGGATCAGTGACAAATGGTCGCTCCTGGTCCTCTACACGCTGGACAAGGCGGGCGGAGGTCCCATGCGTTTCAAGCAACTGCAACGCGCTGTCCCAGACATTTCGCAAAAGATGCTCACCGTCACGTTGCGCACACTGGAGGATGACGGCTACGTGACGCGCACCGTCTATCCCGAAGTGCCGCCCCGTGTCGAGTACGCCCTCACCGACCGCCCACGCTCATTGCTGCCCCTCGTCAACGCATTGATCGCATGGGCGGACGAAAACAACGAGGCCATCATGCACGACCGGCGCACGGCTGCGGCCAAAAGGTCTTAGCGATCGCCCGCGACGACAGCATCGAGCAGAGCCTGCAAGCGGCGCGCCACGTCGGGACATCTGCCGGCAACGTTGTCATGTTCGTTGCCGATGCGGAAGAGTTGCGGCACCGTGTCGCACCCCGTCTCGACATCCGCGCCCCAAGGCACGACGGCGGGATAGTCGCTCGGCGCGACATACTTCCATTCACCGGTCCTCACGGCGAGGGCATAGCCCTGCTCCACCACCCACTCGCGCCCCTCGGGGTCGATGCCGAGCAAGGCGGAGGAATGATCGCGACTGTCCCGAGCCGCACCGTCAGGCACAGTGCCGCCGATGATGGCAGCCAACGAGCGGAAGAGGTCAACCTGCGAGACAAGAGCCTCTGACACTTCACCCGCCGCGACCGCACCAGGCCACGAGACAATCAACGGGACGCGCGTGCCGGCCTCGAATGCGCTGTACTTGCCACCCCTCATCCCGCCCCACGGCTTGTGATCCCCGAGGAGTTCGCCAGCCTTGTCGCGGTAGCCGTCATCTACCACCGGGCCGTTGTCACTTGACACTATCACCAGTGTGTTGCCGAGCTGTCCCGTCAGCTCCAAGGCTTCCAGGACACGGCCCACCGTCCAATCAAATTGCAGTATGGCCTCCCCGCGCAACCCCATCGGCGATTTGCCCCTGAACCTCTCATGCGGCTGCCTCGGTACATGGATGTCATTGGTGGCGAGGTAGAGGAAAAACGGCCGCCCGTCCTGCCTCTCGATGAACCGCACGGCGTGCGCCGCGATGCTGTCAGCAATGTCCTCGTCGCGCCAGAGCGCACTCCCGCCGCCTTTCATGTAACCTATCCTCCCGATGCCATTGACCACAGCCATGTCATGCCCGTGGCTCGACTGCTGCTTGTAGGCAAGCGACGGGTCGTCACGATAGGTCTCCACGCCCTCAAAGGGGCGTGTGTAGCTCACTTCTATCGGATGGCGCGCGTCGTGATGCGCAACCATCCCGTCCTCGATGAACACACATGGCACCCGGTCGGCCGTTGCCGCCATGATGTAGGAATAATCAAAACCTATGTCAGCTGGCGTCGCATCGAGCGGCTTGTTCCAATCCTGCCGCCCCGTCTCGCTGCCAAGGCCGAGATGCCATTTGCCGATGGCGGCCGTGGCATAGCCTGCATCTCGGAACATATCCGCCAACGTGTAGCACTCGGGCGGGATGATCATCGCCGCGTCACCGTTTGCCACACCCGTGCCGTCCTGACGGAAAGCGTAAATCCCCGTAAGCAACGAGAAGCGTGACGGCGTGCTCGTCGCCGCAGCAGCGTGGGCATTGACAAACCGCGTGCCTTGCCGCGCAAGATTGTCCACGTTGGGAGTCGCGACACGGTGCGCCCCGTAACACGACAAGTCGCCGTAACCGAGGTCGTCGGCATAGATGACAACGACATTTGGTCTCGTGCCGGCAACGGCAGCACCGCCACAAGCGGCAAGCAGGGCGGCGGATAACAGATTGGCTGTGCGCATGATTGCTAACATTTTGTCCTATCAATGACGCAAAGATAACGAAACACATCTCCCACGCCGAACATCCACCGCGCAAACGCCACGCCCGGCAGCGACGGCCGCAGAGCCCCTTCCCTTCCACTACACTATCCATAAATCTGTTGGCACGCCGGGAAAGTTGTATTTTCAACCTAAAAATACATAAACGCAGCCTGCATCTATATGTTTTTAAGTTGAAAACATATAGATGCAGGCTAAAAACAGACTTTCCTCCCTACCCTGCCGACTTATCCCGTCTCCACGGGGCTCCATTGCAGGCGAGACATGGCGGCAACTCGGCACGAGACAAGCCATTGCACTCTTTTTGGCAAAAACATTTTGCCGCTTAAGGAAAAACACCTACCTTTGCCGCACCTTAAACACTACGGGGTGTAGCGCAGTCCGGTTAGCGCACCTGCTTTGGGAGCAGGGGGTCGAAGGTTCGAATCCTTTCACCCCGACAAAAGAAAAAGGACGACAGTCAGACCTACACAGGTCGCTGCGCGTCCCTTTTCCTATTATACTGGTCTGATCGTGCGGCACACGCCCACCGGATGCACGATGCAACACGCACGAGAGAGCGGTGTCGCGCCTACTATTCACATCCTTTAGCATGGTTTCATTCATTTTAGTCACGGCGGCGGAACGATGCTGCGATTAATCCCTACCTTTGCCGCGTCGCCATGTCACCGGCACGGCGGCAATGAGAAACTAAACTAACCATGCGGGAGCGTCCGCCGCTGACGGGACGCAACGAGAAAACTTAATTTACTAACTAAACTAACGAGAGAGTATGAGAACAAAAATCTACGCTCTGTGCGGGCTATTGTCCGCAAGCATGACCGTGGTGACTGCCCAGGAGGTAGCCAACGGCGATTTTGAAACGTGGAAAGAGGCGGCCGGGAGCAGCTATGTCCCGTCAAACGGGCAACTCACCACAGCACAACGCCCGGGCATCGAGCCCGAGGGGTGGAACGGTTCGAGCGTCAACCAGATGGATGTCACCAAGGAACTTGTGAGCAAAGGCGGCAATGACAACGACGCACACGTCGTCATCACCAGTGATTTTGTAGGAGTATCCATTGGATCCTGGTCAATGGGGTCCAATGCCCCGGGCTATATCACCTTAGGCAATCCATGGGTGTATGCCACCTTACCTGTCGAGGACAGCGATGGAGGGACTTTCGGGGGCATGGAATACGGTTTCAAGCCCGACGCCCTGAGCCTTTCGTTCAAACGCACATTCGGCGAAGAGGATACCGGAAAGGCGGAAAAGGCGCACATCATCGCCTATTTGTGGAACGGCACATTCACTTCCACCATATCTAGCAACACACAAGTCCAGGATGCCGACCGCGCAATCCTCGGCAAGACCACAGCGACAGGCGACGGCAAGCTGATAGCATCCGTCGATTATGAGATCATCGGCGAATACTCCGAATGGGAAGATGTGACCATCCCGCTCGAATATGTGGAAGCAAACGCCGGCGAGACACCGACCAAGATGAACATTGTCCTGTCCAGCGCGGACTATTGGACGCGTGGCAACATCAAGGCAGGCAATGTCCTTGAGGTGGATGACGTTGATTATGTCTTCTACTCCAAGCTCACCGACATCAAAGTCGGCGGCACATCGGTCGAGGGATTCGACGGCGACACCTACACATACAAGGTGCAGAGCTATGACCTGCCGACAGCCGATGAGGTAGAGGCGACCACGGCCAGCCCGTTTGCAACCACCGAGGTCGATGTGGACGAGGCCAACGCCACTGTGACCATCGTTGTCACCAACCAGGGCGGGAGTGACACCGACGGCAAGCAGAGCCACACCTACACACTCCTCTACAACACGACGACGGAGGGGCAAGACCTCTACAACGGGGACTTTGAGTCTTGGGACGAGACGGCAGGCTACAGCTTCACCTCCGCCGAGAAGGCACTCTCACCGGCATTGCGTCCGGGCGTTGAACCAACAGGTTGGCAGGGTTCGAGCGTAAATCAATTCGGGTTAGTCCAAGAGGAACTTGTCACACGCGGCGGCGATGACGACAATGCCTACGCCGTGATGACCAATAAATTCGTGGGCATATCCGTCTTGGGTTCTAACGCACCCGCCTACCTCACCTACGGCGACCCGTGGTTGTACATTGACATGAGCGACTTGAGCAAATGCGACGGCGGCACCTTCGGAGGCACGGCCTACGGCTACCGTCCCGACGCGCTGGCACTCGCCTACCGCCGCACATTCGGTGAGGAGGATGCGCAAAAGACAGAGAAAGCCCACGTCATCGCATACCTCTGGAACGGCACATTCACCTCGACAATCGCTGGCGGGACAACGGTCAACGACGCGGACCGCGCCGTCCTCGGCATGGTGGAATCAGATGGCGACGGCAAACTCATCGCATCAGTTGACCACGAGATAGCAGGCGAGCAGATGGAATGGCAAGAGCTGGTCGTCCCGCTCCAGTACGTCAAGGAGAACATGGAGGAAGTCCCGACCAAGATGAACGTGATCATCTCCAGCGCGGAATACTGGTCGCGCCCGGACATCAAGGCGGGCAACGTGCTTGAGGCGGATGATGTGCGCCTCGTCTTCCACTCACGCCTCGACGGCATAGCAATCGGCGGGGAGGAGCTCGACGGCTTTGACAGCGAGACATACGAGTACACCATCGACACTCCCCTGCCCGTCCTCGACGACATCGAGCCTGCGGCCATGAGCCAGTTCGCCACAGTCGAGACGGCATCAGACGCGGCAGCCGGCACAGTCACCATCACCGTCACCAACCAGGGAGGCGCGGACGTTGACGGCGAGACCAGCCACAGCTATGTCCTCACATTCGGCGGCGGAAGCGGAGTTGCAGATGTCACGGCCGCCGATGCCAAGGTTACGGCATCAGACGGGGCAATCCACGTGACCGTCCCGCAAGCATCCACAGTCAAGGTCTTTGACCTCACAGGCCGCACAGTCCTCTTGACAGAGGTCAATGCCGGCACGACGGCAATCGACGTCCCGGCAGGATTCTATGTTGTCAAGGTCGGGGAGCAGGCGACGAAAGTGCTCGTGGAATAAATCAGCACCGCACTCCTATCAAAAGGAATCCCCGGCCAGGCTCAGACCTGGCCGGGGATTTTCCTATCCGTCAATCATTGCCACTGCACAAAAGCAGCGAAGGCTTGCACCGTTTTGATGCAAAGCCTTCGCTGTTCCACATTCCACGGACGAGCGCCGTAACTTTTAGGTAGTCCCATCGCGACTCGAACGCGAATCTAATCTTTAGGAGAGACTTGTTCTATCCTGTTGAACTATGGGACCTCCTGCCTTTTGAGCGGTGCAAAGGTAATGCAAAGGTTTGAACTATCCAAATCGCGCGCCGCTTTTGCGCCGGGCGACGTGCGACTGCGGGTGCCAATCCCGCGCCCTTCGCCCGTGCCGCCCCTGATTTGCCGGGGCAAATGATGGGATGCATCCCCCTAGTAGCCAGTATTTCACAAGCGGAAGCCAAGGATGAGGAATGGGCTCACATCATGCTTCCATACGGTTGGCACGCCTGGATCCAGCCGACCGAGATAGAGGACGAACCGGATGAGGTCAGGCTTAAAGTTGGATAAGGTCTGGCATAAAGTTCAATTTCCCCGTACATAAAGTTAAAACAAAACTTTTGAATATATAAACAGAACTTTTGTTTATATAAACAGAAGTTTTGAATATATAAACAAAACTTCTGAATATACTTTATGTACGGGGGAATTGAACTTTATGCCAGACCTAAGCGAAGTTTGTGTCTGACTTCGCGCGGATTTCCCTAAGCCGAGTGCGGCATATCCCCGTGGGAAATGGACGGGACACGCGCCCGAAGCGGCCGCACGGGCATACGCCAGAGGCGAAGGGGACAAAAGAAAAGCCCGCGACGTGCTGCCTGCACGCCACGGGCCCAGTGCTGTCCACGCCGTCACGGCATACGCCGCAGGCGTGTCATGCCTCGTGGTAGTCGCCACTTGCCTTGATGAGCTCGACGAGGCGGGCGACGGCCTCGTCCTCGGGGATATTCTTGGCCACGCACTCCTTGCGGCGGTAGAGGCTCACACGCCCCCTGCCCGCGCCGACATAGCCGTAGTCGGCATCGGCCATCTCGCCCGGGCCGTTGACGATGCAGCCCATGACGGCTATCTTCAGTCCCCGCAGGTGGGAGGTGGCGGCCTTGACGCGGGCTATGGCCGACTCAAGGTCGTAGAGGGTGCGGCCGCAGCCGGGACATGATATGTACTCGGTGCGGGTCATCCGCAACCTTCCCGCCTGGAGGATGCCGAATGCCACCGAGTCTACGGCGGAGTGCGGGATGCTGCCTTGGTTGAACAGGAAAATGCCGTCGCACAATCCATCGACAATCAACGCGCCCATGTCTGCGGAGGCTTTGACCTGGAGATCCTCAAGGTCGCTCTCGGCATAGTGCTGGAAGAAGACCACTGGGGCCTCTATCCCCTCGTCCATGAGCAAATGGCAGAGCGCACGGTGCTCGCCCAAACGGTTGGGATGGTTGCTTTGTGAGATGACGACGATCTTGTCATCGCGCCTGAGCAGGTCCAGCACTTCGTCACCGACAATCATGTAGGGGAGGAAGAGGAACTTGACATCAGCCCCGCACGCCTCGATGCCGCCCAGTTGGTTGAATGAGAAGGCGGGATAGGTGCCTTCATCTCCCGTCCAGTTGGCCGAATCGACGATGTACTTGACTCCCTCGATGCGTTGCTGCGGCAGCGATGGCCCGACGTATATGTAATCTGGGAGCAATGTCCCGCCGTCATAGGGTTTGCCCGAGAGGTTCTCTGACACGACGACAGGGACGTTCCCTCCGCCTATGTCGCCCACCGCCTTGGTCTGCCGGCGCGCCGGGGCGAGATAGTCGAAGGCGGCGGCCTGCTTGCCAGGTATGTAAAGGCTGCCCGCCCTCGACGAGACGTAGGCAAGGAGCTTGGCAGCGACTGGTATCTCATCCTCTGGAGGCTCTGACAACGACACACGGATGGTGTCACCATAGCCGTCCGACAACAACGCCCCGATGCCGAGAGCCGACTTGATGCGGCCGTCCTCGCCCTCCCCTGCCTCGGTCACGCCAAGGTGGAGGGGGAAGGACATTCCCTCCCTCTCCATCGCGGCGACAAGCCGGCGGACTGTCAACACCATAAGCACAGTGTTGGATGCCTTGATGGAGACGACGACATCGGCAAACTGCCTCTCGACGCAGATGCGGAGGAACTCCATGCAACTCTCGACCATGCCGTCGGGAGTGTCGCCGTAACGGGACATGATGCGGTCGGACAACGAGCCGTGGTTGACCCCTATGCGTATCGCCGTGTGATTTTCCTTGCAGATGTCAAGGAAGGCGACGAAGCGGTCATGCAGCCTGCGCAGCTCGGCGGCGTACTCTTCATCCGTGTAGTCCAGATGCTTGAACGTGCGGGCCGGGTCCACGTAGTTGCCGGGGTTGATGCGGACGGCCTCGGCATAGCGTGCCGCCACGTCGGCAACGTCGGGATTGAAGTGCACGTCGGCGACGAGCGGGGTCATTATCCCCTGGCCGCGCAACGCGGCATTGATTGCCATGAGGTTTTCGGCCTCCCTCTTGCCCTGGGTGGTCAGACGGACGTATTCGCCCCCTGCGGCGATGATGCGCTTGGATTGCTCCACGCAAGCCGCCGTGTCCATTGTCGAGGTGTTGGTCATCGATTGCAACCTGACTGGATATGCCCCGCCGAGGGGCGTTGCGCCGACATTGACGACCGATGACTGGCGGCGTGAGTAGTTGAAAAGGTCTTGCATTGCGTCAATTGATTGCTGTGACGGGCGCGGCACGTCCGTCAATTGGTCTTGTAGGTGTAGGTGACTTTGGCCAAGTCTTCGTTGGCTTTCTCGATTTTCGCCTTGAGCCCGTCCTTGTAGGCTGAGACCTTGCGTGCGATGTCACCGTCCGTCAGGGCGAGCATCTGCGATGCCAGGATTGCGGCATTGAGTGCAGCGTTGATGCCCACCGTCGCCACTGGGATGCCGGGAGGCATCTGGACGATGGCAAGCAGAGCGTCGAGGCCTTCCATGCCTGACTTTATGGGCACTCCAATCACAGGGAGGGGCGTCATGGCTGCTATCACGCCGGGGAGATGGGCGGCCATCCCTGCGGCTGCGATGATTACTTTGATGCCACGGTCCTTGGCTTCACGGGCGAACTTCTCTACCGCCTCGGGTGTGCGGTGGGCGGAGAGGGCGTTCATCTCGAATGGTATCTGCATTTCGTCCAGATATGCGGCAGCTTTCTCCATGACCGGGAGGTCGGAAGTGCTGCCCATGATGATGCTTACGATTGGTGTCATGTTGTCTTAGTTTTGTTGTTTCTCCAATGACAAGGCAGGGAACGCCCTTGGACGCTCCCTGCCTCGATTGCAGTTCTCTTATGCGTTAATCAATGCTTTGTAGGCTGCCGCGTCGAGCAACGAGTCCATCTCAGCCAGGTCGGTGGGTCTGATCTTGATGATCCAACCCTTGCCGTAAGGATCAGTGTTGACCAGCGACGGGTCGTCGGCGAGTGCCTCGTTTTGCTCCAGCACCTCACCTCCGACAGGCAGGAAGAGGTCTGAGACGGTCTTGACCACTTCGATGGTCCCGAATGTGTCATTCTTTGCCAAAGTCTCACCCTCGGTCGTCACATCGACGAACACGATGTCTCCCAACTGGTCTTGTGCGTAGTCGGTAATCCCGACGTAGGCGATGTCACCTTCCAAGCGTATCCACTCGTGTTCGCTTGTGTACTTCAAATTCTCCGGACAGTTCATAATAAATAGTTTAATGTTATGTAATTAGTATAAGTAGTCAAAACCAAAACAGCACTATCACGCAGCTCACAAATCCGTTGACCCATCCCCAGAACACCTGCCGCAGCGAATGCTCCCCCAGCACCATCCGCGCCGTGCCGAGCAGTCCCGAGACGAGGATCATGGCACACAACCACCAGACATCCTCGGTGGTGAAGAGCGAACCGTAGAACGCCACCACCCCTGTCGCCGCTCCTGCGGCCGTCAGATGTTCGCTGATTTTCCATTTCACATTGACCAAAGCGCACACAAGCATCGCGACAAGGGCGACGAGGAGCAGGATGGTCATGTAGTAGGGGATAAGCATCCTCTGCATCAACAAATATCCGAAAAAATAGGATAGCAGAGTGAAAGCGTAGGGGATTAATCGATTTTCCTTCTCGCTCAAGTAGCCTTTTGGCAGCTTTAGCAGCCGGCCATGGACGAAAATGGCGGTCATCGGTATCAACACGGTGAAGAGCAGCACGACCGCAATCACGTAGATCTTGTAGAAAAGTGGCAGCATCGCCAAGTAGGTCAGCGTGAACATCAGCACGAACATCACGGTGACAAACCAGAACGGGTTGAACAGCGCCGAGACGACCCTTGCCCCCACGTGCAATGTCTTGGATGTCGTGCCTGCCATGCTCATTTCCTAAGTTTGGAAGTCGGGATGCCCAGCTGCTCGCGGTATTTCGCAACGGTGCGGCGGGCTATGGGATAGCCTTTCTCTTTCAGTATGGCAGCGAGCTTTTCGTCTGTCATCGGGCGCGTCTTGTCCTCATGGTCGATGCACTCGCGCAGGATGGATTTTATCTCACGGACTGACAATTCGTCGCCGTCCTTTGTGACATAGCCGTCGTTGAAAAAGAACTTCAGCGGGAAAACACCGTAGGCTGTCTGCACCCACTTGCTGTTGCTCACCCGCGACACCGTAGAGATGTCGAGCCCTGTGCGGTCGGCAATGTCCTTGAGTATCATAGGCCGCAGCGATGCCTCGTCACCGTCCGCGAAGAACTGCCGTTGCCAATCGACAATGGCATTCATCGTGGCGAGCAACGTCGTGCGACGCTGGTTGACGGCATCTATGAAGCCTTGGGCTGCATCCACCTTTTGTTTGGCAAACATCAAGGCGTTGCGCTGGTCGGATGTCAGCTTATGCCTCTTGTCGCCAAGGGTGGCGAGCATAGCGGCAAAGTCCCTGTTGAGCCTCAACTCGTGGACATCATAGTTGTTGAGACTGACCGTCAGCCTCCCGTCATCGCACGTCTCGACGGTGAAGTCGGGAGTGATGGTCTGGTTGTTGCGGTCTATGCTCTCGCCGAGTGCTATGCCAGGGCGCGGGTTCAGCTTCTTTATCTCGTCAAGTGCTTGTGCACAGAGCTGTTGTTCCATGCCCAGGCGCGATGGGATGCGATCCCAGTTCTTTTTACTAAAGTCGTCGTAGGCCTCACGGACAATCCTTTCCTCAGCCTCCTTCAAAGGCGAGTCGTGCTTGCGCCCTATCTGGAGCAACAGGCATTCCTGCAAATCGCGTGCTCCCAACCCGGCCGGGTCGAGACTTTGCACGACGGAGAGGGCGGACTCGATTGCCGCCATGTCGGTCTGCACGCCGCCATAGATCTCCAGTTCGTCGAGTATCGTCTCAAGGCTCTTGCGCAAAAAGCCGTCATCATCCAACGAACCGATGATGTAGAGCGCGACACGCCGCTCGTCGTCGGTGATGTCGAGTTCGCCAAGTTGCGCCTCAAGGTTCTCGTAGAAGGATGTCGCATCCGAAAACGGGATGTCTTCCGCCCGCCTCGGCGCATTGCCAGCACTGGCACGCAGGACATAGTCGGGCGTGTCTTCCTCCGTGCGGTAGTCTGCCAACGACATGTCTTCGTCCACCGCTCCTCCATCCGCGCCGTTGTCATCACCGTCAAACGATGACTCGTCCTGTCCCGTGTCGGGCTCCACAGCATCGAGGGCGGGGTTGTCTTGCAACTCGGTCTTGACACGTTCCTCCAATTCGAGTGCCGGCAATTCGAGCAACTTGACAGTGAGCAGTTGCTGCGGCGAGAGAGCCTGCGTCTGTGCGAGCGTCTGCCTCTGGGACAATGTGGCGTTTTGTTTCATCTGGCCGTTGCGGATAAGTATGCGCAAATGTAACAGATTGTTTCCGATTGCCCGCCACCAAGCACCTTTTATTTGCGGCGGCAGCCTACGCCGGCCGTTGCACGTTTTGTTTTTGGATGAGGCTCGACTTGCTGCACACAAAAACATACGATGATTTTGCAAAAAGCATACAATGTTTTTGGTCAAAGCATACAATGTTTCGGCCAAAATCATCCTATGTTTTTTCGACTGGCATGGCATCCCACCACGCGCGCCCCGCAGCATGTCTCGCGGGCTTACGGACAAACGAGGCTGCCTCCCGCCGGCCTGTCATCGCAGCACCGTGGGCGGCAGCCCTTGTCATGCAACACTGCCGTCGGTCAGAACGTGTAGCCGAGGCGGATTGTCGGCTCGATGTAGAAGCCTATGTTCAACTTCTTTGCTGTGTCCTTGGTTTCCACTCCGGGGAATTCATTGGACTTGAACCTCACCTTGTCGTACTTCGTCGCCGTCACGTCAAACCCGAGTTCCGTTCCCAAATAGAGCCCTCGGTAGACATACACGTCCATGCCGCCCAATGCGGCGATTGCAAACGACGACGAGGCGCGGTTGTCCCCGTTGAGGGATGCAAAGGGATTGCTGCCGTCGGCGACCCCGATGGCCGCGCCTTCCACCTCATAATGGAAATTGGCCGCCTCCCCCTTGCTGTAAGCGAAGTGTTTTGCGAACTCAAACTGCCCGCCGACGTAGAAATCAATCCTCTTTGCCACCGGGAAGTGACGCTCGTAGCCGAAACCTATCGAGACATCGCCGCTGCGGGTCTTGGAGTAAGCTGACTCGTCCGCGCCCGTCCTGGCCTTGTCGGTCGCAAGCCCGAACCCGATCTTGGCACGCAACGCGTCGCGGTCACTGATGAAAAACCGCGCTTTAATCCCGTCAATGCTGAACGTCTTGCCATCCTGCGCAAACGGGTTGAACTGTATTTCCGTCGAGACAGAGCCTTTGGAGGGCCTTTGCACCGGGACACGCGTCCCGGCATCCTGCGCATCGGCCGCGACGGCGGCGAGCAATGCGACGGCAGTCACTAAGATTTTCCTCATAACATTTATGTTTTTTAAATCGTTTTCCAGTCTTATTGCTGGCAAATAAACGACTAAAAAGGCAAGATGTCAAACATTGGCTGCCCAAAAGTGCCATCCGTGCGGACAAAACCTCCGATCGGGACATTTTTCCTGTCAAATGTGGCATCGGCGGCACATCGTGCATCGCGGTGCATGGTTAAAAAACATTTCCTGCACGGCCGCTTATGCCGCTAATGGATAACTTTGCCCCCTCTTTTTAATTCTGAAGCAAATGGAAAAGAAACCGAGCATCGGCACGCTCTGCGTGCAAGGCGGATGGCAGCCACGTTCCGGCCAGCCGCGCATAGTCCCTATCGTACAAAGCACTACATTCAAATATGACACCAGCGAGGACATGGCCCGTCTCTTTGACCTTGAGACGGAGGGCTACTTTTATTCACGCCTCCAGAACCCCACGTGCGATGCCGTTGCCGCCAAGATAGCAGCACTTGAGGGAGGAGAAGCGGCGATGCTGCTCTCGTCGGGGCAGGCCGCAAACCTCTATGCCGTGATAAACATCTGCGAGGCCGGGAGCCACCTGGTCTGTTCTTCCACCATCTACGGAGGGACATTCAACCTCTTTGGCGTGACATTGCGCAAATTTGGCGTCGAGGTCACATTTGTCAACCCAGACCTCCCCGAGGAGGAGCTGGCCCGTGCCTTCCGCCCGACGACACGTGCGGTCTTTGGCGAAACATTGTCCAACCCTGGGATGAATGTCCTCGACATTGAGAAGTTCGCACGTCTGGCCCATTCGCACGGAGTGCCGCTCATCATCGACAACACCTTTGCGACCCCGGTCAATTGCCGCCCTATCGAGTGGGGCGCAGACCTGGTGACGCACTCGACGACAAAGTACATGGACGGCCACGCCACTTCGCTTGGCGGCGCGATCGTCGATAGCGGCAACTTCGATTGGGAAGCGCAAGCCGACAAATATCCCGGTCTGACGACCCCGGACGCATCCTATCACGGGCTGACCTATACCAAGGCTTTCGGCCGGCGTGCCTTCATCACCAAGGCTACGGCGCAACTGATGAGGGACATGGGTGCTTGCCAGTCGCCGATGAACGCATTCTTGCTCAACCTGGGTCTGGAGACTTTGCACCTGAGGATGCCCCGTCACTGCTCCAATGCACTGCGTGTCGCCTCGTGGCTCAGGGACAACGAGAGCGTGGCATGGGTCGATTATCCCGGATTGGAAGGGGACAAGTACCATGACCTTGCTATGAAATATATGCCGGGCGGCACGTGCGGCGTGGTGGCATTCGGTCTCAAAGGCAGCCGTGAGGATGCCATCGCATTCATGGACAGACTCAAGTTCATCAGCATCGTCACCCACGTGGCCGACGCAAGGACCTGTGTCCTCCACCCGGCGAGCCACACCCACCGCCAGCTGTCAGACGAGCAACTGCGTGAGGCGGGAGTGGCGCCAGACCTCATACGCCTGTCTGTGGGCATAGAGGATGTGCGCGACATAATCGACGATCTCGATCAGGCATTGCGCGGCTGAGCCGCGGCATCACGGCCACGGGAGCCAAATGGATTGAGGCGGCTGTACCATGACATAGGTACAGCCGCCTCAATCATCAGATGACAACTGACGGGTCAGAAGTAGAATACATAGTTGCGCAGATAGTTGAGCATCGCCCAGAAGTACAACAGGCACGCCAACACTACACATATCACTACGGCAATAACGATGGAAATCCACGTTTCGGAGTTGTCATAGTCCGTCGTCGTCGTACCGTCACTCCACTTTGTCACAGTCTTGTAAGTCTTGGCCGTAGCCACGGCTGCAAAAGCTCCGCCGATGAGACCCGAGAAAATGTTACCCCCGCCGCGTTCGGCACGCTTCTCGATGAGAAACTGCGGTGTGCGGCTCGCCACCCAATAGAGCACAAGCCCGCTGGCCACAAATGTCGGGAACTCCCATGACTTGGTCAAAAACGCTCCCACTACGCCCACTATGACAGAAATCCAGATGAGCATCTTCGATCCGTTAAAACTCCTCTCCTCGGAGACATTTATTATGTGGCACAACTCGTTGAGCCGGTTGATGACAGTCTCTTCGTAGGGACAGAGATCAATAACCTTGTCGAGGGCTTTCTTCGATTTGCGGATTTGTTTCATCTTAGTGGGAGTGCGGAGTTCTTCCTCTCCCGCGCCGCTGATGACCGTCCAGCAGTCAAACGCCTCCTCGAGCAACGCATAGCATTGTTCCACCTCCTCATCAGTAGGGTCGGTCTCGGGGATTACGATGACCGGTTGCTCCTTGCCCGCGTTCTTTGGGTCCTGCGCATCCTGCTCTGCCTTTTCCTTGGCAGCGGTGAGTGTCTCGATCTTCAGCCTGCGTTTCTCACGGAAGTAGTCTACGGTGAACTCTTGTTTATAACTCTTGCCTTTGAACAAGACATAGCCCATGTGCAACACCATCACGACGAAAAGAATTGCAAACAACAGTGTGCCGCCGAGGACTGCATAGCCCGTAGCTTCGTTGGCTGCCGATGCCGTGGCAAACGGCATGAGGGTGAACAGCGCGGACAGCACCGCCGTACGCCCGTTGAGGAAGTTTCTCATAACAATTTGGTTTGGATGTTTTTAATGTTTGCTGCCGTAAATGTAGCTTTCTTTAACGATTGCAGGAGGTCAAAACGTCAAAAAATGTCGCATTGTAGCAGTGACATTTCAAAAATCACTACTTATGGTGAACCGTTTTGGACCGCATCCCCGCCGCCACTCCATCGCCAGTGCCTAATCGTGCCGCACTTTGCCGGATGCAAAATCATCGTATGTTTTGAGCGAAACATTGTATGCTATGCCAGAAATCATTGTATGCTTTTCGCAAAATCATTGTATGCTGCTGGCTGGGTCAAGGACCATCATAGAGGCGACAAGCAGCACCACGTCCCGATGCGTCCGGCAGTGGCAATGGCGGCATTCACCACCGCCTGCGACGCTCGGCGAATGCGCGGAGGTAGGCTCCCATGTCAAAGCCCCGAGTGTCGAACACCCGCGCCAGACGTGGCTCGGCCAGCATCTCCCGGGTGGGAAGGCACAGCAGCGAGGGATTGTCGATGAGCATCACCGTGTCGCACAACGACAGGGCGATGTCCAGTTCGTGCGTCGAGAACAGCACCGCCTTTCCCCTCTCATGGGCGGTCGATGCGAGCAGCGACACCAGTTCGTAGCGATTGGGAAGGTCGAGGAATGAGGTCGGTTCGTCCAACATTATCACCCGTGTGTCCTGGGCCAAGGCACGGGCAATCATTATGCGTTGGCACTCGCCATCAGACATGGTGTCCATTGTGCGACGTGCGTATGCCGACATCCCGACGAGTGCGAGCGACTGCTCGACGATGGCATAGTCGTCATCACTCATCCTCCCGACCCAATTGGTGTAGGGCGCGCGGCCAAATGCCACCACGTCCCGGCAGCACAGGTTGGGTGTCCTCACCCTCTCGGTCGTGACAAGGCTGACGGCACGGGCAAGTTCGCGTGGACGCATCGCCGAGATGTCGCGGCCATCGACAGACACACGGCCCGCGATGGGCTTTGCCATGCCCGACATCACCCGCAGCAAAGTGCTCTTGCCCGCCCCGTTGCGGCCGAGCAGCGCGGTGGCTTTGCCTGCCTCGATGCGGCAAGACACGCCGCGCAGCAGGATGTCGCGGCCGTGGCCTATGGTGATGTCGTCCAGTTCAATCATATCACACGATCCTTAGGTTCTTGAAGACCACCCAGATGATGACCGGTATGCCCATCAATGCCGTTATGCTGTTGAGAGGCAGCACGAGGTTCTTGGCAAGGATGTCGCACACGAGCATCATGTCCATGCCCACCAGGATGCTGCCGGGCAGCAAGACGCGGTGGTCGGCATTGGCGAAAATCATCCTGGCAACGTGCGGGACGGCCAGCCCGATGAAACCCACCGGTCCGCAAAACGCCGTGACTGTCCCGGCAAGCAGGGTGACGGACGTGAAGATGAGCAGCCTCGACCGCCGCACGTCCAGACCCATCGACCGGGCATAATCCTCGCCGAGCAGCAGGAGGTTCAACGGTTTGATGCAGATGACCGACAGCAGCAAGCCTGCGATTACGACGGCGGCCATGACTGCCGCCTTTGGCGCGGTGACGTTGCCTATCGCCCCCATCGACCAGAGAGAGAATTGCTTGAGGCTCTCGGCGGAGCTGAGGTACTGGAGCACCTGTATCACGGCACTGGCGACGTAGCCAAACATCACTCCGATTATGAGCACACCGAGTATGTCCCTGACCCAACGGCTGACAGCACCGACGGCAAGCAGCACCACCGCCGCGCCTATCCACGCCGCCCCGGCAATGCCGAGAGACAAAGCGGTGGACGGCAGCCGCGCGCCAAGCAGGGGCAGCCCCAGCATCATCAAGGCCGCGCCGAGCGAAGCCCCAGAGCTTATGCCGAGGAGGTAGGGGTCCGCCAGCGGATTGCGGAACACGGTCTGCATCTGCAAGCCCCCCGCCGCGAGCGCAGCCCCGACGATGACGGCTACGGCGGCGCGTGTCGAGCGGATGGCAATGATTGACGACGCCAGCCCCGTGCCGCCATCCCGCTCCGAGAGTGCGGCGATGACAGCGCGGGGGCTCAAGTCCGAGTCGCCAGTGAGCAGGTCAACGGCCAGCAGCACGACGAGCAGCACGCCCAGCACGGCGAATGCCACCGCGCCACGCCTGCCCCCGTGGGTCATGTCATGGTGTGCCGTGGCGCTCATTCCAGTCGTCTGTAAAAGTAAGGTTCGCTGCCCGTCGCGCCAGGGTGCATGATTTCCACCAAGTCACGCAGCACCACGTCGGGCATGACCACTGCCGACTCCCAAAAGTCGTTGGCCCCGCGCCCGTTGGTGCGGCGGTCGGGATTCCACACCCGCTTGCCAGTGACGGGTGGGACGGATGCGTATGCCGGATTGGCCGTGACCAGCCCGCCGAGGCTTCCCACGTTCCCCGCGTCGAGCCAGACATCCGACTGCGCGAGCAAGGCGAGTGCGGTCTCCATCCCTATGGTGGACGAGGCGTTTGTGGCGTTGGCTTTGTATACGTATTCGCCGCCCGCGTCCTCGATTAGCCGCACGACATAGCTGGCTGTCGAGGGCATATACCATGTGTCACCCCATGGAGCGTTGACCATCACCTTGGGACGCTCGCCCAGACCGGCGACCAACGCCTTCACGCTGTCATATCTGGCAGGCAGCGGGGCGAATGCCGCTGTGCCTTTGTCACGGCAATCGAGCAGCTCGGACACGGCGACAACCCACTCGGCCTTGCCCAAAGGTGAATTTTCGATGTATTCCCCCATATATATATATGGTATACCCGCCTCCTCCAATTTGTCCGTCAGCGCGGTTTGCGCGGAGTTGACCCCGTAAAGCATCACCACCCCGGGCCGCAACGCCGCAAGTATCTCGACGGAAGGCTCAGCCCCGACGTCCGTGATGTCCTGCCTGTGCGCCTCGACGTATGGATTGCTGACGAAATCCAATCCCGACACCGCCGCCACACGCCGCACCTCGCCGATGCAATCAAGCATGGCGACGTAGGATGACGACATACACACCACTCTCCCGCATCCCGCCTCGACGACCTGCCCGTCGAAGCCCTCGGGAGGCAGTTCGCCGTCACGTCTCACAAAGCAGTCCATGACCACGCCCTGCGCGCCCTGCCACGGGTCAGTGACGCGCAACACTGTGCTCGCCATGGTGTCGCATCCGAGGATGACAAACCCCGAGGCGTATGCCGGGGCATAGATGGTGTCTGTGAAAATGTCCGCCCCGCGACTCGCCCGCCCCGAGCATCCCGCGAGGAATGTCGGAAGGGTGGCAAGCAAGGTGGCGGCGACCGCCGCTATGGCTGTGCGTGATGTGCCCATAAAGTCCGTAAACCAATCGTCACGCGCCGCAAGCCAGAGGATGAAAGCAGGGGAATCGCCCCCGTAGGGAGCAGTCCGTTTGCCGCCCGTGTCCCGCAAGCGCAAATCAATGTGCGTCGCAGCAGGTCTTCTGACTCTCCCCTCCGCCGCCAGCCTTCCCGGCCAGCAGGCCAGTGGCTCCATCGTGGCGTCGGATTCCGCGTGCGCGGTCGGGGAACACAGCAGCAGGCACTGTCCCGGCATCTCACCGGATTCCCTCTTGGGCTCGCCCCGGCAGGAACGAGCCACTGCGACGCTGCAAAGATAGCAAAGTGTTTCGTCCCGACCCCACGCCCGCCACAGATTTAGGCTCAAGTGCCGCAGCCGCGCCTCAAAGGGACGAGCCGGACGAATCCTTTGGGAAAATTGGATAAGGCCGGACACAAACTCCCAACACGTCAGACCAAAAGTTCAATTCCCCGGTACATAAAGTTAAAACAAAACTTTTGAATATATAAACAGAACTTTTGTTTATATAAACAGAAGTTTTGAATATATAAACAAAAGTTCTGAATATACTTTATGTACGGGGGAATTGAACTTTAGGCCAGACCTAAGTGAAATTCATGCCCGACCAAACCGGAATTATCACTCACCCCATCCATCTGAATGGCGGGGCATCAACCTTAGGGACACGATTGGTCGCGCCCCTCCACGTCCCTTGCATCCGATGCGGATTCCCCGTCCAAAGACGAGGCACAGCGGGCGACGCGGTGCAAGTCGCCTATACCATATATAATATGCGTCCCGCCACATCGTCCATGAGGCACGGGCGAGTTAACACGTTGGCGGTTGGCAACTTTTCGTTTTATTCCTATCTTTGCGGCACTTGACTGATTAGGAAACAAGACAATCACGACGCTATATGTTTGACAATCTAAGCGAAAGGCTGGAACGGTCTTTCAAAATACTCAAAGGCGAGGGCAAGATCACCGAGATCAACGTCGCCGAGACGCTCAAGGACGTAAGGAAGGCACTGCTCGAAGCCGACGTCAACTACAAGGTTGCAAAGACATTCACCGACACGGTGAAAGCCAAAGCCCTGGGGCAGAACGTGCTGACCGCCCTCAAGCCCAGTCAGCTGATGGTCAAGATAGTGCAAGACGAGCTGACCACGCTCATGGGAGGCGAGGCGGCGCAAGTCAACCTGCGCACAGACCTCACCACCGTGCTCATGTCGGGACTCCAGGGGTCGGGCAAAACGACATTCACCGGCAAACTCGCCCTCATGCTCAAGACAAAGCGCAACCGCAAGCCCATGCTGGCGGCGTGCGACGTCTACCGCCCGGCGGCGATAGAGCAGCTCAAGGTGCTTGCCGAACAGATCGGCGTACCGGTCTACAGCGAGCCTGACAGCAAGGATCCGGTCGAGATAGCCCGCCATGCCGTCGCCGAGGCCAAATCAAAGGGCTTCGACCTGCTCATCATCGACACCGCCGGCCGCCTGGCCATCGACGAAGAGATGATGGACGAGATTGCCGCCATCAAGGATACCATCAAACCTGACGAGACCCTGTTTGTCGTCGATGCGATGACGGGACAGGATGCGGTCAACACTGCAAAGGAATTCAACGACCGCCTCGACTTTGACGGCGTGGTGCTCACCAAGCTCGACGGCGACACACGCGGCGGAGCGGCGTTGTCAATCAAGACGGTGGTCAACAAACCCATCAAATTTGTCGGTACGGGCGAGAAGCTGGATGCAATCGACATCTTCTATCCCGACCGCATGGCGAGCCGCATACTCGGCATGGGCGACATCGTATCACTGGTCAAGAAAGTCGAGGAACAATACGACGAGCGGGAAGCCAAGAAGCTCCAGCAGAAGATACAGAAAAACCAATTCGACTTCAACGACTTCCTCGCCCAGATCCATCAGATAAAAAAGATGGGCAACCTCAAAGACCTTGCCTCCATGATCCCGGGCGTGGGCAAAGCCATCAAGGACATTGACATAGACGACAACGCATTCAAGAGCATCGAGGCAATCATCCAGTCGATGACACCCAAGGAAAGGACCAATCCCGAACTGCTCAACGGCAGCCGCAAGCAGCGCATCGCCAAGGGCAGCGGGACTAACATCCAGGAAGTCAACAAGCTGCTCAAACAATTCGAGGGCATCAGGAAGATGATGAAGATGATGACCGGCAACAAGATGGGACGCATGATGATGAGACGTTGAACCAAACGACAGGAGGCACAAGATGACAATCATAGACGGAAAGGCGGTAGCCGAGCAAATCAAGAAAGAGATAGCCGAAGAGGTCAAACAAATCATCGCGGCAGGCGGCAAGCGGCCGCACCTTGCAGCCATACTCGTCGGGCACGATGGGGGAAGCGAGACCTACGTGGCTGCCAAGGTCAAGGCGTGCGAGGTGTGCGGTTTCAAGTCCACGCTCGTCCGTTTTGAGGACACGGTCAGCGAACAGGAGCTGCTCGACAAGGTGCGAGAGCTCAATGAGGACGACGATGTGGACGGGTTCATCGTGCAATTGCCTTTGCCAAAACATATCTCCGAGGACAAAGTGATCGAAGCAATCGATTACAGGAAAGATGTTGACGGCTTCCACCCTATCAACGTGGGGAGGATGTCCATCGGACTGCCATGCTACATCTCGGCGACCCCCAACGGCATCATCGAACTGATTTCGCGCTACAACATAGAGACACGTGGCAAGAAGTGCGTCATCCTCGGCCGCAGCAACATTGTCGGCAAGCCTATGGCAGCACTCATGATGCGCAAGGCCTATCCCGGCGACTGCACTGTCACCGTCTGCCACAGCCGCACTAAGGACATCGCCGACGAATGCCGCCGCGCCGACATCATCATCGCCGCACTCGGCTCTCCGGAATTCGTGACGGCGGACATGGTTAAGGACGGTGCTGTCATCATCGACGTGGGGACTACACGCGTGCCATCGACGTTGACAAAATCAGGATTCAAGTTGAAGGGTGATGTCAAGTTTGACGAAGTTGCCCCCAAGTGTTCATACATCACTCCCGTCCCGGGCGGGGTCGGGCCTATGACTATCGTCTCGTTGATGCGCAACACGCTGCTTGCTGGCAAAAAGGAGATATACAAGGACTGACGGATGACGATGCCGCGCGCCACGGCTCCAATAGGCGGCGCGGGGACATCAAGCCTCCGCAACAAGAACAACAAACAACACGGGAAAGATGACGGTTAAAGAGTTTTTTTCGTTCAAAAGCAACAAATTCTTCTGGCTGAACATCATCGGGATGATTGCCTTTGTCGTTGTGGCATTGGTCGTGACATTCCAGTGGCTCGACAGCTACACAAGGCACGGACACAGCGTCGAAGTGCCCGACCTCTACGGGATGTCCCTGAACGAGGCTTCGGAGGTGCTGCGTGCGAGGGGGTTGGCTTTCACCGTCACCGATTCAAGCTATATCAAGGGGATGCCAGCCTACCGTGTGCTGCAAAACACCCCGGCCGCTGGAAGCAAGGTCAAAGAGGGGCGCACCATCTACCTCACCATCAGCAGCAACAAGGTGCCATTGATAAAAGTGCCAGACATAATCGACAACTCTTCCCTGCGCGAAGCCGAAGCACGTCTGAAGGCGGCAGGATTCAAGTTGGGAGAGACCGAGTTTGTGGCAGATGCCGCGCAAGACTGGGTGGTAGGTGTCAAATTCAACGGCACGGAGCTGAAGCGCAATTCTTCCATCCCCGAGGGAGCTACCCTTGTGATTGTCGCCGGAATGGGTGAGGGGGCAACGACGTTTGAAAACGACTTCACAGCCACCGACATCGAAGACGCGGCATCGGAACTCGACGACAATTCATGGTTCAGATGAGTAGCGGAATGGACGACATCAACTATCAGGACCTGGATGACCTGGACGACCTCGACATCGCGCCAGAGGACGAGGGCGGGGGCAACGGACTGTACGAGCACTTCAAGGTGACAGTCGATGCAGGGCAAAAGCCCATGAGAGTTGACAAATTCCTTGCCGAGAGGCTCACCAACTCATCACGCAACCGCATACAACAAGCGGCGGATGCAGGATTTATCTTCGCAGACGGCAAACCGGTCAAAAGCAGCTACAAGATAAAGGGCGGGGAAACCATCACTCTGATGCTTGACCGGCCAAAATATGACAATGACATTGTTCCTGAAGACATACCTCTTGACATAGTATATGAGGACGACCAAGTCATTGTGGTCAACAAAGCTCCTGGCATGGTCGTGCATCCTGGCTGCGGCAACTACCACGGGACGCTGGTCAATGCAATCGCGTGGCATCTGAGGAACGATCCCGATTACGACCCCAACGACCCGCAAGTCGGTCTGGTGCACCGCATCGACAAAGACACCTCGGGGCTGCTCGTTGTGGCCAAGACAGCTGAGGCGAAGACAAACATAGGCCTGCAATTTTTCAACAAGACCACCAAACGGATGTACCGCGCCCTTGTGTGGGGGACACCAGATCCCGCCGACGGGACAATCACTGGCAACATCACCAGAGACCCGAGGGAAAGGATGCTGATGACGGTCTCAAGCGACCCGGCAATAGGCAAACACGCCGTAACGCACTACCGAACGATAGAAAAATTCGGTTACGTCACCCTCGTCGAGTGCATCCTTGAAACCGGCAGGACGCACCAAATCCGTGTCCACATGAGACACATCGGGCATCCATTGTTCAATGACATACGCTACGGGGGCGACCAAATCCTGCGCGGGACTACATTCAACAAGTACAAACAATTCATCAACAACTGTTTCTCCATCTGTCCCAGGCAGGCACTCCATGCGATGACCCTGGGGTTCACGCACCCCACCACGGGCAAAGAGATGTTTTTCACCTCGCCGTTGCCCGAAGACATGGAGCTGCTGCTTGCCAAGTGGAGGGACTACACATCTAACAGGGAAACGACATGAAACGGAAGGTAGCAATCGTCGCCGGCGGAGACACCTCAGAGTGCGGCGTATCGATGGAGAGCGCAAAAGGCATATACTCATTCATTGACCGCGATGTCTACGACACCTACATAGTCAAAATGCACAAGTCGGATTGGAAGGTCATCATCGACGGGCAGGAAGCAGCCGACATCGACAAGAATGATTTCAGCTTCACACTCGCCGGGCAAAAGGTCAAATTTGACTTTGCTTACATCACCATCCACGGGACACCTGGCGAGGACGGTCTGCTGCAAGGCTACTTTGAGATGCTTGGCATCCCATACTCATGCTGTGGAGTGCTTGCCAGCGCGATGACCTATGACAAATTTGTCTGCAACCACTACCTACAAGCATTCGGGGTGAGGATTGCCGAATCTTTGTGCATACGCAAAGGACAGGCGGCCGCGACCGAAGACATAATAGACCGCATCGGGCTGCCATGCTTCGTCAAACCTAACCTCGGAGGGTCAAGCTTCGGCGTGACCAAGGTGAAAAAGGCAGAAGAACTGCAAGCCGCCATCGAAAAGGCGCACCACGAGTCAGATGAAGTCGTCGTGGAATCATTCATGCCTGGCATGGAACTGACTTGCGGCTGCTATCGCACAAAGGGAAAGGCCACCGTGCTGCCTGTGACAGAAGTGGTCACAAAGAACGAATTCTTCGACTATGATGCCAAATACAACGGACAGGTCGAGGAGATAACTCCCGCCCGCATCAGCGACGACCTCGCAAGCCGCGTGCAGAAACTCACGATGGCAATCTATGACATACTCGGCTGCAAGGGCATCGTCCGTGTTGACTACATCGTCACAGAAGGCGAGAAAATCAACCTGCTCGAAGTAAACACCACGCCAGGGATGACCAAAACGAGCTTCATCCCGCAACAAGTCAGGGCGGCAGGTCTGGACATCAAAGACGTGATGTCTGACATAATCGAGGACAATCTCAAACGCTAAACCATCCACAATCATGGACGCAACCACAAACTTCGATGACATCCGGGCCTTTGACAACACGGAAGTGAAGCAAACGGTCGATGCACTCGTCGCGGACGAGCATTTCCAGAGGTCGGTGTCCGCAATCAGCGGGGGGATACCATTCGCCACAATCGCCGCCGTCATGAAGTCATGCGACACGGTGCGGCAGTTCCAGGAGCGCATCTGCTACCCCATCGTGACCAACCTCATCAAAAGGTGCACCGACGAGGTAGCACTCGACATCACGTCCATACCCAACAAAGATGCCGCACACATCTACATTTCCAACCACAGGGACATAGTGCTCGACTCTGCACTCCTGTCCATTAAACTGCTTGAGCAGGGGCTCGACACCGTTGAGATAGCAATCGGCGACAATCTGCTCATATATCCTTGGATACGCAACTTCGTGCGGCTCAACAAAGCATTCATCGTCAAGCGCGGATTGGCCATGCGCCAACAGCTCAATGCCTCGATGGAACTGTCGGCATATATCCACCACACCATCAAGGACAAGCGCCAATCCATCTGGATCGCCCAACGTGAGGGGCGGGCAAAAGACGCGAGCGACGAGACACAGGAGAGCGTCATCAAGATGTTGTCCCTTGGCGGCGGGCACGACATCAAGGCATCGCTGGCCAGGCTTGACATCGTGCCGCTCACGATATCCTACGAATTCGACCCGTGCGACTACCTCAAGGCGCAGGAGATGCAACTGAAACGCGACAATCCCGCCTACAAGAAAGAGGCCAAGGACGACATACAGAATATGTCCATCGGCATAAGCGGGCAGAAAGGCCGCATCCGTTATGTCACGGGAACGCCGCTCAACACCATGCTGGCGCAACTGCCCGACGGGATGGGCAAACCCGAGATGTTCAAGGAGATAACCGAATGGATGACGAGGGAAATCCATCGCAACTATGTCATCTATCCCTGCAACTACGTGGCGTGTGACATGATTGAGGGTTCGCGGCGGTTCGCCGGCCAATACACCGAGAGTGATCGCCAAAAGTTTGAGGCCTACCTGCAAGGGCAGCTTGACAAGATCGGCATTCCCGACAAAGACGAGGCATTCCTAAAGCATTGCATCCTCAATATGTATATGCACCCGGTCATCAACAAACTGAATGCTCAATGAGACTCATTGCACCAATATTGGCCGCAGCCATGCTCATGGCCGCGTGCGGCAAAGACGAAGACGACTACACCTACCCATCCGTGGTGAGGGAATTTGCGACCGTGGGCGCAGGTGCCGGCGGCAACATCGAGACACTCATCACGGATGACGGGGCGACATTCGCCGTCAACCAGGACTACACAAACACACGTGTGGGGCAAGAGGGGCATTATCGCGTCGTGACAGACTACTTGCCGCTGACGATGCCATCGCAAGGCACCTACGGGACGGCAGACATCTACACGCTCGCCAGCGTATATTGCGCCAGGACAATCCCCGCGAGCAGCGTGGCGGGAGGCTTCTCAACGGATCCCGTGGAAGTGCGCAAGGTGTGGAAACGCGGCGACTTTGTGAACATCGAGCTTGGAGTCATGGCCAAGGACAAGCAGCACGAGTTCCGTTTTGTCAACGACGGCAAGGAGGCAGGCACTGCCAACGCGATGGTCAAGCTGCACCATGATGACGAGGGCGACTATCCAGCCTACACCAAGACCGCATACCTCTCGTTGCAACTCGCCGAGTTCCGCGACGGGGCGACGGACTCTGTCGCCATCTACATCAACACCGAGGACGGGTGGGTGCGCAATGCATTCGCCACGCGCTGAACGCAATCTGGACGGGCTTCTGGCATGATCGCGGCGGCAAGGGATGCTGGCGCGATTTGCATACGATGATTTTGGTGGAAACATACAATGATTTTGCCAAAAAGGTAGGATGTTCCGGGCGGGAACATACGATGTTTTTGGCAGTTCCTTTATAGCCCCTGCGCCGCATCGTTTATTTGCAAATTTTACGCTTGCGGGCTCGATGAATTCAGCCTGCCGGTAAACAAAAAAGGCGCGGTGCATCGCACCACGCCTCGTTCTATGCTTCTCTGGCGACCGTTATTTCTTAACGCCCACGTATTCGTCAGAAACAGTCAATTTCCTCCTGCCTTTTGCGCGGCGGGATGCCAAGACGCGACGTCCGTTGGCGGTAGACATTCTTTCACGGAAGCCGTGTTTGTTCTTCCTCTTGCGGTTTGATGGTTGATATGTTCTTTTCATAACGCTTGTATTGTTTTATATTATTACTCTCGACAACAAGTTGGGTGCAAAGATAGGTCTATTTTCAATACCATACAACCCGAGCATCATTTTTGCAGCATTCTTTTGTGCTTTTTGTACGATTGGATTACCTTTGCGGCTGTGTCAGAAATGACTGCTGTTTAGCTATAACAAATAATCAACAATAACCCACTGTTTATGATAAATTCACAAGACATCAAAAACGGGACTTGCATCCGTCTGGACGGCAAATTGTACTTCTGCATCGAGTTCTTGCACGTCAAACCAGGAAAAGGCAACACCATCATGCGCACCAAGTTGAAAGATGTCGTGACAGGCCGCGTGCTTGAACGCCGCTTCAACATAGGCGAGCGCCTCGAAGATGTGAGGGTGGAACGCCGCCCGTACCAGTTCTCCTACAACGAGGGCGACCACTACCACTTCCTCAATCAGGAGACTTGGGATGACATAATCATCGACAAGGCACTCATCAACGGTGTTGACTTCCTCAAGGAAGGCATGGTGGTAGATGTCGTTTCTGACGCTTCGACCGACACCATCCTCTTTGCCGACCTGCCGGTCAAGGTGCAACTCAAGATCACCTACTCAGAGCCTGGCGTCAAGGGAGACACTGCAACCAACGCGACCAAGCCCGCCACGCTTGAGACCGGCGCAATCGTGCGCGTGCCCCTGTTCATCAACGAGGGAGAGACTATCGAAGTCGACACCCGCGACGGCTCTTATGTCAACAGGGTCAAAGTCTGAACGGACAAGACTTGATAAAACCAGATGCTGCCCGCCACCACGACAGGATGGCGGGCAGCATTTTTATTGCTACCAGGCATGATGCAGCCGGTCTACTTGGCTATGCCGGCCGGCGACAAACGGCGGTAAAACGCAAAGCCAAGCAAGTCCGCCAGCAGCCAACCAACAGGCACCGACCACCAGATGCCGAGCACTCCGACAGATGGCACGGAGGCAAGCGCGTATGCCAGCACCACACGTGTGCCGAGGGACACCACTGTCAGCACCACGGAGAAACCTGGGCGGGCAATGGCACGGTAGTAGCCGTAGAAAAGGAACAGCAACCCTATGCCGACATAAAACGCCCCCTCGATGCGCAGGTATTGTGCTCCAGCCTGCACTACCGCCCATTCACCCGAAGGAACGAACAACGACATCATCCACTCCGCACCGCAAAAGACAACCACCGAGACTGCCAGGCAAAACGACACGACGACGAGCAATGACTTCCTGATGCCATCGGCAACGCGGTCAAACCGCTGCGCCCCGAAATTCTGCGCTATGAACGTGGAAAAGGCGTTGCCATAGTCCTGAGCCGGCACATAGGCAAGCGTGTCAATCTTGACAGCAGCCGAAAACGCCGCCATCACTACCACCCCGAAACTGTTGACAAGACCTTGCACGAGCAATATCCCGAAGTTCATTATCGACTGTTGGAAGCAGGTGAGCAACGAGAACGACAATATCCGTCCCGACAAAGCACGGTCAAAGCGCATATCCTTTGCTCGTGGCAACAAACGGCTTTCCCTGAAACACAGATGGAGGAACAACAAAAGCGAAGACGCAGCCTGCGAAATCACCGTGGCCCACGCAGCCCCGGCCACCCCCCAATCAAAGAAGCAAACAAAGGCTATGTCAAGACCTATGTTCATTGCCGACGAAAAGATTATGACCAGCAGCGGCGTGACAGAATCACCCACAGAACGAAGCAAAGCGCAAAAATAATTGTAGAGGAACGTGAAGAACATCCCCCAAGCGACTATCCACAGGTAATCACGCATCATGCCATAGACGTCATCAGGGACATTCAACAGATGCATCACAGGATCGATGAAGACAAGCAGCACGACGTTTATCAAAACCGTGACCGCCGCTACAATCACAAAGGAGATGAAAACCCCTTTGCGTAAATCTTCCATCCTTCCTGCTCCAAAGAGCATGGAAAAGACCACCCCGCTGCCCATGCAAAGGCCAAACTGCATAGAGTTTACAAACGTCATCAGCGCGTAGGCCGCACCGACCGCCGCAAGCGCACCCGCACCGACATAACGCCCTACGATGAACGTGTCGGCAATGTTGTAGCATTGCTGGAGGATGTTGCCAAGCATGAGGGGCAGCGCGAAAAGCAACATCTTGCGCATCACCCCGCCCTGGGTCAAGTCATTGCTAAAGGACATAGAGCCAAATCTTCTTACCTTAATGGCGATTGGGATAAAAAAAACATCCTGCCAAGCGCATTGCTGGCAGGATTTCTCTGCTCTTCAGGTTGGACTTGAACCAACGACCCTCTGATTAACAGTCAGATGCTCTAACCGACTGAGCTACTGAAGAATGTCTGGCACGCATTGTTTTTTGCTCTTCAGGTTGGACTTGAACCAACGACCCTCTGATTAACAGTCAGATGCTCTAACCGACTGAGCTAC
>CALULY010000013.1 GCA_944321635.1 uncultured Bacteroidaceae bacterium | reverse complement strand
AGTTTAGCGCAGTTGGTAGCGCGCTACGTTCGGGACGTAGAGGTCGGGCGTTCGAGTCGCCTAACTCCGACTTGCAAGGGCGGCGGGCATTGTGCCTGCCGCCTTTGTCGTGTCGGCGGGGCAATAATGGCGGCGCGATTGCGTATTTTGCGCGCATTGTTATATTTTTGCAACATAAAGATTCAGAGATGAAGCAACAATTGCGGTACGCCCACCTCATCAACACGCTGGTCATCGTGGGCGACTTCCTCATAATAAACGCGCTGATGGTCATCATTTTCAGCCTTTTCACCGACCATCTCGCATCCGACTTCCAGATGAAATCGTGGCTGGTGCTGCTTGCCGCCAACCTGAGCTATGCCCTTGCCATCACGGTTTTTGGGGTGAAGCTGTCGCGGCGCATCATCTATGCAGAGCGTGTGGTGCAAAACGCGTTCTGGACGACCGCCCTTTTCTTTGTCACGTTCATGGCATTCATGGCTTTGGTCAAGGTGGACGAGGTGTCGAGGCTGCTTGTCGCGACCTATTTCTCCGCCGTGCTCGTGGTGCTTGTCCTGTGGCGGCTGGCTTGCAGGTTCGCGCTGAAGCACTACCGCAACCTCGGTTTCAACTACAAGAACATAATCATCATTGGCGCGGGGAAGAACGGCATCGCCGTCCACGACGAGATGCTCAACGAGGTGGGTGCGGGCTACAACATCCTCGGATTCTTTGACGATAGGCAGAGGGAAGTGCCTGATGGGGCGAAAATCCTCGGGGACGTGGACTCGGCGATAGACTTCATCAAGAACAATCCCATCGACGAGGTCTACTGCACCTTGCCCGACACGGCGGAGCGCAAGATTTTGTCGCTGATGGCGTTCTGCGAGAACAACATGATCCGCTTTTACATCGTCCCCGTCGTCCACCGCTACATGAAAAAAGCCTTGAAGCTGGACTCGCTGGGCAACATCCCTGTCTTCGCGCTGAGGGACGAACCGTTGCGATACCCGCTCAATAAATTTGTGAAACGCACGTTTGACATCGTTTTTTCGCTCTGCTTCCTGGTGACACTCTTCCCGATAATCTTCGTGGTGGTGGCGGTGGGGATAAAGATTGGGTCGCCCGGTCCGATCTTTTTCACTCAGGAACGCACCGGGAAGAAGGGACGCAGCTTCAAATGCATCAAGTTCCGCACGATGCGGGTCAACGGGCAGGCCGACACGGCACAGGCCGTAAAGGGCGATCCGAGGGTGACACGCTTCGGCGCGTTCCTGCGCAGGACCAACCTGGATGAGTTGCCTCAGTTCATCAATGTGCTTGCAGGCGACATGTCGGTGGTGGGCCCGAGGCCGCACATGCTGAAGCACACGATCGAGTATTCCGCCATCATCGACAAATACATGCTGCGCCACCTCGCCAAACCGGGGATAACAGGATGGGCGCAGGTGAATGGCTATCGCGGCGAGACCAAGGAAGTCAGCCTGATGGAGAAACGTGTCGAGCATGATGTCTGGTACATCGAGAACTGGTCGTTCTTCCTCGACCTGAAGATAATCTACCTCACCGTCAGGAATATGATTAAGGGTGAAAAAAACGCCTATTGACAATGCGCAGGACAACACGACTCGCGGCTGCGGCAATCGCCATCATCGTCGGCTTTGCCAATGCCTATGCCCAGGGACAAAGACTTGACGCGGCCGTAGGGATAGAAGCGGCAGGGCACATCGGCGACCACACCCCGATGTGGCAAGCGGCCAACCGTGACGGGCTGCCGTCGCTGGACAACTATGGATACGTCCGTGCCGCCATCGGCTACGAATACAAGATGCCGCGAGGCTGGAGGCTGGAGACCAAAGCCGACCTTGTGGGCGGCATCGGCACTGACCGCAACTTCATCATCCAGCAGGCCTACGCCGACATCTATTGGAAGTGGCTCGGCCTCTCGATAGGCAGCAAGGAGCGGCACTTCGAACAACTTGACCAACGTCTCAGCAGCGGAGGGCTCGTCTGGTCGGGCAATGCGCGGCCGATACCGCAAGTCAGGCTCGGGGCATTCGACTATGTGCAGATCTGCCGGCGGTTTGCGATGAAGGCAGAAGTGGCATTCGGATGGTTCACCGACGGTGATTACCAGAGCGAGACGGCAGGCAGCGGCGTGAGCTACGTGAGCGGCATAAAGTACCACACCAAGAATTTCTACATGAGGATAGGCGACCCCGCCGGACACTGGCTGTGGGAGATGGGCTACCGCCTTGACACGCAGTTTGGAGGGACGCAACATCTGCCAGATGGCAAGCAAGTGACTGTCGGCAGCGGTTGGAAACAGTACTGGGAAGCTCTCATCCCACAGAGCGCAAGCGAGAGCCAATATGAAGGCGAGAAGATAGCCTTTGCAGGAAACACCCTCGGCAGCGAGCTGTTGAAACTGACCTACCAATGGAAAGGGAAGAGGGTTTCAGCCTATATGGAAAACTATTTCGACGACTTCTCGGGCATGGGCAAGCTCAACGGGTTTGATGGCCTGTGGGGCGTCGCCTACCGCAACAAGCGGGAAGCTCCAATCACGGGTGTGGTTGTGGAGTACTATCAATCGACAAACCAGAGTGGCCCGCTGCACGGGAGTGACATCTACCAGTTGTGTCCTAAGACGGGAGGGGGTGACAACTACTACAACAATTTCATCTATCCTGGATGGTCGCACTGGGGACATTCCATCGGGACACCGCTTGCAGCCTCCCCGATGTACAATGAGGACGGGACTTTGGACTTCCACCACAACAGGGTCAAGGCACTGCATCTCGGCATCGACGGGTGCATCACCAAGGAGTTCGACTACCGTGTCCTGATGACGTTCAGCCGTTCATGGGGCACTGTGTTCAAGCCGAGCATCGATGTCAGGGAAAACTTCTCATTGTTGGCCGAGGTACGTTACAAGCCGGCGAAACTGCAAGGCTGGTCTTTTGCAGCATCGTTGGGCGCTGACATCAGCGACATTTATGGCGACAATTGCGGGTTGCAGCTTGGCGTGAAAAAAGAATTCAACATACTAAAGAAATAATCCCATGAAAATAGCCATTGTAGGGACTGGTTACGTCGGTTTGGTCACAGGAGTCTGCTTCGCGGAAACAGGGGTGGACGTGACTTGCGTGGACACCGATGCCAAGAAGATAGAAGGTTTGAGGAACGGCGTCATGCCTATCTATGAGAAAGGTCTTGAGGAAATGGTGCTGCGCAACATGAAAGCTGGCAGGATACACTTCACAACCTCCCTTGAGTCTTGTCTTAACGACATGGACATTGTGTTCTCGGCAGTCGGTACACCGCCGGACGAGGACGGGAGTGCCGACCTCAAGTATGTCCTTGACGTGGCCCGCACCATCGGACGTTGCATGGAGAAGTACCTGCTCATAGTCACCAAGAGCACAGTGCCCGTCGGAACTTCACCAAAGATCAAGACCACCATCCGGGAGGAGCTGGACAAACGCGGGCTGGACTTGGACTTTGACGTGGCATCCAACCCCGAATTCCTAAAAGAGGGCAATGCCATCGACGATTTCATGAGCCCTGACAGGGTGATTGTCGGCGTGGAGAGCGACAGGGCGCGCAACCTCATGCAGAAACTCTACAAACCGTTCATGCTAAACAAATTCCGGGTAATCTTCATGGATATCCCCTCGGCTGAGATGACAAAGTATGCCGCCAACGCAATGCTTGCTACACGCATCAGCTTCATCAACGAGATGGCCAACCTTTGTGAGCGTGTCGGAGCCGACATCGAGATGGTCCGCCAGGGAATAGGTGCTGACACGCGCATCGGGACTAAGTTCCTTTACCCCGGAATCGGCTATGGCGGCTCGTGCTTTCCAAAGGACGTGAAGGCTATTGTCCGCACAGCAAACGAGCACGGCATAGAGATGAAAGTCGTGAAAGCCGTGGAGGATGTCAACGAAGCGCAGAAACGTCTGCTCTTCAACAAACTGCAAAACCACTTCGGAGACCTGGCCGGTAAGACGATTGCACTCTGGGGATTAGCGTTCAAGCCCGAGACAGACGACATGAGGGAAGCACCATCGCTCGTGCTCATCGACTTGCTTCTCAAAGCGGGGTGCGCTGTCAGGGCATTTGACCCGCAGTCAATGAACGAGACGCGTCGCAGGATAGGGGCTGCAATCTACTATGCCAACGATATGTACGACGCGGCTGACGGAGCGGATGCCCTGTTGCTTGTGACGGAATGGAAGCAGTTCCGTCTCCCGACATGGGGCAAAGTCAAGCAACTCATGCGGGGCAACGCCATCTTTGACGGGCGCAACATCTATGAACGTGAGGAACTGGAGAGCCTCGGGTTCAACTACACCTGCATCGGCAGGCAATGAGACGGGCGGCATAATCAGGCCTGAAGCCTATACTATATATAATAAGCCTCCTGCGGACGATGGCACAAGCATCTATGCCGCAGGAGGCTTTCACATTCAGGCAACCTTGTACCTGCCACGAGGCACGTCAGTCAAAGTAGCTCCTGAACTTCTTGAATATTTTCTCCTTGATGGAGTTACTGGGTTTGAAGTTTGGCGATTCGTTCATCTTTTGCAATTGTTCCCTCTCTGCATTGTTGAGCGTCTCGGGGACGTAAACACTGATGTTGACGATTTCATCCCCGCGCCCGTAGCCATTGATGTCGGGCAATCCTTTGCCGCGCAACCTGAGCAATTTCCCGGGTTGTGTGCCGGCATCAATCTTGACCCTCGCCTTACCGTCGAGCGTAGGTATCTCGACCGTGCCGCCGAGTGCCGCAGTCGGGAAGTTGAGCAGGAGGTTGTATATCAGGTCGTTTTTATCCCTCGTCAACTCGGCATGTGGCTCTTCCTCGATGAGAATCAGCAAGTCGCCGGCTATGCCATTGCGTTTGCCCGCGTTGCCCTTGCCGTTCATGGAGAGTTGCATCCCCTCCATCACCCCGGCCGGGATCTTGACACTCACGATCTCTTCTCCCTGCACAATGCCGTCACCGCCGCAAGCCTTGCAACGGTTTTTGATGATGCGTCCCTCGCCGCCGCAGTTGGGGCAAGTCGTTTGCGACTGCATCATGCCGAGGAATGTCTGCTGGGTGCGTGTCACGGTGCCAGTGCCATGGCAAGTCGGGCAAGTCTCGGTCTGGCCGTCCTCCGAGCCGCTGCCGTGGCAATGGGTGCAAGTGACGTATTTTTTCAGCTTGAACTTCTTTTCCACCCCGTTGGCAATCTCGTTGAGGGTGAGTTTCACTTTGACCCTAAGGTCAGAGCCCCTGTAACGTCTTGCCCCCGACGACGTGCTGCGCCCGCTGGAACCGAAGCCCCCGAAGCCTCCATGCCCGCCGAATATGTCGCCGAACATCGAGAAGATGTCATCCATTGACATCCCCTCGCCGAAACCTCCATAAGGTCCTCCGTTGCCAGCCGCGCCGCTTACCCCGGCGTGGCCGAATTGGTCATAGCGTTGGCGTTTGTCGGGATTGCTCAAGACATCGTATGCCTCGGCCGCTTCCTTGAACTTTTCCTCGGCCGCCTTGTCACCAGGGTTGCGGTCGGGGTGGTACTGGATGGCCTTTTTTCTGTATGCTTTCTTTATCTCGTCCGCGCTTGCCGACTTGTCAACCCCAAGCACTTCGTAGTAATCTCTCTTTGCCATGTCTCGCGAGTTTAAGTGTCATCACTGCGCCACTACGACCTTGGCATGACGCAGCACCTTGTCATTGAGTTTGTAACCCGTCTGGACGCAATCCACGACCTTGCCCCGCTTGTCTTCGCTCTCCGCCGGGACCATAGCCACCGCTTCGTGGACATCGGTGTCAAAGGTGGCGTCAGCCGTGTCGATGGGCGAAACGCCGTTCTTGGTGAAGACCTGCATCAGTTTGCCATGGATGAGCTCTATGCCTTCGACCACCGCTGCCACGTCCTCCGCCTTGCGCATCGAGTCGATGGCGCGCTCCATGTCGTCAGCCAGTGGGAGGAAATCCCCGAGGACACGCTCCCCGGCGTTGCGGATGAGCTCGGCTTTCTCCTTCATGTTGCGCTTCTTGTAGTTGTCAAACTCGGCATGTAGGCGCAGGAGTTTGTCAGTCAGTTCCTCTATCTTCTGGCGCGCCTCGTCCAGCTCGTTGTCCTTGCCGCCGGCTGGTGCGGGCTCGTCTTGCGCCTCACCAGGTTGCCCGGCCTCTTGCGTCTCTTGCTCTTGCGCTGCGGCAGAGGCGTTCAACTCCTCAGTACCTTGCTCGCGCACTTCGTCTTTGTCCTTTTCTTCTTTGCTCATAATATGCTGTTTTTTGATTATTTCATGTTTGTACACAATCCGAACAGTGCCTGCAAAAAACTTGCCAGCCGCCGCACCGTGAATCCATGTGTGCCCCGTGCGGCGCGGAGCGGTGCAAAAGTACGCATTTTTAACCTTTTGCGGCGCAGGGCCGGAGCAAAACTGACATTTTGTCAAGCCCTTCCAATGCCGCCGTGCGCCGCAAACCGGCGGGGGAAAAGGGCTTCCCGGCTCAAGGAAAGCAGCCGCCTCACGGTCAGGCCAGGCCTAAATCTTTATATGACCAGACACAAACTTCCACCGGGTCGGACCTGAACTTACGTTGCCCGGCGCATAAAGTTCATTATCCCCGCACATAAAGTAAAAACAAAACTTCTGTTTATATATTCAGAACTTCTGTTTATATATTCAGAAGTTCTGTTTATATAAACAAAACTTCTGAAAGAACTTTATGTACGGCCTTATGCAACTTTAGGTCAGACCTTGTGCAACTTTTCACGGCGGGTGGGGGAGGTTTATGCCCGGCTTGACGGGAATTCATGCATGGCATGATCGCGTCCCGTTCCTGCCCTAAGCCGTGCGCGTGTGGGATGTGGACGAAAAGGGGCGGCTTCATTGCGAAGCCGCCCCTTGATGAAATTTGCCGGATGACCGGTCACTCTTCCATGAGGATTTCGAGGATGGCGCAAGCAGCCTTGGAGACTGATGTGCCAGGGCCGAATATCGCTGCCACTCCCGCCTTGTAGAGGAAGTCGTAGTCCTGCGGGGGGATCACGCCGCCTGCGATGACCACGATGTCTTCGCGCCCGAGCCGCTTGAGTTCGGCAATGAGCTGCGGGATGAGGGTCTTGTGTCCTGCGGCGAGCGATGAGACGCCGACGACGTGGACATCGTTTTCAACAGCGTCGCGGGCTGCTTCTGCCGGGGTCTGGAACAACGGGCCCATGTCAACGTCAAAGCCGCAATCGGCATAGCCGGTCGCGACAACCTTGGCCCCACGGTCGTGGCCGTCCTGCCCCATCTTCGCTATCATTATGCGCGGGCGGCGGCCTTCTTTCTTGGCAAACTTGTCGCAGAGCTCGACTGCTCGGGAGAAGTCTGCATCGTTCTTGCTTTCTGATGAATACACGCCTGAAATGGTTCTGATTACTGCTTTGTACCTGCCCACGACTTTCTCGCAAGCGTCTGAAATTTCTCCCAAGGTGGCACGGACTTTGGCTGCCTCGACGGCGAGCGCGAGGAGGTTGCCTTCGCCTGTCTCGACGCACCGTGTGATGGCTTCGAGTGCGGCCTTCACCTTGTCGTTGTCCCGGTTGGCGCGGAGATGCTTGAGGTGTTCGATCTGTTCGTTCTTGACTGCTGTGTTATCGATTTCGAGGATGTCGATGGGTGCTTCCTTTTCAAGGCGGTATTTGTTGACACCCACGATGGTCTGCTCTCCTGAGTCGATGCGGGCTTGTGTGCGGGCAGCGGCCTCCTCGATACGCATCTTGGGCAGGCCTGTCTCGATGGCTTTGGCCATGCCTCCGAGCTTTTCGATTTCCTGGATATGTTCCCATGCCTTGTGGGCTATCTCGTTTGTGAGCGATTCGACGTAGTAGGAGCCGCCCCACGGGTCTACGTTCTTGCAGACGTATGTTTCCTCCTGGATATATATCTGGGTGTTGCGGGCGATGCGTGCCGAGAAGTCGGTCGGCAGGGCTATGGCTTCGTCAAGCGCGTTGGTGTGCAGCGACTGTGTGTGTCCGAGGGCTGCGGCCATTGCCTCGATGCAAGTGCGTCCCACGTTGTTGAATGGGTCTTGCTCTGTCAACGACCAACCTGAGGTTTGGCAGTGCGTGCGGAGTGCGAGGGACTTGGGATTCTTGGCGTTGAACGATTTGACAATCTTGGCCCAAAGCATACGGGCGGCGCGCATCTTGGCGATTTCCATGAAGTGGTTCATGCCTATCGCCCAGAAGAATGAGAGGCGCGGGGCGAATGCGTCAATGTCTATGCCCGCGTTGACGCCGGCACGGAGGTATTCCAAGCCGTCCGACAAGGTGTAGGCCAGCTCGATGTCGGCCGTTGCTCCAGCCTCTTGCATGTGGTAGCCCGAGATTGAGATGGAGTTGAACTTGGGCATATTCTGCGAAGTGTAGGCGAAGATGTCGGAAATGATGCGCATCGAGAACGATGGGGGATATATATATGTATTACGCACCATGAACTCCTTGAGGATGTCGTTCTGGATAGTGCCGGCCATCTCCTCAAGTTTCGCGCCTTGCTCCAGGCCTGCGTTGATGTAGAATGCCATGACGGGCAGCACAGCACCGTTCATAGTCATCGAGACGGACATTTTGTTCAATGGGATGCCGTCAAACAAGACCTTCATGTTGTCCAACGAACAGATCGAGACGCCCGCTTTGCCCACGTCGCCGACCACCCTCTCGTTGTCCGGGTCATAGCCCCTGTGGGTGGGGAGGTCGAATGCTACCGACAGCCCCTTCTGGCCGGATGCGAGGTTGCGGCGGTAGAAAGCGTTGGATTCCTCTGCCGTCGAGAAGCCTGCGTATTGGCGGATTGTCCAAGGACGGAAAGTGTACATCATCGAATAGGGGCCTCTCAGGTAAGGCGGGATGCCGGCAACGAAGTCGAGATGCTCCATGCCTTCGAGGTCTTCTTTCGTATAAACGGGCTTGACATTGATGTGTTCGGGTGTCTTCCAATCAGCCTCGATGCCGTTTGCTTTCTGCCATTCTGCCCCGTTGGCAGGTTTGATGGCAGCAAATATGTCTATGTCTTTGAATTTTGGTTTCATGATTCTATTGATTTTAAGGGGTGGTTCATTTGATTCCCAACTTTGCGTTGTATTCCCTCAATGTATCCAGCACATTGACACGCACATGGATGAAGTTCTCTATGCCTGCCGCCTTGAGCTCGTCCATGCAAGCCGGTGCGCCGGCAACTACGAACATTGCGCGGCCGGCCAGGGCCTTGAAGGCCGGAACGGCGTACTCCGCGTACTCGTCATCGCTTGAGCAGAGCACCACGATGTCGGCTTTGGCTTCCATTGCCGCCTCGATGCCTGCCTCGACACTCTCGAATCCGAGGTTGTCCACCACTTCATAGCCAGCGCATGACAGGAAGTTGCAGGAGAATTGGGCGCGTGCCTGCCTCATTGCCAAGTTGCCAATCGTCAGCATGAATGCTTTGGGACGCTTGCCAGAGTTCTCTGTTTGCAGGCGCAGCTCCTCGAATTCGCTTGCGGCGCGTGCGAAGTTGAGCTTGTGGAACTGTGCCTCGCACTCATGGCCAGAGCAGCAAGCCCCCGTATCGACGGGACGTTTGCCGCCTGCAAGTTCGGTGAAGTTGGGGTATTGGTTCGTCCCGAGCAGGATTTCCTTGCGGCGTGCGACGGCGACATGGCGGTCGTCGTTGCTCTTGTTGACGGAATCTTGCACCATGTTGTCCTTGACTGCTGCAAGGAATCCGCCTTTGTCCTCGACCTCAAGGAAGAGCTTCCATGCCTGTTGGGCGATTGAAGCCGTCAAAGTCTCTATGTAGTAGGAGCCGGCAGCCGGGTCAACAACCTTGTCAAAGTGCGACTCTTCCTTGAGCAGCAACTGCTGGTTGCGGGCGAGACGCTCGGAGAATTCGTTCGGGGTCTCGTATGCCTTGTCAAACGGCGTGACGGCCAACGAGTCGACACCTGCCAACGTAGCGCTCATTGCCTCGGTCTGCGTGCGCAGCAAGTTCACGTAAGAATCAAAGATTGTCAGGTTGAACGACGACGTTTCGGCGTGCGCCTTCATCTTCATTGCGCAATCGCAGCTCGGGTTGTATGCCTTGACGATTTCCGCCCAGAGCATCCTTGCGGCGCGGAACTTGGCAATCTCCATGAAATAATTGGAACTGATGCCGAAGTTGAATTTGATGCTTCTCGCTGCCTCCGTCGCATCGAGTCCTGCCTCGACCAGTTTGTCAAGGTTCTCTGCACCCCAGGCCAGGGCGTAACCCAGCTCTTGATAGATGTAAGCGCCGGCATTGTTGAGCGTCAATGCATTGACCGCCACGGCGCGGATGCCCGGGAGCGGCCGGAGCGTCTCCACCAGCTCTTTGGCCACGGCCACGAGTGCCGTGAAGTCCACGCCCTTGACAAGCATCTTGTTGATGGGGTCGAAGTTGATCGAGCCCGACACCTTTGCCAGGTCGCATCCCGTGGACTTGAAGTAGTCCACCAGGACTTTGGCCAGCTCAAGCGAATGCTTTTGACAAGTTGCGAAGTTCAACTCGACGCACTCCGGGCAGATGCCTTCCAGCAACCTTGCGATGTTTGCGGCATTGACATCCCGTCCCGCGATGTGGAATCCCAGCGAGTCCACGCCCTTGCCCAGTATGTCGCGGGCCTTTGCATTAGCCTCGGCGAAGTCTTCCACCTTGATGTCCTGGCGGACGTGCCATGAGTTGTCGCGCTTGACACCCCTCAGATAGGGGAATTCCCCCGGGAGCGCGTCGAGCGAAGCCAGCCCCTCGACATCCTCGCGACGGTAAAAAGGCTTCACGTTGAAGCCCTCGTTCGTCCTCCAGACAAGTTTCTTGTCAAAGTCAGCACCTTTTAAATCAGCTGTGATTTTCTCCATCCACTCCTGCGTGGTCGCAGGGTGGAAGTCGGAGAAGAGTTTCTCTTTACTACTTGCCATAGCTATTCGTTTATGATTAGTGTTTGAATTTACATTTTGTCAGCTACATATATAATATATAGGTAGTATATGCTTGCAAATATAAGCGTTTGCGGGATAAGAAAAACTTTCTCCTAACTTTTTATTATGAACAGCCCCGCGCCCGCACCGCCTTGCGTCACGCCTGCCACACCTGTCTGAAAGCGTCGCAAAGGCGAGGGCGAAACCGTGCCAAATCAGGGGCAAAACAGCGTCAGGTCGGACATGAAGTTCCTTTACCCGGTGCGTAAAGTTCGTTTTCCCCCGTACATAAAGTATATTCAGAAGTTTTGTTTGTTCATTCAAAACTTTTGTTTATATATTCAAAAGTTCTGTTTATATAAACAAAACTTCTGAATGAACTTTATGTACGGCCTGATACAACTTTATGCCAGACCTGAGCGGACTTTGTGCCAAGTCCGGCCGTGCCGAGGCCCTATGCCAAAGCCGGTGGTGTCGTTGCCCGTGCTGCCAAAGAGGGGGCGCGTGCTGGTGGAAATCCGGAGGGTTTGCGTAAATTTGCGCGACCTTAAGACATTCATCATGATGGGACATACGCAAAAAGACCGATTCACTCAGATGACTACCGAGAGCGTCCCAGCCCTGATAACGCGGCTCGCCGTGCCGACAATAGTCACGATGCTCGTCACCGCCCTTTACAACATGGCAGACACCTTTTTTGTGGGTCGGATAAGCACGCAGGCGACGGCGGCGGTCGGCATCTCGTTTTCCATCATGTCGGTCATCCAGGCGATAGGCTACTTCTTCGGGCACGGTTCGGGCAACTTCATCTCGCGCAAGCTGGGCGAGCGTGACACCAAGGCTGCCGAGCACATGGCCATCACGGGCTTTGTGCTGGCGTTGTGCGGGGGTACGCTGGTGACGGTGCTGGGTGAGATTTTCCTTGAGCCACTGTGCGTGCTGCTGGGGTCAACGCCCACGATACTTGCTGATGCCAAGACCTACTTGGGGATCGTGCTGCTTGGCGCGCCTTTCATGGCATCTTCGCTGGTGTTGAACAACCAGATGCGGTTCCAGGGCAACGCCGTCTATGCGATGTACGGGATTGTCTCGGGCGTGGTGCTCAATGTCATCCTCACGCCGCTGCTCATGTTCGGCTTTGGGATGGGGATTGCCGGGGCTGCCGTGGGGACTGTGGTGAGCCAGGTTTGCAGCTTTTGCCTGCTGTTGTACATGGACAGCCGTGGCAACAACATACGTTTGCGCATCAGCAAGCTGGCAATCAACAGGAGGTATGTGAAAGAAATCATCTATGGCGGCTCGCCGTCGCTGTCGCGTCAGGCCCTGGCAGCATTTTCCACTATGCTGCTCAACGTGGCGGCTGGTGCTTTTGGTGACGCGGCCATTGCGGCGATGAGCATCGTGACGAGGATCTGCTTTTTCATCTTCTCCATCCTGCTCGGATTCGGGCAGGGTTTCCAACCGGTGTGCGGGTTCAACTACGGGGCCAAGCTGTATGGCCGCGTGCTGCAAGGCTTCTGGTTCTGCGTGCGGACGGGGCTGCTGTTGCTCGGGGCGTTCTCAATCCTGGGGATAATCTTTGCCCCGCAGCTCATCGCGGCGTTCAGGCACGACCCGGATGTGATCAGGATAGGGACTGTGGCGTTGCGTTTCCAGCTGGCGGTGTTCCCGCTCAACGTTTTCGTCACTATCAGTAACATGATGCTCCAGACCATCAGGAAGAGTGCCAAGGCCGTGACGCTCGCTTCGGCAAGGCAGGGGCTGTTCTTCATCCCGTTGATCTTGACGTTGCCCCGTTTCTTCGGGTTGACCGGGGTGGAAGTCACGCAGTCGATTGCCGACGTCCTGACATTCTTCCTCGCAATCCCGCTGACGTGGAGCGTGATAAAGGAGATGAAACGCCAGGCCCAGGCGTGCAGTCCATTGACAGACGACAGACAATCAAACAGATAAGACTATGATCAGACTCAACGTATTCATCAGCGTGAACGAAGGCAACAGGGACGAACTCATCGACGTTGCCAGCAAATTGACAAAGGCTTCGCAAACCGACAAGGGATGCATAGCTTACGACATCTTCGCCAGTGCGACGCGGCAAGGGGTGTTGATGATTTGTGAGACGTGGCAGGACGAGGCTTCACTCGCCGCACACGAGGCGGCACCGCACTTCATCACACTCGTCCCACGGCTAAAGGCTCTGAGTGAGGGGATGAAGACTGAGAAATTCACGTTCTGACAGGCGCAGGCATCCGCCGCCGCCACGGCTGGTGTGATGGTGAAAGGTAAAAGGGCTGCCGGCAAACAGACTTGCCGGCAGCCCTTTTAACATTATTATATATAAGCCCGTCCGTCAGAGCTCAAACGATGCGTAGCCTATCAAGTTGCCATCGACGAAGATGTCCAGGCGGTAGGTGCCTTCAAACAGATATTCCTTGACGTCCCAGTACATCGTCATGTCAACCTCGTCGCCCCCGAACTCGAAATCCCTGCGGATAGAATAGGTCAGCTTGGTGTCCTCGAAGTCGAATGTCCCCGAATTGGCATTCTTGAGCACGGTGTTGTCGGGCTTCATGATGCGGAGGTAGGCGGTCTTCACCCCTGGTTCGGTGTTGGGATTCCTGTCGATTTTGAAGTTGAATACCAGTTGCGTCACATCCTTGATGCGGCGTGCCTTGCGTCCCCGTTTGTTGTTGGCGGCGACAGTGATGTTGCTTGCGTTGAGTTGGGAGGCGATTGTCATCTTCTCGGTCAGTGCCTCTTTCTCCTCGGTGAGTGTTGTCACCTGCGAGACCACTTCACGGTTTTGGCGTTTGAGCTGCTTGTTTTCATCGTCGAGAGCCTTGTTAAGCCGCCCGAGCGAATCGATTTGCATCACATAGTTCCGCATGACGGCACGCACTGTCTGCAACTCTTTCTTGAGCCTCATTATTTCTGCCGCGTCCGAGGTCTTGACCGATTGCAGCTCTTCAAGCAGACGTTGCACTCGCATCTTTTCTTGGTCGAGCAGGCGGCGCAGGGAGTCGTTGGTGATGACTTCCTGCAACTCGTCATATTGCTTTGCATAGTTGAGGTAGTCGTTGCTCATCTCCTCTTTTTCGAGTTCAAACAGTTGGAGCATATCCTGCTTGCTTTGCCTCTCCATCAAGAGGAGTGTCATGGTGACACCAACCACGACGACGATGGCCACGATGAGTGATGTGATGATTATCTTAGGCTTCTTTTCCATATATTTACAATGCTGTCGTTTTCAGTTAAGTGGCACAAAAGTATGTAAATAGGACATTCATGCAAAGACATTCCCTCCAAACGTGCGTTAAAAACGACGAGGCCGGGGCGGCAGCAGGGCTTTTTATGCCTTATTGCTAACTTTGCGCCAAAGAACACCGCATGATGACAAGGAAATATGTGGACGTGATCCTCCCCCTCCTCCTGCCCGGGACGCTGACCTACTCTGTGCCGTCGGACATGGCATCCGACCCGAAGCCCGGTTGCAGGGTGATTGTCGCAATCAAGGGCAAGAAGAGATACACCGCAATGATAAAGGATGTCCACGACACCGCCCCCGGCCGCTTCAAGATAGTGGATGTCGAGGCGGTAGTCGATGACACGCCTGTCGTGACGCAGGGGCAATTGAAGTTGTGGGAATGGATTGCCGACTACTACCTCTGCACGCTCGGCGAAGTGTTTAAGGCCGCCGTCCCTTCCCGCCTCAGGCCTGGCAGCGAGACAATCCTGGTGCCAGGCGACGACGCACCGGACGGGACGAGCCTCAACGACAAGGAAAAACTCATCCTGCAACTCATCACCAGCAGCAAACGGATGACCATCCAGCGGCTCGACACCGCCGCCCGCATCCCGGCACTCCTGACGACGGTCAACAAAATGCTTGACCGCCAGTTGATAAAGGTGAAGGAAGATGTCAAGCATCAAGCCAAGCAACGCATGACCACATACGTCCGTTTCGCCGACGACCTGCAAGGCAAACCGGAGGGACAAATAGCCTCGGACGTGCTCGGGAACGATGATAAGCAAACCGCCATGCTGCACAAATACCTCGGCCTCGCCGCCCGTAATGACAGAATGCTCGTCGAGAAAAGCGCAATCACAGCCGGCACGACCAGGGGGAACACGCTGCTCAACAAGCTGCTCGCCGCCAACGTGCTGCAAGCCATAGACCTCCCGGCGGGCAGCATGGCACGCAAAGCCGGGGACACCGCCCCTCTCAACCCGTTGAATGCCATGCAAGACACCGCGATGCGGCAAGTCGAGAAGGCATTCGCCGCCAAAAACGTTTGCTTGCTCCACGGGGTGACGGCATCGGGCAAGACAGAAATCTACATCCACCTCATATCCAAAGTGCTCGCACAAGGCAAGCAAGTCCTCTATATGTTGCCTGAGATTGCCCTCACGACACAGATAACCGAGAGGCTGGCACGCTTCTTCGGCGACCGCCAAACCGTCTACCACTCGCGGCTGACCGACGCAGAGAGGCTCGGCATCTGGCGCAGGCAGCTCGGCGAACACCCCTGCCAGCTCATCATCGGCGCGCGGTCGGCAGTGTTCCTGCCCTTCACCGACCTCGGGCTGGTGATCATCGACGAGGAGCATGAGGCCTCCTACAAGCAGACAGAGCCGGCACCGCGCTACAACGGGCGCGACACTGCCATAATGCTTGCCATGCTCTCCGGCGCGAAAACGTTGCTCGGCACTGCAACACCGTCGCTGGAGACCTACTACAACGCGTGTAGCGGCAAATACGGGCTGGTCGAGATGCGGCAGAGGTACAGCGAAGTCCAGCTCCCCGCCGTGACAGTCGTTGACCTGAAAGAGGAGCAACGCCGCAAGGCCATGGACGGCCAGTTCTCTCCCGTCCTGCTCGACAAGCTGCAAGAAGCGTTGGGCAACGGCGAGCAAGCCATCCTCTTCCAGAACAGGCGCGGCTTTTCCCCGATGCTCATCTGCCACACTTGCGGATGGGTGCCGAGGTGCGACTTCTGTGATGTGAGCCTCACCTACCACAAGCAGCAAGGAGTGCTCACCTGCCACTATTGCGGACGCACCACACCCTTGCCGCAGGCGTGCCCGGCGTGCGGCGAACGCAAGATGGACAGCCGTGGATTTGGCACGGAACGCCTTGAGGAAGACATCCGCCGCCTCTTCCCCAAAGCCTCGGTGGCGCGTCTGGACATCGACACCACGAGGAGCAGGCACGCCTATGAGACCATCCTCGGCGACTTTGCCAGCGGCAAAATCGACATCCTCGTCGGGACGCAGATGATCAGCAAAGGGCTTGACTTTGAGAACGTCAGTGTGGTGGGCATAATGAATGCCGACAACATCATGAACTACCCCGACTTCCGCGCACAGGAACGCGCCTTCCAACTCATGTCGCAAGTCGCGGGCCGGGCCGGGAGGAAGAATCGCCGGGGCTGCGTCATCCTGCAAACCTACTCGGCGGACAGCCCGCTGGTGAAGATGATAACCGACAACGACTATGCCGCCATGTATGCCAACGAACTGGTGGAGCGCGAGTTGTTCCGCTACCCACCGTTCTACCGCCTCGTGAGCGTCTATGTCAAGCACAAACGCCCCGACGTGGCCGATGCCGCCGCCGCCAGCCTCGGCGCGGCACTCAGGAGGATCTTCGGCGACCGCGTGCTTGGTCCCGACAAGCCCCCGGTGTCAAAGGTGCAGGCATACCACATCCGCAAGACCATCGTCCGCCTTGAGAACGGGCTGAACATCCGATACGCCAAGCAACAGCTACGCCAGGCCTGCGCCGCCGTGCAGGGCATGGACGGCTATGCCTCTGCATCAATCTTCTGCGACGTTGACCCCTGCTGACACCGGCCCGGCGCGATGCTGCCGCAATGTCCTGAGCCAACCCCCTGCGCCGCAGCACGCGGTGGCAAAAACCTTCTGCTCCAAAGCCGCCCGCTCCAAAGGGTTGTCCGCGCCAGGCCAAGCCGGAACTTGCACATTTCCAGGGCAAAACCTGGCAGCATCAGGAGCGGGGCAACAGCACGCCTGACATGAAATTCACTTAGGACTGATGTAAAGTTCACCTGCCCGGTGCATGAAGTTCCTTTGCCCGGCGAATAAAGTAAAAACAAAAGTTCTGTTTATATATTCAGAACTTTTGTTTATATAAACAGAACTTCTGAATATACTTTATGTCAGGAGGCAATGAACTTTTCCCGGCGAGTGGAGGAAGTTTATGCCAGACTTCACTGATTAGAAGCCTGACCCCGCCGGCTCTGTCTTGCTGTCGTGGGGTGCGGCGAGGAGGAGGGACTTCTCCCAGACGGGGCTGTCACATTCAATATGTATGAAAAGCAGACTGACATACTAAGTCAATTCGGGGTAGAATGGGACTTTAATAATTTCAGTTGTAATGGTGCTACTATTGCAGATGTGGGGGAAGTTGATGGACTTGCGGAGGTAAGGAATTTGCCCCAAAGTGGCTGGAGTTGTGATGCATTGATATGGCCTGGCTATATCGCAGCAAGCAATGATGTAAACGAGCAGATTGTTTTTGTCCGCATTTATGTTGTTGAGTATGTTTATGGCAGTAATGGCAACATAAACGGTGCAGCCGTCAGTGTGCAAATCCCTTTTGCTCCTTCAAATTATGGAGGTCAAGCAGGTCCATGGGAAAAGCCCTGTTATTCATGGCAGGTTGTGGATAAAACTATGGGTGGTACTGGTGAATAAAGAAAATCCCCCGCCATCAATCTCTGATGACGGGGGATCTATGTTGCAATTTGTCAGCTATTGGATTTTATTTCACCCTCCTCAGCACCACCGCCGTGCGTGCCGGGATGTAGAGCTTGAGCCAGCCTTTCCGTTGCTTGTGGTAGAGGTCATCGTGCATGGTGAAGTGTTCAACCGTGTCATCTGTCAGCCCGAAGCCGCCGTAGGCCTTGTCGTCGGTGTTGAGCGCCACTTCGTACTTGCCCTCCTTGACCAAGAAACCATAACCCTCAAACGACTTGGACGGGTTGAAGTTGAAGATGAACAGCAGCGAGCCGCGCTCGTAGGCGAGGATTTGGTCGCCGTCGTTGTGCCACACTTCGACGACATCTGTCTTTTGAAAGTTGCGCACGCTCTTGACCACCTCGATCATTGCTTTGTCGAAGTCGCCAAGGTAGTGATAGCAGAGGTCATGGTTGTCAACGAGATTCCACTGGCGGCGGGCATATTTGTATGACCAGCCGTTGCCCTCACGCGGAAAGTCTATCCACTCGGGATGACCAAACTCGTTGCCCATGAAGTTGAGGTAGCCTCCGTTGATGGTTGACAGGGTGAGCAGCTTGATCATCTTGTCAAGAGCCATGCCGCGATCGACGGTGAAGTTGCGGTCGCGCTTGGCCATGTGCCAATACATGTCGGCATCGATGAGGCGGAAGATGACTGTCTTGTCGCCGACAAGTGCCTGGTCGTGGCTCTCGACGTAGGAGATGGTCTTCTCGTCTTTGCGGCGGTTGGTCACTTCCCAGAAGAGGGATGACGGCCGCCAGTCCTCGTCCTTGCATTCCTTGATGGTCTTGATCCAGTAGTCGGGGATGTTCATCGCCATGCGGTAGTCGAAACCGTAGCCTCCATCCTCAATCGGGGCGGCAAGGCCGGGCATACCCGAGACTTCCTCGGCAATGGTTATGGCATTGGGCTTGACCTGATGGATGAGTTTGTTGGCGAGGGTGAGATAGGCGATGGCATTGTCATCCTGCCCGCCGTTGTAGTAGTCGCCGTAGTTGCAGAATGCTTCGCCGAGACCGTGGTTGTAGTATATCATCGATGTCACGCCGTCGAAACGGAATCCGTCGAAGTGGAATTCCTCAATCCAGTATTTGCAGTTGGACAACAGGAAGTGCAGCACCTCGTTTTTCCCGTAGTCGAAGCACAACGAGTCCCAAGCCGGATGCTCGTGGCGGTCGCCCGGATAGAAGTATTGGTTGGGGTCTCCCGCGAAGTTGGCCAGTCCCTCGACCTCGTTCTTTACGGCGTGCGAGTGAACTATGTCCATGATGACTGCCAGCCCGTTGCGGTGCGCCTCGTCGATGAGTTCTTTTAATTCATCGGGTGTCCCGAAGCGTGATGACGGGGCGAAGAAACTGGAGACGTGGTAGCCGAAGCTGCCATAGTAAGGGTGCTCCTGTATGGCCATTATTTGCAGGCAATTGTAGCCGTCAGCAACGACGCGGGGCAGTACGTTGTCTTTGAATTCGCGGTACGTCCCCACCTTTTCTGCATCTTGTGCCATGCCGATGTGGCATTCGTAGATGAGGAGAGGGTTAGTCTTGGGTTTGAACTGGCGTTTCTTGAACTTATAGGGGTGCTCGGGACACCAGACCTGGGCGGAGAATATCTTTGTCGTCTCGTCCTGTACCACACGGTTGACCCATGCCGGGATGCGTTCACCCATGCCGCCGTCCCAGTAGACGTGGAGTTTGTACAGGTCGAGGTGGTGGATGGCATCAGGCTTCATCTTCAATTCCCAGACACCGTTTTTCTTGGGCTTTAGTTGGTAAGCGGCTTTTTCTTCCCATCCGCTGAACGTGCCAACGAGGACGATTTTCGTGGCGTTGGGAGCCCATTCGCGCAGCACCCATCCTTTGTCTGTCTTGTGCAGGCCGAAGTAGAGATAGCCGTCAGCAAAATCTGACAGGCTTGTCTTGCCATCGGCTGTGAGTTCCTTTTCCTTGCGGAGAACAAAGTCATGCCGGCCGTTGATGGCGTTGGCGTAAGGCTCAAGCCAAGGGTCGTTTTTGATAAGTCCTAAAACATTGTCCATAGTGCCCAAGTATTTAAGTTGTTAATAGGTTTGTCTCAAATCACTTCGCCGTAGAGATCGAAGTCGTCGGCATCCGTTATCCTGACGTTGTGGAACGAGCCTATCGCGAGCGGCTTTTCCCCTTGCTTGATCAGCACCTCGGGGTCAACCTCCGGAGAGTCAAATTCGGTGCGGCCGATATAGTATTCGTTCTCCATCCGGTCGATTATCACTTTATAGGTGTTGCCTATCTTTTCGGCTGACAGTCCGGCTGAGATTTCCTGTTGGATGTACATCAACTCGTCAAGGCGTTCTTGCTTCACCTCTTGAGGCACGTCGTCGGTGTAGTGGTTTGCGGCGTATGTGCCATCCTCTTCTGAATACATGAATGCCCCCATGCGCTCGAAGCGTACGTCCCTGACGAACTTCTTGAGCTGCTCAAAGTCTTCATCCGTCTCTCCGGGGAATCCCACCATGAGCGTGGTGCGGAGGTGTATGCCTGGCACTTCTTCCCTTAGGCGTTCTATCAGACGGTAGGTCTCATCTTTCGTCGTGTGTCGTCGCATTGCTGTGAGCATCTTGTCGCTGATGTGCTGCAATGCGATGTCGAGATAGCGGCAAACATTGTCACGCTCGCGCATCACTTCCAGCAAATCATAGGGGAACATTGTCGGGTAGGCATAGTGCAGGCGTATCCACTCTATACCTTTTATATTAGACATCCCGTCGATGAGGTGGGTGAGCATGAGCTTGTGTTCTGTGTCCATGCCATAGTAGGTCAGGTCTTGTGCTATGACCTGCAACTCTTTTACGCCTGTCGATGCGAGGTATTCGGCTTCAGCCAGGATTTCATCCGCCGGGCGCGACTTGTAGTTGCCCGTGATTATTGGTATGGCGCAGTAAGCGCAATGCCTGTTGCACCCCTCGGCAATCTTGAGGTAGGCGTAGTGCGGAGGCGTGGTCAAAATGCGTTTGTCCTTGCATGAGATGTCATAGTTTTTGCCAAGATCGCCGATGAGCTGTTGCCAGTTGAATTTGCCATAGAATTTGTCAACCTGCGGGATTTCCATCTTGAGGTCGTTGAGGTAGCGTTCAGACAAGCATCCCATGACATACAGCCTGTCGAGTTTCCCCTCTTCTTTCAACTCGGCGAGTTCGAGGATCATGTTGATTGACTCTTCCTTTGCATCACCGATAAATCCGCAAGTATTGACCACGGCGATGCGCCCTTTTATGTCTTCTGGGTCATGGCGCACCTTGTAACCGTTGACTGCGAGCTGCTTCATGAGCATTTCTGAGTCAACAAGGTTTTTGGAGCAACCGAGGGTTATTACGTCGATGATGTTATTTCTCATGGTCGCCGAACAATGAATCTACGAATTCCCTGCGTCTGAAGATTTGGAGGTCTTCCATTCCCTCGCCCAGTCCGATGTATTTGACAGGGACTTGGAACTGGTCGGATATGCCGATTACCACTCCGCCCTTGGCCGTGCCGTCGAGTTTGGTGACAGCCAATGCGTTCACCTCAGTGGCTTTTATGAATTGTTTTGCTTGCTCGAATGCGTTTTGTCCCGTTGACCCGTCAAGTACCAACAGTACTTCGTGAGGGGCATCTGGGACGACTTTCCTCATCACATTCTTTATTTTTGCCAATTCGTTCATCAGGTTGACTTTGTTGTGCAGACGGCCGGCAGTGTCGATTATTACCACATCTGCCTTGTTGGCTGTTGCCGAGTTGAGGGTGTCAAATGCCACAGATGCTGGGTCTGCTCCCATTTTTTGTTTGATTACAGGCACTCCGACCCTTTCGCCCCAGATGACAATCTGTTCCACTGCGGCAGCACGGAATGTGTCGGCTGCCCCGAGGTAGACTTTGTTGCCTGCTTTCTTGAATTGGTAGGCGAGTTTGCCTATTGTTGTCGTCTTGCCGACCCCGTTGACCCCTACGACGAGGATTACGTAGGGCTTCTTGTCAGCAGGAACCTCAAAGTCGCCTGTGACCGGTGATTGGTTCTCGATGATCATTGAGGCTATCTCGTCGCGCAGGATGTTGTTCAGTTCGTTAGTCGTGACGTATTTGTCTTTCTCGACCCTTTTCTTGACACGGTTGATTATTTTCAATGTCGTTGCCACACCAACGTCGGATGTCACCAAGACCTCCTCAAGGTTGTCCAGCACATCATCGTCTATCGTTGATTTGCCTGCTATGGCGCGTGCGATTTTGCCGAATAAACTTTCTTTGGTCTTGGACAGTCCTTTGTCCAAAGTCTCTTTCTTGTCCTTTGATAGAAAACTAAATAACCCCATGATGTATGTATTGCTTTGACAAAGATAAGAATATTAGGAAACAAAAATCCCCTTATGCTTGGTTTTTCCAGCACAAGGGGACTTCAGCTTGTTTATCGCTTGGAGTGTTATTTCTTGAAGAATTCGTCAACCTTTTCGTTGGGAACCATTTTCTCGTCAAACACGTAAGCACCTGTCTTGGGAGATTTGACCATCCTTATCACTTTGGAATAGGAACGTCCATCGGTCTTACCTTCTTGTAGTGTTGCTACCGCTTTCTTTGCCATATCTCAATTTATTTTATTTCTTTGTGAATAGTCATGCGACGCAAGATAGGATTGTACTTCTTTAGCTCAAGCCTTTCCGGCGTGTTCTTCTTGTTTTTGGTTGTGATGTAGCGAGAAGTCCCCGGCATTCCGCTGGCCTTGTGCTCCGTGCATTCCAAAATAACTTGAACTCTGTTTCCTTTAGCTTTCTTTGCCATTGTTAACACCTCCTTTGATTAGCCTACTACTTTAATTTTTCTCCAATCGCAGTAGCCCTTGTCAACTGCATCGACAAGCGCTTTGTGCAATCCCACTTTGTCAATCTTCCTGAGACCTGCCGCGCTGAGGCGGAGTTGAATCCAGCAGTCTTCTTCTGCGTAATAGAACTTCTTGGTCAACAGGTTGACATTGAAGCGTCTCTTCGTCCTCCTGTTTGAGTGTGAGACGTTGTTGCCCACCATGGCTTTCTTACCTGTAATTTGACAAATTCTCGACATTTCTATCTACTTTTAATTGTTGGTTGTATAAAATGCGGTGCAAAAGTAAACATTACAGCCCTATGCTGCAAACTTTTGCATGGAAATGTTGCGCCATGAAAAACAAAAGACTGCACCATCCCGTCGTTTGGGGATTATGCAATCTTAATGATGTGCCGTGGCGTGGATGCCGTGGTTTACTTCAGGCTGATTTTGTATTCTTTCTCATCAACTTGCTCTGCCGCGATTTTGTCCTCGCGCAAGAGCCAGCCGAGACCTAAGTACAAATCTTTGTCTGTGAATTTCGTTGCTTTCTTCAGCTCTTTTGTCGTCAAAGAACCTTTCTCGCTGAGCGCGTTCCAAATTTGTCCTGCGTTCAATCCTGCTTTTTCTTGTAACATAACGTTTGTATTGAGTTTGTCGCCGCAAAAGTATTAAATTATTTTATAGGAGGAACAAATCCAACCAAATTATTTTACTATTCTCCCACCGTTTCCACGCTTAGCCACAGCATTTTGCTTCATTTTTGTTTCAGCGGGTCGCGTGTCAAACCGTTTTCAAGGAGGAATTCTTCCCAGATTGCAGCTGCTTCATGCACGATGTGGGGGCAGGGACGTTTCTTGTAGTATTCATCCGTGCGTTCTTGGGCAACTGGGCTTGTGTCTTTCCCGGCAAGTGCGCCGAGCATGAGCGAGCATTTCAGATGGCCGTTGCGTTCCTTGAATTTTTCTGCAAGTTCCTGCACAAGCTTGTAGTTCCTGTTCTTAGCCTCCCTGTCCTCTGGTGTTGTTGCGCTGTCGTATAGCCCCGCGAGCATGAACAGCCCGCAAGCCGCCCCGCAGGTCTCCCGCATACGGCCTATGCCTGCCCCGAAAGAGGCCGAAACCCTCATTGCTGTCTCGAAATCAAATCCGTAGAGGTCTGCAAATGCTGCGAATACCGACTGCGAACAGTTGCACCCGCGTCTGAAAAGTTCTTCCGCGCGGTCTGCGCGGCTGGTCATCTGATCTGTCGTCTCCATATCGTGTTTCAATTTCTCCTTGTCAATCTTGTCAATTCTGGCAATGCTGTGCGGAATTCGTCCATTGTCGCAAACAGCAGGTCTGCCCCGCTGTCGGTGAGCACCTTGTCATCCAGTGGTCCTGTGTTGATGGCGACTGTGAATGCACCTGACGCGTTGCCTGCCTCCACCCCGAGCGGGGCGTTTTCGACAACGAGTGTCTGCCATGGCATTGCACCCATCTTCCTTTGTCCCATCATGTAAGGCTCAGGATCTGGCTTGCCATGCTTGACATCAAGGGCGGTAACAATCTTGTCAAGCTCGAAAAGCCCAGGGTAGGCAGTCTCTATCCTTTGCAGCAATGAGTGCTGCGTCGATCCGGTCACTATCGACAGGGCAAGTCCTGCCTCCCTCATTGTCTGTGCCAGCCTGTCCGCGCCGGCGATTGTAGGTGTTTCGCCCATGGCATTGAATAGGTTGCACTTGCTTGCATAGATCCTTTTAACTTCCTCGTCCGTTGCCACAGGCCTTCCGCATCTTGCCATTGCCATTTTGATGGTGGATGCTCCTGTGCGGCCCTCGTTCATGTAGGCATCTTGCTCGGTGAACTCGATGTCGTTTTCGGCCATCACCTGTACCCATGATGCGGCGTGGCGGGGCATGGAGTCAAACAACACACCATCCATGTCAAACAGTGCACAGCGCAAGTCCAATGCCGCATAGCCGGTTCTCGCGAGATAATCTTCTATGGCCTTGGCGATTTTGTCCATCCCGTCCATTTGTCCTTGTCTTTTTGTCGTGATTGCTGCAAAATTACTAAACTCCCTTCAACCTGCAACTTGTCCTATTTGTACTATTACTGTTGCATTTGTCGCTTTAATGCCTACATTTGCAATAAAAATTGTAAAGATGAAGCTCATTGCGACAGCTATTATATTCCTTTTGACGACCCTTGCCAGTTGCTCCAAGGACGATAACGAGATGCCTGAGATAACCGTTGTTGGCATCCAGATCAGTCCAGAAGGCAATTCGTCTGTTGATAATCTCCATGTCGGCGATACCGTGTTTGTCTTTCTCAATCTGCAATCAAACAAAAAGGATTTGAACAGTTTTAGTTGCAAGCTTGAAGGGGTAGGGGCATTCCATCTTGCCATAAGCAAAATAGATCCTGCCACGACAAATTATGTAGGTAGCGATCACACGACATCGTCTGATGAAGATTGCACGGTGACGTTTCGTGACGGGACGACTTCCGTTGATTTGACCATTGAGGCTGTGGTCAAAGATCACAGGGCGACATCTCCACAGTTGAGGCTCTTCCTGTTTTCTGAAAAAGAGACGGCGCAAAGTGACATAACATTCACCATGTCGTCCGCTTTGCCTGATAATGCCTTTGACGGCGTGGTGCATTGAGCCGCAGTTGTCCCAATGCTTTGTGATGCTCCCTTGGTCAGGGGGCGTTTTTCATGCCATGTCATTTCATTATTGATTTAGTCCTACACGGTGTTTGTCCCAAGCACTGTCAGTCCAAGTGCGGCAAGGCTGTGCTGTTTGTGTGCCATAATGTTCGTTTTGTGCAGCCGTACTATGACAAAGCAAGCGTCCGCCGCCCTTGTGGTCTTGGTGCGCAGACGCTTATGTGTGGAGCCGAATGCCGCCTATGTGCGGCGGTGTAGGTGGGTGTACCTGGCTTATTGTGGTTTCTCTTCCGTCTGGCTGCTAGGAGGCGTGACCAACAGCTTGTCGATGCGGTTGCCATCCATGTCAACCACTTCGATGTGGAAGTCGTGCCAGTCGATGCTTTCACCCTCTGACGGGATGTGTCCCAGGATTTCAATCATCAGTCCGGAAATGGTGTTGTAGGAATTCGGCTCAAACAAATCCTCGTGCTCGAAGAACTCGAGGAAGTCGTAGAACGGGCATTGTCCCTCGACAAACCAGTCGTTTGTGCCAGGGCGTTTGACTATCATGGGCACTGTGCCTTTTTCCTGTATGGTGCCGACGAGACCTTCGAGTATGTCCTTGAGTGTCACTACACCTGTCATGCTGCCAAACTCATCGCAGATGAAAGCACGGCTGATTTTCCTGTTCTTCATGTCCTCCAATGCCTTGTAGACGGTCATTGATTCGGGGTAGAACACTGGCTCATGTAGGATGGAGCGCAGGTTGAAATCCGGTTTCCACAGCCCCTTGATGAGTTCTTTGAGCGACACCACGCCGCAGATGTCGTCGCTCTTGCCGTCCATGACGGGGTATGCGTCATAGATTTGTTCATCCATCACGGCCTTCACCTCGTCGGCATCCATGTCGATGTCGAGGAATTTCACGTCCTTGCGGTGGGTCATTATCGACTCGACATCCTGGTCTCCGAGGACGAGCACACGCTCTATGATGTCTTGCTCCACTTCTTGCACCTCTCCTGTCTCAGTGCCTTCGCGCACCATTGACTTTATCTCATCCTCTGTCACTTGATTTTCCTGTTTGTTTATGCCGAGGAACGATGAGATGAGCTTGGTGCTTTTCTCAAGCACCCAGACAAAAGGCATGGCAATGAGTGAGAGCACGTACATGGGGGTTGCGATGACCATTGCGGCTTTGTAGCCCATGTTGAGCCCTATCTTCTTGGGCACGAGCTCGCCAATGACGATGGAGAGGTAGGTGACGATGATTATTATGACGAGTTTCGACAATTCGTCCGACCATGCAGCTGAGACCCCGAAGCCTTCGAGGAACAATGCCAGGTCGCGTGCCAATTGGTCTCCCGAGTACATACCTGTGAGGATGCCGATGAGAGTGATGCCAATTTGTATCGTTGACAGGAATCGTTCCGAGTTGTCTTGCAGCTTGAGAGCGCGGATGGCCGAGCGTTTCCCGCTCTTGGCCTCTGCGGCCAGCTTGGTCTTGCGGGCGGAGATCATGGCGATCTCGGACATTGAGAAAACGCCATTGAGCAGTATGAGAAAGATGATGATCAGTAGGTCGTCCATGTTGTGTTAATTGTTTTTCTTGAATCCTTGGTATATCCAGTAGGCTATGACCAGGGCGAATATTGCGATGAATACGATGCCTATCGTGTGGCTCCACTCGTTCACCATCGCGTCAAACTCCTCTCTTGGCAGTGCCGAGCCGATGAAGTAGCCGAGCAATGCGAGGATTATGTTCCAAGCCCCTGCGCCGAGGGCAGTGTAAAGCATGAATTTGCCCAGATGCATATTGGCAAGTCCTGCCGGGATGGAGATGAGTTGCCTGACAGCTGGCACGAGGCGGCCGATGAAGGTTGACATCGCGCCGTGCTGCTTGAAATAGTCCTCAGCCTTTTCCACTTTCTTGGCGTTCAGCAGGCACATCCTCCCGACGCGGCTCTCGGCGAATTTGTAGACGATAGGCCGCCCGAGGTATTTGGCGAGGTAGTAGTTGACCAGCGCGCCAATCTCCGCCCCGATGGTCGCGAAGAGGACTACGAGGTAAATGTTAAGTTCCCCGTGGTAGGCTTTGTAGGCTGCTGGCGGGACGACAATCTCCGAGGGGAACGGGATGAACGAACTTTCTATCGCCATCAACAAGGTTATCGTCCAGTAATTCAGGTTATCCAAACACCATTGGATAAATGAGACATCTTCCATTGTCTAAGTTTTGGTTCTACAAATCGGGCATCACCGTGGCCTGAACCCGATGATTTGGCGCACCTCTTCGATAGTTTTTGATGCGCTCTCCCTTGCTCTTTCCGCTCCAGCCGCCGCGATTTTGGCAAGACGGTCGGTGTCGGAGAGGTATTGCATTATGCGTTCACGGATTGGGGCAGTCGTTGCAACGATGTCTTCGGCGAGCTGCTTCTTCATGTCGCCGTAGCGGATGGAGCAATCGTTCCACTTCTCGTTGAAGTAGTCGTAGGTCTCACGTGGCGACACTGCTTCCATCAGCGTGAAGAGGTTTTGTATCACCTCTGGCTTCTCACTGTCCGGGGCGGTAGGTCCTGCGTCGGTGACGGCTTTCATCACCTTTTTGCGGATTGTCGCCGCATCGTCGATGAGGTAGATGCAATTGCCTTCAGACTTCCCCATTTTGCCCGAGCCGTCAAGGCCTGGGATTTTGACCGGTTTGTCCGATGGAGAGAACGATTTTGGCTCTTTGAAACACTCTACGCCATAGATGGTGTTGAACCGCCGTGCGTAGCGTCGCGCCATTTCCATGTTTTGCTCCTGGTCTTTGCCTACGGGCACTTTGTCAGCTTTGTGAATCAAAATGTCCGCAGCCATCAGTGTCGGGTAGGTCAACAAACCGGCATTCACGTTGTCGGGTTGCTTGCGCGCTTTCTCTTTGAACGTCGTGGTGCGCTCAAGCTCGCCGAGATAGGCGTTCATGTTCAGGTACAGGTAGAGTTCAAGTACCTCCCTCACGTCGCTTTGGATATAAATCGGGGCTTTCTCAGGGTCTATGCCGCAGGCAAGGTACTCCGCCAGGATGGTGTTTGCACTCCTCACGATGTCCTCGGGCTTGGGCCTTGTCGTCAGCGAATGCCAGTCAGCGATGAAGAACAAGCAATCATACTCGTCTTGCATCTGCAAGAAACTCTTCACTGCGCCGAAGTAATTGCCCAAATGCAGGTTGCCTGTCGGGCGGATTCCGCTAACAACTTTTTCCATAAATGTGTGCTTTAATACCTTTTATACTTGCTTCCCGCCGCCATCTCCTGACTTTGCAACAGGGGCAGGCGGAAGCGGTTGCAAATATAATGCTTATGCGGTGTTGTTACAAATATAGCCCGCCGCCTCGCTCCGTTTGCCCGGTCAGTGTGCGCCAGTGTTGCAAAGTGGTTGCATCAGGCGAAAAGCAGCATGATGTTCAACACCGTCACGCCGGCGGCTATTGCATAGAGCATTGCACTCGTCGCCCTGGAGTTGGCATAGTCGCCCATCACCCTGCGGGAGGATGTCAGTCCCACTTGCAAGAAGACCGTGAACGGCAGCTGCAAACTCAGCACCATCTGCGACACGATGAGTCCCTTGAATGGGTCGCCTATCAGGAAGATAGTCCCCAACGCTACTCCCAGCGACAACAGCACCCCGAGGCGGGAATGCACGTCGCGGATGTTGTAGGATTCGCCGAAGATGCCGGCAAAGATTGACCCTGCCGCCATGCCGCTCGTCACAGTCGAGGCAAGTCCCGCCATCAGCAATGCCACGGCAAAGACCACGGCGGCGTTGCTCCCGAGCAAAGGCTCAAGGAGTGACTGCGCCTGCTGCAACTCATCCACTGCCGTGCCGCCGGCATGGAATGTGGCGGCGGCAAGCACTATCATCGCGCTGTTTATCGCCCAGCCCACGAGCATCGACAGCAGGGTGTCGAGGAACTCATATCGCAATGCCCGCTTGATGCGCCCCGCGCCTTGCCTGTTGAACTCACGGCTCTGCACCACCTCTGAGTGCAGGAAAAGGTTGTGGGGCATGACCACCGCCCCGAGAACGCTCAGCACTATCGGCAGGCTGCCCTGAGGCAACGACGGGACGGCCGCCGACCGCGCCGCCGTCACCCAGTCGGCATCGATGAGGAACAGTTCGTAGAGGAACGAAAGCCCGATGACGGACACAAATGCTATGATGGCGCGCTCGATGCGCTTGTAAGTGCCCGTCAGCAGCATCACACCCGCAAACACCGACACCAGCACCGCGCCGGCGGGGATAGGGATGTCGAAGAGCATTTCCAACGCTATCGCGCCGCCGAGAATCTCAGCCAGCGACGTGGATACCGATGCTACGACCGCAGTGCCGAGCACAGGCTTGGCGACCCACGCAGGCGCATAGCGTGTCGCCGCCTCTGACAGGCACAGCCCGGTGACAATGCCGAGGTGGGCCACGTTGTGTTGCAGGACAATCAGCATGACGGTCGAGAGGCTCACTACCCAGAGCAGCGAATAGCCGAATGCCGAGCCAGCGGCAAAGTTTGATGCCCAGTTGCCGGGGTCGATGAAGCCGACTGTCACCAGCAGTCCAGGCCCTATGTACCTGAAGAAATCAAAGCCGCCAAGGTAGCGGCGATGGTTCTTGTTCTTTAGTTCCTTTAATATGTTCATGCCAAGCCTCCAGTTTGCTGCAAAGTTAGGGCATCGGCATCAGATGCGGAATAACCGATTGTAGGTATTGCCGCCCCCTCATGTCATGCCTTTTGGACGTTGTGCGGGATGCCGCGTCGGCCGGATGCGGGGCTTTGCCGGGTGGCGCGCTGTCCCGTGCCATTAGCATACGATGTTTTTGTCAATAGCATACAATGTTTTTGGCCAAAACATACAATGATTTCCGCCAAAACATACGGTGTTTTTGCCATTTTCATCGTATGTCTTTTGCCTCACCGTGACGTGCCGCAATGATTGGCTGGCGGCAATGCGCCTGCTGCCTATGTTGCAGCGGGGTATTTCCCGTATAGTTGGATAATATAGGATGCGGCTCGGCATACCCAAACATCAAAGCCAGTGGGCTTTTCTGTTTGCTATGCACTCGCCTTTCCCTATATTTGCCCCCGAAGCAATCAAATGACTTGACCGATGCGAACATTGTCATGCAAACTCATGCTGCTTGCCGTCATGTTGATGGTGGCATTTGCCGTGCCGGCACAGACCTACGATGTGGCCGATGTGCCCAATGTCCGCCTCAAGGACAAGCGGCTGTACGTCAGCGACCCCGAGGGTGTCTTGTCGCAAGTCACGGTGCAGTCCATCAACACGATGCTTGCCACGCTTGAAGATTCCACCTCCATCGAGGTGGCTGTGGTTGTCGTGCCGTCTGTGCCCGATGGCGATTGCTTCACCTTCGCACACCAGCTCGGACAGCAATGGGGCGTGGGCAAAAAGGGCAGGGACAACGGCCTTGTCATCCTGCTTGCCACGGGCGACAGGTGCGTCCAGTTTGTGACGGGCTATGGTCTTGAGGGCGATTTGCCCGATGCCATCTGCAAGCGCATCCAGACGCAGTGGATGAATCCGCACTTTGCCCGTGGCGAATGGAACGAAGGCCTGTTCTACGGCGTCAAAGCCGTGTGCGACCGCTTGCAAGGGTCGATGTCGCCCGATGCAGAGGAGGAGGATGGAGGTTTGGGCTTTGCGTGGATATTCGTTGCTGGCATAATGGCTCTCACGGTGATTGGCATTGTCGCAAGCCAGATCTCCGATTGGCGGAGCCGCAAGTGTCCTCGCTGTGGGCGGCACAAACTCTTCCCGATGGACGTTGCCACTGTCGCCGAGACCGCAGCCTACAAGGTGGTACGCCGTACGCTGATGTGCCAGCATTGCGGGCAGGTGGTCACGAGGGAGAAGAAAATCCGCAAAGACCGGGATGACCACTTCGGCGGGGGCGGTTTCGGCCCGATTTTCTGGGGAGGCTTTTTCGGCTCCGGTGGCGGGCGCGGCGGAGGATTCGGCGGCTTTGGCGGCGGGAGTTTCGGAGGAGGCAGTTTCGGAGGCGGAGGTGCAGGCTCAAAGTTCTGATGCAGTAATCATTTTAATTAAAAACAAACGATATGAAGAGAGGGACAATCATCTTATTGGTAGTAGTGGCGGTCATAGTTCTGCTCGGCGGTTGCTCGGTCAGGGCTTACAACAAAATGGTCATGATGGATGAAAACGTTGGAAAAGCTTGGGCGAATGTCGAGACGCAGTACCAACGCCGTGCCGACTTGATACCAAATCTCGTCAACACCGTCAAGGGTTATGCCGCCCATGAGCAGGAGACGCTCGAGGGTGTGATAGCCGCCCGGAGCCGTGCGACGCAGGTCATGGTCAATGCCGATGACCTCACGCCCGAGAAGATGCAACAGTTCCAGGAAGCGCAAGGCGAGGTCAGCGCGGCTCTTGGCAGGCTGTTGCTGTTGACGGAGAACTATCCGGACTTGAAGGCCAACCAAAACTTCCTTGAGTTGCAGGCCCAGCTCGAGGGCACGGAGAACCGCATAAGCGTCGAACGCAGGAACTTCAACGAAGCGTCAAAAGGTTACAATGCCTACATCAGGAAGTTCCCCAACAACATCATCTCCGGGATGTTCGGATTTGAGAAGAAAGCCTACTTTGAGGCGGCGGAAGGGACGGAGACTGCCCCCGAAGTCCAATTTTGACCTGATTGCCGCGCGGTCTGGCGGCTGTCTGCCGTGCGGCAATGTCCTATCCTGCTTTTGGCGGCAATCGGATGTTTTTATATACCTTTGCCTCTTGATGCAGGATATATTATATTATTGTATAAGATGAAGCGAAAGACTCTGACCATCATATTCAGTCTGTTCGGCATTTGCCAGGTGTTCCCGCAGGCCGCCATCTCATTTGGCACGCAGGAACTCGATTTCGGGATAATCCCATATAACCGCCCTGCCGAGGCGACACTCACTTTCACCAACACCGGCGACAAACCTTTGAAGATTGACCGTGTGTCGACATCATGCGGATGCACCGTGGCGGACTGGCCCACATCGAGGGTCGCGCCCGGCAAGTCGGGGGAGATCACTGTGACATACGATGCCAAGCTGATGGGGCACTTCTTCAGAGAGATGTCGGTCTACTGCAATGCCGAGCCATATATGTACAACATCGCGCTTGTCGGCGAGGTTTCCAACAGCAAGGTCGATTACACCAAGTCGCACCCTTTCAAGATAGGCGATTTGCTCCTTGACACCGACGAACTGCTGTTTGATGACGTTGAGATGGGGCAGAACTACGAGAAGCACATAAGCATTGTCAACATGGGTGATGAGCCTTACGAACCGTTGTTGATGTTGATGCCGTCCTATCTTTCGATGAGTTGTGAGCCGGCAGTCTTGAAACATAGACAGCAAGGAGAAATAAAGGTGACTCTCGATGGCAGCAAGCTCAAGGACGTGGGGTTGACCCAGACATCCATCTATCTCTCACGCTTTCTTGGCGACAAGATATGTGACGAGACGAACATAGAGGTGTCGGCATTCGTGCTCCCTGACAAGTCGGAGGTTACGGAGGATGACTTGCTCAATGCCCCGCAAATCTTCGTCAGCGCGACCCAATGGACGCCTGACCTCTCCAAACACAAGTCGCGCTACTCCAAGACCATCGAGATAGGCAACTCGGGCAAATCGCCTTTGTCAATAGAGCGTCTGCAAGTCTCAAACCGTGTCCTGTCCGTGGCATTGAAAAAGAAAGTCATCGCACCGGGTGAATTCACCAAGATGAAGGTGTCCCTCAACCTCAAACACGTCAAGAGACACAGGACGGCACGCATCTACATCGTCACCAACGACCCGGCCCACCCTAAAGAAGTAATAACCGTCAACCTTTAATCTCACTAACCGTATGGAACATCCCGAGAACAACAGCCAGTACAAGGGACTTGTCGTCAACAGTGGCATCGAACAACCCTCAATCGTCAACCCCTATCTCAAGCAGATGCATCGCAAGCGTCGCCAGATGCTCTCGGTGCAAGAGTTCGTTGACGGCATCCTCGCAGGCAATGTGACAGTCCTGAGCCAGGCAGTGACGCTTGTCGAGAGCGTGAGGCCCGAGCATCAGGCCATGGCGCAAGAGGTCATCGAACGTTGTCTTCCATACTCGGGCAACTCTGTCCGCATCGGCATAAGCGGAGTGCCTGGCGCAGGCAAGAGTACATCGATTGACGTGTTCGGTTTGCACGTCCTTGAGCGCACCGGGGGCAAACTTGCCGTCCTCGCCATCGACCCCAGCAGCGAGAAGACCAAAGGCAGCATCCTCGGGGACAAGACCCGCATGGAGCGGCTCAGCGTCCACCCGGACGTTTTTGTGCGCCCCAGCCCGTCGGCCGGCTCTCTCGGCGGCGTGGCACGCAAGACCCGTGAGACGATCATACTGTGCGAGGCGGCAGGATTTGACACCATCTTTGTCGAGACTGTCGGGGTAGGGCAGAGCGAGACGGCGGTGCACTCGATGGTAGACTTCTTCCTGCTCATACAGCTCGCCGGGACAGGCGACGAATTGCAGGGCATCAAGCGCGGCATAATGGAGATGGCCGACGGCATCATCATAAACAAGGCCGACGGCAACAACATCGACAAGGCCAAACTCGCCGCCACGCAGTTCCGCAATGCCCTCCATCTGTTCCCTGCATCCGAATCCGGCTGGACGCCGCAGGTACTTACCTACTCCGGCTTTTATAACATAGGCGTGAAAGAAGTGTGGGACATGGTTTACAAATACATAGATTTCGTCAAAGCCAACGGCTATTTCGACTACCGGCGCAACGAGCAATCAAAGTATTGGATGTACGAGACCATCAACGAGCATCTGCGTGACAGCTTCTACAACAACCCCCGCATATCCGGGATGCTTGAGCAAAAGGAGCGGCAAGTCCTGGGAGGCCTTGAGACATCATTTGCCGCAGCCAAAGACCTGCTTGACACCTATTGGCGGGAGATAGGCAAATGACGCCCCCTCGCCGTCTGATAAGCAAACATTGGCGGGCAACCTCGGTCATCGAGAGTTGCCCGCCAATGTTTTCATGCGCAGCTTGAGCTATGCCGCCTCCGCTCAGTAATTATAAACCTCATTCCAAGTGACACTCTCAAGCAGGCCTGTGCGGTAGTCATAGTAATAGTTTGCCGTCTCCGTCACATTGGTGTACTTGCCATGATAGTCGATATAGGCTTCGCTTGCCAGGTCCTTGGACGGTCTGCCCATTATCCCGGCCAAATAAGCCCACCACACCTCGCGGTAGGATGATTCAAAAGATGACGGTCCGTAGTGATAAGGCATATACTTCAGCCTGTTCTCTTCTCCGTACTTGAAAGTCACTTCCTCCTCGCCGTCGGCATAGTCGGTGTAGGACGCGAGGTTGCCGTTCTCGTAACGGAGCACGCACTCGTCACCCCCGTCGTTGATCTTGATGAGATGCCCCTCGCTGTCGTAATAAAACTTGCTGAAATACCTGTCGCCGGATGCCATATGGGTCATGATCGCCGAATTGGCGAAGCCGTTAGCACCGATCTGGTACTGGCACACGGTGTAGACTGTCCCGTCGTAGGGCGGCTCTTCCACATATAAGGTCGCTGTCCCGTTGCCATACTCGTATCGCAGGCTGAGGCTTCTCTCCTCATGGGTGACACCCTCGTTGTCCGTGTATACATCAACGTCCCACACCTCGCTCAGCAGCCCTTGCTCGTTTAAAACGTATTCGCAGTCCAGCCAGTTCTCGTAGTTTGCTTTCACATACGGGTCAGCCACGATGACGTTTGCCGGGTTGACATTGCCTGTGCCGCTGTTGTCCACCGCCGGGATGTCCTCATCCTTTTCGCACGACGACAGCGTGCAGAGACCGATGGCAGCCGCCATCCATGCCGCCGTGGTCAGTAGAGTGATGTTTTTCATGTCGCTTCCTCCTTATTATAATTTGAAACTGATGTAAAAGTTGACCGCCGAAGTCTTCAGCTTCGTCTTGTCGTTGAAGTCGGAGATTGGCAAGTAGGCGTTGCATTCGTAGTTACCGCTGCCGAAACGGTGCTCCACACCCACGCCAATCACCCCGTAGGACACCGAGAGCCCGTAGGTGAACAGCGAGGCATAGTTGCCGCAAAACTCCTCGTCAATGAGCAGCATCGAGTAGGTCGGGCAGTAGTGGAAGTAAGCCCTCAGCATCAACCTCGACACTGGGTTGATTGTCAACGACGGGCCGACGTGCACCCCGACGTCGATGCGGTGATTGCCTATCTCTACCATCTCGTCCAGTTCGTCCATCATGCCGTCCCCGCCGTCCATGACGATGCCAAACAGGTTGTCGGGATAATCGACCTCATCCAGCTTGTCATAGCTCACGCTCAGGAACGTCGCGTCCAGCCCCACTTTCATCAGACCCGCGATGGGCCGCTTGTGAAGATACCACGTGCGCCCTACGTCCAAGCCGAAGCCCATCTCGCTCCCGCACTCGTAACCGTCGTGGCCGGCCGGTTTGAGGCTGCCCGTGTGGTAGCCGAGGTTGAAGTACTTCCTCCGCTTCTTCCACACCTCATCGTCGCCCCTGTCCTTCCCTTGCGTGACAGTATCCGCGCTTTCCGCTTGTGTGGGCAGCACCGCAGGCATCTCCGTCCGCACGTCCGCCGCATCCGTCCCCAGCGTGTCGGTCACGATGTCTTGCCCCTTGGCCGCCATGGCGAATGCGAGTGCCGCCGCGCACAGCCCCATCCGTCCGATGGCGGCAGCCTTGATGTTGATTGTTGGCATATATCTTTTCGTTTTTAGTAAAGTTTCACAAATGTATGTACTTTTATTCTAAATCCTGCAACCTTTCCCACTATAAATACCTGCCTCGCAGCCGCCCCGCGCGCCGCCTGGACATCACCGTCCCACCGCTGGTGGCGGCGGGGACGTGCAGGGGGCGAAGCCGGTTGTCCTGCCGTTTTGCCGCGCAGGGCTGTGTGCCGGCTGGGTTGCATGGGACATGATGGAGGGCGCACCGAGCATCTCCGCATCAGGTGCGCCGCCATTTGCATGAGTAGGACAAGAGGAAAAAGCGATGCCGCCGGGCGTAAAATCCGCTTAGGTCGGGCATAAACTTCTATGTCCCGGCGGGAAAAGTTCATTTCCCCCGTACATAAAGTAAAAACAAAAGTTCTGTTTATATATTCAGAACTTTTGTTTATATAAACAGAACTTTTGAATATATAAACAAAACTTCTGAATATACTTTATGTCAGGAGGCAATGATCTTTATGCCAGGAGACAATAGACTTTATGCCCGACCCAGATGGACTTTTCCCGGCGTGCTGGTGGATTGATGCGCCGTGCCGATGCGCCAAGGCCTTGTGCTTGGCGTGCATCATCCGTCATGGACGAAAAAAGGCACGGGATGTCGTTCCCGTGCCTTTAAGCCTATCCAACCGCGATGCAGGTCAGCGGCGGCGTTTCTTGCGTTTCTTGTACCATGCGCCTCCGTCGTCAAACGGGGTGTCGTCGTCAAAGAATTTGCGGAAGTCCTCCTCCTCGCGCTGTTTCTTGCCGCCTCGGCGGGCTGGCGCAGAGCCTTTGGAGCGTCCGCCTTTGTCGCCGCGTCCCGTCTCGTCGGTGCTTGCCAGCTCCACGTTGACGGGGCGTCCGTTGTAGGTCAGCCCTTCGAGCGAGCGGACAACAGCGGCAGCGTCCCTTTCCTTGACTTCAAAGAACGAGAATGTCTGCATGAGGTCGATGCGGCCCACGTCCACGCGGCGGTCTACGTTCTGATTGAGCATATCTATCACCATGGACGGGGTCATGCCATCCTTCTTGCCGAGGTTGACGAACAGGCGGGAATAGCCCGGTTCGGCCTCGCGCGACCGCTCGCCGCCCCGTTTGCCACGGCCGCCGGCCGCGTCGCCGCCCTTGTCCTTGCGCGATGATTTGCCTTGGTCGGGGATGGCTATCTCGCGGGCGTTGCTGTAGTATTCGAGGAAATGGTTGAACTCCAGCGACACGACACGCTTGATGAGGTCCTCTTTGTCAAGCCAGTCGAGCTTGCGGTATATCTCGGGCAGGTAGGTTGCAATCTCCTCTTCGTTGACTTGCACTTTTTCTATCTCGTCCATCACTTTGAGGAGCTGCTTCTCGCATATCTCCTTGCCGGTCGGGATAGTGCCTGCGACGAATTGTTTGCCTATGACTTTCTCGATGGCGCGCATCTTGCCTTTCTCGCGGAGGTTGATGATCGAGATCGATGTGCCCGTCTTGCCGGCGCGTCCGGTGCGGCCGCTACGGTGGGTATAGGATTCGATGTCGTCGGGCAGGCCGTAGTTGATGACGTGCGTCAAGTCATCCACGTCCAGGCCGCGTGCCGCCACGTCGGTCGCCACAAGGATTTGCAGGCGGCGTTGACGGAACTTTCCCATCACAAAGTCGCGTTGTGCCTGTGACAAATCCCCGTGGAGGGCGTCGGCACTGTAGCCGTCACCGATGAGTTTGTCGGCGACATCCTGCGTCTCGGCACGGGTGCGGCAGAAGACTATGGCGTAGATGTCGGGGTAGAAGTCGGCGATGCGTTTGAGGGCAAGGTATTTGTCTTTGGCGTGGACCATGTAGTAAACGTGGTTGACGCTCTTTGCTCCCTCGTTTTTCGTGCCGATGACTATCTCGCGGGCATCGTGGAGGTAGTTTTTTGCAATCTTGGATATGGCCGGGGACATCGTTGCCGAGAACATCAGTGTCGTCCTGTCCTCGGGGACACGTTCAAGGATGGTGTTGATGCTGTCGGTGAATCCCATGTCGAGCATCTCGTCTGCCTCGTCCATGACCACCTTTTTGACGGTCTCAAGGTTGACCACTTTGCGCTCCATCAAGTCGATGAGGCGACCCGGGGTGGCGACGATGATGTGCACGCCGCGCTTGAAGTTGCGGATTTGGTTCTCGATGGACGTGCCGCCGTACATGGGCAGCACGCTCAGGTCGGGGATGTATTTGGAATAGTCTTTCAGGTCGTTGGCGATTTGCAGGCACAGTTCCCTCGTGGGGCTGAGTATCAACGCCTGCGGCTTGCGGAGGCTGAGGTCGATTTTCTGGATGAGCGGGAGGCCGAATGACGCTGTTTTGCCCGTTCCCGTCTGGGCCAGGGCGACGACATCGCTTGACTCGTCGTTCAAAAGGTAGGGGATGACGGCTTCTTGCACCGGCATTGGCGATTCGTAGCCCAGTTCCTTGATGGCTCTGAGCAGGTCGGCGGAGACGCCTAATTCTTCAAATGTCTTCATCTATATCTTATAAAATTCGACGCAAAGATATAACATTCAGGCAAAACTTCCTGACATTCCGACTAATAACCTCCTTTTTCGGCTGCTTGCGACCGTCCTCAAACGCCTCAGCTCCGTCTGTGCGGCGGCCGGGATGCGTGCACGGCAAAGAGGTGGTGCGGCGCGGTTGCTGCCAGGCAATGTGCCAACGTCAATAGCATCCCGTGTTCCGGCGAAAGACATCGTATGTTATCGGCAAAGACATTGCATGATTTTGCAGGAAAGGTCTGACCTTTTTGGGGATAGGGTCTGACCTTTTTATTGGGAAGGTTTAGCAGGAGCGCCAACGCCCCGCCTGGCGTCAGACAAAGCGTGCCTGGCTGTCAAATTTGTGCCCGCACAGGACTTCCTCTGCCTTCATGCGTTTTTTGCCGGGGAATTGGATGGTGAGCAGCTCGACATAGCCGTCAGCGGCGGCGACCTTGAGATGATGTTTGTTGTCGGTCACTATCGTCCCGCAGGGCAGGCCGTGCTCCGAAAGTTCAAACGTCGTCTGTGCCACCTTGACTTGCACCGGGTCTTTGCCCTCCTCGTGCAGCTCCGTCCATGCGGCAGGCGACGGAGAGAGGCCGCGCACCAGGTCGTGTATCCTCTTGGCAGGCATCGTCCAGTCGATGCGGCAGGTCTCCTTGAAGATTTTGGGCGCGGGCAGCAGCTCGGTCCCGGGGGCAATCTCGTCTTGCGGCACTGTCTTGACCGTGCCGTCGATGATGGCATCGACCGTCTTGGTCACGAGACGCGCGCCGAGCTCGGCGAGGCGGTCATAGACTGTCTCAAAGTTGTCGGTGTCGAGGATGGGCGTTTCCACCTGGTCGATGATTTCACCCGTGTCGATTTCATGCTTGAGGAAGAATGTTGTTATGCCTGTCCGGGTCTCGCCGTTTATGATTGCCCAGTTGATTGGTGCTGCGCCACGGTACTGCGGCAACAACGACGCGTGCAAGTTGAATGTGCCTCGCGGAGGCATCGACCAGACGACCTCTGGCAACATTCGGAACGCCACGACTATCTGCAAGTCGGCTTTGAGCGAGCGGAGTGCTGAGACAAAGGCGGGGTCTTTCAACTTCTCGGGCTGCATGACTGGCAGCCCTTGCTCCAAGGCATATTGTTTGACCGGCGACGCTTGCAACTTGTGTCCCCTGCCGGCAGGTTTGTCGGGCATCGTCACTACGCCAACGATGTCGTAGCCTCCCTCGACGAGGGCGCGGAGACTTGTGGCTGCAAACTCGGGTGTCCCCATGAACACTATTTTCAAGTCTTTCTTATCCATATTATATTGTTCACTCTGATGAGAATTTTACGAGGATGTCGCGGTAGGAGTTGAATATCTTTGACTTCGACACAAAACCTTTGTACTTGCCGTTCTCGTCAATCACGGGCAGATTCCACGCCTTTGTGTCATCAAACACTTTCATCACCTCCTCCATGGTCTGATTGGTGCTGAGCCTTGCCGGCGGGGATGTCATGAATTTGCTCACACGGAACCGATGGTACAGCTCCGGGCGGAACATGATGTTCCTGATGTCGTCGAGCAAGACTATGCCCTCCAGTTCGCCATTGGCATTGACCACCGGGAAAAGGTTGCGGCGCGACTTGGAGATTGTCTTGACGACATCGCCCAGATCCATGTCCGGCCGCACTTCGTCAAAGTCTGTCTCGATGACCGACGCTGTTGACAACAGGCGCAGCACCGACTGGTCTTTGTTGTGGGTCAGCAGCTCGCCTTTTTTGGCAAGGCGCATGGCATAGATGCTGTGCGGTTCAAAGAGCATTATCGTCAGGTAGGCACTCACGGAGACCACCATCAAGGGGAAGAACATCTCGTAGCCTCCAGTCAGTTCCGCTATGAGGAATATGCCGGTAAGCGGCGCGTGCATGATGCCGGACATCAACCCTGCCATGCCGAACAAGGCGAAATTCTTCTCCGGCAAAAAGGTCGTCCACCCGAAATGGTTGATGACGTTGGAAAAGACAAAGCCTGTCAGGCATCCGAGGAACAGGCTGGGAGCGAATATTCCACCGCATCCCCCGCCGCCGTTAGTAGCGCTGGAGGCGAAAACCTTCATCAACATGATCAAGACCAAGTAGAGGATGAACGTGTCGGGATGGCCGTAGAACAGCGAATTGTTCATCGTCATGCTCCAGTCGCCATAGCCTTTGCCGTCAAGCAGCAGGTTGATGGTGTCATAGCCCTCGCCGTAGAGGGGCGGGAAAAGGAATATCAGCACGCTGAGCGTCGCACCCCCGATGAGCAACTTCGTGTATGGGTTCTTGTAGCGTCTGAAGATGTTCTCGCAAAAGTTCATCGCACGGGTGAAATAGAGCGACACAAGCCCGCAGACTATCCCAAGCAGGATGACGAAAGGCACGCGGGCAAACTCGAATTGGTAGTCCTGGTGGAAGTTGAACATCGCCTCAATGCCCGTGAACATATAGGTGATGGCTGCCGCCGTCACGCATGAAATCATCAGGGGCAGCAACGATGCCATCGTGAGGTCTATCATCAGCACCTCAAGCGTGAAGACCAGCCCGGCGATAGGTGCTTTGAATATGCCGGCTATCGCCCCCGCCGCGCCGCAACCCACAAGGAGCATCAGCGTCTTGTGTTCCATCTTGAAGAAGCTGCCGAGGTTTGACCCTATCGCCGACCCGGTGAGCACGATGGGAGCTTCCGCCCCGACGGAGCCGCCGAAGCCTATTGTTATGCTGCTCGCCGCAACGGATGACCAGGTGTTGTGCGGTTTGATGCGGCTCTTTCGCATGGATATTGCATAAAGGATCTTGGTGACTCCGTGGCTGATGTCATCCTTGACAACCTTGCGGACAAAGAGACCCGTCAGGAAAATGCCTATTACCGGATAGAGCAGGTAGAGGACATTCGCCTCGTCGCTTGCGAAGTGGTTGGTCAAAAGCCACTGTATGAGATGTATCAGCCACTTGAGCAACAGCCCCGCAAATGCGGTGAATATGCCGACAAGGAAGCTCAAAATCAGGATGAAGCTCCGCTCGCTGATGTGGTTCTCCCTCCACCGCAGCAGGTCGTGGTAGGCGTTCTGGAATTTTTGTTTCAACATCGGTCAGATACCTTTCCCTGTTATGATAGTTTTTACCGTATAAATCAAGATTTTCATGTCTACCAGAAGGCTGCGGTTGTCGAGGTAGATGATGTCAAACTGCAACCTCTCGACCATTTGTCCCAGGTCGTTGGCATAGCCGTACTTGACCATTCCCCACGAGGTAATCCCGGGCTTGACCGTGTAGACCTGGCAGTAATAGGGGGCGGCCGCCATGATTTGCTCGGCGAAGTAGCGTCTCTCTGGCCTTGGACCGACGATTGACATGTCCCCCTTCAGGACATTCCAGAACTGGGGCAGCTCGTCCAGCCTGTACTTGCGCATGGTCTTTCCGAATGGTGTTATGCGTCCGTCGTCGTTGGCGGTGAGGCGCGGACCGTCGTGTTCGGAGCCGGTGTACATTGTCCTGAACTTATAGATCGTGAACGGGCGGCCGTTCTTCCCGAGCCTCTCCTGCTTGTAGAAGATTGGACCGTGCGAATCCAGTCTGACCCTCACGGCAAGGAATGCGAACAACGGGGACAACAGCAGCAACGTCACCGCCGAGGCGATGAAGTCGAGCGACTGTTTTATGTTTTTCTGCCCATCGGGCATGTTGTCCTTGTTGATGTCAACGAGCGGATAGGCGTATATCGTGCTCATTTTGATGTTATGCGTCACGACATATTCGTTGTCTGCTGCAAGGCTTGTCGGCAGGTTGTACTTGTAGACATGGCTCAGGTAGGACGCTATGTCCGCCGCACCCAGCCTCTCTGGTGCGAGGATCAGCCTGTCGATGCCGAGTGACTCGATGATCCGCGCCAAGTCCTGTTGCCGTCCCAAGATGCGTCCGCCGTCCACCGCTGGCACGCAATCGCCCATGTCGATGAACCCCCGTATGTCAAATCCCATGGAAATCCTCATCGAGTCAAGTCCCTCTTGGACCCTGCTCGCATTGCTGCCACAGCCAAGTATGATTGTCGCGTAGCCTTTGCGGCGGTCATGCAGCTTGCCGGCCTGTATGGAGGTGGTGACTGCACGGGGCAGATAGGTCAATGTGAATTGGACTACCACCAGGATAGCCGCGAGCTTGTAGTAGCTCAGGTAGTGCCTCGGCAGGTCATTGATGACGACAGCGAAGAAGATAATCACCGAGCCATAGAACACCGAGGCGATTGTCGATTTGAGTACCACCAGGCGGGACTTGAGCGCAGTCTGGTTGTAGTAGCCTGCATAATAATAGGTGATGAGCCAAAACAACGGGACCAGCACCTGCCCCAGCACCACCTCGCCGCTTGCCAGATAGGACCCGAGCGTGTCAAAGGAGTGACGGCCTAAGGCGTGGTAGCGGGCAAGGTTGACAATCAACCAGGCCACGTTGGCCGCCACGAAGTCCGAAACGACATACTTCGTGCGCTGCCTCGCCTCGTCAGATCTCATCCTGCACGTCATCTGATTATCCTGACTTCGCCCCCTGCGCCGAGTTTGATGATGTTTGACGGCTTGGATTTGCCCGTGTCCTCCTGCCGGTACTTGACGATGTAGTCAACTTTGGCCTTGATCTCCTCGTCTATCTCCCCGAAATTGGCGGGCGATGGATGCCCGCTGATGTTTGCCGATGTCGAGACTATGGGACGCTTGAAGCGGAAACACAGGTCGTGGGAGAACGCTTCGCCCGTCACCCTGATGCCCACGCTGCCGTCCTCCGCCAGCAAGTTGGGAGCCAGGCCGCGCCCGTGGTCGTAGATGATGGTCATCGGGGCGGTCGCCATCTCGATCAAGTCCCATGCCACGTCCGGCATGGCATCGACATGGGCGTTGACTTTGGCAGTGCTGTCCACGAGCACGATGAGGGCTTTGCTGTCCTCACGCTGCTTGATGTCGTAGACCTTGCGCACCGCCTCCTCGTTGGTAGCGTCGCAGCCGATGCCCCAGATGGTGTCGGTGGGGTAGAGTATCACCCCTCCATCGTTCATCACACGGCAGGCCTCGTCGATGTCCGCTTTGTAGAGTCTCCTCAGTCTTGTCAATTCTTCGTTGTCCATTGCAATTGTCTGGTGCTTGCAAAGATATGTTTTTTGCTACCATTTGACCTTTGGGCGGCGTGCTTTCTTGATTTTGCCGACGGCAAAATACCTACTTGTTGCTATTGCACAGAGGTTTGACACATTGCTACCTTTGCGCGAAACAACATCAAGCATGAAAAACCAGCACAGATACTCGCCTGGCGACAAGATGAGCGCGCTCATCGGTGACAACTACTCGTTGCTCACGGTGATGAGCCGCTTCGGGCTGCCCCTCGGGTTTGGCGACGCGACCATAGGCGAGGTGTGTTCACGCAACGGCATCGATTGCCCGACGTTCCTGACCGTGGTCAATTTCATCGCTGAGGAGAGGGACAGCATCGAGTTGGACGCGAGCATATCGGTCCAAGCCCTGATGGACTACCTCCGCCGGGCGCATGACTACTTCCTCGGCTTCAAACTGCCAGCTATGCGGCAAAAGCTCGTCCGCGCCCTTGCCGGGCAAGACGACGAGGCGTTGTCGGCGGCCGTCATCAAGTACTACGACGAGTATGTGCGCGAAGTCCGCGACCACATGGACTACGAGGACAGGCACGTGTTCACCTACGTCGCATCATTGCTCTCCGGGGACGGCGTGCGTGACAAGGACTTCAGCATAGGCGTGTTCGCCAAGCACCACGACCGCGCCGAACTCAAACTGACCGAGCTGAAGAACATCATAATCAAGTACTACCCGCAAAGCCGCGACGCGGAGCTGATGAACGACGTGCTCTACGACATATACAACTGCGAGGCCGACCTGGCACTGCACACCAAGATAGAGGACTACCTCTTCATCCCCGCCATCGCGGGACTCGAAAAGGAGGTTTGCGATGAAAGATGACAATTGCACGCACATAGCCGTCGTTGACACCTCTGCAATCGTCCGCAGCGGTGTGACGCACGTGATAAAACATGTGCCCGGCAACGGCATCCACACCGTCGAGATCGACTCGGCGGAGGGCTTGTCCAACTACCTCTCGCTGCACACTCCCGACATAGTGGTCGTCAATCCCATCTTCGAGGGCTGGTTTGACGTGGCAAGGCACAAGGCCGAATGCCCCGACACCAAGTTTGTCGCCCTCCTCTACTCGGTGATAGCACCCGACTTGCTCAAGGACTATGATGCCGAGATCTCCATCACAGAGGACATGGAGTCCATCATCTCAAAGCTCACCGCCCTGACTGACGGCGGCAAAGACGAGGCGCAACCCGGGCAGGACAGCCTCAGCCAGCGCGAGAGGGAGATTGTCACCTGCATCGTCAAGGGGATGACCAACAAGGAGATAGCCGACAAGCTCTTCATCTCAATCCACACCGTCGTCACCCACAGGCGCAACATCTCCAGGAAACTCCAGATACATTCGCCCGCAGGCCTCACCATCTATGCCATAGTCAACAAACTCGTCGATGTGCACGACGTGAGCTTGCAGTGAGACGGGCGGCATCCCGCATGGGGACGCACGGCATCCGCCGCGCCGGCGCGAAGCATCAACCTTGTGAATCCTATCCTGAACCTCAACTGCCCGCCGGGAAAACTTCCATCAGGTCGGGCATAAAGTCCATTGTCTCCTGGCATAAAGTTCATTGCCTCCTGACATAAAGTATATTCAGAAGTTTTGTTTATATATTCAAAAGTTCTGTTTATATAAACAAAAGTTCTGAATATATAAACAGAACTTTTGTTTTTACTTTATGTCCGACCCTTTGGAACTTTATGCCTGACCTGATGGAAGTTTTCCTGGCGGACGGGGGATTTTATGCCTGACACTGTCGCTTTTGCCTCCAGGCCTGTCATCTCTGACAGCTGCACGCAGATGTAGTGACGCGGCATTTTGCGCCTCTGTTACATCCGATGCATTCAGGGACGACAATGCCCGTCAGCGCGGGGACGGGCGTGGGCATTCTTATCCATCAATGGGAAAAAGTGATGATTGCTTGCATCTGTGCCTGTGAAAGTTAACTTTGTGCAATCCGGGCGGGTCGATACTGGAAATGTGCGCCTCGCCTGCCCGCCGCATTGGTGGATGCGCGGGCACGGGGATATGTCTGACGTTTAAATCCTGGTATTATGAAGAGATTGCTAACACTTGCCGCCGTCGTCATCGTGGTGTCGTGCGCCAGGGCGCAGGTGGTGAATGTGACGGTCGATGAGGTCAATGAGTTGTCGAGCGTCGTCTGGAGGCTGGCCGGTGCGGATGAGTACAACACGTGCTCCATCCGCGACTATGCAAATGACATCGACGCGAGTTTTGCCGACTTCAGGCGGCATCCGCTGATCGGCTATTGCAAGGAGCTGCGTCGGACGCAGATGATCGGCTATGATGCCATCCCGGCCGTGGCGACGTTTGTTTGCAGGACGGGCGACGGGATAGGCTTCGTCGAGGGCTGCACTCCTGACGACGTTGTGGCTTGCGACAAGCGTTGGACGGCGGAGTCGTGCGGCAACTATGTCGAGTTGCTTGACAGTTTCTACCGCGAGAGCCGCTTCGGTGAGTTCTTCACCCGGCACAAGCCGTTCTACGACAAGGTGGTCGAGGCGTTCATGCCGCTTGTCGAGTCGCAGATGGACGTTGATTGGTACGAGAAGTTCTTTGGCGCGGAGTTCCCGCAAATGAATGTTTTCCTTTCGCCTTGCAACGGGGCGAGCAACTATGGCGCGCGCAACGATGCTCCTGCCAGGAGGAGGGGCGTGGTGGTCGCGTCGATGCACGGGACTATGGACGCTCCGGTCTTCTCTCCCGGTGCGGCCAGCGTGGCGACGCATGAGGTGCTGCACTGTTTCACGGAGCCGCTGCTGGAGGAATATGCTGGGCTGTTTGATGCCAAGACCATGGAGACATTCTATTGTTACTCGATGCTGACATTCGCAAGGACGGGCGTCGGGACGGTGAGCATCCCGAGCGAGGTGCTCACGAGGCTGTGCACGGCCTGCTACTATGCCGACCATCCCGGACTGGGGCAGACGGCCGAGATGCAGGTAGGCAGTGAGATGCAGTCGGGCTTCGTGTGGATGCGCCGCTCGTGGGAGTTGCTTGACAGCTTGCGCAGGGCGGAGCCGGGCAAGGTTTTCGGGGATTTCGTCCCAGCCATTTGCCGTGACATGGATGAGGCTGCGGCCGATTTCGGGACGGTGGTGGATGAATACGAAGGCATCAAGCCGCGCATAGCCGAGGTCATCCCGACTCCTGGTAGCAAGCTGGAGTTGGATGGCGACACTGTGGCGTTCACCATCCGCTTCACGGAGGATATGTACACCGGGAGCGACGGCCTCATGCTGCGTGTCGATGAGACTGCCGGCGTGCAGCCCCAGCCCCGGACCGAGTGGGTCGATAGCCGCACTCTCAAGGTCGGTGTCCCCGGCGAGCAGGCCCGGGCGGCGGGGCTCTATGGTTTTGTGTTGTTGCAGTTCCGCACGTGCAATGTCTATGGTTTCCCGTTGACCGGGCTTAACACATTCACTTACGATTGAGGCCGTGGCGCGGTGATGCCTGGACGGGCAATCCCTCTGGCCGATGGCGGGCAGGTGCTTAAGGATGAAAGCATCTGCCCGTTGTCGTCGTGCGGAAGTGGGGGCGGGCAGGTTTTAACGGGTGGCGTTGCGGATGTTAGGCTATTTTGGCGTACTTTTGCCGGCATAAAAATGGCAGATGTCAAGGCTCAAGAAGGAAAATCGTGAAATAGCCGACGTGGTGGCATTGATGGACAAGGCCATCTTCTCCTATCGTCTCATCGAGGATGGTGACAAGATACTCATCGGGTTGTCCGGCGGCAAGGATTCTTTGTCCCTGCTTGAGCTGCTTGCCAGGCGGTCTCGCATCAGGCGGCCTTCGTTCACGGTCGAGGCGGCGCACGTGGCTGTGACCAACATCGGTTATCGCAGCGACATGGAATATCTGAAGTCGGTGTGTGACAGCCTCGGTGTAGAGTTTGTCACGGTCGAGACCAGTTACGAGATGTCTACCGACACGCGCAAGTCGCCATGCTTCCTTTGCTCGTGGAACAGGCGCAAAGCCCTCTTCACCATTGCACAGCAGCGCGGTTGCAACAAGATTGCGCTCGGCCATCATCAGGACGACGTGATTGAGACGTTGTACATGAACATGATGTTCCAAGGGGCGTTCAGCACTATGCCCCCGATGCTGCGTATGCGCAAGTTTGACCTCGCCGTCATCCGCCCCCTGTGCCTTGTCCCGGAATCCCGCTTGCAGGAGATGGCGGCATTGCGCGGTTACAAGGGCCAGGTCAAGGCTTGCCCCTACGAGCACCAGTCCAACCGCACGGCGATAAAGCACCTGCTCAAGGAGATGGAGGCACTCAACCCCGAGATGCGCCACAACATCTGGGGCAGCATGACCAATGTCCAGACGGAAATGCTGCCGCCGAAAATCATAAAACATCATACGTAATGAAAGGTATATACACCATCGCTCTCCTCATCGTCTCCAATGTCTTCATGACACTGGCGTGGTACGGGCATCTGAAGTTGCAAGGCATCAAAGGTTTCGAGCGGCTTCCCCTGATGGCAGTAATAGCGTTGTCGTGGGGAATGGCGTTCTTTGAGTACTGTGCCCAAGTGCCTGCCAACCGCATAGGTTTCACGGGCAACGGCGGACCGTTCACGCTAATCCAGCTCAAGGTCATACAAGAAGTGGTGTCGCTCACCATCTTCACGGTCATCGCCTCGATGCTTTTCCACAACATATCGCTGGCATGGAACCACGTGGCGGCATTCATTTGCCTGGTGCTGGCGGTCTATTTCGTCTTCATGAAGTGACTTTCACATAACATTTACCACCATGGCACAGGCAGGCAAAGGACAAAAAGACCCGAGGGAGGATTTCAAGTACTCGGAGGAAGAGATAAAGGAATTGATAGACTGGTTCAAGGACAAGGATTTGCCCAAGTCTCTCAGGCTCGACAGCGGGACATTCGTGCCCGACGTCGCCAAGACCGTGGCGTTGCTTTCAGAGATAGTGCGCGACAAGCAGAACCGTACATTTGAGACCACCGCCGACCAGCTGTTCAAGATCAAGGAGCTCTCGGAGGAATACCTTAACGGTGGCAACCCGCCAATGCAATGACCAACAAACGACAAGGCACGATGAAGATAGTTTCAGCAAAAGACATCAAGGGCATCGACGCACGCACCGTCGAGGAAGAGGGCATCACGTCATTCGACCTTATGAAGCGTACGGCCGGTGCAATCACCAAAGAGATTCTGAAGTATGACACCGGCGGGTGTTTCCATGTGTTCGCAGGACCAGGCAACAACGGTGGCGATGCCATCCTGACCGCACTCGACCTGCACAACACGGGGCGCAAGGTGTGTTTGTTCCTGTTCAACACGACAGGGAAACTCTCCGAAGACTGCGAGAAGGCCAAGGCCGAGGCTGATGCCACCGAAGGATTTGACTTCGTTGAAGTGACCAAGACATTTGATGTGCCTAAGATAAATGCAGATGACATGATAATCGACGGCCTCTTCGGCACAGGGCTGAGCAAACCGTTGAGCGGTGGGTTCGCCAACATGGTGGCATTCATCAACAGTTGCACGGCGCAAACATTCTCGATAGACATCCCATCGGGGCTGATGTGCGAGGACAATTCGTTCAACAACCTGCAATGTGTCGTCAAGGCCGACCGCACATTCACGGTGCAAATGCCAAAGCTCGCGCTGTTTTTCCAGGAGTTTGGCTGCTACACGGGTGAGGTGCAAACGGTGGACATAGGGCTTTCCACCGAGGCAATCGACGCTTGCGACACTCAATTTCAGACTTTGGAACGCGAAGAAGTGGCGTGCCTATTGAAGAAAAGGAAGCGCCACACACACAAAGGGGACTATGGACGCGCCCTTTTGATAGCTGGCTCTTATGGCATGAGCGGCGCGGCGGCACTCGCGGCAAAGGGATGCCTGCGCAGCGGAGTGGGATTGCTCAAGCTGCATGTGCCTAATGCCTGCGTCGGCATCCTGCAAACGGTTGTGCCAGAGGCTATGGCCTGCGCCGATTATCACGAGCACATCTTCACTTCCCCCGCCTGTGCCGTGCAGGACTTTGACACCATAGGCATCGGACCGGGCTTGGGTCAGGACGAATTGACAGCCGAAGGCATAAGGCAAGTGCTGACATCTGCCACGCAGCCCATGGTCATCGATGCCGACGCGCTCAATGCCATAGCGCAGGACAAACAGTTGCTCAAGCGCATACCGGCTGACTCGATACTCACTCCGCACATCAAAGAGTTTGACCGCATCGCAGGCAAGAGCAAAGACCCATACGAGAGGATGATGAAAGCAATCGCACTGGCCGAGGGGCTCAACCTGTACATCGTCCTGAAAAGTTCGTTCACGTCGGTCGTAACCCCGCAAGGTCAGGTCTACATAAACACCATTGGCAACCCTGGCATGGCAACCGGTGGCAGCGGTGATGTGTTGACAGGGGTCTTGACGGCGTTGCTCGCCCAGCATTACACTCCACGTGATGCCGCCTTGCTCGGCACTTACGCCCACAGTCTTGCGGGGGACATAGCCGCAGCGTCAAAAGGCGAAATCGGAATGACCGCCCTCGACATGGCAGATTGTCTGCCCGAGGCATGGAAGAGCCTGGAGCAATAGGCTTTGTCACCAGATGTCCCCCAGGCATCGCGCGTCGGCGTTGCCTGGGGGACATTGCATTTTTTCATCTCACGTGCAATCACGGCCGTGATGCGTGCCGTCATGCATCAATCACCTCTTTACGTACACCTTGTGAGTACCGCGCCCCGTCGTCGTTATGCCCTTTGATGGGTCGTCTTTCCACTGTCTCAATTCGCGTGAGGCGGTGTAGCGCAGCAGCCCGGTCAGTGCGCAATAGTCGTCTATGGTCATAAAAGGATGTGTCTCCAAGTAGTCTTGCGCCATCTTCAACCGCTCCTCCGTGGTGTGGCGGTCAGATGATTGGCGGAACTTCTCGGGAGCACGTTCAAGGCGGCAAGCTGCATCGGTGCGTGTGACAAACCCTTTGTCTGCCTTGAACCGGATGGCATTGACGCAGAGGCTTGCGGCGTTGCGTTGCGCCACATCGTCGCCGGCCGTTTCACGGTCTGCTCCCTTGCGCAGCCCCAATGCTGGTGTGAAGATGCCGAGCCCGTCGATTTTGACAGAACGCCCGCTGGCCATCGCGCTGGCAATCTCCTCGATGAGCGATTGCACGAGGCCTTTCACGTCGCCGGGTGTGAAGGTGCCGGCGTGGCTTATGTTTTGCGCCAACTCGTCAAGGCTTGTCTGCCCTGACAATTTCATTCGCGGGAAAAGGATGCGTTTGCCCTCTTCGTTTGGCAGGTTGGATTCCTGCATCTCGTAGTAAGCCATAATCTCAGTGTTTATCTGTTCTACAATCGTTTGTCGTCCAGCGTTGCAGGCGGTGCCAAGGTCGTGTGTCTGCCATCGTCCTGCAAGAAGTTTGACTTTAGGCTAAAGTTACATATTTTTAGGTTGAAAATGTGTATTTGCAGGTTGAAATTTCATGTTTTTAGGTTAAAAACAAACTTTTCCCGCGTTCCAGCCGTTTTGATGTGTTTATGTTGCCGCCCAATCGTCTGGAACTGTTGCCTTGTCATGCCATCTCGTTGCTGCGTGTGTTAAAAAAAGAGGCCGCCTCCCGTTTAAGGAAGGCGGCCTCAGTGCTGTGTTTTGCCGTGGGTCAGAGGTTGCGCCCGCAGCAGTGTTTGTACTTCTTGCCAGAACCGCAGGGGCACGGGTCGTTGCGGCCTATTATCTTTTCTGATTTCATGGGCTCTTGCTTGGCGTTCTCACGTGTGTCACGTGCAGCGACTTGGCTCATCTGGCTCGTGACATCTTGCTTGTTTTCCTGCAAGTTGCGGTTTGGCTGGCGTTGCTCGGGTGGTGCTTGTCTGACATCTCCCGGGTCTTGGACTGGGATTTGCCCGCGCATGAGCACTGAGATCGTGCCGTTGTTTATCTTCTCGACCATGCTGTCAAAGAGGTTCACCGACTCGAGCTTGTAGATGAGCAATGGGTCTTTTTGCTCGTAGCTGGCATTCTGCACCGAATGTTTCAAGTCGTCGAGCTCGCGGAGGTTCTCCATCCATGCCTCGTCGATTGTGTGGAGGAGTATCCTCTTCTCAAATTCCTTGACCACTGATTTGCATTCGGTCTCATACGCCTCCTTGAGGTTGCACTGTATGTTGTAAATCCTCTTGCCGTCGGTGATAGGGATCAGGATGTTCTCATAACGGTCGCCTTGTTCCTCAAAGACTTTCTTGATTACGGGGTTTGCTATCTCTGCAAGTCTCTCCGTCTTGCGCTTGAATACGTCCATCGCGGCGTTGAATGCCTTTTCTGCCAAGTCTTCCTTGCTGGCTTTTTGGTATTCTTCCTCGGTGAACGGTGGCTCCATTGCCATGATTTTGAAGAAGTTGAGCCTTGCCGTCTCGTAATCACCGTTCTCCACTATGTTTGCACACCGCTCCCAGACCATATTCACTATGTCCATTCCGATGCGTTCTCCCATGAGGGCGTGGCGGCGTTTGGTGTAGATAACGACACGTTGCTTGTTCATCACGTCATCGTATTCAAGCAAGCGTTTGCGGATGCCGAAGTTGTTTTCCTCGACTTTCTTCTGTGCCTTCTCGATGGCGTTTGAAATCATCCGGTGTTCTATCATTTCACCCTCTTTGAAGCCGAGTTTGTCCATGATGGTCGCTATCCTGTCGGAAGAAAAGAGGCGCATGAGGTTGTCCTCCAGTGAGACGAAAAACACTGACGAGCCAGGGTCTCCCTGACGGCCTGCGCGGCCGCGCAGCTGGCGGTCAACGCGGCGTGACTCATGTCGCTCCGTGCCGATGATAGCAAGGCCTCCTGCGGCTTTGACCTCCGGGCTGAGCTTGATGTCCGTTCCACGTCCTGCCATGTTGGTTGCAATGGTGACGGTGCCGCTCTGACCGGCTTGGGCGACTATTTCCGCCTCTTTCTGGTGGAGTTTTGCATTAAGGACGTTGTGCTCTATTTTCCGCATCTGGAGCATCTTGCTCAACATCTCGGAAATCTCGACCGAAGTCGTGCCGACCAGTACGGGACGGCCGCAGTTGTGCATCTTCTCGATTTCTTCAATGACCGCTTTGTACTTTTCGCGCTTTGTCTTGTACACACGGTCGTTCATGTCGATGCGCGCGATAGGTTTGTTTGTCGGGATGACTACTACGTCGAGCTTGTAGATGTCCCAGAATTCGCCCGCTTCAGTCTCTGCCGTACCTGTCATGCCTGACAGTTTGTGGTACATCCTGAAGTAGTTTTGCAGCGTGATGGTTGCGAATGTCTGTGTGGCTGCCTCAACCTTGACACTTTCTTTTGCTTCTATGGCTTGGTGCAAGCCGTCCGAGTAGCGGCGGCCTTCCATGATACGGCCGGTTTGTTCATCCACAATCTTGACTTGTCCGTCGATAACGACATATTGGTCGTCCTTTTCAAACATTGCGTACGCCTTCAACAGCTGGTTGATGGTGTGCACACGCTCGGACTTGATGGAGTAGTCGGCCAGAAGTTCGTCCTTTTTGTTCAATCTCTCCTCTTCTGAGAGGTCTTTTTGCCCTTCGAGTTCTGCAAGTTGGCTGGTGATGTCCGGCAGGATGAAGAATGACGGGTCGGATGCATACTTTGAGATGAACTCGATGCCCTTGTCCGTTAGGTCTACCGTGTTGAGTTTCTCGTCTATCACGAAGTATAGTTCATCGGTAGCCTCATGCATCCGCTTGTTGTTGTTCTCCATATAGACCTCTTCGGTCTTAAGCATTCCAGCTTTGATGCCCGGTTCGCTCAGGTACTTTATAAGAGCTTTGTTCTTGGGCAGTCCCTTGTGTGAGCGGAACAGTGAGAGCCAGCCCGCTTCTTGCTCCTCTTTCTTGTCTGACTGGATGAGGCGGCGTGCGTCCGAGAGGAGTTTCGTGGCCAAAGTCCGTTGGGTGTTGAAGAGGTTTTCGACCATAGGCTTGAACTCTTCAAACATTTGCGCCTCGCCCTTTGGGACTGGACCTGAGATAATCAAGGGGGTACGGGCGTCATCAATCAACACTGAGTCTACCTCATCGACTATTGCATAGTTGTGCTTGCGTTGCACGAGGTCGCGGGGGTTGCCCGCCATGTTGTCACGCAGGTAGTCGAAACCGAATTCGTTGTTCGTGCCGAATGTGATGTCGGCGAGGTAAGCCTTGCGCCTTGCTTCCGAGTTGGGTTTGTGTTTGTCGATGCAGTCAACACTCAGCCCGTGGAACTCGTAAAGCGGCCCCATCCACTCGGAGTCACGCTTTGACAGGTAGTCATTGACCGTGACGACGTGCACGCCGTTCCCCGTCAATGCGTTGAGGAACACGGGCAATGTCGCCACGAGTGTCTTACCCTCACCGGTCGCCATCTCGGCTATCTTGCCTTTGTGCAGGACGACGCCGCCAAAGAGTTGCACGTCATAGTGGACCATGTTCCACGTTATCTCATTGCCGCCCGCCATCCAGTGATTCTGGTAGATTGCTTTGTCGCCGTCGATCCTGACGAAATCTTTGGTAGCTGCGAGCTCGCGGTCAAAATCGGTTGCCGTTACGACGATTTCATTGTTGCTTGCAAAACGTTGGGCGGTGTTTTTGACTATTGCGAATGCTTGTGGGAGAATCTCATCAAGTGCCTTTTCATATTTGTCGAGGACTTCTTTCTCAAGTTTGTCTATCTGGTTGAAGATTTCCTCACGGTCTTCGAGTTCGAGGGTCTCGACTTTGGCTTTCAGTTCGTTTATCTTTTCCTCTTCTTCCTTAGCTGATTCCTTGACAAACTTGCGCAATTCCTGTGTCTTGGCGCGCAGTTCGTCATTTGACAGTTTCTCTATTTCCGGATAAGCGTCCTTTACTTTTTGAACCCAAGGCTGTATCTCTTTCATGTCTCGGGTGGATTTGTTCCCGAAGAGCTTTTTTAGAATCTCGTTAAATCCCATTTTGTCGTAATGTTGTTTATTGGTTGCTGCAAGGATAACCCCGTTGCAAAGTTATGTAAATAGTTAATACAAACGTCCCTGTCCATGTTTTAAATCGGTGACAGGTATGGCCGCAGCCGCGTTGGGGGCTCTTATCCTCAGGTAATAGGCGATTGTCGGGGCGACAATCTCGGTGTTGACCGGCGTGTTGATTGCTTCTCCTTTGACTCCGCATCCCCAGAAAATGATGGGAGATGCTGTGAAGTTGGCTCTTTCGACCCTGTATTCGTATGAATCTTCGTCCCTTGACGACCAGCCGGGCAGTAGTTCGTAAAGGATGTCCCCCGACCGCCGGTAGTTGAATCGGTTGCGCCACCTCTGGATCTCCGGGTCCCACGCGCCGATCAGTATGTGTTTGGCGGTGTAGGCGTTGGCTATCCCGTCAAAGGTTGACAAAAACTCCGTGGCGTCCCGCGTTATGGTGTCATAGTCCAGTTTGCGCTCCTTCAGCAACGGATGGTTGAGGTATATCTCGTTGCCTGCATAGCCGGACACATAGTTGCCCTCGCCGTACTTTGCCATGAGGAACATGTTGAGCAGCGCGGAACAGCGGTTGATGTAGAACTCCCCGGACGGGATCTTGTATTTTTTCAGGTCTGCATTCTCTTTTCCGACATAGCCGGTCGATGTGATTACGACAAGCAGGTTGTTTGCTCCTCCCGCTTTCTTGGCAGCTGCGTCCACGATGCGTCCTACCTGGCGGTCGAGGCGTGCATAGGTGTCTTGGATTTCAAGCGAGCACTCTATCGTGCTCTTCCCGTCAAAGTTGCCGGCATAGAGTGTGACAGCCACGATGTCAGGCACAGCATCGTTGCCGGCCAGGCTCTTCTCGATGCACCGCACGGCCATGTTGCCTATCTCCTCGTTGACAAGCCCGCTTTTGATGAACTTTTTGAACTTGAGTGTGCGGTAGTCCTTGAAACTGTGTCTGAACGTCTCGTCCTGCCACTCTGATGTGAGGTAAGTGTAGTTCCTGCAATCGAGCAGCGGCAACCAGTCCATCCCGTCGATTCGCTGGTCGATGGAGAGCGAGTCGTTGTAGAGTGTCACCCAATAGGGCAGGTCTTTGTAGTAGGTGGTCGAGCACCATTTGCCGTTGTCGTCATTTATCCACACGGCGCAGTCGGCGTTGCGTCCAGCCGAGAGCAGCGCGCTCTCTGGATCTGCTGCTATGGCGAAGACTAAACCACGCTCCTGTGTCGAGATTTTCAATTCATCCGCGAGGGTCGAGACGAGGAGTTTCTCAGGCGAGAAGCCCGATTTTGTGTAATTGCCAAGGAAGTCGTCGTCGCCGACACAGTTGACGACGCTCTCGCTCCGCCTGTCGTACCAGTCACGGCCTATTATGCCATGGATTGAGGGCGATGTCCCCGTGTTGATGGTCGCTACCGCCGAGGCCAGGTCTGGGTTGTTGAAGTCGAGATAGCCGTTGCGGTAGGTCGTCCCGTCCCTCATCATCCGTTTGAAACCGTTTTCCCCGAACAGAGGCGTGAAACGTTCCAGGTAGTCGCTCCGCAACTGGTCAATCGTTATGCTCAACACGAGCCGTGGCGGCACGTCACCTCCTTGCGCCTTGCCCTCGGTCATGGCGAGCATAGCCAAAGCCGAGATGAGCAGCAGCTTCAGGCGGCGGTCGGTTTCTTGCAGTTTGTTCTCAGTGTGTAGCATACGCTTCGGAGCAGCAAAGATAGTGCCAAAAACAGTATCGCACCGTTGAATTCTTGTGGAATGACAAATATAAATGCAAAAAACAACACTATCACCACCGCATTTGTCAGATGGTAGTAGGATTTGCGTCGTTTCACCTCTTTATATATATAAAACGGCATGAGCAGCAGGTGCGCCGGATGCATGAACAGCAACATATAGTTTGGCGACGTGGCAGGGTGTGTCGAGAACAGCACCAGGAACGCCACCACCAGCCCGCCGAGGCCAGCCGCGCCAAACAGGATGATGTCTATGCCCCAGAGTGTCCTGCCCATGCGCCACTCGATGACGCAGGTGGCTGCGGTCAACGCAAACAGGGTGGCAAAGACCAGCATCGGCGACGGCATCCAAGGCTGCGGGGCGGTCTCGGCTGCCGTGACGATGACATGAGGCGCACCGGCAAGTTTGACCCTTGCCCCTGTGCTGCCGGTGTAGAATGCCTTGTCGAGGAAGTCTTTGTAGTAGAACGGCGCGAACATGGCCTCACGCGCGTCAATCGGCGCATCGGCCTGGCTGCCAATGCAGATGTCCATCCCGAGTTGCGACCACTCGTGCCCGTTGGCAAATTGATGCACGATGTTGCGGAAAGTGGTGGGCTTGAAATCCTCGCCGTAATCGACCACGGCACCGACCGCTTCCTCGATTTTGTCCCTTGCACGCGTCGTGCAGTTGTCATAGAAGAAGTTGTAGCGGTAGATGCGGTTCTCCGGCGCATAGTTGTCCACCAACGCGAGGAGCAGCGACAGCTTTTGCTCGTCGGTGAGGTTCAGCTCCTGCTCGTAGACCTCCGAGCCGCGACGGTGGTACTCTGGCCAGAACCAGTCAAAGTTTGTGATGCCGAGCTGGTAGTCCGTCTCGCCCTTGACGAACCTCCAGACGAAATGCGGTGTGTTGAAACTGAACATCCCGTAGTTGAAAACCAAATCCGTGCCGTTGTCCGCGTTCACATAGCGGATTGCCGTGTGCCCGAACAATTCATAGATCTCGTCCCCAGGCGCACAGGTCAGCAGGCTCATCCGCACCTTGTCGAGGTGCAAGGTGTCTCCCGTCGCCAGCACAAATGACGATGCCCGTGCCGCCGTCGTCACGAGCATGGCGGCGGCAATGATGAGCGAGGCTAAAACTATCTTGACTTTCATTGTTTCTCTTGTCCTTTTCTCATAAACCTGTAAATGTGTGTCTCGACGCACGCCACCATGACGGCAAAGACGGCTATGCTGAATGGCACTCCCACTGCTGCGTCATGGATGAAACCGAATGTGCCTGGATCCCCATGGCTGGACATGGCGGTGATGGCGATGCGTGCCACGTTCATAGCCCCTATTGCAGCGGCTCCGATGAGAGCAGGCAACCACTTGCGTCCCGCCTTGCCGGGCAGGCACATCACCGAGGCGACCAATGCGAGCATCTGTCTTGCACCTGTGCATTCGCCGCTGATGCTGAACGATGCCCCCGTGCCATTGTCAGTGATGCAATGTGTCAAGCCGCGTTGCGTCAAGGCCTTGTGGCAGGCGTAATCGCCACCGGCTGCGTTGCAAGCGGTTGCCGCAGTCCGGGCCGTCAACCAGCAGGCCGCGTCAACAGTCCCGGTCCAAATGGATGCCGGATGCCACGCCACGTGCCCATGACAATTGGACGCGGACCATGCAGTGATGCCTCGACCGACATAGCCCAAGGCGTAGAGGGTGATGCAGAAGACGACAGCGCAACGCACCCTCGTCCACATCAAACGGTTGCCCTCATCGATCCTTGCCATTGTGCCGCGTGTCTGCTAAAACGCTGCAAAAATAAGGATTTATTCCACTCAGGCGGCAGGATTCTCCCCCTTTGCCGTCTGACGGCTGCTTGCCCTGTGGGGAAGGAAGCAGGTGGGGGCGGGGACGTGCGGGGTTGCTGCCAAAAGCATTCTATGTTTTCACCGTTACCATTAAATGATTTTGTTGATAGCATTAAATGTTTTTGCTTGTAGCATACAATGTTTTCATCGCCATCTCCTGCCTTGCCGCGTGCGATGCCGCACCCTCTTGCTTGCGCGTCTGCCATGCGCCTGTCAGGGTGGGGCAGATGTGGCGTTTGCGCCCTAAATGTGCGTGTCTTGTGCCAAAACTACCCCCAAATGCTTAACTTTGTCATCCAAATTGGGAAGATGGACAACAGTTTCGACATACACGACTACAAGCTGTCAGACCGTGAGCGCGACTTTGACAAAGCGTTGCGCCCGTTGTCTTTTGACGACTTCAGTGGTCAAGACAAGATAGTTGACAACCTGCGCATCTTTGTCAAAGCGGCGAAGTTGCGCGGTGAAGCCCTTGACCATGTGCTGCTGCACGGGCCTCCGGGACTGGGCAAGACCACGTTGTCAAACATCATCGCCAACGAGTTGGGGGTGGGATTCAAAGTCACCAGCGGGCCTGTGCTCGACAAACCCGGGGACTTGGCGGGCGTGCTGACCAACCTTGAGAGGAATGATGTGCTGTTTATCGACGAGATCCACCGTATGCCGCGCATCGTGGAGGAGTACCTCTACTCGGCGATGGAGGACTACCGCATCGACATAATGATTGACAAAGGCCCGTCGGCGCGGAGCATCCAGATCGAGTTGAACCCTTTCACCCTCGTCGGTGCGACCACGCGCAGCGGGAGGCTCAGCCCGCCGCTCCGCGCAAGGTTTGGCATCAACATGCACTTGGAATACTACGACAACAGCATCTTGAGCAACATCGTTGCGCGCTCGGCGAAAATACTCGGAGTGCAGTGCTCGGTCGAGGCCGCAGACGAGATTGCCTCGCGCAGTCGTGGCACGCCGCGCATAGCCAATGCCTTGCTGCGCCGCGTGAGGGACTTCGCACAGGTCAAGGGGGAGGGACACATAGACTATGACATCGCTCTCTATGCCCTCGAAGCGTTGAACATTGACAAGTACGGGCTCGACGAGATCGACAACAAGATCCTTTGCACCATCATCGACAAATTCAGCGGCGGGCCGGTGGGGCTGACGACCATCGCCACGGCGTTGGGAGAGGAGGCCGACACGTTGGAGGAAGTCTACGAACCGTTCCTCATTAAGGAAGGTTTCATGAAACGCACCCCCCGTGGACGCGAAGTGACCGAGCTGGCCTACAAGCATCTCGGCCGCGCTTTCTTCGGACGTGGGACGACGTTGTTTGAGAGTTGAGAGTTTGCACATCTCCCGCACTTGCCGAGACCGGTTTGGGCGGGAGGCTTATAAAAGCAGTATAGGAGATGTCAGGTCTTAAGTCACTTGCCCGCGACACGGCCATCTACGGGCTGAGCAGCATTGTCGGGAAGTTTTTGAATTATTTGCTCGTGCCGCTCTACACGGCGAAGATGTCTGTGGAGTCGGGAGGTTATGGTGTCATCACCAATGTCTATGCCATGACGGCTCTGTTGCTGGTCATCCTGACATACGGCATGGAGACTGGTTTCTTTCGTTTTGTCAACCGGCAGGACAAGGAGCCGATGGTGACTTACAGCACCACGTTGATCTCCGTGGGCGTTTCTTCGCTCGCGTTCATCGTGTTGTGCCTCGCGTTCCTTTCTCCCATATCGTCGGCATTGGGCTATGGCGACCATCCTGAGTACATTGGCATGATGGCGGTGGTGGTGGCTCTGGATGCATTCATGAGCATCCCGTTTGCTTATCTCCGCTACAAGAAGCGTCCTGTCAAGTTTGCTGCGGTCAAGATGCTGTTCATCATCCCCAACATCGCCTTGAATCTTTTCTTTTTCATCGCTTGCCCGTGGTTGGCGGAACATTTGCCGTGGACGGTCGGATGGTTTTATGATCCGGGTTACGGGGTCGGCTATGCCTTTGTGGCCAATTTTATTTGCACGTCTGTGCAGTTGCTTTTCCTTGTTCCAGAGCTCAGGGGTTTCCGTTACACCTTTGACCGGAGGTTGTGGCGTGAGATGATGCGTTACTCGATGCCTATCCTCGCGCTCGGGGTGGTGGGCATCCTCAATCACACGATTGACAAGATCATTTTCCCACATCTCTTCTCAGACCGGGCAGCAGCCGAGTCGCAGCTGGGGATATACGGTGCCGTGAGCAAGGTGGCCATGGTCATGGCGATGTTCACGCAGGCATTCCGCTTTGCCTACGAGCCTTTTGTCTTTGGCAAGAGCCGCGACAAGGACAGTCGTGCGACTTATGCGGATGCGATGAAGTATTTCATCATTTTCGGGCTGCTTGCGTTCCTTGCGGTGGTTTGTTATATGGACTTCTTGAAATTCATCATAGCGCCGGACTATTGGGAAGGCCTTGGCGTTGTGCCCGTTGTTATGGCTTCGGAGTTGTTTGTCGGCATATTCTTTAACCTGTCATTCTGGTACAAACTCATAGACGAGACGCGGTGGGGGGCGTGGTTTTCGCTTGTCGGGCTTGTCATCGTGGTGGTGCTCAACGTGGTGTTTGTCCCCAGGTACGGGTATGTGGCGTGCGCATGGACTTCGTTGTCGGGCTATGTGGTCATCACTTTGTTGTCTTACTTCGTGGGGCAAAGGAAGTACCCCATACGTTATGACCTCCGCTCGATATGCCGTTACACGCTGCTTGCGGCTGTGCTTTATGCCGTCAAGGTCTTTGCGGCAACAGACAACCTGTGGATCGATGCCGGGGTGGGGACGCTGCTGCTGGGTGTCTTTGTCGTCTATGTGGTCAGGCACGACTTGCCGCTCAAGGACATACCTGTCTTGAACCGCCTGCTGCGCAAGTGAACGGTCTCCTCTCAGCGCATCTTGATGGCTTGGTGATTGCTAAAGATTGTTTGCGCGGTTGGTCTGAGGTGGAAAGTGCCGTACATTTGCCCGACAATTTGAAAACTACAATCAAAGAAACAACATTATGGGAATAGGAAAGTGGATAGCTGGTGCCCTTGGCTTTATGACCATGGGTCCGTTGGGTGGCTTGGCAGCTTTTGCGCTGGGTCATGCTTTTGAGAAATTGAACGATGGCAAGCATGGCGAACCTGGCATCCCCGCCGGTGACGGCACGGCGCAAGGACAGCGCAACAGCTTCATGTTCTCGATGCTGGTGCTTGCTTCCTACATCATGAAGGCGGATGGCAAGGTGATGCACAGCGAGATGGAGACGATGAGACGCTTCCTGCGCAACAATTTCGGCGCAAGTGCGGAGGTGCAGGGTGAACAGATCATCCGCAGGCTCTTTGAACGCAGGAAGGAGATGGACAGGACAAATCCTGAGGCGTTCAGGAACACGATCCGCGAGTGCGCGGCCCAGATGGCGGACAATCTGACATATGAGGCGCGTCTCCAGTTGATAGAGTTTCTCATCGAGATTGTAAAGGCCGACGGGCGCATTGCTTCCGAAGAGGTGGCTGCATTGCATGAGGTGGCAGTCTATATGCGCATCCCGGTAGCTGAAGTTGACTCGATGCTCAACCTCGGTGGAGGCGGGTCACTTGATGATGACTACAAGGTGCTGGAGGTCAGCCCTACGGCTACGAATGAGGAGGTAAAGGCCGCTTACCGCAAGATGGCTCTGAAGCATCATCCTGACAAGGTGGCGATGCTCGGTGAAGACGTGCGCAAAGCGGCGGAGAAGAAGTTCCAGGAAATCAATGCTGCAAAGGAAAGGATTTATAAGGCGCGCGGGATGAATTGACCGCTCCCGACCTCCCATCTGACGGTGAGCCGGCAGCACCTTATATTAAATATGAAAAGGAAAGAGGTCTCCAAACTGGAGGCCTCTTTCTTCTTGTTCACATCAAGGATGACTCAATCGCCGTCATTCTCGAAGTTTCCAACATTTGCGTTGTCCCACCAAACGCGTGTTCCGCCATGGTCGCCAGAAATCGTTGATGAAGTGTTCTCTTCATTAAGAATCCTTATGGCATCGTTCATCGCAGCACCGTTGGTGTCGTAGCAAGTGGAACTGTATATCACGCGGCGCACACCTTCATTAGTGTTGACAGCCATGCCACCAGGGCCGAGACCTGCAGCATCGTTTGTCCTTTCGCTCTCGTTGACCCTGCCTTTGAACAGGATTGGGTAGCCCGTGCGGCGTTGCTCTGCCCATGCCTCTATTGACAGCGGGAAGAGGGCGAAGTACTTCTGCGTAATGATGCGTTGCAACTTCTCTTCATCCGTTGCGCCTTCGTCCCATTTCACAGGCAGGTCGTTTTCAGCTACACGATTGTTGATGTCGGGGTCAGTGTTCCCTTCAACAAGCAATTCCGGGTGGAGGCTTGCAATAGGATCAACATAGTCAATTTGAACATCCGTATCGTTGTTGATGTAGTTGTCAACAGCTCCGGTTTCGTATCCTGTTACCCCTGCGTATGAACCACGGTACTTGAGCTCTGCTTCCATTGAGGTGCGTATGCCTTCTTCATACAAATCTTGTACTCTCTCTGAACCAATGTCCCAACGCAGTTTAGCCTCGGCACGGAGGAAGTAGCCCTCTGCACATTTCATAATCGGAAGTGGCATTGCATAGCTAGAACCACTGTTGCCTTGGATCCAGTTTGACAAGTTTCCCCAAAGGTTTGGTTTTGCCGGCAGTCCGCTTGCGAAAGCTATGCCGTAGTAATCCGTGTCTTCAGGGATTAAAGTGGCCTCTTCTTTTGTGTACTCCTTGGTGTCATTTTCATCATTAGTGTTCTTGTAGAATCCGGTTTCCTTGCCCGCATCGTCTTTTATGGCCTCATATCCAGGTTTGAAAATAATCCTGTTCTTAGTCATGTAGAGCGGCAGGCGCGGGTCTTTCATGCCGACCATCATTGTCACAAGGTCAGCTCCAAATCCGCAGTCTCCCCAGTTGAACATCAACCACATCTCGTTTTCCAGGCCTTTTGCTATTACAATGTCGCCGTCTTCTTTGGTGAGGATGCCGCCATCAATAGCTTCTTGGGCAATTTGCTTGATGTCTACGCCCATATCCTTGGCTTCTTGGCCGCGTTTGGTCAGACGCAGGGCCATGCGCAAACGGAATTGGTTGGCTATTTTCACCCATTTTTCAGTATCGCCACCGCACCAAGTGTCAGCAGAGGCAAGCACATCCTTCTCAGTTTCAGTCATGCCCTTGATTTCTTCGACCGCTTGTTTGAGGTCATCGAGCATGTATTTGAATATGTCTTTCTGGCTGTCGTAAGCGAATTCGCTTGTGCTTTGGCTTGTCCCGAACACAGATGAGTACGCGATAGGACCGTATGCGTCTGTGGTCATCAATGTGCCGTAGGCTTGTACGACCCTCATGACACCTGCCAACCCCATCTGGTTGTTGGCTTCGCATTGCTCAATGATGCGGCGAGTGTTATTGAATATGTGGAGGTAGTAGTTCTCGTACATACCGCCGCTATGTCCTCTGTTTTCACCCATGTCCCCGTTGGAGAATCCTCCGTTTGGGGTCATGAAGTAACCGCAGTACATATCCATCGTCAGGTTTGTCCAGAACTGGAACATATTTTGCTGCGGCGGATAACAGTAGTTCATTGGTTCTGCAAATTGCGCCTCGAATGGCAAGTCTTCAGGATCGACTTCGATTCCGCTCGTATTGATCGTTTCAAAGTCGTCTGTGCAGGCTGTGCCGAGCATCAGTCCTCCCACAATGATGGGAAGGGACATTATGAATAATCTTGATTTATTTCGTTTCATGGTTCTCATCGTTAGAAGTTAAGTTTAATGTTGAGTCCGAAGCTACGTGATGTGGGCAGCGAGAAAATGTCGATGCCTTGCATACCGTTGCCAGTACCTATTGACACATCCGGATCCATCGGGGCGTCCTTGTAGAAGAAGAAAAGGTTGCGTCCGATGAGTGACAACGTGAGGTGGTTGCCTGTGCCGAGCAGGTTGCGGAATGTGTAGCCGAGCGACAGTTCGCGCAGACGGAAGTTGGTTGCATTGTAGACATATTGGCTGTTGTCGTAAGCCGTGTTGTAGCTTGTGCTACCTACAGTAGTGTAGTACTTTTGTGCATCAAATGTCACACCATCCACTGTAACTGTACCTCCGTTGTCTCGTGCTTCGCCTGTACGTTCAGAGACACCCCAGCCGTCCATGGTTGCTTCAGTCATTGACAGCACCTTGCCGCCGATGCGACCGTCGATCAAGAATGACAATGTGAAGTCCTTGTAACGGAAGGTGTTGTTCCAGCTCAAGTTCCATTTGGAGTTCATGTTGCCTACATAGAATTCTTCATCAGCCGTGGGATCTCCACTTATGACTGGCTTGCCGTCTGCCGTGATTTGTGGCTTGCCGTCTTCGTACACCATGTGGCGCACATAGAGGTCGCCATACTCGCCACCTTCTTTAAGGATAATCTTGGCACCACCAAAGTCGGAAAGCGTAAGACCGTTAGGCAGTCCATCAACAAGCTCTACTATCTTGTTGTCATTGAACGAAAGGTTCACGTCAGTCTGCCAGCTGAAGTCGTCATTGAATGGTTGGAACCAACCCAAACTTGCCTCAAAGCCTTGGTTCTGCACATTACCTGCATTGACATAGCGGTTGCGCAATCCAGTCTCAAATGGAGAAGACACTACGAAATATTGATTCCTCGTGTTGGTCTTGTAGTAGGTCAAGCTGACATTAAAGCGGTTCTGGAAGAATGTACCATCAAACCCTGCTTCGATTGATGTCGTCTGCTCGGGTTCCATTGTTTTGAACGGTGCCTCTTCCGGAGGAGTCAGCGTGCCTTGCGTGCCAATGCGGTAAAGTCTGTTGGTGATGTAGACAGGCACGTCGTTACCTACCATTGAGTAAGAAGCCCTCACCTTGAACAAATCGACATTGCTGCCCATGTCAACAAATTTGTCGAGCAACAAGCTTGCACCTACCGACGGATAAGCAAATGAGCATTTGTCAGTGAATGCCAACGTTGACGACCAGTCATTACGGACAGACGCGTCGATGAACAGACCTTCACGGAAGCCAAACTGTGCTGTGGCGAACACGGAGTTCAATCTCTTCTCTGTCTCCCAATCACCATCGCTCAATGATGACATGTTTGCGTAGTAGTTGTTCGGAGTGAAGATGTTAGGATAGTAGACATTACCAGAAACGACACCGTTGTTCACAGTGAACTTCTGGCCTTCAGCCCACAAGTCAACGTGTGAAGTCGTGTTTTTGGTGAAGCTCGAACCGGCTGTTACTGACAACGAGTAGTCACCCCAAGTGTGGTTGTAGCTCAAAAGCACGTCGCCATAGAGCTGGTCGCTGAAGTAACGGTTGTCTTTCATGCGACCCATCGGGTAACGGTCTGCCACAGATGACGCGTGGAGGTTGTGTTTCCAACGCTCGTCGGCGCGCTCATACTTCAAACGACCCTGCACTTTCCAGTCAGAAGTGATGTCCCAAGTCACGTTGCCACCAAATTCGTAACGGTTGCGGTCAACCTCTTGTTTCTGGCGGTTCAATATCCAATATGGATTGCCAAATTGTTCTTGTTTGTTGTTGACCCAGTTTTGGACAGATACGCCTCTTGATTCATCCCAAACCTCATAGTTCTCTTTGTAACCATCCCAGTTCTCACCTCTCGGGAACAGATAGACACCTGTCAACGGGTTGAACAGGTAGCCTGCTGCCGGCTGGTTGTCGACCTGCTGGTTGGTGTACTTGGCTGTGAAGTCAATATGCACGTTCTTCCATGGATTGAAGCCCACCTTTGAATTGAAGTTGTGGCTCATGAAATCATTCTCAGGAGTGATGCCCCTCGACCAAACGTTCTGGTAGGAGAAGTAGGCTTGTATCTTTTCAGTACCGCCCGACAACGAGATGGAGTTGTTTGTCGTCACTCCGACCTGGTAGAAATCCTTGGCATAGTTTGGAGCCTCACTACCCAGCTTGCTGCCCCAACTGTACAAGCCCTCGCTCATCCCGTAGCTGTTCTGGAACTTGGGCAGCACCATCGGTGTCTCGACCGTCGTGTTGCTTGAGAAGTTGACGGCCACTTTGCCGGAACTTGCTGACTTGGTGGTAATCATTATCGCACCGTTGGCGGCGACTGCGCCGTAGAGGGCTGCTGCCGAGGCGCCTTTCAGCAAAGTGATTGACGCGATGTCGTCAGGGTTGATGGTTGACATGGCATCACCACCGTCTCGCTGGCCACCATAGTTTGAGTCAACCTGTTGCGTTGTCAAGTCCATCATCAAAGGCACACCATCGACAACGACCAGAGGACGGTTGCTGCCGCTGATTGACTTGGAGCCACGGAATTGGATCTTTGACGAACCGCCCGCGCCGGTCGAGTTAGGAGTGATTGTGAGACCCGCGCTCTTGCCTTGCAGGGCGTTGATCATGTTGACGCTCTTCAGCTCGTTGACATCCTTGCCACCGACCGTTTGCGCCGAGTAAGTCAGCGTCTCAGATTGACGCTCGATGCCCATGGCAGTCACCACTACCTCGCCGAGCATCTCAGAGTCTTCTTGCAGCTTGACACTGTAGCTGTCGCGGCCATCGACAGCAAAGGTCACTGTCTTGTAGCCGATGTACGAAACTTCGACCGTTGCACCCGCCGGCACGCCTGTCAGCACGAAGTTTCCGTTGAAGTCCGTGATTGTCCCGTTAGGAGTCCCGACAACAACGATGTTGGCACCGATGATCGGCTCGCCTTTGGCATCGACGACCGTTCCCTCGATTGAGTCGCTTTGTTTCACCTCAAGGACTGACTGCCCTCTGCTTTGCGCGTTATTTGCGTAAAGGCTGTTTCCAGCCCCGAGGAGGGCTAAGCAGAACAGCGTAATACCCCCCCCCATCAGCAAATTTGGATGGCGTGGAGAGCGTCTAATCCGTTCATTCCTTTTCTCCATAATAAATCGAATTAAAGTTTAACGTAATGTTACTTCTTCTTTGGTGCTAAATTTATAGCGTTTGTATTTTTACCTATGTTTGTCTTTTTGTATGTGAAAATTTACTAATAAAAACCTAACATTGCGCAAATATAAACTTTATATTTAGTTGTACGTTGTTATTAGTAAATATTGATGCAATTTAAATCTTAAACAGTGTTAAATATTTGTTCTTTCAGTCTCTTTAGTTGTTTGATTTTACTAATTCTTTGTTTCCGTTTGACGGGGTGGTCAGTTGGGCTGATTACTGTAAAAGTCTCATCGTCTGTCTTTTATGTCATCACTGTCCATCCGTCTTTAAGCTCTTGCTGATCCAGCCGGTAGCGTGCGATGTCTTTTTGTTTCGTTTGCACGGCTTTGTGGCGGGCAGGAGGCATGAAAGCTGCGGTTTGTTTCAGGCAATTCCTGTCGCTCAGGATAAACTTTGTTTTTAGCCTAAGTCTTTATAGTTGCAGGCTAAAATTATATAGATTTAGGTTGCAGTTATATGTTTTTAGCCTAAAAATAAACTTTTCATCCGATGCTGCCGGTTTTTCGCGGAGCGTGACCTCCTCCTTGCCACCTTGCCTGGCGGTGGAAGCGGGATGGTGTGGCTTCCCTCTTTGTGAAGGCGCGAAAAAAGCCTTGGCAACCGTTTGGCTTTCGCCTGCTGCCGTTGCCAAGGCTTGCATGGGTGTGACCGTGCTGGGGGTCAGTCTTTTGCCGGATACCTCTTGTTGAGCTCCTGGAGCACCATGTTTGTTATGTCATATTCCTCGTCTGCGCTGAGCGGGTCGGCTAGGATTATGTTGTAGCCCTCTCTTTCCCTGATGTAGGTCAGGACGCTTTGCACCGAGTCGATCACCCTCAGGGTGTTTTGCTGTGCTTCGTTTGCCAGTTCGCCCATGAGCTTGTCGTAGAGTGCTTGCGACTCTTGTTGTTTTTTGATGAGGTTTGCTTGCTCTTGTTCCGCCCTCTCGCGTGTGGCGTATGCGTTGTTTTCGAGCTTGTATTGGAACTCTTGCGCGTCTTTCTCCAATTCACGTTGTTTGGCATTGAGGGTGGCGCGGGCGTTTTCTTCCTTTTTGAGTTGCGCTTCGCTCAGTTCTTTGTAGAGGTTGTACTGCGAGAGCAGCGAGTCTTGCCGCACATAGACGATTGTCAGTCCCGTGCTGTCGTTGATTGCCTTGGGGGCAAATGACGCTGCACTCTTGTTGTCTCCCGCGCAAGCGGTCAATGATGCTGTCGCGATGACGGCGAGCAGGCTTTTGATGAGTAGGTTGTTTGTCATGTTATGTTTGTTTGATTATTGTTTGCCGAGCATCTTTTCCATCCTTTCGGGGGTGAGCAGCTCCTTGCCACGTGCTTCGCGGTCTTGCGATTGGACGCACCCGATGCCTTTCTCCCTCAGGTGTTTGTTGCCGCCCACGTGAGTGTTCGGGAAACGTCCTCCCTTGACGAGGATTATCCTGACGCACAAAAGGACGACGGATGCGGCGACCAGGGCCAGCGTGACGAGTAGGGTTTTCAACATATATTGCATATATTTGCTTCACAAAGGCGGCAATGCCTTTGCTGGCATCAGTTGCAGGTGCAAATATATGTCATTGCAAGGAGTTGGACTTGCTATGTCTTGCAGAATGTCATCAAATGTCGCGGTTTTTGCACTTGTATTAACTTTTTTTGGCAAAGGATGCCGTGTCTCAAGCCTCTCGGCCTGTCACGGTGAAAGCGAGGAAGTATTTGTATAAAACATAAAACCTAATTGAAATGAACGAGCAAACATTGGTTCCCGAGGAACTGTTCCACTACTTCGCGGAGGTCTGCAAAGTGCCCCGGCCGTCCAAACACGAGGGACGGATGATCGAATATCTCAAAGCCTTTGCCGCCGAGCACGGGCTGCCTTGCAAGGTTGACGAGGCCGGCAACGTCCTGATCAGCAAGCCTGCCACTCCTGGCCGTGAGGGATTGCGCACGGTCATCCTCCAGTCACACATGGACATGGTGTGCGAAAAGAATGCTGACACCGTGCACGACTTTACCACCGATCCCATCGAGACCTACGTCGATGGCGAGTGGCTCAAGGCGCGTGGCACGACGCTGGGAGCGGACAATGGCATCGGCGTGGCGACAGAACTCGCCATTTTGGCTTCATCTGACATCGAGCATGGCCCGTTGGAATGCCTCTTCACCGTCGATGAAGAGACTGGCCTGACGGGGGCATTCGCCTTGCAGCCTGGATTCTTGAGCGGGGAGATGCTCATCAACCTCGACTCCGAGGATGAGGGCGAGCTGTTCATAGGCTGTGCGGGAGGCATCAACACGACGATTGATTTCGCCTACACTACCGAGCCTGTTCCCGCAGGCTATGCGGCGATGCACGTCGCAGTGCGCGGCCTCACCGGCGGGCATTCGGGTGATGACATCAACAAGAACAGGGCCAATGCCAACAAACTCCTGAACCGTTTCCTCTGTGCAGTCGCCGCTAAGACTGATATGCTCCTTTGCCACATCGACGGAGGCAACTTGCACAACGCCATACCACGCGAGGCAGAGGCCGTCATCGCAGTCCCTGACAGCGAAAAGGAAACGGTGCGTGTGCTGCTCAATGTCTTTGCAGCTGATGTCGAGGACGAGTATTCCGTGACAGAGCCGGGCGTGAAGTTCCATCTTGAATCCGTCGAGACACCAGCTACGGCCGTGTGCCGCGACGTGACAAGCCGTTTGTTGAGGGCGGTGCATGGCGTATATTGCGGCGTTTTCGCCATGAGCCAGGACATACCCGGTTTTGTGGAAACATCGACAAATCTCGCCTCAATCAAGATGAACACCGAGGGCAACATCCGCATAGTCACGAGCCAACGCAGCTCAATCACCTCCGCCCGCGACAATGTGAGGGATTCGGTGGCGGCTGTCTTTGAACTCGCCGGGGCGAAAGTCTCGTCCAACGATGGTTATCCGGGCTGGAAACCCAACCCGTCGTCGCAGATCCTCGCCATTGCGGTCGAGTCCTACAAACGTCTGTTCGGTGTCGCTCCCAAGGTCAAGGCAATCCATGCAGGGCTGGAGTGCGGGCTTTTCCTTGAGAAATATCCATCGCTCGACATGTTTTCATTCGGTCCCACGCTCAGAGGGGTGCATTCCCCGGACGAGAGGATGCACATCCCGTCGGTTGACAAGTATTGGCGTCACCTGCTCGACGTGCTTGCCCACATCCCGGGCAGGGAGTGACGGCGGCAGGATAATAAAAGGAACCGTTCACCGTTTATAATAGTGGCTGGTCACGTCGTGGCCGCCACTATTTTTCTTTTGCCCATGTCAAGGATCAGATACTATATATATATAATAGGTATAGCCGCCGTCCTCCTTTCCCCGGCACTCGTGTCGTGCATGGATGAGAAGTTTTCGTCAGACCCGTCGCACACTCTCTCGTTTTCGGCGGACACGATCAGTTTTGACACCCTGTTTACCGGCATCGGCTCGGCGACCCGCCTGCTCAAGGTCTACAACCGGCATGACAAATCCCTGATGTTTTCCGTCCAGCTGGCGGACAAGGCCAACTCGGGGTTCAGGGTCAACGTCGATGGGCGCACTGACGTGGGTGTGACGCGCTTTGACGGGCTGTCGGTGCGGGGAGGTGACAGTCTTTACATCTTCATTGAGCTGACTGCCGCCGCACGCAACTCGGCAGACATAGGCATGATCAAGGATTCACTGGTGTTTGAGACCAACGGGACGCGGCAAGATGTCAAGCTCATCGCCTATGGCCGTGACGCTACCACGCTGCGTGCGCCGGTGATAAGCCGTGACACTACATTCACATCACACCGCCCCATCATCATCCATGACAGTCTTGTCGTGGCCGAGGGGGCGACATTGACGTGCGAGGCAGGCACGTCGCTCTACTTCCATGACAAGGCAGGCGTGATTGTGCGCGGCCGTCTCGTCGTGCAGGGCGAGCCCGAGCGCGAAGTAGTGCTGCGAGGCGACAGGACAGACAGGCTGTTCCCCTACCTGCCTTACGACCGAGTGCCGGGACAGTGGGGCGGGGTGACGTTCACCACCGGGAGCTATGGCAACGAGTTGCGCCATGCCGACATCCACGGGGGACTGTTTGCCGTCAGGTGTGATTCGTCGGACGTGACACGTGACAAGGTGCGGATCGTCGGGTGCAAACTCTCAAACACCACGGGCAATGTCCTGGAGATGACCGACTGCCGTGCCGACATCGCCAACACCGAGCTGAGCAACGCGGGGTTGAGCTGTGTGGACATGACGGGCGGCGACGTGCGGTTCACGCACTGCACGTTGGCCAATTACTTCAGTTACGGCATCAAGCACGGTGTGGCATTGAGCCTGCGCAACGCCGTGGGCGACGTGCAGCATCCGGTCATCGAGGCGGCGTTCCTCAATTGCATAATCGCCGGCTCAAGCCGTGACGAGATAAGCGGCGGCGTGTCCGAGGATGAAACGACGCCATACAACTACCGTTTCCACAACTCCCTCATCAACAGCGTCGAGCCTGACGACGGCGACATCGCCGACTGCCGTTGGGAGAAGGACGACAACTTCCGTCTCATCGACGGGGACAACTACCTGTATGATTTCACCCTCGACTCGTTGTCGGCGGCGCGGGACATGGGTTCGCCGGCCTATTCGGCCGAATATCCCCTTGACCGCCTCGGCCGCCCCCGCACTTCTGCTGCTGGGGGTGACGGGATGCCGGACGCGGGATGCTACGAATGGACGCAAGGCTATTGACCTACCAGCATTGACGTGCTTTGTAAGTCCGACTTACAACCTTTGTAAATGGCACTTACAATCTTTGTAAGTCTGACTTACAACCTTTGTAAATGGCACTTACAATCTTTGTAAGTCTGACTTACAAAAGACCTTTTTTGCAGGGACATCGTATGTCTTTGACCAAAACATCGTATGCTGTTGCCCGAATCATAGTATGTCTTTGCCGATAGCATACAATGTTTCATGCCGCAGCACGCAACGAAAAAAACACGAAGGCTTGGCACTAACTCTGCATCATTGCATATCTTTGCACGTCCTTTGGTAGGGCATCGCACGAATTATAAGAAACAGTCAAGATATGCTTACACTCAAATTAATCAAGGAACAGACCGAGGAGGTCATCAAGGGGCTTGAGAAGAAGCACTTCACAGGTGCCCGCGAGGCTATCAACAAGGTCATCGAGGTTGACAAGGCACGCCGCGCGGCGCAGAATGAGCTGGACAAGAACCTGTCCCAAGTCAAAACGCTCTCAAAGTCGATTGGTGCGCTCATGAAGGAGGGACGTGCCGACGAGGCCGAGCGCGCCCGCGCCGAGGTCGCTGCGATGAAGGAGACCAACAAGTCGCTTGAGGCGGCCATGACCGACGCTGAGGCGCAACTGACCACACTGCTCTGCTCCATCCCCAACGTGCCCAACAGCTCCGTCCCCGAGGGCAGCGATGCCGTTGACAATGTGGTCGAGAGGCAAGGGGGGCGTATCCCGCAGCTCGGGCCTGGTGCCTTGCCGCACTGGGAGCTGGCCAAGAAGTATGACCTCATCGACTTTGAGCTGGGTGTGAAGATTACCGGGGCCGGTTTCCCCGTCTACAAAGGCAAAGGGGCGCGCTTGCAGAGGGCGTTGATCAACTTCTTCCTCGACGAGGCTCGCGCGGCAGGCTACCTTGAGATCGAGCCCCCTTACGTCGTCAACGCGGCTTCGGGCTACGGCACGGGACAGTTGCCAGACAAGGAGGGGCAGATGTACCACGCCAATGAGGATGACCTCTACCTGATACCGACTGCCGAGGTGCCCGTGACAAACATCTACCGCGATGTCATCCTTGACGAGAAGGATTTGCCGGTGAAAAACTGCGCCTACTCCGCTTGCTTCCGCCGCGAGGCAGGGTCTTACGGCAAGGATGTCCGTGGGTTAAACCGCCTGCATCAGTTCAATAAGGTCGAGATAGTGCGCATCGACACTCCCGAGCACTCCTATCAGTCGCTCGACGAGATGATCGCCCACGTCGAGGGTCTGGTGCAGAAGCTGGAGTTGCCCTACCGCATCCTGCGTCTGTGCGGTGGTGACATGAGTTTCACGTCGAGCATCACGTTTGACTTCGAGACATTCTCTGCGGCGCAAGAGAGGTGGCTGGAGGTCAGCTCGGTGTCAAACTTCGAGTCCTATCAGGCCAACCGCCTGAAGTGCCGTTACCGCACGGCCGACCGCCGCATCGAGTTGTGCCACACGCTCAACGGGTC
>CALULY010000012.1 GCA_944321635.1 uncultured Bacteroidaceae bacterium | reverse complement strand
GGCGCTGCCGCCTTCGAGGGGGCACCCACCGACAGACAGGTGGGTGCCCCCTCTTTTTTTTGCCCTGACCGGGAGGAGGGGACGGAGGGGCGTTGCCGGTCATGTAAATCCAGTCGTCTTAAAAATAAAACAGATACGAACCTATCCTTCCAAGAACTCAAGCAAGTTATTTCATAGCTATAAAACCTTTGCGCGAATAACGGATTTGTGTATAATTTTATGGCTTTAAGGATTCCCTATTATCTCTCTTGCATACTCCTCTGCAATGTTCTCAGCCGTGGCTCTAACCTTCTCTAATCTTGGGAATTTTCTCACAATAGCACCGCGAGCAGTTCCAGACAAATGAGGCAAAGCCAGGATGTTCGGCACTCCCATTTTCTTGCACATCCTTTCGGCACTTCTGCCAAGACACACGATTACGGTAGGTTTGACAATCTTTATCTCTTGTCTCATAATTTCTGTATAATCGTCTATATGAGCATCGGAGAACTCATCTGTTGTCTTGTGGTCATAGACAAAGAACTTGTTGGCGTCGGTCAGATAAATACCATACCCATTGGCTACCAGTCTTTTTACGAGCAAGTCCATCATTTTGCCACCTCTTGCATTCTGTCTGTGCTCCAATGAGTGCAGGCCAAATGGACTTGAAATAACCGCATCATAGCACTCTCCATACCATTTGCGACTTCTCAATGGGTCTTGTGCGACAATCATTATATGCTTGTTGTCTTGAACATTGAACCAAGTGGGCAAGTCTACACCGATAGCCCCCTTGTGCAATGCCTTGATGTCAGCACCTAATTGGGAGTTGCCAATCGGAATGGTCACGGAGGTGGTGTCGTCATATCCGCGAAATGGTTGCAAATCCTCTGTAAACACTCTTTGCCATTCTGCACAAGTATAGTCATAGCATTTGTGCATTTGGTCGTAGCGGTCTTCTATCCTATGCAGATATTCCACACCAAGCAGCCTTTCAGCAACAAGGTGTGGAATATCATAGGACAGACCGCATTCGTTACAGAATTGGTTTCGCATTGTCATTTGCTTATTTTTTCAACTTTAATTCGACCAAATATTGTTCGGTCATAGAAATCCCCCTCATGTACCTCGATGCCAAATTGAAGTCTAATTGCTTCCGCAATTTCTTTCCCGGTTGGTTCACCACCATTTTTGGATATGACTTGGAATGTTGTCCCTTTGGGAATTTTCTTGCCACTACCGCTACGAACGCCATTTGCATCTTTCTTCATAGTAACTTTGAATAATGCCATAATACTTATGTTATTAGTTTTGCCTACTCTTTCCCAAGGTTTTCGGCATCCCCTCGTGTCTTGTGTCTTGATTGGACGGGGCAAAAGAAAGGCGCAAGAACCGTTGCATCCTATTCCAACAGGCTCTGGTAAACCGCGAACAATAGAAAAGCAACAGCCCCCGCGCCGTAAGTCATGGCATGAGGTGTTATCGCCTATTCCTGTTCTAAATTTTACCAGAATTCGTTGGAGGAATAAGGCTTGGGCACTTTCGTGTCCTATCCAATATTTATGGACAAATATATACCTCTGCTTCAACTTATGCAAGCGCGGCAGACTGTTGCTTGGGCAAATATAACTATTCGGATGGCTTGCGCTGTCTGTGCCGTCCTTTGCTAATTATACAAGAAAAGGGCGGAATGTTATCAATTTGCGGAAAAACTTTTGGGAAATTTTCAATTTGATGCGCTACTATCCGGCGAGGGCAATGCGTGTCGCAATATCTGTATTCACGCACCCGCTTTGTCAAATCAAACTCATGGCTCTTCATCCCTCCTGCGAGTCATCCGGCATCTCCCCTTGTAGAGACGTAGCGCGCCGCGTCTCTACGGTTCCTCCCCATCGTCTCAATTGGTCGCCACCAGACCACGGCTGATTGGCGTGCTCATTTTTATTGGCTCAATTAGATAAATTAGTCCAATTAGACCTATTGGTGGGCGCACCGTGCCCACCCCAAAATTAATCAAAACTCAGTCGCGCAAAAACAGCAGCCCGCCGGAGATCCCGACGAGCCGCCCAGTGCCATCCTGGCAGTCCTTAGTCCTCGACCTTGCGGAAAGGCTCCACCCCGCGCAACTGCGACGGCCGCCCCGCCGACCGCCCGCCCAGGTGCTTGAAGCACGCGGCGGGATCGGCACCCGCCAGATTGATGCCCCGCATCGTCTCGCGCCCGACCTCCAGGGACAGCAGGCAGGTCCTCACGTCCTGCCCCGTCGCGGGGTCGCCGGTCCACGCAAACACATTGACGCAGGCGGTCTCCACCGCGACGCCCATGTCCGAGCCCAGCAAGTCCGCCGCCGTGCGCAGTGCCGTGCCGAGGCACAAGCGGTCATAGACGCGCGCCGCCTCCCGCGCCGGCAACGGGACATCCTCGGCTGTCCCGAAGATGGGCATCCCGCATCCCTCGGCCGATGTCATCCACTCGGCGATGTGGGCGGTGGATGGCCCGCTGCTATAGGGTTTTAACCCGGCAAGCTGCTCGAAGGTGGGCGGGTCGGTTTTAAATGGCACCCCCTCGGCGAGCCGGTCGATGTTGATCCCGCCGTCAAAGGTCGCCTCGCAAGCCTTGGGGGGCAGGTATTCCATGCCCATCATGTCGCAATCGACCACGAGCAGCCCCGCGCCGTCATAGCGCACCCCGCCCAGCGACACCATGTCCCAGGGTATGTCGCGCATCCACCCCGCGGCGGTGGCAAGATCCTCCACCGCCTTGCGTTCACGCCGCCGCGTCATGCCTCGCCATGAGGGCATGCCCGTCCTTGTAGCGCGACAGGGCGATGTCATAGTCCGTCTCCTTGCCCGCGCGCCGCCGGGGCAGCAGGCGGTCAAGCAGGGTAAGCTCAGGGACGGGCGGGCACGCGGGCAGCACCTTCTCCATGTCGCCCCCGCGCCACAGCAGGTCGTCGAACAGCAGCGGGGTCGTCCGCCCCGTCAAAGTTCCCATCTGGATCAACTGCCGCGTGTAGCGGGTGGTCATCACGTCGGCATAAGAATCCACCCGCCGCACGTATTCCACGTCGTCGCCAGTGTGACGCAGGGCCTCTGCATAGTCCGGCTCGGGGTCGCGCGCCGCACACCAGCCCATGAGCGCGGAGGCGGCACACTCCAAAGCCGCCGCGCCGTGCGTCTCGACCTTTTTGTATAAGCTGTAATGTTTACCCCCGTGCAGCTCGCACTCCAGCCCGGCGGCTGTCTCTGCCACCGAGACCTCGATGCCCGTGCCCCGGTCGTCAACCGCCACGCGTCCGCGGCTGGTCTCTATCGTCCTCAATGCCATAGTTTGTGATTGTCAGTGTTACACCGCAAAGCTAAGGATTTCCGGCAACGGGAGGGGCGCGGCGCGCAATTTTATTATCGGGCCAATTGGACTAATTGGCTCTATAATAAAAGTGTCCGTGCCAACCTGCCAGGTGCAGTCGTTGGCGTGCCGATTGCGTTTTGATAACATTTTTTGCGGATTATCAGCAGGCAAAGGGGTGGGTGCGGGCGCGGTGATGGATGAAAATGTTTATTTTTGCCACTTTGAATGTCAAAAGAGCCGAAGATTATGTTGTCACGATTGGTTGAGCCACACAAGGTGGAGCGTTTTGCCAACCTGCTCGACAGGGCTGGCAAGGTCGTGCTGACCGCCCACGTCTCGCCTGACGGCGACGCGGTGGGTGCGACGCTGGCGATGTGGCATTTTCTGAAAGCAAAGGGCAAGGACGCCCATGTGGTGCTGCCAAACGCTTTCCCTGACACGTTGGCTTGGCTTCCCGGCGCTAAGGATGTTGTGCTGCATGACAAAGATGCCGGGCTGGCAGAGCAGTTGCTCGCCGATGCCGACGTGGTGTGTTGCATGGACTTCAATGCCGCGCGTAGGGTCGGGGCGATGCATGAGGCGTTGGCCCGCTCGGGGGCGGTCAAGATCATGGTGGACCACCACCCGGGACCCGAGGACTTTTGCAGCCTGGTCATCTCGCATCCAGAGTTGTCATCGACATCCGAGCTTGTATTCCGTCTGGTGTGTGCAATGGGCTGCTGGTATGACCTGAGCTATGAGTCTGCGGTGTGCATCTGCACGGGGATGATGACCGACACAGGCGGCTTCACCTACAATTCCAACAACCCTGAGACCTACTACATCATCAGCAAGCTGTTGGAGAAAGGCATTGACAAGGACGATATCTATCGCCGCGTCTTCAACACCCAGAGCGAGGGACGCCTGCGGCTGATGGGGCACATGCTCAGTGAGTGCATGACCGTCTTGCAAGACTATGCCGCCGCAGTCGTGGTGCTGACGCGTGAGGACTTCTGCAAATTCCCGGTCAACAAGGGGGACACCGAGGGATTCGTCAACATGCCGCTGTCGATACGCGGAATCATCTTCTCGGCATTCCTGCGCGAGGACAAGGACATGATCAAGGTCTCGCTTCGCTCAGTCGGGGATTTCGCTTGCAACGAATTGGCGGAAAAGTACTTTGGCGGCGGTGGCCACAAGAATGCATCAGGCGGTGAGTTCCACGGCACCATGGATGAAGCCAAGGAATTGATGAAGAAAGCCTTGTTCGAATACCAAGACCGACTCGTCGCCGCGCGGCGCGCCAACCAGGACAATTGAAATTTGACTAACATTGATATGCTGAAGAGAATCATAACTTACGTTTTTGCAGCCGCTGCCATCTCCTTGCAGCTTGTCTCGTGCGATGACGGCATGACCTACGCCGAGAGGATGGAGCAGGAGAGGGACATCATCGATGCCTTTTTGGCGGACAGCGGGTTCTACTATGTCGAGAGTTTCCCGACGGACAGTTTCAGGGACCGCAAGGAATTCATGCTCTTCCCCGACGGGATGTATATGCAAGTCGAGGACTTTGGCAGCGGGCGCGAGTTCCGCAGCGGCGACATGGTGACAGTGAGGTTCACCGAGGTCAACCTTTCCAACCAGCTCACGGTGTCAAACATCGCGGCCAGCCACCCGGATGTGTTCCGCTATCAGGTGTCGGGGTCTACCAAGACCGGCATCTTCGTCAGTGACGAGCTGGGTGATGCTTTCATGGTGTCGCTTTACAGCAGCACGGCAGTGCCGAGCGGATGGCTTCTCCCGCTCGACTATGTGAGGAGCGGCAGCCGCGTGCGTCTCATCGTTCCGCACAAGCTCGGGCAGTCGGATGCTACCTATTACGTCTATCCCTGCTACTATGAGATAGACTACGGGATCGCCACACGTTAAAAACACAGGAGGACAAGCAATGTCATTGATAAAATCAATCTCGGGCATACGGGGCACTATCGGTGGCCGCCCTGGCGACGGGCTCACGCCGCTTGACGTGGTGCGTTTCGTCTCGGCCTATGCAACATTCATAAAACGCACGTCCGGCCGTCCCGCGTGCAAGATCGTCGTCGGGCGCGATGCCCGTGTCTCCGGGCAGATGGTGCGTGACCTGGTGTGTGGCACGCTTGTGGGCATGGGTTGCGACATCATCGATCTCGGTCTCGCATCGACACCAACGACCGAGGTTGCAGTCACGGGCGAGGGTGCGGACGGGGGCATCATCATTACCGCCAGTCACAACCCGTGGCAGTGGAACGCGCTCAAGTTGCTCAATGCCCGTGGAGAGTTCCTCAGCGCGGCGGACGGCGACGAAGTGTTGCGCTTGGCGGAGAGCGAGGACTTCGACTATGCCGATGTGCAGGCGTTGGGACGTTGCACGGAGAACCGCACATACGATTACAAGCACGTGGAGATGGTTGCCAGCCTCCCGTTGGTCGATGTACAAGCCATCAAGGGGGCACGCTTCCGCGTCGCGGTCGATTGTGTCAACTCGGTGGGGGGCATCATCATACCCAAGTTGCTCAAACGTCTTGGTGTGGAGGTCGTCGATGAACTCTTTTGCGAGCCGACAGGCATCTTCGGCCATACGCCCGAACCGCTGGAAAAAAACCTCGGCGGCATCATGTCATTCATGGCACGCGGCGGGCACGACCTTGCTTTTGTCGTAGATCCCGACGTGGACCGTCTCGTGATGATTTGCGAGGACGGCACGATGTTTGGTGAAGAATACACTTTGGTCAGTGTCGCTGACTATGTGCTCTCATGCACTCCGGGCAACACTTGCTCCAATCTCAGTTCGACACGCGCACTGCGCGACGTGACGGAGCGGCATGGAGGCAGCTACCACGCTTCTGCTGTCGGCGAAGTCAACGTGGTGGCCAAGATGAAAGAGTGCGGTGCCGTCATCGGAGGCGAAGGCAATGGCGGTGTCATCTATCCTGCCGCCCACTATGGCCGTGACGCGTTGGTGGGGATTGCCTTGTTCCTCACGATGCTTGCAAAGCGCGGGGTGAAGATGACGGAGCTCAGACGCAGCTACCCGCAGTACTTCATGGCCAAGGACAAGGTGCAACTCGACCCATCCGCCGACATCGACGCGCTGCTTGCACGGGTCAAGGCGCATTACTCCGACGAGGCTATCACGGACATCGATGGTGTCAAGGTGGACTTCCCGGATCGTTGGGTGCACGTGCGGCGCAGCAACACCGAGCCTATAATCAGGATTTACACCGAGGCGCACACCATGGACGAGGCAACCTCCCTCGCCGCCGAGGTCAAGGCATTGTTGCAGTGATGGATTGCGTCGTGCAAAGGTTGGCATTCATCCTTTTGGTTGCCATCATGCCGCTCATCGCTATCGGGCAGGAGGTCAAGGACGCGGCGGACTACGGTTTCTTGCCTGGCAACTCGGCAGCGGACAACCGCGAAGCTCTCCAGTCTGCACTGAATGGTGGGGGTAAAGTGATTGTAGATCGGCAAGGTACGTATGATTTGACCGGGACAGTCTTCATTGACAGCGGGACGCATCTCACCTTTGCCGACGGTGTTGTCATCAACAAATGCAGGGACAGCGCGGGTGAGGCACCGGCCTACGTCTTCGTCAACCGTGGGGCATTCACGCGTACCTACGACCATGACATCACGATTGAGGGACTAAACCTCAAGATCAACCGCATCAATCAGGGACACAGCGGTGCACAACCGATATTGGGTTTGCAGGGCAGCCTGTCATTTTTCTATGTCAAGAACCTGACGGTCAGGGATTTCACCACGCTTGATGTGGGCAGTGCCAACTTCGCGTTGCAGGTTTGCACCTTTGAGGACATACACATCGAGGGGGACAAGGATGGCATCCACCTCGGGCGGGGCAAGGGCTTCGTTTTGAGGAATTGCAAGATGCGCACCTACGATGACCCCGTAGCCCTCAACGCCCATGATTACATCATTTCCAATCCCGAGCTGGGATGGCTTGAGGACGGGGTGGTTGAAAACTGCACGGATCTCGCCGCGAGCGAGACGACAGGCTTCTTCTGCCGTATCCTTGCCGGAGGATGGCGCGAGTGGGCGGAGGGCATGGAATTGCAAAACTCTGATGCAGTGCTGAGCGAAGGCCGCATTTACCGAGTAAATGGGCAAGCTGACGGTAAGAGGTATGTCTCACGTTTCCGCCCTGTGCATGAGGAGGGCATAAAGGATTATGGCGACGGCATCGCCTGGGCAATGACCCAAGACGGTGACATTGTAGACAATTGCGGCGTGCGTGATGTGACGTTCAAGGGCGTAAGGTTGGAAAAAGACCGCTACAACGCCATTTGCATAATGTTTGATGACAACGAGTACAGTCGAGGATATTACCCTCTATCGACAGTTCCCACCCAAGGCAAGTTTGTCTTTGACGGCTTGGAACAGGCAGCAGAAATAACGGATCTCATCAGTTGCGGCACGCCTGTGGACACGATTGTCATATCCAACTCCACGCTGCGCGGAGCGCGCGTCACTTTTGACCAGAAGAACATAGATGGCCTCACCTATCCCCCCGTCAATGTCGAGCTGCGCAACGTCGAGTTTGTCGGAGACGAAGGCGGTGGAGCGTACAAGGTCTTCTACAACCCATACGGCACAGACGTGCGTGTCAGGCTGCTCGGTTGCCGTTCCAACGTGCCTCTTGACCTAAGTGGGGTGGAGGTGGTGCAGTCAGATTTGGACGAAGTGACGCTCAGGACAGGCATAAGGGTGTGCGCCGCCGATGGCAGAATCACTTTCGCCGTCGAGTCGAGGTGCAAGGTTACGGTCGTTGATGTGGCAGGGCGCACCGTGCTCAGCGGAGAGTACAATCCGGGCACGCACACGACAAGCGATTTGCATCCAGGTGTGTATGTCGTCAACGGCATCAAGGTGATTGTCTGATGCTCTGATGGATAGCTGTTGGTAGGAAATCAAAGCGGCGGGTCTCAATCGATGAGACCCGCCGCTTTTTGCTTGTGGTGTTTAGAACAGTTTCTCAGGATATTCCCCCGCATCGACCAGTTCCCTGATTTTCCTCACTACGTCAGGGCGGTCAGCAGCGTAAGTCACCCCGAACCATTTGGACGTTGTGTCGAGCACCTTGACAGTGGCTTTGCCGCTGTTGATGAGGTGGTTGACGAGGAGAGGGATGAAAAATTCGGCCTTGAGATTGCCCTCGTTCTCCTTGAGGAATTGCACGAAATAGTCCTCGGAATAGGTGAAGTAGTCGGGTGTGAAGCCCCACATATTCATTGACACAGGTGTGTTGTCGGCGATTTGCACGGCCTTGCCGTCCTCGTCGGTGAACTGCACCACTCCGTTGACGCGCTCTATCGATGTCCTCTCCACGACTGTCGTGAGGTAGCCCTCTGCATTGGTCTGGCAGATGCCGCGTGCCACGGTGCCGCTGTCAGACAGCGTGTTGCCGACGCGGTAGCCCACCATGCAGTAGTCGCCTTGGTGTCCCTCCATCGTCATCAGTTGGCGTGCCAGCACCTCGAAGCTGTGGCGGCCATAAAAGTCGTCGGCGTTGATAACGGCAAACGGCTCGTGGATGGCATCCTTGCCCATCAGCACGGCATGGTTTGTCCCCCATGGCTTGACGCGTCCCTCAGGGCAGCTGAATCCTGCGGGGAGCTTGTCGAGTGACTGGAACACGAGCTCGACGGGGATGAGGTGCTCGTACTTGGACAGTATCTTCTCGCGGAAGTCCTGCTCGAAGTCGTGCCTGATGACAAACACCACCTTGCCGAATCCAGCCCTTATTGCGTCAAAGATCGAGTAGTCCATGATTGTCTCACCGTTTGGCCCGAGCCCGTCCAGTTGCTTCAGACCTCCGTAACGGCTGCCCATGCCGGCAGCCAGGACGAAAAGTGTAGGTTTCATAGTGTCTTTTGTTTTATAGTGTTCTGTTGTTTGCCGTTGTGTCTGCGCGCGTCGTTTGGCGCGGCCGCAGCTTTTGGCAAAAGTAGGTAAAAGTTTCTTAGGTTGTTGCGTGCCTTGCCTCCGTTTTCATGCTGTGCCGTGGTCTGCCACATCGTTGGTCGCGGCTGTCAAGTGCTTGGTCGGGGCGCAAAAAAACGAGCCTGGCAATATGCCAGGCTCGTTTGTCTGTCATTATGCTTGGAGCATTTATTTCACTTTAGCTACGACAGCCTTGAATGCTTCGGGATGGTTCATCGCCAAGTCGGCGAGGACTTTCCTGTTGATTTCGATTCCTGCTTTCTTGAGGCCGCCCATCAGTTGTGAGTAGGAGAGACCTTCGAGGCGTGCGGCAGCATTGATACGCTGGATCCACAGTGCGCGGAAGTTGCGTTTCTTGGTGCGGCGGTCGCGGTAGGCGTAGGTAAGACCTTTCTCCCAGGTGTTCTTGGCGACGGTCCAAACGTTCTTCCTCGCGCCGAAGTAGCCTCTTGTCAGTTTGAGGATTCTTTTTCTTTTTGCCCTTGAGGCAACGTGGTTTACTGATCTTGGCATAGTTTTGTTTTGTTTTAGGGTGCTTAGCGTCCTTTCTCTTGGCTCTTTGTGCTAAGGCATCCGGTTCTGGAAATTTTGATTAAATACCTTTCACGCTTTTCATTCTTACTTCATTGCAAGGAGTGACTTGACCATCTCGACATTGTGCCCGTGCACGAGCGTCATCTCTGAGAGGTTCTTCTTTCTCTTCTTGCTTTTCTTGGTCAGGATGTGACTGTGGAAAGCGTGTTTCCTCTTGATTTTACCTGTTCCGGTAAGGCGAAACCTTTTTTTTGCACCGGAGTTAGTCTTCATCTTTGGCATTTTTCTTTTCGTTTTATTGGTTGTTAATCGTGATGGCGCATATACCGGCGCTTCTCACTTGCTTTCTTCTTGTTGCGTGGCCTCTGCCTTTGGCTGTGGTTTCGGCGCGGCTGGCTTGTCGGCTTTCTTGGCTGTGCCTTTCTTGGGGGCGATGAAGATGGTCATCCTCTTGCCTTCGAGCACTGGCATCTGCTCGACTTTGCCATATTCCTCAAGGTCGTTTGCGAAACGGAGCAGCAAGACCTCGCCTTGCTCCTTGAACAGGATCGAGCGGCCTTTGAAGAAGACGTAGGCTTTCACCTTGTCCCCGTCCTGGAGGAAGCCCTGTGCGTGGCGGAGCTTGAAATTGTAGTCGTGGTCGTCGGTTTGCGGTCCGAAGCGGATCTCCTTGACGTTGACCTTGACCTGCTTCGCTTTCATCTCCTTTTGCTTCTTTTTCAGCTGGTAGAGGAATTTTGAGTAATCGATAATCTTGCAGACAGGGGGAACTGCGTTAGGGGAAATCTCCACCAAGTCCATGCCTGCTTCCTCGGCCATGCGGAGTGCTTGTGCCAGCGGATAGACCCTGGGCTCGATATCGTCGCCTACGACGCGGACTTCTTTGGAATGAATCTGCTCGTTGATCCTGTGTTGTCCTTTTAGATTGTCATTCTTCATCAATCGTCTTTGTTCCTTGTTTGGTTGTTGTTCAATTGCTCTTCCTCTGTCTTGCGGCCTTGCCGTGGGCATGGTCTTAAGCGGTGTTAAAAAAGCGGTGGCAAAGTTACCACTTATTTATCATATTCCTGACTTCTTCCGATATTAATTTACAGAAATCCTCCTTTTTCATCGAGCCTTTGTCGCCTTCTCCTTGCTTGCGGACTGCTACTTCGCCGGCTGCTGCTTCCTTTTCCCCGACGATGAGCATATAGGGAACGTGCTTCATCTCGTTGTCGCGGATCTTCCTGCCTATCTTCTCGCTGCGGTCATCGACGTATGCCCGCACGTCGTTGACGGCGAAGTAGTTCTTGAGGCTCTCGGCGTAGTCGTTGTACTTGTCGCTTATGGGCAGGATGGCCACCTGGTCCGGTGTCAGCCACAAGGGGAATTTGCCTCCGGTGTGTTCTATGAGCACGGCGACAAACCGTTCCATCGACCCGAATGGGGCGCGGTGTATCATCACGGGGCGGTGCTTCTGGTTGTCGGCGCCGGTGTATTCGAGCTCGAACCTCTCGGGCAGGTTGTAGTCCACCTGGATTGTCCCGAGCTGCCACTTGCGGCCTATCGCGTCGCGTACCATGAAGTCGAGTTTCGGACCGTAGAATGCCGCTTCGCCGTATTCGATTGTCGCCTTCAGGCCTTTCTCCTTGCAGGCGTCGATGATGGCTTGCTCGGCCAGTTCCCAATTGTCGTCGCTGCCGATGTATTTGGAGCGGTCAACCTTGTCACGCAATGAAATCTGTGCTTCAAAGTTCTCAAAGTCCATGGCGTTGAACACTATCGAGATGATGTCCATGACTTTCAGGAATTCGTCCTTGACCTGGTCGGGGCGGCAGAAGATGTGCGCGTCGTCTTGTGTGAAACTTCTCACGCGGGTCAAGCCGTGCAGCTCGCCGCTCTGTTCGTAGCGGCAGACGGTGCCAAACTCCGCAATGCGCAGCGGCAAGTCCTTGTAGGAGCGGGGAGAGTTCTTGAAAATCTCGCAGTGGTGCGGGCAGTTCATCGGTTTGAGGAAATATTCCTCGCCCTCTTCCGGCGTGTGTATGGGTTGGAACGAGTCTTTACCGTACTTGGCATAGTGCCCCGAGGTGACATAAAGCAGCTTGTTGCCGATAGGTGGCGTGATGACCTCCTGGTAGCCGTAGCGTTTCTGGATGCGGCGCAGGAACTCTTGCAGGCGGAGGCGCAGGTCAGTGCCTTTGGGCAGCCACATGGGCAGGCCTTTGCCCACCTTCTCGGAGAACATGAACAGGTCCATCTCCTTGCCGATCTTGCGGTGGTCGCGTTTCTTTGCTTCCTCAAGCATAGTCAGATAGTCGTCGAGCATCTTTTTCTTGGGGAAAGTTATGCCATAGATGCGGGTCAGCATCTTCCTGTCCTCATGCCCGCGCCAATAGGCTCCTGCCACAGCGGTCAGTTTGATAGCCTTTATATAAGATGTGTTGGGCAGGTGAGGTCCGCGGCACAGGTCGGTGAAGCCTCCCTGGGTGTAGGTCGTGATGTGGCCGTCCTCCAGTTCGGAGATTAGCTCGCATTTGTATGTCTCGCCACGCCCGCCGAAAGCGCTGAGTGCATCTGCCTTGGAGATGTCCCGGCGGATGACCTGTTCCTTCTTGGCTGCCAGCTCAGCCATGCGTGCTTCTATCGCCGGCAGGTCTGACTCCTTGATGACAGCCTCACCGGGGTCTACGTCATAGTAGAAGCCATTCTCGATAGCCGGCCCGATGCCAAACTGTATGCCGGGATAAAGCTCTTGCAAAGCCTCGGCCAAGAGGTGCGCGCTCGTGTGCCAAAAGGTATGCTTGCCCTCGGCATCATCCCATTTGTAGAGGACGACCGACGCATCCTCGGTGATGGGGAGCATCAGGTCTCGTGTCTCGCCATTGACTCCGCACGAGAGCACTTCTTGCGCCAGACGCGGGCTGATGCTCTCGGCTATCTGCATTCCGGTAACGCCGGACTCATACTCACGGACAGAGCCGTCAGGAAAAGTAATCTTTATCATAGTCGTCTTGTGTTGTTTCGTTTTTTATTGCCTGCAAAGGTATATAAAATTCAATTCAATGTCACCGACGGCAAGCCCTAATGTTCAAACCTTTATTATATTATGATGCCGGCACGGCCACCGCCAGGGCGACCATGCCGGCACACATGCCAAATGGTTACAATATCGTCATTTGCCCCAGTTGCTTCCGAGGCGGAATGTATGGGTCAGACCTATCGAGAAGAACGGTGCAGACAGCTTGCGTTTGGGAGTCGTGTAGCTGCACTCATATTCATAAAACCTGCCACGCCCGGCCGCTGAGCCGGACTTCTCCTTGATTGCCGAGCTGAACGAATAGCCAATCTTGGCCTCCAAATAGAGGTTGTTGGCCGTACGCAACGAAAATCCGACGGCAGGCGAGAAGTAAAAGCCTGAATATGACTGGCTGTCAATCTCATCGGCCATGGCCGTCAGGGCATCGACCTCGAGATCTCTGATAGAGTAAGGGCAATTGTAAATATTGTCATTAGCCAGCCATCTTACACCCAGGTCGCATGACACAATCGGCGAGATGCGATAGTCGAGGAAACGCCATGTGCCACGGGCGAAGAATTTATAGAAGTATAGTTGGTCTTCAGCCCAGATTCGTCCTTCCTGCAAACTACCATCTGAGAAAGCTGTCGTCATGACACCATGCCTGCTCTCGTCATCATAGTCCATACATTTAGAATCCAAACCGAAGCCCACGCCGAAGCTGAGGTTCTTGTTCCACTTATAGCTCAAGACTATTCCTGTGTTGAAGTCGGGGACATCGAACGTTCCGCCCTCAATCCCCCACTGGAAGCCGCGGTCGCGCACCGGCTTCATGGGCTTTGCCGCCCCTTTGTGGAACCCGAATCCCACTCTTGACATGAAGTATCCGCTCCCATCCATGCCGTCACTGCCGTCGCCAACGGGAATGAGGTGCATATAGCCCAGCGCGACATTGAAATCCACCTTTGACGAGAGGGGTATCTCCACGCTCGGCATTATTTCCAACATGAAGTAGTTGGGCATCTCGACCTTAAAACTCTCCCGGTAGCGTCCGCTTCCGACGCTGAATGTCTTGTCCCCCTCGGTGTTGAACACATAGCCAAGCCTGAACGTGCCGCCCGGGGCTACCCTCGCCCTGCCGACGGGGAACATTGCCCTGAAGTCAGCCGTCACCGGCACGAGCGGCTTGCCACCGTCAACTGACACCCAAGCTCCCGACCCGATGCCGAAATAAAAGTTCTTGTTGAACCGTTTGCCCAGCCCGATCTCTGCCGTGGCGAAGCCTTTGCCGCCCTCGGTCGGGACTCCATAGCCGACATCCAGCAAGAAGTCCAGCCCGCGATGTCCGCCACGCGAGTTGCCGGCCACATATCCGTCGGCCTCCTGCTCCTTGGCGATGCGCTCGACATCGGCCATGTCATAGACGAAGATACTGCCGTCGGCAGTCTTGACCTTGATTGATTCGCCGGGCACGGCCTCGATGACCTCGCCCTTGATTACACTCCCGTTGTGCAGGTAGACCGTCTCGCGCTGCGATTGCGCCGACGCTCCGACGAGCGGCATTGCCGCCACAATGAGGATGAGCATACGCTTCATGCCTGCATTAACAATTGATTTACGTTCCACGTTGTTTGTTTACTTTTAATTAGGTTAGTAAAAAAAAAGAGCGGAACCGTCCATGCTCGCTCCATCTTCAGGTACCGCCAAGTAACCTCACCGCAAACAAGCACGCACAGTTCACGCTCCCGTGGGAACGTGAACCCCGTCTGCTTGCCCCTGCGATTGAATATTGGCGGTATTCGAAGATGTGGGACAAGAGCCGTAGCCCAATCATATCCTGTTAAGTATGGACAGAAACGCTTTCCCGTCGTCTCATGTCGGGACGCTCCGCCGCTGGCGGTGCTGTTCCCGTGTGGTTTAGCGCAATGTCTGTTTCGTATTTACTGTTTTTATATGTTAAACTTATCGCAAATGTAAGTAAAAACTTGCAAACGCGATTAAGCCACGGTGCATTTAATCCAAATCGGTCATTAGACTGTATCCCTGCGTATAATGGTACTATTTGTACTCTTCACCTGCTAATGCGTTTATGCCGTCATCTTGCTCCTCGTCCCGTCTCGGCGTAGCCAGGCTCCGCCATCGCCGCTACGTAAATCAATCTGACAGGCATCAACGCGCAGACAGACAGAGGTCTAATGACCGATTTGGGTTGAAATGCCGCCTTTGGGCTGTACGGCCCCTGCTGGCAAGTCCCAGAAAATGGCGATGCCGGGAGGAAAAGTCTGTTTTTAACCTGCATCTATATATTTTTAGGTTGCAAATACATAAACTTAACCTACATTTATATGTTTTTAATCTAAAAATAGACTTTTCGTCCCATGCCGCATCCTTTTTTCGCCCCGGTGAGGGCGGTTGCGGGCTGGCGTGCGGTCATAATTAAGCGGCGAAAGCAGACCGACATTCGGCGAAAAAGAAGTTAATTTGCACATTCGCAACTCGCACAAGCATGAAAAGGTGGAAGAAATGGGTGATTGGCGTGGCACTGCTCCCCGTGGCGCTGGTGCTGCTCGCGTTGGTGCTGCTCTACCTGCCGCCTGTGCAGCAGTTTGCAAAGGACAAGGCTGCCGCCTACGCCGCCACGACCCTCGGCATGGACGTGAGTGTTGGGCGCGTGTCCCTGCGCTTCCCGCTGTCGCTCGTCGTGGCCGATGCCTACGTCAGTGACGATGTTGACACGGTGCTCTATGTCCGCGAGTTGGTGGTTGACATCCCGCTCGCCCCCTTGCTGCGGCAGTGCGTCGAGGTCGATGCCGTCGAGCTGCATGATGCAAAGGTCAAGAGCAAGACTCTCATCCCTTTCTACTACGTCGAGGGCAACATCGACAACTTGCGTCTGGAGTCGCACGGGGTTGACCTGCGTGGTTCGCGCGCTGTCGTCGATGAACTCGTGTTGCGGGACACGAGGGTTGACCTCTGCATAACTGACACTGCCGCTGCCGACACAACCCCTTCCGAGCCATTGGACTGGGTGGTCGAGGTCAAGAGGGTGAACATAGAGAACGTCGCCTTTGACCTGTCCATGCCGTTGGACACCTTGTCGTTGACCTCGGGGCTTGACCGTGCCGTTGTCGAGGACTGTGTGGCCGACCTTGGCGCGCAGAGTTACAGCCTGCGGCATTTCGAGCTGGCAGGGGGACGCTTTGGCATGGCAACGGGAGGAGAGGAGACCCCAGGCGTTTTCAACCCCTCTGACTTGTTGGCCGAGGGAGTATCGCTGGAGGTCGATTCGGCCGTCTACACACCGTCGTCGCTCCGTGCTGTCCTGACTGGCATTGCCGCGCGTGAGAAGTGCGGTCTCGCCGTCATCTCTGGCGGCGGAAGGATAGAATCTGACGACCAAAACATATACGTCAAGGGACTTGGCCTGCGCACCGCCGCGTCGTCCATCGACATCAACGCTTCTGCCGGGTGGGGGCTCCTTGACTCGGTGCCTGCGGGTGCGGTGTCATTGGATGCGGCGATGAGTGTCGCGCCTGCCGACATGGAGCATTTCGCAGGCAAGCTGCACGGGCAGATCCCGCGCGATCCCGTGACGGTCGGCATCAATCTGGGCGGCACGCTCGACAGGCTCGACCTTTCGCGCCTTGACGTGGGATGGTGCAATGCCGTCACTCTCCATGCCGAGGGCCAGGTCGATTGCCCTCTTGACAGCATCAAGCGGTCGGCGCGGCTGGAGCTGATGGCGCGGACGGGAGACCTTGATTTTGTCAAACCTGCGCTGGGCATGGCCGACACGGCATTTTACATCCCATCCGGCATGACGCTTGACTCGCGCGTGAGTTACGGCGGTGGCGAGTGCAAGGCTGACTTGCGCCTGGCCGACGGCGGCAGCAGCGTGGGGGTGGATGCCACCTACGGGATGGATGACGGCAGCTATTCGCTCAAATTGTCTGTCGATTCGTTCGTCGTCGGGCATTTTGTCCCTATGGAAGGCCTCTCCCCGGTGGATTTGGACCTGACGGTGCGCGGCAAAGGATTTGACCCCATGGACAAGGCGAGCAGGGCGCGGCTCATGGCACGCGTCGGAAGGTTGGCCTACTCCTCCTACGATTTGTCCGGCACGGAGATAAGCGGCTCGTTGTTCCGTTCGCACGCGCGGCTCGAACTTGCCACCCTCAACCCTTGGCTGGAGATGAACAGCGACCTGCGTGCGACCATTGCCGAGCACGGCAGCGACCTGTCGCTGGCCGTCAACGTTGACAGGATCGGCTTGACCGAACTCCTTGGCGCCGACAGCGCGAGCACTGGCGCGGTGCGCACCGAGATCCGCCTCGTCACGGACATGGATGAGATGCTTGACATCGAGGGACGCATCGGCGACATCGTGCTTGACCTCGGCAGCAACGTGGCTCGTCCCAAGGACATCAGCTTCTCGGCCTACACCAACACGGGTGCTGCGCGGGCACGGTTGGATGCCGGTGACATGACACTCACCCTCAGCGGCGACAACGGGGCGACCCAGCTGGCTGGGATGCTGCAAACATTCACCGACAAATTGGGGGAACAGCTCAGGGAGCACGCCCTTGACTATGACAAGTTGAAAGCCTACTTGCCAGATCTCCGCATGGAGCTGCGGGCGGACAACGACAATCCGTTTGCCAATTACTTGAAAATGATGGGCATCGACATAAGCCAGACGCGCATCCGCGTTGCCACGCACCCGGTGCGTGGCGTGGCGGGCGACCTGGCGTTGAGGGGCATAGGCGTGGATTCCCTGCGTCTGGACAGTGCCTATATGTGGTTTGTGCAAGACACGACGAGCATCCGCTACCGGCTCAGAGTGGCAAACAGTCAGACGATGGCCGATTATGTGACAGGGGTCTCCCTCAACGGCGAAATCACCAACCGCTCGGCCGACTTGCTCATAGATATGTTTGACAAGCAAGGCGAGAAAGGCGTGTACCTCGGTTGCAAAGGCGAGTTTGTCCGCGAAGGCATCAAGATGTCGTTCTTCCCTGCCGATCCTGTGTTCCTGTTCCGCACGTTCCACTTGAACCCCGGCAACTACGTCTTGCTTGGCCGTGACAAAAACATCTATGCCGACGTGTCGTTCCTCGACGACAAAGGCATGGGGCTCGGCTTGTCCAACAGCACTACGAAGAAAGGCCACAACCAGCTGACCGCATCGTTGACCGGCATAGACCTGGCCGACATCCGCACGCTCCTGCCCATGCTGCCTGACATGTCGGGCATTATCTCGGCTGATGTCTCCTACACGGCGTTGAAACGCACGTTCTCACTGTCGTGCGATGCGACGGTGGACGATTTTGTCTACGAGAAACGGCCGGTTGCCGACTTCTCGATACGAGCCGGCTACGTGCCATTCGGCGACACCAAGCAGATAATGAGCCTCAAGCTCGGTGTCAACGGCGAGGAAGCATTGTCGGTAGGCGGCAAATACGAATCGGACAAGGACGCAATCGCCTATCGCATGAAGCTCACAGGTCTGCCCCTGGGCGTGGCAAATCCGTTCCTGCCGCCGGATTTCCTGACCATCGACGGCAAACTGAGCGGAGAAATGCGGCTTGGGGGAAGTTTCATCGAGCCGGTGTTGAATGGCGACGTGTCGTTCAACGACGCCTCGGTCTACATCGTGCAGGCCGGCACAAAGATACGTCTGGACAACCGCCCGCTTGTGGTGAAGGACAGTCGCCTGGCATTCGACAAATTTGCCTTGTTGACACGGACTGACAACCCGTTCACAATAAACGGGAGTGTCGATTTTTCCAATCTTTCGGAGATAGGCACCGACCTTCAGTTCATGGCCTCCAACTATGAGTTGCTCAATGCCAAGAAGACCAAGCAGTCGTTGGTCTATGGCAAAGCCTACATCGACGCTGCCATAGGCGTGACAGGCCGGCTTGACGATCTCAAGGTGCGGGGCTATGCCAAGTTGCTCGGCAACACAAACCTGACATATATAATGAAGGAGTCGTCGCTCACCGTGCAGGACAGGTTGGGTGAGACGGTCACGTTCACCAATTTCAATGACACGACCACTTACAAGGACATTGAGATAAAGCCAATCCCAATCACGGGCATGGACATGCTGCTCAACGTCTCGATAGACCCGACTGCCGCCGTCAACATCGACCTGAGCCAGGACGGGAAAAACCGTGTGGAAGTCGTCGGGGGCGGAGACCTGTCGATGCAGTACACGGCCCAAGGCGACCTGAGCCTCACAGGACGCTACACTTTCACAGGGGGCAACATCAGCTACTCACTGCCATTGGTCAACATAGCCGACTTCTCCGTCAAGGATGGGAGCTATGTCGATTGGACAGGCAACATCCTCAACCCGACAATGAACCTGACCGCCATCAAGAAAGTCCGCACCGACGTGGCCAACAGTGACGGCAACGGGTCAAGAAAGGTGGACTTCGACCTCAGCGTCAACATATACAACACGCTTGAGGACCTTGGTCTCTCCTTTGACATCGCAGCCCCGCAGGATGCCGACGTACAAAACACCCTCGCGGCCACGGGCGAAGACGAGCGGCGTACGATGGCGCTCACGATGATGGTGACTGGCATGTACATAGGTGGCGGTGGCAGCACCGACATGAACCTTAACATGGGCAGCGCGCTCAACAGTTTGTTGCAAAAAGAAATATCGAGCGCGGCAGGAAAGATAAAAGCCGTGGACTTGAGTCTCGGCATGGAGAATCCTAACGGGGAAGAAGGATTTGACAACATGGATATCTCCTACAAGATTTCCAAACGCTTCCTCAACGACCGTTTCAACATAGTCATCGGGGGTACGATCTCGACCGGCGGTGATGCGGCGCAATCAAACAAGGAGTCGTTCATCGACAACATCTCCATCGAGTACCGTCTCGACAACTCGGGGACGCGCTACGTGAAGCTCTTCCACAACAAGAATTATGAAAGCGTGCTCGAAGGCGAGATAACGGAGACCGGCGCCGGTATAGTGCTCCGCAAGAAGATGTTGAGGCTGGGCGAACTGTTCATCTTCAAACGCAAGAAACCAATAGTCACGGACAATGGGCAGGACACTGGCAAATAGTCTCAAGGCACTCGCCTCCATCGCGGTCATGGCACTCGTGCTGTGGTCCGCGTCATGCTCCACCACAAGCAATCTGCCCGAGGGCGAAATCCTGTACACAGGGATGAAAAAGACCGAAGTGGTGGATGATGACGGCACTGACGGCGCGGCCGACGCGCTTGACGAGGTGAATGCCGCCCTGAAGCAGAAGCCCAACGGCTCGATATTCGGCTCGGCGCGGTTGACATGGCCGTGGCCTCCGTTCCGTTTGTTCCTTTACAATAAATTCATCAACGCCGACAAGAAACTTGGCAAATGGATCTTCGACAAATTTGCCACCCCGCCGGTGCTGCTCTCGTCGGTCAATCCCGAGATGAGGGCTACTGCCGCGACCAACCTGCTGCATGACTACGGCTATTTCAATGGACGTGTCACGCATGAGATCGTGCCTGACAACAAGAATGACCGCAAGAGCAAGGTGCGCTACCGTGTGGAGATGGGGCACAGCTACCGCATCGACACTGTGATTTACGCCGGTTTCCGTCCCGAGGCCGACAGTCTCGTCCGCAAGACCTTGTGGTGGAGCAAACTCAAGCAGGGCGACCAGTTCAGCGTCCTCAAGCTGGACGAGGAACGCCAGAGGCTGAGCACCATTTTCCGCAGCCGTGGCTACTTCTACTTCGTGCCCAACTACATCACCTTCCTTGGCGACACGTTGCAAAGCCCTGGGAACATCGCGCTCAAAGTAGTGCCAAAGGCGGGGCTCAACGACATGGTGAAACGCAAGTGGAAAGTCGGCGGCCTGACGGTCAACCTGCGCGGTTATGACAACGAACCCCCGACCGATTCGCTCACCTATGAGGACATGGTGATCCACTATGAGGGCAAGTTGAGGGTGCGGCCATCCATCCTTTATTCCAAGATCAAGGACAAGCAGGGTGACACCTATTCGCAGTTCACACAGCAGAAGACGCAGGAAGCACTCGGTCGTCTCGGCATTTTCCGTTACACCGAGCTGCAATATGTCCCCGAGGACTCGACGGGCAACACGTTGAACCGCGTGATAAATGCCTCCTACGACTACCCGCTCAACGGGGAATTTGAGATGAACGTCAAGTCCAAGAGCAACAACTACCTTGGCCCGGGCGCGTCGTTCAGCGTCTCGCGCAAAAATCTATTCGGCGGTGGCGAGCGTCTCTCACTGACCTTGAACGGTGCCTACGAGTGGCAGACCAATGTGCGTGAAAAGGGGCAGGCCGTCAATTCCTACGAATTCGGCATAGACCTCTCCCTTGAGTTCCCGAGGGTCATATTCCCATGGATGCTTTTCCGTGACTTCGACTATCCGGCATCCACCAAATACCATCTTTACGCCGACCAGACCAACCGCGCGAGCTTCTTCAAGCTGCTGACTCTCGGCGGTGGTGCCGAGTACAAGTTCCGCCCCAACGCGTTGCACCAGCATTCCATCACCCCGTTCAAGCTGGATTTCAACCTGCTGCAAAAGACGACGGCGCGTTTTGATTCGATCACGGATGCCAATCCCGCCTTGTACTTGAGTCTGAAAGACCAGTTCATCCCGTCGATGAGCTACACTTACACCTTTGACAACTCATCCCTGCGCAAGAGGGGTCAGACCTGGTGGCAGACCTCCGTCACGTCGTCGGGCAATCTCTTGTCGTGTTTCTACGCGATGGCGGGCAAAGGCTTCGGGGAGGAGGGCAAAAACCTCTTCGGCAACCCGTTCTCCCAGTTTTCCAAACTGACCACGGAGCTGCGTTACACCTACCGCATCAACAGGCGCCAGTCCATTGCGGCCAGGGTGATGGGAGGCGTGGCTTATGCGTACGGCAACGCGCTCGTGGTGCCGTACAGCGAACAGTTTTACGTCGGAGGTGCCAACAGCATCCGTGCATTTACCATCCGTTCCATAGGTCCCGGACGTTACCATGCCGACGAGGACAACCAATATTCGTACATCGACCAGACCGGTGACATCAAACTTGAGGCTAACGTAGAGTGGCGTTTCAACATCTTTGGTGATTTGAACGGGGCTGTTTTCCTCGATGCCGGCAACGTTTGGCTCGTCCGTGCGGACGAGTCTCGCCCCGGCGCGGAGTTCACGCTCAAGGACTTCTACAAGAACATAGCCCTTGGCACGGGCATCGGGCTGCGCTATGACCTCGACATCCTGGTGCTGCGCCTGGACATGGGCATAGGGCTGCACGCGCCATACGACACGGGCAAGAGCGGCTACTACAACATCACCAGTTTCGGCAAGGGGCTCGGCTTCCACTTTGCAATCGGCTATCCGTTCTGACGGATGGCGCGGTTGTGTCATAGGATGTCCCGGTCAAAAGCATTGTATGATTTTGCCAGTAGCATTCAATGATTTTGGCGTTTGCATGGGATGCTGCCGGTTTAAATCCGTATATTTGCCATAGCCGTCCTTGAACGCGGCACGCAATGCTATGGATGACAAGATCGTTATTTACCAGACCGGCGACGGCCAGACGCACCTTGAGGTCAGGCTGGAGGCGGAGACTGTGTGGCTCTCTGCAAATCAAATGTCAAAGTTGTTTGACCGTGATGAAAAGACGATAAGGAAACACATAAACAATGTCTTTTCTGAGCAAGAATTGGAACAAGAGAACAACACGCATTTTTTGCGTGTTGATGGCGTGAAGCAGCGTGTGGCATTCTACAGCCTCGATGTCATCATCTCCGTCGGCTATCGAGTCAAGAGCCGGCGTGGCACGCAGTTCCGCCAGTGGGCAAACAAAGTCCTAAAGGATTACATCATCAAAGGCTATGCAATCAATGATGCCATTGACAAGCAACGCTATTCCGAGTTGCGGCAATTGGTCGGTGTCCTGGGGCGCACGGTCAAGGCGCAGGAAACCCTCGTCTCTGACGACGCACGCAGCCTTGTCGATGTGGTGAGCGATTATGCCTACGCGCTTGACACCTTGGACAGGTACGATTACCGCCGCTTGTCGGTCGGGCAGGTCACGGGCGAGGAGCGGTTTCATGCCACCTATGAAGGCGCGATGGAGGCAATAGCCGGTCTCAGGACAAAGTTCGGAGGCAGCAAGTGGTTTGGCAATGAAAAGGACGACTCGTTCAAAAGCTCGATAGGCCAAATCTACCAAACGTTCGGCGGGCATGACCTGTACCCGTCGGTGGAAGAAAAAGCCGCCATGTTGCTTTATCTCGTCACCAAAAATCACTCTTTCAGCGATGGCAACAAACGCATAGCCGCGACACTCTTTTTGTGGTTCATGGCGGGCAACGGGATACTCTATGACGCGGCTGGTGGAAAGCGCATTGCTGACAACACTCTTGTCGCCCTCACGTTGATGATAGCCGAGAGCCGCACGGAGGAAAAGGATGTCATGGTCAAGGTCGTGGTCAATCTCATCAACCGCGACAATTGACATCCCCCGGTCGTCGGGCTGCATGTCTTGCCACGGCTAATGAAAATGCCAGGCGGTCGTCCCCGGTGGGGCGGTCGCCTGGCGTGTAGGTATGTGTGGATTTGTGGATAGGGTCAGTCCTCGACCTCCAGCACTTCCAACTCGAAGATGAGTGTCGAGTAGGGTTTTATCGGTCCTGCACCGCGCTCACCGTAGGCGAGGTCGTAGGGGATGTAGAGCATCCACTTAGACCCGGCGGGCATCATCATGAGTGCCTCGGTCCAGCCTTTGATGACCTGTCCGGGAGTGAACTCCGCCGGCACGCCGCGCTTGTAGGAACTGTCAAATTCCACGCCGTCGATGGTCGTGCCACGGTAGTTGACTTTGACCTTGCTGTTCATCGACGCGACCTTGCCCTTGCCTGCCACGAGCACTTTGTATTGCAGTCCCGAGTCGGTGGTGACGACGCTGTCGCGCTTGGCGTTGTCTGCCAGGAAAGCGGCATTGTCGGCTTTATATTTTTCCATCGCTTTGGCCTGCAATTCCTTTTGAAGCGATGACATATAGTCGCCGACTTCCTGCTGCGACATCTGGAGGCTGTCTGTCAGGAATGAGGCCTCAAGCACCTCAAGGAACAATGGTCTGTTGATGGCCAGTGTCGAGTCGGCCTCAAGCATCGGGCGCATCACTTCCTCCATGCGTTCCTTGCGCACGAGCAAACCGTGATAGAAGCCCAATGCCTCGGCCACCTCGTCCATGTCATAGCACTCCGCACCTTTGGCAAGCCCCTTGACGAATGCGTCATAGTGTGTCGAGTCCAAGTCAAAGTCTGCAGTGAGACGTTGCTTCAGGACCATCCCTCCGTTGGCATAGCCGAGACAAAATGAGAGGGAGTCCGAACGGTTGGCGAGGACGAATGTCGCCGGTTTTTCCTTGCCGCCTTTCTTCTTATCACGGGCGGCGAGCGGCGCGCAGACGGCGAGTGCGAGCGCGATAGCTACAAATTGTCTTATCATAATCGTTTGTTGTTGGTTGTTTGGTTTGCGTGGCACAAAAGTATTAAAATTCGGGAAACCGTGGCATAGCCGGCTGCCCGATGCGGCAAAGGCGGCACGCCGCAGGTAGCAGTCTTGGCCTCTGGCGGCATCCCTCCCGTTGGTGCTTGCCAGAACATTAAATCGGGAAAACAGGACATCGCAAGTCCGATTTTTCTCCACGGCGGGCAAATTAAACGCCCTGCCTTTTGCTTCTGAGTTGGGGATTGGATAATTTTGCCGTCCTGTTGATAAAACTTCATCCGTCATGCGGCTCAACGTTGGAAAAAGTCTCATCATCCACAAGGTCATCGGCACGGCTTTCGGCGCAGGCTACTGTCCTGTCGCACCCGGCACGGCAGGTGCTGCCGTGGCGTTGCTGTCGTGGTTGCTGCTGCTCTTGCCCCTCGCGCTGGGGGATGCCAAGGTGGTGGTGGCGTTGCTCATCGTGGCGTTCATGCTGATGGGGACCCGCTCGGCCGGACAGTTGGAGAAAATCTGGGGACAAGACCCCTCGCGTGTCGTTGTTGACGAGCTCGTCGGCACGTGGGTCGCGCTCCTCGCCGTGCCGTCCGCCGACTGGTGGTGGGGGGTGGCGGCGTTTGCGCTGTTCAGGTTGTTTGACATTGTGAAGCCTCTCGGCATCCGCAGGATGGAGGCCATAGGCGGCGGGCTGGGCATCATGATGGACGATGTGCTGGCCGGCGTCTATTCGGCGGTCGTGCTGCTCGTTGCCGGCGTGTTTGTCTGATGATTCGGTTGGCGGTATGACGAAGCGTGGCATATTGACATTCACCAAGGCTATGGTCTCATCGCAGGCCGCGAGCGCGGTGGACATTGTCGTCACGTTTCTCCTGGCGAATGTCTGCCACCTATATTATATATGGTCAACGGTTGCCGGGTCGGTCTGCGGCGCGTTGTTCAACTGTCATGTCAATTACAAATGGACTTTCCGCTCAAATGATTGCCCGAAGCTGAACGTGCTTGTGAAGTACATCCTCGTGTGGCTTGGCAGCATCGGTCTCAACACCCTTGGCACCTATGTCCTCACCGAGTGGATCGTCCGTTTCCACTGGACGGAACGGCTGGCGGCATTCGCTTTCGACAACATCTTCATGGTGCCCAAAATCGTCGTGGCGGTGCTTGTCGCGCTGGGGTGGAATTATGTCTTGCAGAAACATTTCGTCTACCGCAACTGCGCATTCGACCGTGCGGTGGCTTCGTTGGGGAGGTTAATAAAGAAACATTGATTAGATATGAATTACAGGGACTACCTTCAGAAAGCAATCTACAACGTCATCGACCCTTTGGTCAAGGGGATGATCAAGGTGGGCATAACGCCCAATTTCATTACTACGACCGGTCTCGTGCTCAACATCGTGGGCGCGGCCGTCTTCATCTATGCCGGGCTGGCGGGTGAGTCGTCGTTTTTCTACATAGGTCTCGGCGGCGGCATCGTGTTGTTCGCAGGTCTGTTTGATATGCTTGATGGCCGTGTGGCGCGTGTCGGCGGGATGGTGTCGCGGTTCGGCGCGTTCTATGACTCGGTGCTTGACCGTTACAGCGAGTTGTTCTCACTGTTCGGCATCGTCTTCCTGCTTATCCAGAAAGGCTACTTCTGGTCATCCATCGTGACATTCGTCGCCCTCATCGGGTCAATCATGGTCAGCTATGTGAGGGCTCGCGCCGAGGGGCTGGGCATCGAGTGCAAGGTGGGTTTCATGCAACGTCCCGAGCGCGTTGTCCTGACGAGCCTTGGCGCGTTGTTCTGCGGCATATTCGGCTATGTCAAGACCTTCGACCCGATGTGCATATTGATTGTGCCGATGTGGCTGATTGCCATCTTTGCCAACCTGACCGCTTTCGTGCGCATCAGGCATTGCTATGTCATTTTCAAACGCCAGGAACGTGAGGGTTGAGCTGTCGTTGCCCACGGCGCGTGAGATGTGGGTCGTGGGAGGGGCGAGTGTCGCCTATCTGGCGTTTACTGCCGTGTTCATAGGGTTGAGGGTCGAGCATTTCGCCCTGGTGGGATTGTTTGACGTGCTCTTCTTCTCGTCCGTTTACACACGGAAGATGGCGGTGGCGTTGCTGCCTTTCATCGTCTTCGGGGTTTCGTATGACTGGATGAGGCTCGTGCCTAATTATGAGGTCAATCCGATAGATGTTGAGGGTCTGTACAATGCCGAGAAATCCATCTTCGGAGTTTATGACGACGGCGTGCGTGTCACATTGTGCGAATGGTTCGCCTCGCACAACTGGGGTGTGGCCGATCTGTTGTCGGGCATCTTCTATCTGTGCTGGGTGCCAGTACCCATCGCTTTCGCATTCGCCTTGTTTATTGTCGGCAAGAGGGAGCTGATGCTGCGTTTCGTGCTTGTCTTCCTGCTTGTCAACCTGATTGGATTCGCCGGCTACTACATCCACCCGGCCGCGCCTCCTTGGTATGTGATGCAATATGGCTTTGATGCCGTCGTCGGCACTCCGGGCAGCGTGGCGGGGCTGGCGCGTTTTGACGCGCTGGTCGGTGTGGACATCTTCGCGCCGATGTATGAGCGCAACGCCAATGTCTTTGCCGCCGTGCCGTCGTTGCACTCGGCCTACATGACGATTGCATTCATCTACGCCATCATCGGGCGTTGCAGGCGTTGGGTGGTGTGCCTCTTTGGTGTCATCATGTGTGGCATCTGGTTCACGGCGGTCTACACGGCGCACCACTACATGATTGACGTGCTGCTGGGCATTGCCTGCACGATTGTGGGCGTTCTCCTTTTTGAATTCGTGCTGATGCGGCTGCCTTTCTTCAAGAGATTCATGGCCGCTTACCAGCACTATGTGGCTTGAATGCGCCTCGCTGTGACGGCGAGGGTGTTGACCGGGCGGTGCAGGCTCTTGATGCCTGTGCCGCCCGGTCGCTTTGTGGGTGGCGGTGGCATCGTATGCCGTTGCCGTTAGCATCGTATGCTGTCACCCGTGGCATTGTATGCTGCGTGGGAAATCATCGTATGCTGTCGGCGGCGTGTCCGCCTGTGACGTTTTGTTAGGTCGCATGGTGGTGTCGTGTGGCACGGATGTTGCAGTATATGCGTTTCCCCTTACGTTTTGTTAATCTGGATGGCAATTCCGTTTTGTGTGATTGCCTGTCGTGTGTTAATAATTGATAATTATTCGTTCATTCCTCTTTTTGGCTTGAAATAATTTGCGTATAAATTTCCAGTGACCGCTGTCGTTTTAATTTTACGGTATAGAAAGGCCTTTCTGCCGTGATGCGGGGAGGTCTGTAAGTGATTTATTAATAAAAAACGGAGTTTATGAAGTATTTTACCCGTTCAAGTCTGAGGCTGCTTGTCGCCGCCATGGCGGTCGGCTCTTGCCTCACTGTGCATGGCCAGGATGCGAGCCTCGGTCTCGTGTTCCCGAGCCAGACGAGTGTTTACAGCAACGAGTTGTCGTTGCGTGTCGATGATGCTGTCCTGGGTGAGCATGACGGCGGCACGGACAACCGTGCCAAGGCCTTTGTGGTCTCGGCATGGGTGATGTTTGATGCCAAGGTGTCGTCGGGCCAACTGAATTACACGAACATACCACTGTTTGGCATCGCGGCGGAAAACGCCTTCGGTGTCACGACCAACGCCGATGTGTGCCTGAACAACGGAGGCTTTGTCGTCAAGCACAACGCCAGCCAGGCGGGGACACCGACGGTGAGCTATCCTGTCGGCTCGACCAGCAACGTGGCGCAATCGGGGCAATGGGTGCACCTCGCCATGTGCGTCGATGACAACGAGGGTGTCCTGCGCCTTTACATCAACGGTAAGGAGGCGCAGGAGCTGTCCTACGATGTGTCAACCCCGGTGCTGCGCTCGGGCGAAGATTTGGTTTTCCACCTGACAAACGCATACAGCTACAGTTCCATACCGACAACCTACGACGACTTGAAAGTGACCAACCGCGCACTCACCGACAAGGAGATGGCTGAGATGACCTTCGCTTACAGCAAGGATCTTGTGCCGGACTACATCGCCGCCTACTATTCGTTTGACGAGACATCCGGGACGACGGGCGTCTATCCCAACTTGGGGTATGCCGGCGACTATCCCGCACAGGTCTTGGAGGGGATGCCCGGCTATTCCGGCATGGAGTTCAGCGGCACGCTGTCTTCCACCGACTTGTCGTGCGAGGGGCATGAGAACTCATACTGGGCACCTACCGTCGAAGAGTTTGCCGTGACCGTCGAGGTCGAGGGTGACGGCGGTGTAGTCCTGACCGACGGTGGCGGTTTTGTCGTTGAGAGCGGCAGCATGGTTGAGGCCGGGACGCAGTTGAATGTGGCCGCCTACCCTGGCAAGTACTATGAACTCAGTGGCATCACCGTCAATGACGAGCCTCTGGGTGGGACTTCGTTTGTCGTTGATGAGGAGACGTTGGTCAAAGTCATGTTCACGCGGCAGACAGCAACGGTGGCTGTTGATGAGGCTTCGTTTGACGGAGGCTCTGTGGAGCTTGTCGATGCCGCCACGGACGCACCATTTGAGGCTGAGGGCGACGGCAACGAGTTCCAAGTCCCTATGGGAACGGAGGTGAAGGTCTTGGCCACTCCTGACGGGGGCTGGAGACTGGACGGCATAGGCGTTGAGACTGGCGACGGACTCACCGCGTTGGACTTGGACGATCCCGTGTTCACAGTCGAGACCGACGGCATGACTGTCGTGGCAACATTCGTGCAGCAGCACAAGGTCACATTTGACACCGATGGCGACGGAGGCAGTCTCGTCGTTTCGGCGGGCGATGTGCAGCTTGCAAGCGGCGATGTGGTCGATGACGGGACACGCCTGACGGTCGAGGTCGTGCCTGACGATGGGTTTGTCCTTGAATACCTGCGCGTCAACGGCGACGATGCGGATGTGGTGGACGGACGTTATGAGTTCACCGTCGAGGATGATGTCGTTATCGAAGCCAAGTTTGGCGCCAACGGGCTTGATGCCGTGGCTGCCATGGGCTTGCATTACGACGGCACGGGGCAATGCCTTGTCGCCGGCAGCGAATGCGCCATGTCAGTCTTCGCACTTGACGGCTCGCAGGTGGCAAGCGGCAACGGGTCGCGCCTGGATGTCGGCGCGTTGGACGGCGGCATCTATGTCGCACGAGTGGTGGCCGCAGATGGAACGGTAGTTACAATCAAATTCCAGAAGAGATGATAAAGCAGTTTTTAACAATAGTGTCGATGCTCGCCCTGGCATTTCCCGCGCTCAGGGCGCAGCATCAGCTCTCCGATCTCGGGCGGCCCGATGTGCTGTGGTCGGAGGACGTGAGCAAACAGTTGGTCGCCTGCGATTATGTGTCGGTGCATGACGGCGCAGTGCAGCAGAAGGCGATGCCGGAGATACCTGACAAGACGGCATACGCATTCTTGCTCGACAACCAGGATGTCCCCGAGCACATGGGCATGATCAGCTTCCAGTTGTTGAAGCCCGATGCCTACACGATGCTTTCCACCGATGACTGGTCGTCGGTGGTCTATGCCGGGATTTATATCGACGACACCTACTATGCCTATATCGTCAGGATCAACTTGGCATCAGGGGCGACGTTCCCGGAGAGGGTGGCCTCATTCAATTTTGAGACGGGTGAATGGCGGACTGTGTGTGAGCTTGACGCGCCGGGCGGCACGTCGATCAGCGATTTTGCCTACGACCACTCGACTGGGAAGCTCTATGCAACGCAAAACAGCGGTATGTTCCAGACGACGCTTTACGAGTTCTCGCTTGAGGACGGTTCCATGACACCGGTCTGTGTGATGAACGGCACCTACATGATGGCGATAGCTTGCACCTACGAGGGCGAGATGTACGGCATCGGCACCGGTGGCGGTCTCTACAAGATAGACACATCGACGGGAGGTCTCACGCTCGTCGGCAACACGGGTTATATGCCGTGGTACGTGCAATCAATGGAGTTTGACCACACGGACAACACTCTCTACTGGGCGGGGGCTGATGCCGAACACACGTTCCTTGCCACGGTCGATGTCACCAATGCCGCGACGGTGGAGATTGGGGTGTTTGAGCCGGGATGCAACGTGACCGGGCTTTACGTCCCGTTCACCAAGTCATTGCCCGGCACGCCCGGCGAACCGCTGGAGCTTGTCGCGTTGGCGGGGCAGAAAGGTGAACTCTATGCCGACCTGCAATGGACGAACCCGCTTGCCGACCCGTTTGGCAGTGCACTCAGCGGGACGATGGGAATCAAGGTCTACAACGCCGGCGAGATGGTGGCCGACATAACGGGAAAAGCCCCGGGCGAGAAGTGTTCCTACCGCCACAACGGAGCAAAGGCAGGAGAACAAGAGTACCGCATCGTGATGTACAACGACAAAGGGACGGGTGAAGACAAGCGCACGACAGTGTGGATTGGCGAGGACTATCCCGCCGCACCGTGCGATTTGTCTATCAATGCTTTCAACGGCACTGTGCAACTCTCATGGGATGTCCCCGATGTGGGCGTGCATGGTGGTTGGGTGAACAAGGCAGGTCTTACATCAAGTGTGTGGAGGCAGCAGGACAATGCCCTCGTGATGGACGGAGAGACTGCTTATGACTATGTTGATGCCGAGCTGGACAGGACGGGACTTTGGTCCTATCGCATTGTCGTCGCCGATCAAAACGGCAATGAGGCCGAGGCAGTCACCGACACAATCGTTGCAGGTCCAGGACTTGATTTGCCATTGTTTGAGGACTTCCAGGGCGATGATGCTATGGATTTGTGGACTGTGCACAATGCCAATGGCGACGCCCTCGTGTGGGAGCACACCAATTTCAGTTACGATTATGGTGCACGTTACCTCCAATACATCCGCAGCTATTATGACAGTGCCGATGACTATGTGATCGCGCCGCCAGTGAAGTTGTATGCCGGGAGGGATTACCGCGTAAGTTTTGATGCGAAAATCAAGAGTATGCACCTGATGACTACCGAAAAGCTCAGGGTCTTCGTCTCACACAGCCCGACGCTGGGTGCGGAGGCTGAGACGATTGGGGAGTTCACTCTCGGTGATTATGATACGGCATGGGGGACGCGCGAATTCGTCTATTCGCCTGCTGCGGACGGTGTTTATTATATAGGTATATATCTATATTCCGATGCCGATCAGAGCTATGTCTGCCTGGATAATGTGAGGATTGAGGAGCTGTTCTACTACGACCTCGAAGTGACCGCACTCAACGGGCCGCATTCCGCTTTGGCAGGGATGAATTCGACTTATGAAGTCACGGTGCACAACAAAGGGTCAATGCCATCACAATCATTCCAAGTAAGGCTCGTTGACGGCGAGGGAACGCCTTTGACCGAATCAGTGGACGTTGACGACCCGCTCCAGCCAGACGAGAGTGCTACCTTCCAAGTGGTTTTGAACCCCGATGAGGTCGGCGACATCCAGGTCTACGCCAACATCGTCTATCCCGTCGATGGCGACCAGAGCAACAACACGACAGCGGAAGCGTTTGTCGTGAGCGTTTTGCAGCCGGGCGATTACAGCATCAAGATAGGGGAGGCGATAGACAATGTGATATTCCCGTTCATGCAGTCCAACCCCAACACTGTCTGGACGCAATCCATTTACCTCAGCTCGGAGATCAACTCGTCGGGAGGTCTTATCTCCAAGATGGAATGGTATGGCGGAGGCTTTGCCGTCTATCCGGCCTCTTTCCCTGTGAAGATATATCTTGCCAATACCGATAAGACCGAGCTTGCCTCCGGCACTTCCGTTCCGACTTCGGAGATGACACTCGTCTATGAGGGCGTGCTTACGTTTGCGGATGCGCAACAGACGGAGATGCCCGTCGAGTTCACCACTCCTTTCCTTTATGACGGGAGTAATCTTGCCGTGCATATCGAGCGCGGCGGCACTGGTGAGGAGATAGTCGGCTGGGACGGTGGATTCTCGGTATTCTATCCCCAAGGTGACATGAATGTCACGTTGACCAATGACGGATTCCGTCAGTCGCGCTACAAATACAAACCGGTGGTGACGGTGTTTATCGACGCGACAGGCAACAGTGTTGGCGGCCGTGTCACCGACACAAACGGTGCCGCATTGCCAGGTGTGGATGTCACAATCACGGAAAACGGTCTCACGACAACGACCGGCGATGACGGCTCTTATGCGTTTGACCTTGTCAACCAAGGCATTTACAACATCGAGTACAGCCTCTATGGCTACGAGGTGCAAGTCCGCGAGGTGCAAGTCGGCAGCGAGCCGGACACGCCTGTGACGGTCGATGTCGAGCTTGCGAAGATGGAGACAGTTGACTGCACGGTGGCAGTCACCGATGGCTTGAACCCCGTGCGGGATGCGCAGGTCAGCCTGGATGGATATGACTCACGCACCGTGACGACCGGTGCTGACGGCAATGCCGTGTTTGAGGGTCTGGTCTGCGGTGACTACACTATCAGTGTCGATGCCGTTGACTATGAGCCGTATGCAGATGACATCACGGTGCCGGGCGGCGGACTCCAGTCGGCATCGTTGTCGTGTGAGTTGCAACCGGTCGCCTATGTGGTCGATGATTTCGCTTGCGAGGCATCCGATGCCCCGGTGCTCACGTGGAAGCAGCCCGTGAGGATTGCCGAGCGTCGTTATGATGACGGAGTGGCGACGACGAGGGCGGGGAGCACCCCGAGCGGAGGTCCTGCGGACAAGGCAGTGTTCGGCATAATAGAAGAAAATCCTGGCACTCTCAAGACGGTGTCATGGTATCTGGTCGAGACCGAGGGCAAGACCCACCGCACGGTCAATCTCCATGTGTTCAAGCGCAAAGCGGACGGATCGCCTGAGAGTGCGCCGGACATGACAATCACGGGCATCGAGTCTACCGTTAACGGATGGTACAGCTACACCCTTGATGAGCCTTACACGGCCGATGAGAGTTTCTATGTGGCGCTTTCATGCTCTGACGATTACCTGGGGCTTGGCGTCGATGGGTCATATTTCAACCCGACGCCCGAATACCCCAACCGCGAGATGTTGCAGTACTATTCGTATGACTACACGGAGCAGTTCTATTATGCCGCTATATGGTACAAAGGCAACTTCATGATCCGTCTCAGCATGGCTGACCAAGTGCCGCAGACACCCGCATCAATTGCTCTGCTGGAGGGTTACAACGTTTACCGTTTCCTTTCCGCCGACCGTGGTGACACGAGTCTCTGGACGCAGTTGGAGACGGGGACAGGCGAACTGTCGTTTGTTGACGATGCTTTCGCCTCGTTGCCGCAGGGCTATTACCAGTATGCGGTCACTGCGCTTTGGCGTGGCACTGGGGAGTCGGAGCCGGCATACAGTGCCGTCGTCGCCAAGGACATGGCCACTGATGTGACACTCCGTTTCACAACCGATGTCGCGGCGGCCGATGCGCTCGATGGCACGTCGCTGATGCTTGTTGCCACGGATGACTCGGGCTATGAGTACTCGGCACAGCTCTCAGGCGGTGCACGTCAACACACGTTCACCGGGGTGAGCAAGGGCGTCTACCGCTTGACCGTGGTCAATCCTCGGTTTGAGACGCTCGGCACGGAGTTGCAACCGGTCGAGGACGATGCTTATGCCTACGACTTCAAGCTGGTTGAGAAACTGACACCACCCGTCAACCTGACGGCATCGGAGGATGAGGACGAGAGCGGGCTCTACCATTTGCAATGGAACTTGACGAGCAACATCTTCGAAGACTTTGAGTCCCACCAGGATTTCGCCTTGAACTCGGCAGGGGATTTGGGCTGGAGTTATCTGGATAACGATGACAACCAGTACACTTACGGTCTCAGTGTCAATGGGGAGCAAGTCGTCTATGACAACTGGGGAGCACGTGCCGCCTACATCATATTCAACCCGACCGCGACCGAACCGCGTTGCGACAGTGATGGCAACATCAACGCTTACAGCGGTGACAAGTTCCTCGGGTCGTTCTCTTCCAGTGCCGGGCAGAACGATGATTTCATCATCTCGCCTGAATTGTTCCTGGACGAGGATTTTGAATTCTCGTTCTATGCACGCTCCTATACGGACACCTACGGGGCGGATCGCATGATGGCCGGCTATTCTTTGACGGACACAGAACCAGAGTCGTTCATCTGGCTCAACGATGGCGGCTTCACGTCTGTGCCGGCTTACGTTTGGAGCTATTACAGCTACACTGTCCCGGCGGCGGCGAAGTATGTCGCCATCAGGTGCGTGTCCAACGATTCGTTCCTCTTCATGGTCGATGACATCTCAATCGGCAACGGCGAGTCTGTGCCCTACGCCACCTATGCTGAGAGCTTTGAGGTCTACCTCGACGGGCTGAAAGTGGCAGAGACGGAGGACAACGCCTTTGCATTGCAGGCCGGTGACGGGATGCACGTCATTGGCGTGAAGGCCATCTATGAGACTGGCGAGTCCGAGCTTGCCCAAGTGACCGTGGGCGGCCAGTCGTCCATCATGGCACCTGTCGCAGGTGCGGTGACATTCCACGACAAGGCGTTGTGGTTTGACGGGACGGCCGAGACAGTCGCTGTCTACTCCGCTGACGGCGTAGCCGTTGCCAACGTCAGGCAGGCTGAGGATGTCTTGGACTTGTCGCATCTGTCCTCTGGAATCTATGTCGCAGTTGTGATGAAGGATGGCGAGAGGCATATTGTTAAATTCATAATATAAATGGACTGTATGAAATCATATAAAAATGCCCTTTGCCGCACATTGGCGTTGGTGGCTTTTGCCGCCATCGCCGCTGCGGCGTGGGCGATACCTGCAAAGCCAGGCTTGATAGAAGTGAAGATGGCGGACGGGACAACCATCAAGGTGAGGATTGTCGGCGACGAATGGGGACACTACTACCTGTCCGAGGACGGCTACCTCTTGACACGTGGAGAGGACGATTGTTTCTACTACTCAGACTATGAGGAGGCGAGCGGGCGGTTTACCTCGACCGGTGTCAGGGCCTCTGACGTGTCATTGCGCACGGCAGACGAACTGGCCTTTGTCGCCGCACGCAGCAAGCAATTGCCCGAGAGCATCAGGCAGATGCCTTTGAAGAGGAGGATGGCCAAGTCAAGACGTGCTGCTGCGGAAAACCCGCACAATCTCAAGGATTTCCCGACAACCGGCAGTCAGAACGTGCTTGCCATCCTCGTGCAGTTCAAGGACAGGAAGTTCACGGTCGAAGACCCGGAGGCCACATTCCGCGACTTCATGATGGAGGAAGGTTTCACGCACGAAAACGGGGCGCATTTCAGCGTGCGCGACTATTACACAGAGTGCTCGGGGGGCTTGTTTGACCCGCATTTTGACATCTACGGGCCTGTGACGTTGTCGCAGAACCTTGCCTACTACGGCGGCAACGATGTCTACGGCAACGACAGCCGTCCCGAGGAGATGGTGGTCGAGGCTTGCCAGTTGCTTGACGGTGAGATAGACTTCTCGCAGTACGACCGCAATGGTGACGGGTGGGTTGACAACGTCTACATCTTCTACGCCGGCTACAGCGAGGCCGAGGGCGCGTCGGCCAATGCCGTGTGGCCCCACTCGTGGGACTTGTGGACTGGCGCGGGCGTGCGCCTTGTGCTCGACGGCGTGCAGATAGGGCCTTATGGTTGCTCGCAGGAGCTGAACATCGAAAATGACAAGCTCGTCGGCATAGGTGTCTTCTGCCACGAGTTCGGCCATGTCCTCGGCTTGCCCGACCTCTACGACACAGGCTACACCGGGCTGGCGTTCACTCCCGGGATGTACTCGCTGATGGACGCGGGCGAATATGCCGATGACTCCAACACCCCGCCCTATCTCACGGCTTATGAACGCTGGGTGCTCGGCTGGCACGAGCCGCAACTGATCGACCGTGCCATGAATGTCACACTGCCTCCTGTCTCCGGAGGGACAATCACGAGCTATATGATCCAGACGACGGATGCCGATGAGATGTACATCCTTGAGAATCGTCAGCAGCAAGGCTATGACGAGTTCATACCCGGGCACGGGATGCTCGTGTGGCACATTGACTTTGACGAGGATGCTTGGAGCGGCAACACCGTCAACAATCTCTCCACCCACCAGCACATCGACATAGTAGAGGCGGACGGCCTGGCCACTGAGGCGACCCGTGCGGGCGACCCGTTCCCGGGCACGGCGGGTGTCACCTCGTTCACCGACACGAGTTATCCGTCGATGCGCGACTGGGCTGGCAATGACCTCGGCCTGCCAATCACTGAGATAGCCGAGGAGGGCGGCAACATCACGTTCAAGGTGCTCGGAGGCGTGTTTGAACTCGATGCCGTGCGCGTCAATCCAGTCGAAGACATCACCGCGACGAGCATAACGCTGTCATGGAACTCGGTGGCACGTGCCACGGACTACCTGCTCAACCTCTACGTCATGAACGGGGCTGAAAAGGTCTATGTGCGGCGCAATGCCGCCGTGGGCAATGTCAACCGCACCGTGGTGACGGGGCTTGAGCCTGAGACGACCTACTATGCCACCATTTCGGCGACAGATGGCAACCATTTGTCGGCTGAGAGCAACACGGTGGCGGCGACAACGCTTGAGCCTGACTTCTCGCTCTATGTCCCGACGGTGCTTGAGGCGAGCAGCGTCACAGACCGCTCGTTTGTCGCCAACTGGGAGCCGTTGGATGGGGCTACCGCCTATTACCTCTCCGTTTTCCTGCGCAACAACTCCGGCGAACTGGTCGAGACGATAGATTTCGGCGATGCGGCGTCAAGTTTCCCTGAAGGGTGGACGACCAATTGCAACAGTTTCATCATCACCGACGGGTGTTTCGGCGTGGCAGCTCCGGCCTTGTCGATGAGGCAGACGGGGGCATACGTTACATCTCCCCTTTATGAAGGAGAGATCAAGGAAATCAACTTCTGGTACAAAGGCGACTACATGGACCCGAACAACATCATGACCGTCACTGTGTCGCCCGATGGGTCGTCCTGGGAGCTGTTCGACTACCTCGACATAGCGAGCCAGACGGGCAACTACGCCCTCTACGGCGAGGGGCAGTCGCTGCAGCTGCCCGAGGGCACGCGGCAGTTCCGCCTCGTGTTTGAGAAAGCTGACGGCGGCACGGGCGGGTTCGTCTACGTCGATGACATCCGCGTCGTTGTCGAGGGGACTGACGAGCCGTTGCTCGTTGAGGGCTATGACGCGCTGGACGTTGGCGGCGAGTTGTCGCACACTGTCACGGGGCTGATGCCTGGGACTGATTATGTCTACCAAGTCAAGGCGACGGATGGCACGCTCGTCTCCATGGATTCACCTCTGATGTCGGTGCGCACGAGCGGCGAGTCCGGTGTCGATGATGTGGCGGGCGATGGCGGTGCGGCAATCTATGCTGTCGATGGCAGGCTGGTCGTGGAGACCGTCGATGGCGCGCGTGTCGATGTCTATGCCCTGAGCGGCGTGCGCGTGGCTGCTGTGGATTGTGGCGGCGGGCGCGTTGAGATCGATGTCCCGCACGGTGTCTACATCGTCAAGTGCGGCGGCACTGTCGCCAAGGTGCTTGTCGGTGACTGAAATTCAAGTGCTATTTGATGCAAAGGCTGGTCATCCACGATGGGATGGCCAGCCTTTCTTGATTTACTCGATATGAATATTCTAATGGAACGGAAGGTATATCCAAAGGCAGAGGTGTATAATTAAGGAAGAGTGGAATATACCTTTTGAAGTCTCATGGCTATATTTCATAGAATAATGAAGGCTTGTAGGACATAGATTATCATTACATGATTATAAATGACTAATTTTGCAGCCTGAAGAAGTGGAATGTACACGATTGCACCACTTTTCAAACCGCGACTTAGGGTTTGGCCACGTGTCAACAAACCATACATGACATGCACGATAAGTCTTTTCGCCTTTTATATTTGTTTTTGTTTCTGTCTGTTCTCCCGTTAAGAGCTATTGGGCAGTCAGACTCTCTCGACATAGGCATTGATAAACTCTTTGAACTCGGTGTTCGCCAGAACCTGCATCTTGCAGCTGACTTGTTGCAAGAACAATCTGCCGCCTTGCGTGCCACAGAGGCCCGTTCGCACCGTCTGCCTGACATTGACATAGGACTTAACGCAGGTTATGTCGGCCAACCGATAGTATTCCAGCATGGCTTGTCCGAACCTACACGTCCCGAGTCTCCCGATTGGGCGCAAAACTATGCAGTCAATGTCAACCAGCCGCTTTATCAAGGAGGCAGGATAAAGTATGCCATCCGCCAGACAGACATAGAGCGCGATTTGGCAACATTGCGCACGGCAACCGACCGTGCCGATGTCAAGATGTCATTGCTGGATTATTACCTCGACCTGTTTTGTTTGTACAAGCAGCACGCCGTCCTGTCTCGCAATATCACCGAGTCTGAACGGAGGCTAAAGGACATCCGTCGCATGAAGGAGGAGGGTATCATAACCAACAACGACGTTTTGCGCAGCGAGATGCAGTTGACCAATGACCGCCTCTTGTTGCAAGAGACAGAGAACAGCATACGTCTTACCTCCCGGCAGCTTGACATCTTGTTGGGGCTTGACGAGTCGTTGCTGCTTTGTCCTGATACCACCTTGCTGCACGGTGACTATCATATAGGACCGTGTGAGGCATACATAGCCGAAGCATACATTGGCGACCCGTCTATGCAGCTGCTGTCAAGGCAGACGGATTTGGCCAGGAACGGGGTGGATGTAGCCCGTGCAGAGTTGATGCCCTCACTCTTGCTCTATGCCGCCAACACCCTTGCACGTCCGGTGTCACGCACGTTGGCCGATATGTACAACAATGCTTGGAACGTAGGCCTGTCATTGTCCTACCCGCTGTCGTCGCTATACAAAAACAAGCACCAAGTCAAGCAGGCTCGCAAGCAAGTCGAGTTGAGCATCAATGCTGAGCAGCAGTACAGACAGCAAATCCGTATGTCAGTCCACACGGCTTACATCAGGCATTCAGAGGCTTTAAGCAAGGTCGAAGCCCTCAAGCTGTCAGCACTCCAGGCTGAGGAAAACTATCGCATCATGCGCAACCGCTATCTCAACCAACTCGCCATATTGACAGACTTGCTCGACGCTGACAACTTGAGGCTCAATGCCGAGTTGCAGTTGACACAGGCCAAGACCCAGGTCATATACACATATTATGAGTTGCTGAGGGCAACAGGTAAATTATAAGGAAAGGACACGCAGCGATATGACATCACTCGAAGCCAAATACCGCCGTCTCAAACGCCGTAAGCGGCGCAACATTGTGCTCAACACCGTCTGTCTGGCCATCGCATTGTCGGGATTGGCATGGACGGTCAATTACTTCTGGCGTTACATGCGCTACGAGATAACCAACGATGCGTCAATCGACCAATATGTCTCGCCCGTCAATGTCCGTGTTGCCGGCTATATACAAGAGGTACGCTTCCGCGAGCATCAGTTTGTCCGTAAGGGCGACACTCTCGTAGTACTCGACAACCGTGAGTATGTGATCCGTCAAAAGGAGGCTCAGGCCGCATTGCTTGACGCCCAAGGTTCGCAAGGTGTGTTGCACTCAAACATTGAGACGTCAGAGATGCACATAGCCGAGCAAGACGCAACCATTGCCGAGGCCAAGGCGCGTCTGTGGCAGGCCGAGCAGGATTATTACCGTTATGAGCGTCTGTGGCGAGACGAGTCTGTGCCACGTCAGCAGTATGACAAGGCAAAATCTGACTATGACGCGGCCAAGGCACGTTATGAGGCATTGATGAGGCAGAAGGACATGGCACACTCGCAACTGACCGAGGCCAGCCGTCGCAAGGTCAACATCGAGGCCGGGATATTGCGCGCAGAGGCAGCACTCGACCTCGCCAACCTTAACCTGTCGTACACCGTGGTGACTGCCCCCTATGACGGCTATATGGGGCGGCGGACACTCGAACCGGGACAGTACGTCGCGGCAGGTCAGACACTGTCCTATCTCGTCAGGCAAGAGGACAAGTGGGTGACGGCCAACTATCGCGAGACGCAGATAGGCAACATCTACATCGGACAGCCTGTGCGTGTCAAGGTCGATGGCATCCCCGGCAAGGTCTTTCATGGCCATGTGACGGCTATCTCGGAGGCGACGGGTTCCAAGTATTCGCTTGTGCCGACTGACAACTCGGCTGGCAATTTTGTCAAGGTGCAACAGCGCATCCCCGTCCGCATAGACTTTGACGGCGTAGACCGCGAGGACATGGCGAGGTTGCGTGCCGGGATGATGGTCGAGACCGAAGCCCTCCGCAAGCGATGATGACGGCTCAGCAGTTGGATATGCCCGTGCGCCGTTGGGTGCCTGACTGGGTGGCGACGGTGTTGCTGTTTGTCATAATCATGCCCGTCTCGATGCTCAACGGCACTTACACGGGCAGTATGCTTGAGGTGTCAAACACGCTCGGTGCATATACTGAGGACATCACCGTCGGTTTCTATGCCGCTGCTGCGGGCATGGCGATTGCCTATCCCGTCGTCCCCAAGGTGTTGAATGCCATATCGAGCAAGTCTTTGTTGTTGGTAGACCTCACATTGCAATTCCTGCTAAGCCTGCTGTGTGCCCGATCGACCAATACCGATTTCCTGATAATCTTCAGTTTTGCCATAGGCTTCCTTAAGGGCTTCCTCATGCTGTGGGTGACGCGGCGCATAAAGTTCATCTTCAGCCCCCGCGACGTGCGCAGTGAGTTTTATGCCTATTTCTATCCGTTGGTATTCAGCGGAGGACAAATCTCGATGGTTGTCACGGCGTTGCTGGCCTATCACTATGACTGGAAGTATATGTATTATTTTATGATGATGTTGCTGATGATTGCCATCCTGTTCGTCATCCTGTTGTTGCGCCATGACCGGCCGTCGCGTGCCGTGCCGCTCAAGGAACTGCATCTGCGCGAGATGATGATAGTCTCGACAGGCTTGCTGATGTTGATATATGTGATAACATACGGCAAAATATCAGACTGGATGGCATCGACGAGGATTTGCCTATACATCGTCATTGCCCCTTTGCTCATCGCCCTGTTCCTTTGGGAGCAATTCAACTCGCCGCGACCGTATGTCAGCCTGCGCCCGTTGTTGCAGTGGAAGGCCATCCTCGGTTACATCTACATGATGCTTGTCATGTTTTTCAGCACGTCAACGACATTGCTGAGCAACTATATGACATCTATACTGCACGTCGATAACACCCACGCCTATACCATCTATGTCTGGTTGTTGCCAGGTTATGTGTTGGGGGCGTTCATCTGCTTCTGGTGGTTCAGGTGGCAGCGTTGGCGTTTCCGCTTCCTCATAGCCGGCGGCATGGGATGCTTTGCCGTGTTCTTCGGGGTGCTCTATTTCACCGTTTCGCCCGATTCTACGTACGAGATGCTGTTCCTGCCACTGTTTTTCCGAGGGCTGGGCATGATGGTGTTGCTCATAGCTTTCGGCTTGTTCGTGGTCGAGGACTTGCACCCGAAGCTGTTGATATATAATGCTTTTTTCCTGATATGTTTTCGCGCAGCGCTTGCGCCCGTGATGGCCTCGGCCATTTACAGCAACGTGTTGTACAGGTTGCAACAGGGCTATATGGTGCAATTGTCGGGCAGCTTGACGCGCCTTGACCCGCTGGCCGTGGCTCGTTATGACTCGTCATTGGCGACATCGTTGGCGCAGGGGCATGGCATCGATGAGTCGATGCAGCTGGCCACCAATGCCCTCTATGCCGTTGCCCAGCAACAGAGCCTGTTGCTGGCGTTGAAACATATACTGGGGTGGCTGTTTGTCATCACTGTGGTTTTGACGGTGGTCTCGCGTTTCATCCCGTTTCACAAGACTGTCAAGATGCCTGTCATACGCATGGGCGAGGACATGGTTTGACGCTGTTTCGCCAGGATGCTATGCTGTCGCCCGCAGGGTCGTATGGTAGCTCTAAAATTTAGGCTAAAAATATATAGTTGCAACCTAAAGCTATATATTTTTAGCCTAAGTTTTTGCACTACGATGCGGTGTCGCGATTGCTGTGGTGCTGTCATGGTGTTGCGGCATGGTCTGGTGTGGTTGGGTGGCAGTGCCATTCCCGTTTTATTATATGAAATGGGGATGCCTGCATATAGCGGACATCCCCATTATCTTGTGACGTGTGTTGTTGTTGAGGCTGTTACATCCTCTCCGGCACTTCGATTCCGAGGAGTGACATCGCTTCCTTGATGATTTTGCATACGTTTGACGAGAGGACGAGGCGCAGTGCGCGTACGTTGGCATCCTCCTCACGCAGTATGCTGAAGTCGTGGTAGAACTGGTTGTACTCCTTGACGAGGTCGTAGGCGTAGTTGGCTATCGCCGACGGGTTGTAGTCAACGCCTGCCTGGCGCACGACTGCGGCGAACTCGGACAACATCTGGATGAGGCTTTCCTCCTTGGCCGTGAGCGGAACGTCGCATGATGGCAGCTGGTCGGTGGCAAGCCCCAACTCCGCCGCCTTGCGCAGGACGGAGCGTATGCGTGCGTAGGTGTACTGGATGAACGGTCCCGTGTTGCCGTTGAAGTCTATGGATTCCTTTGGGTTGAATGTCATGTTTTTTGTCGCATCGACCTTGAGGATGAAGTATTTGAGCGCGCCCAGCCCGACAATGCGTGCAATGTCGTCGGCCTCCTCCTTGCTGCACCCGTCGAGGCGGTCTGATGCTGCCTCGCGTGCGGTGTCGATCATCTTGGCAATGAGGTCGTCGGCATCGACTACCGTCCCTTCGCGTGACTTCATCTTGCCTTCTGGCAGTTCGACCATGCCGTAGGAGAAATGCACCAGATGCCGCCCCCACGCTATGCCGAGGCGGTCGAGCAGGATAGAAAGGACTTGGAAGTGGTAGTTCTGCTCGTTGCCGACGACATAGACCATCTTGTCGATCTTGTAGTCGTCGTAGCGCATCTTGGCAGTGCCTATGTCCTGCGTCATATAAACCGACGTGCCGTCAGAGCGGAGCAACAGCTTGTGGTCAAGCCCCTCGTCGGTCAGGTCAGCCCACACAGAGCCGTCGTCCTTGCGGTAAAAGATGCCCTTGTCCAGACCTTCCAGCACTTTGGCCTTGCCCACGAGGTAGGTTTGTGATTCGTAGTAGATCTTGTCAAACGACACTCCCATCATCTTGTAGGTCTCGTCAAAGCCGGCATACACCCAGCCGTTCATCTTGCTCCAGAGGTCGCGCACGTCTTTGTCGCCCGCTTCCCACCGCACGAGCATCTCGCGCGCCTCTTTCATCAGGGGCGACGCGGCTTCGGCCTCCTCTTTGGTCATGCCTGATGCCATGAGGTCGGCGACTTCCGCCTTGTAGTGCTTGTCAAATGCGACGTAGTAGTCGCCGATGAGGTGGTCCCCCTTCTTGTGGGAGGACTCCGGCGTCTCGCCGTTGCCATATTTCAGCCAGGCAAGCATGGACTTGCAGATGTGGACTCCCCGGTCGTTGACGATGTTGGTCTTTATGACGTGGTTGCCATTTGCCGCAATGATGTTGGACAATGCGACCCCGAGCAGGTTGTTGCGCACGTGCCCGAGGTGGAGCGGCTTGTTGGTGTTGGGAGATGAAAACTCGACCATGACAGTCTGTGCGTCGGCCGCCGGGGGTGTGATGCCGTAGTGCGGGTCGTCATTGATGCCGGCCAGCAGCTCCGTCCAGCAGGCGGGCGAGACGGTGAGGTTGAGGAAGCCTTTTATGACGTTGAACGCCGAGACTGCCGCCTCGTTGGCGACGAGGTACTCGCCCAGCTCTGTCGCCGTCGCTTCCGGAGACTTGCGGGACTGCCTGAGGAAGGGGAACACGGCGATTGTGTAGTGGCCTTGGAACTCACGTTTTGTCTTGAGCACTTGCACGTTGCTCTCGTTTGCGTCAATCGAGTAGAGGTGTTTCAAGCCCTCTATCGCCGCTTTTTGTATCCTGCTTTCGATGTTCATTTGCTGTGTCTTAGGGTTTTGGGGTGCAAAGATAATGATTTGCTCCCATCATGCCTTGCCGCCGGGTCGGTGGCGTGCGAAATAATGTATTATTATCAGAAAAAAGATTAGCCGTCCTGGCAAGTGGAGCTCCCAACGGATTAAATTGTTACTTTTGCCGTCGCCTGATTATGGATAAATGTTGACTTGATGAACAAACTTCCTGTTGTAACCAAATATATCTTGATGGTCAACGTCCTGCTCTTCCTCGCCACTCTTGCGGCGGGGAGGTGGGGCATAGACTTTGACCGTTACCTGGCGTTGCACTTCTTCTTCGCGGAGGATTTCAACGTGGCGCAGTTCTTTACCTATATGTTCATGCACGCCAACTTCGCACACATCTTCTTCAATATGTTTGCCGTGTGGATGTTTGGTTCGGTGCTGGAGCGTTATCTCGGGTCGAGCAAGTTCCTGCTGTTCTATGTGGTGTGCGGGTTGGGCGCAGGCTTGGTGCAGGAAGTGGCGCAGCTGGTGACTTACTATTCGATGGGGCTTGACCACTATTTGACTGTTTCGTTTGGTGACGGCTATCCTCCTATCCCCATGGATGCGTTCCTCAACAGCTGGAGCACGGTGGGCGCGTCGGGAGCGGTGTTTGGCATCCTGCTGGGCTTCGGGATGCGTTTCCCTGAGGAGCGGATGTTTGTTTTCCCCATCCCCGTGCCTATCAAGGCCAAGTGGTTTGTCATCGGTTATGCGGCCATAGAGTTGATGCTCGGCATCAGTCCCTCGGTGCATGACAACGTGGCCCATTTCGCACACATCGGGGGGATGCTGTTCGGATTCCTGTTGATATTGTATTGGAAATATAAGCGGGAGTGGTGATGAAGCGGACTTTGCTCTACATCAATGCCATTGTCTTTGCGGCGTTGTTCCTGCTTGGCATCGTTTTCCGGCTGTTCAACCTCGACGGCTACGGCGAGGTCGTGTCGTGGCTCGCCTGCCCGTCTGACCTCGGTGCGTTGTTGACGCGCCCGTGGACGTTAGTCACCTATATGTTCTCTGACACCGACCTGCTTGGCACGCTGTTCAACCTGCTGTGCCTCTACTGGGTGGGGGAGATGTTCTACCAGGTCTATTCGTCGAGGCAGCTTGTGGGGATGTATGTCTTCGGGGGCTTGTGCGGCGCGCTGCTGTTCCTGCTTTCGTTTGCCGTGTTCCCTTATATGCGTGACATCGCCGGTGTCCACTACCTGCTCGGTGCGTCAGCCCCGATGCTCTCGTTGATGGGGGCGTTGCTGTTCAAGGTGCCGAATGTCGAGTTGAGGCTTTTCCTTTTTGGCAAGGTGCGGTTCAAGTGGGTGGCTCTGGCGTTCATCGCCGTTGATGTCATCTTCCTGATGGAAGCCCCTGGGAGGCATTTCGCCCACATCGGGGGATTCCTCTCTGGCATCCTTTTCGCTTGGCTGTTTGACCGTGGGACGGATGTGACGAGGTGGATTAACGCCGTGATAGATTGGTTTGCCACCGTCTTGCGTCCCGTGGCATCCGGCATCAAGTCTCTGCCCTCGCGGCTTAAAGGGCGGAGGCCGAGGATGAAAGTCCACTACCGCGACGCTGCCAAGGCGGACGATTGCGCCTGCAACATGAGGCGCAAGGCCAAGGATGATGAAGTGGACAGGATCCTGGAAAAGATAAAAAAGGGCGGATACTCGTCCCTCACCGCCGAGGAGAAGCAGAGACTGTTTGACGCAGGCCGCAAATGAATGATGTGACGGAGGATAGATGAAAAAGGTAGGTACTTACATCTTGCGCATAATCCTGTTCGTCAACATCGCGGTGCTCGTCCTGTTGCTCATCTCGGCTTATAGCTCCTACTTCCCGCCTGCCAAGTTCCCGGTGCTGTCATGCTTCGGACTGGCCTACATGGTCTTTTTCATCGTCAATTTGCTCTTCCTGCTGTTTTGGGTGTTTGCAAAGCCGCTCTATGCCATCGCCCCTCTTGCGGGCATCATCTTGACATGGGGCGCGTTCAGGCTCTCGTTCCCGATCAATTTTGGCGGCGGGGACGGGACTGGTGCGTTGCACATCTTGTCCTACAATGTCATGGGCCTGTGCAAGCAGAAGCCCCACAAGGACGGCGACCGCAATGCCGTGTTGGATTACGTCGCCGGGAGCGGGGCGGACATAGTGTGTATGCAAGAGTATATCCTCTCGGGCAACAAAGCCTTTCTCACCGAGGATGACGTGCTGCGCGAGTTGGATATGTACCCATATCACGCCGTCGTGTCGCTCAACTACTCGGGCAATCCTAACCAGCTGGCTTGCTTCTCCAAGTATCCCATATTGAGTGCCGAGCGCATACCCTACGACAGCGACAACAACGGCTCGGCAGTCTTCACTTTGTCGGTGCATGGTGACACCGTGGTGGTGATAAACAACCACCTGGAGTCAAACAAGCTGACAGCTGCGGACAAGGCCGCCTACGAGAGCCTCGTCGATTCGCCCAGTGCCGAGCGGATAAAAGACAATCTCTTCACCTTGCTTGGCAAACTTGCCGACGCTGCCGCCATCCGTGCCGTGCAGGCCCGTGCCGTCAGGGCGGTGATCGAGGAGCACCTGCATCAGCCGCTGATTGTCTGCGGTGACTTCAATGACGGGCCGTTGTCCTACGCCCACCGCGTTTTGAACGAAGATTTGCAGGACGCCTTCACACGTCGCGGGCGCGGCATGGGAATCTCCTACAATGAGAATAAGTTTTTTTTCAGGATAGACAACATCCTCGTCAATGATGCGTGGGAAGTCGTCAGCTGCAAGGTCGATGACACGATAAAAGACTCCGACCATTACCCCATCACGGCGGAATTGCGCCTGGAGGAATGAACGGTCACACGCCGCGCAGCCAGCATTGGGCGCGGCACGATGCCGCCGAAGGACAGAGACACATCCTTATAGTTAGTAGATATGAATAAAATATTGAGCAAACAGCAACTCTCCGACAAGGTTTTCAAGTTGGAAGTCGAAGCCCCCTTGATCGCCCGTTCTCGCCGCGCCGGGCATTTTGTCATCGTGCGTGTCGGCGACAAAGGCGAGCGGATGCCCCTCACCATCGCCGATGCAGACCCCGTGCGCGGCACAATCACCCTTGTCGTCCAGGAGGTAGGCCTGTCGTCAAACCGCTTGTGCTCGCTTGCTGTCGGCGACAGCATCACGGATGTCGTCGGTCCTCTCGGCAAGGCGACGCACATCGAGCAGTTTGGCACTGTCGTCTGCGCGGGAGGCGGGGTTGGCGTAGCCCCCATGCTGCCGATAGTCAGGGCGTTGCGAGTCGCCGGCAACAAGGTGATCACCGTCCTCGCCGCCCGCACCAAGGAGTTGATAATCCTTGAGGAAGAGATGCGTGCAAGCTCCGACGAAGTGGTAATCATGACCGATGACGGCTCCTACGGCCGCAAGGGGCTTGTGACAGCCGCTATCGAGGAGATAATAAACCGGGAACACGTTGACAAGTGTTTTGCCATCGGCCCGGCAATCATGATGAAATTTGTCTGCGACCTCACACGCCGCCACGGCATCCCCACCGACGTCTCGCTCAACACCATCATGGTGGACGGCACGGGGATGTGCGGAGCGTGCCGTGTCACGGTGGGCGGCAAGACAAAATTTGTGTGCGTTGACGGCCCTGAGTTTGACGGTCACGAGGTGGACTTTGACGAGATGCTCAAGCGCATGGGAGCGTTCCGAGACATAGAGCGCAAGGACATGGACAAACTGTCGCACACCTCAGAGGAGATACGCGAGGCAATGCTCCGCAACGACGACGACCGTACTGCCCCGTGGCGCGAGGAATTGCGCAAGTCGATGAAACCCAAGGAGAGGATGTCCCTTGAGCGCGTCAAGATGGAGGAACTCAATCCGGAATACCGCTCACACAACCACGAGGAGGTCAACCGTGGCCTCACCCTGCGTCAGGCGATGGCGGAGGCACACCGTTGCCTCGACTGCGCGAACCCGTCGTGCATGACAGGTTGCCCGGTGGCCATCCACATCCCGTCTTTTATCAAGAACATAGAGCGCGGCGAGATAACCGAGGCTGCCCGCGTCCTCAAACTAACCAGCGCGTTGCCGGCAGTCTGCGGCCGCGTGTGCCCGCAGGAGAAACAATGCGAGGCGCACTGCATCTATGCCGAGAAACTGGGCAAACCTGCCGTCGCCATAGGCTATCTGGAGCGTTTCGCCGCCGACTATGAGCGCGAGCACGGCAAGGGTGAAGCACCCGTCGTCGCCCCGGCCAACGGCATCAAGGTCACAGTGGTCGGCTCAGGACCCGCAGGGTTGACCTTCGCCAGCGACATGGCCAAGAGAGGCTACGACGTGACGGTGTTTGAGGCGTTGCACGAGATAGGCGGCGTGCTCAAATATGGCATCCCGGAGTTCCGTCTCCCCAACACGATTGTGGATCATGAGGTCTCAGCTCTCGCCGCGATGGGAGTCAAGTTTGTCAAAGACTGCATCGTCGGCAAGACAATCACTATCGACCAGCTCAAGGCCGATGGCTTCAGCGGATTTTTCGTGGCCTCGGGCGCGGGACTTCCCCGCTTCATGGGTATACCCGGCGAGAATGCCATCAACATCATGTCATCCAACGAATATCTGACCCGTGTCAACCTCATGGATGCGGCCAATCCCGAGGCTGACACTCCCGTGACATTCGGCAAACGCGTCGTGGTCATCGGCGGCGGCAACACCGCCATGGACTCGGTGCGCACCGCCCGCAGGCTCGGGGCGGAGAGAGCCATCGTCGTCTATCGCCGTTCCGAGGCCGAGATGCCCGCCCGTGCCGAGGAGGTCAAGCACGCCAAGGAGGAGGGAGTGGAGTTCATGACGCTGCACAACCCCATCGAATACATCTCCGACGAGCAAGGACGTGTCTGCCAAGTCGTGTTGCAGAAGATGCAGCTCGGCGAACCCGACGAGTCCGGTCGCCGCAGTCCTGTGCCAATCCCGGGAGCTACCGAGACGCTTGACATAGACATGGCCATCGTCTCGGTCGGTGTTTCGCCCAATCCCATCATCCCCAACTCTGTCGAGGGTCTGGAGGTGAGCCGTCGAGGCACTATCGTCGTGGGCGAAGACATGCAGTCGTCCGTCCCGATGCTCTATGCCGGCGGCGACATCGTGCGTGGCGGCGCGACCGTCATCCTCGCCATGGGCGACGGCCGCCGTGCTGCGGCGCGGATGCATGAGGCATTGTCGCAGGCGCGGCAGTGACATGGCGGCGGAGTGCCGCGAGCAATAATCAACGTGGGGCAAGGCTCAAAAGCCTTGCCCCACGTGCTTGTTGGTTGGCCTAAGGGACAAATGCAAAAAACATAGGATGCAACGTGTGATTGCATCCTATGTTTTTGCTTGTGGAATACAATGCAACCGGTGATGACATACGATGCTTTTGTCCGCCGCGTGGGGTGGTTTTGTTTGATATGTTCCATGCGAGGTCGGCTTTTTATTGTTACTTCTTCGATTTTTTAGAATCATTTTCTCATATTTGTCATATGCTTAATGAGACTTCAAACTGACAATGACATCTTGACATGAAACGCACGAAGACTGTATTAGTATTGGTGGCGGCAGTGACAGGGTGCACTTGCCTCACTGTCCTGTGGCGCTATCTGCTTGGGTGGCCTCTGGATTGGGGCATAGTCTTGATGTCGTTGATCCAGACGGCTGTCGGTTTGGGCTTGGGGCTCGGCCTTGCCATGCTTTATGTGAAGCGTGTAAAAAGAAGCAATAGGTGAAAATATTTGTATGATTTATATTAAATTGCTTTTAGTAGCTATAATTGTCTCGTTGTTTTCGTTGCTGCTGCATTATTTGAATGGGGCAAATGTTAGTTTGGGCTTAGCAATAAACATTGTTATATCTTCGATAGTGTCAATGGCAATTGTTGCTTTGATTTTAAAACAAGAGGAAAGGAAGCGTCAAAAGGCAAGCAAGCGCGACTGAAACCGTGACAACGCTACATTGAGTGGCAAGGCTTTACGGCCTTGCCACTCTTGCTTTTGCGCCGGCTCCGTTTGCGGGGCAAAAAACATCCTACGCAACCGCCAAAATCATGCAATGATTCCGCCCGTTGCATTAAATGTTTCGGGCGGGAAGGTCGGATGATGCAGGATGCTACAAATCGTTTGTCAAACACAAATTATTGTAGGTCGTGATGAAATAGCAAGCCTCCCCATGCAACACGACCGCTGCAGAATTGGCTGTGGAAAATCATAGGAAAGCACATTTTAGTACAACAATTATTAAATTAGCAGCCTCTTTCCAAATATCACCGAACATTAGAACCATTGTCATGGATGACTTTTTCGACAGGTCAAAGCACATTTACCAATCAGATGCTTTCGAAGAGATTGTCAAGGACACTATAAGATTCTTCAACGGTACGCCTGTCCACCGTTTGCCTCCACCCGAGAACTTCGTCGGGACAGGAGTTTATGCATTGTATTATACAGGCAAAAGCCATTATTACCAAAAGCTATACGAATTGAATCGTATAGAGTTCAAGCAACCGATATATGTCGGGAAAGCTGTCCCGCGCGGATGGAGGCAGGCAAGGGTAAAACTGGTCGGTACAGGCTCGCATGAACTGTACGCGAGGTTGAACGAACATGCGAAAAGCATCGAGCAGGTCGAAAACTTGGATTTGTCCGACTTTCATTGCCGCTTCATGATATTGGAGGGAGCGTCAAGCGATTTGATAGGGACAGTAGAAGCCGCCCTCATCAGATTTTATACTCCTGTATGGAACACCGCCATCGATGGGTTTGGCAATCACGACCCTGGCAAAGGGAGATACAATCAGGCCAAATCAGAATGGGATGTCTTGCATCCTGGCAGGGGATGGGCGTACAAATGCCAAGGCTTTTCCTCCCAATTGGAAGAGGTGGAAACCAAAGTACGTAAATACTTAACTATGGGGAAAGTATGATAAACAGTCTGGAACTATTCTCTGGAGCAGGCGGATTGGCCAAAGGCATTGAGATGGCTGGAGCACGTCATAGAGCATTCGTCGAATGGAACAGCGACGCTTGCAAGACTTTGCGCAGGAACTACCCCTCTGAGATAGTCTTCGAGTCTGATATTCGTGACGTGCAATTCTCGCAATTCCACAACATAGACTTTATAGCTGGAGGACCTCCATGCCAACCTTTTTCCATCGGCGGAAAGTCAAAAGGCAATGAGGATAAAAGAGATATGTTTCCGCACGCAATCTCAGCCATCAGGCAGCTTATGCCTAAGGCGTTCATGTTTGAGAACGTCAAGGGATTGCTCAGGCAATCTTTTGCAGAATATTTCAATTACATCATATTACAATTGACCTACCCGCAAATTTTGGCAAAAGACCAAGATTGGAGAACTAATGCAGCAGCATTGGGTCGCATACACGCGAGTGGAGATTTTGAAGGGCTCAAATATAATGTTAAATTCAAATTACTCAACGCCGCCGACTACGGCGTTCCACAAAAGAGGGAACGTGTGGTCATAGTCGGCATAAGAGGGGATTTGGACATATCATGGGATTTTCCCAAAGTGACACATTCTGAAGATGCCTTGTTGTGGGAAAAGTATGTCACTGGCAATTATTGGGAAAGGCACAACATCTCGCCCTCGCAATCGGAAATGTCGCAAGCACAAGCACAGGAGACCCAGTTGAAAAGACGGTATGGAATCTTTCCTCCCGAAGAAACTCCATGGGTCACAGTCCGTGACGCGTTGCAAGGGCTTCCTTGCCCGCACGAGCATGGATGCGCTGATGACGAGCATTTGCTACGCAAAGGGGCAAAAGAATATGCGGGACACACAGGCAGCGAAATAGACCAACCATCAAAAACAATCAAAGCTGGCAATCACGGCGTACCTGGAGGTGAAAACATGATTAAATATCCTGATGGCAAAGTGAGATACTACACCATATTGGAAGCCAAGAGGATACAGACCTTTCCTGATGACTATCACATCTCGGGTTCATGGAGTGAGGCGATGCGTCAATTGGGCAACGCTGTTCCGGTTAGGCTTGCAAACGTGATTGCCAAATCCTTGTTTGATAAAGTGTTCCCCAATCAATTACAGCAGGCAACGTTTAAAAATGTCACTACGCCCAAACGGTTGGAGACATACTCCCCTACCGCCAAAATCATGCAATGATTCCGCCCGTTGCATTAAATGATTTGGGCGGGAAGGTCGGATGATTTCGCTTGCCGCCCACGGCTCTTTTGCGCTGCGGGCAAGTGGCGGCAAGGTGCGTGCCGCCGGTGCTCTCTTGTTTGTTACGCCCCCAATCCCTATCTTTGGCACACTAACAACGAAGAGATGGGAGCAAAGGATTTGTTTGTCTATCTGGCGATAACCGTGGTGTGCGGCGGTGTCAACGCGCTGACCTATTACCTGCTCTACGACAGTGTGAGCCGTGGGCAGTGGGCCAATTCGTTCTTGAGCGGATTGGTGGTCGCCGCAATCGTGGCATGGGTTCACCAGAGGCATAAGAGGAAGATGGAGGAGTGGCGTCGCCGCAACGACGATGCAACGACAAGGGGAGGGGACGGGCGATGACGGCGCAGGTCACATTCACACTCACGCCGCGCCCTCGCGGTTTCCACCTCGTCACACGGGAAGTCATGGCTCATCTGCCCGAACTGCCCGAGACCGGGCTGCTGCACCTCTTCATCCAGCACACGAGCGCGGCGTTGGCAATCAATGAGAATGCCGACCCTGCCGTGCGGCATGACCTGCGCTGCATCTGCGAGCGTCTCGTGCCGGAACGCCAACCGTACTACACCCACACCGACGAGGGCGATGATGACATGCCGTCGCACGCCTTGTCCGTGCTGACGGGGGCGGGGGTGACGATCCCGATAACCGGCGGGCGGCTCAACCTCGGGACGTGGCAGGGCATATACCTCTGCGAGTTCCGCGACAACGGCGGGGCGCGGAGGGTCGTGGCGACGATTGTCTCGTGAGAATACAATAGGATGTTGACATGAAGATACTGGTAGTCGAGGACGACAAGTCCCTGCGTCAAATCATCCGCGAAGCGTTGGAGGGCGAGGGGATGGTGGTGGAGACAGCCCCGACCTACGCCAAAGCGGTGCTGAAGGTCGAGGACTACACATACGACTGCGTGCTGTTGGACATAATGCTCCCCGACGGCAGCGGCATGGACCTGCTCGACCATATCAAACAGATAGGCAAGGGCGAAAACGTCATCATAATCTCCGCCAAGGACTCGCTCGATGACAAGGTGTCGGGCCTTGACAAGGGGGCGGACGACTACCTTGCCAAGCCGTTCCACATCGCCGAACTCATCGCCCGCGTGCGGAGCGTCGTGCGCCGCAAGGAACACAAGGGGGAGATGTCCCTGACCCTCGGCAACGTGGAACTCAAGCCCGAGCGGGCATGGGCGGCCGTCGCCGGGCAGGAGTTGGAGCTCAACCGCAAGGAGTTTGACATACTGGCCTACTTCATGGCTCGCCCTGGGCATCTGGTTGACAAACAGATGCTCGCGGAAGCGGTGTGGGGCGACCACATAGACCAGGTTGACAACTTCGACTTCCTCTATGCGCAGATGAAGAACCTGCGCAAGAAGATGAAAGATGCCGGGGCTGACGTTGAGATAAAGGCCGTCTACGGCATCGGCTACAAGATGACCAAACTCTGAACGCCGCCTATGAGACTCGTCTACCGCATGGTGCTGCGCACGCTGCTCATCCTTTTCCCCGTCATGACGCTGTGGGGGATGCTTTTCTACCACGCCATGATAGCCGAAGTGGTCGATGAGACCGACGACAGCCTTGAGGACTACTCGGACGGCATCATACGCCGCGCGCTCGGGGGCGACGACCTGCCGTCGATTTCCAACGGGTCAAACAACCAGTACTACCTGACCCCCATCGATGAGGCCGTGGCCTTGTCGATGCCGCAGATAGCCTATTCGGACTCGATGGTCTACATCATCGAGAAAGGCGAGGAGGAGCCGGCCCGCATCCTGCGGACAGTCTTCGTCAACGACATGGGGCAGCATTTCCTGCTCACGGTGGCGACGCCGAGCATAGACAAGGAAGACTTGATCAGGCAGGTGTTCTACTGGGTCGTCTTCCTTTATATCATCCTGTTCCTCACGGTGGTGGCGGTCAACACGGTCGTCTTCTACCGCAGCCTCAAGCCGCTCTACGTCCTGCTCGACTGGCTTGACGGCTACAAGGTCGGCAAGGACAACGCCCCTCTGGTCAACGAGACGTCGGTGACGGAGTTCCAAAAGCTCAACGAGGCAGCCGTCAAGAACGCCGAGCGTCACGAGTCCTACAACCGCCAGCAGAAAGCTTTCATCAGCAACGCCTCACACGAGATACAGACCCCCGTGGCCATCTGCCTCAACCGCATAGAGATGATGATGGGCGGCGACGGCCTTTCCGAGGAGACGATGCGGGGCTTGGGCGAGGTCCACACGACGTTGCAGCACATCTCACGCCTCAACCGCTCGCTGTTGATGCTGTCGAGGATCGACAACGGCCAGTTCTCTGATGCCGCAGAGGTCGATGCCGGGGCGATAGCCATGCGTTATGTCGAGAGTTTCAAGGAGATATATTCCTACAAGCACCTGTCCGTCACGGTCGAGACATCTGATGCTTGTGTCATCGACATCAACCCCACGCTGGCCGAGACATTGGTGTCCAATCTGGTCAAGAACGCCTTTGTACACACTCCCGAGGGAGGCAGCATAGCCGTCACCGTCGGCTGCGGGTCGTTGCGTGTGGCCAACACGGCCGAGGGTGGGCGGCTCGACGACGGGAAGATCTTTGAACGCTTCTACCAAGGTTCAAAGAAGGAGGGCTCGACGGGGCTCGGCCTCGCCATCTGCTCGACGATTTGCAAGGAGTTCGGCCTGGAGCTGTCCTACGGCTGGTCTGACGGGATGCACGTCTTCACCGTGTCGTGCGGGCGGTGACATTTTTTGCAGGGCGGCGCACGATTTCAGATTGTTTTCAGATTCGCGCATAATCTTTGTCACAGAAATTATTGTCAAACCCTTTAAACAACAGAGATTATGAAAAAGTTAGCAGTAGTTTTGATGGCAATGTTCGTGTGTGTTTCATTTGTCAAGGCGGACAATGATGTGCCTATAACGGTGTCAGAGCTTCCCGCAAGCGCGCAAACGTTCATCACCACCCATTTCAAGGACAAAAAGGTGGCTTTGGCCAAGAAGGAGACAGGCTTCTTTGAGCTCAGCTATGACGTTATCTTCACCGACGGCAACAAACTTGAGTTTGACCGCAGCGGCAACTGGAAGGAAGTCAATTGCAAGTATTCGTCCGTGCCGGCGGCTGTCGTTCCCCAGCAGATAGCAAACTACATCAAGACAAACTATCCCGGCGTCGCAGTGCTCCAGATCGAGAAGGACGACCGCGAGTATGAAGTCAAGCTGGCCAACCGCGTCGAGTTGACCTTCACCCTGCAATTCCAGCTGCTCGACATCGACATGGATTGACACAGGCCCATTGCCGGCGGCAGGCCATGCGCCCCGCAGGCAGGTGCTCTCACCGCCCCGCGCGTCACTGTCCGACGCACGGGGCGGATGCCTTTTGTTGTTGCCAGTCATAGGCTTATGGCCGTGGGGGCGTGGCAAAATAAATCAAGGGTCTTTTGCCGTTAGTTGGGAAATAAACTATATTTGCACGCCTAAAACTGTATTATTATTAACAACAACAAATAATTATTTAAAAGAAATGCGAAACAATGGATTTGTAAAAGTCTTTGCGGTTCTGTTTGCATTGGTCTGCCTCTACTACATTTCTTTTTCTTTTGTTTCGTCGCATTATGAGAACAAAGCGCATGAATACGCTTTGGCCAAAGGTGGCGACAGCAGGGAGATGGAGAAAGCTGAGCAGGCCTACCTCGATTCCATGGCGAATGAGGAGGTCTGGATGTGGCAGACATTGAAGCAATGCCGCGAAAGGGAACTCGGTCTCGGTCTTGACCTCAAGGGCGGCATGAACGTGATCCTCGAAGTCTCAGTCCCCGATGTCCTCAAGGCTCTCGCCGTGGACAACCCGGGTGAGGCGTTTGAGAAGGCTCTCGCCTCCGCCAACGAGAAGGCAAAGAACAGCCAGGAGGACGTAATCACAATCTTCGTAAACGAATTCAAGGCCATGTCCCCGGGCACGCCGCTCGCGTCGGTCTTCGCCTCTCAACGCTTGAAGGAGAAGGTCATGCAGAACTCCACAGACGAGCAGGTCGTCTCTGTCCTGCGCGAGGAGGTAGGCGCGGCCATCGACAACTCGTTCACGGTGCTCCGCACACGTATCGACCGCTTTGGTGTCGTGCAACCCAACATCCAGAAACTTGAGACCGGTCTCGGCCGCATAATGGTCGAACTGCCCGGCATCAAGGAACCCCAGCGCGTGCGCGACCTCTTGTCAAGCTCGGCGACACTGGAGTTCTGGGAGACATTCACCCCCGCAGAGGTCTACAATGACATTGTTGCGGCCAATGAGAAAGTGCGCAACATCCTCGCGGCCCAGGCGGCAAGCGATTCGCTTGCGGTAGATGCCGAGCCTGCGCAGCCAGCCGAGACGCAAGAGGCCGTCTCTGCCGAGGCTGCTGACACCGCCTCTGCCGATGTGGCAAAGTCTCTCCTTGCCGAGGCTGGCGATGAGACGAGCACAAACCAGGTGACTGAGGAGGACAAACGTGAGAACCCGATATTCTCGCTTATGAGCGTTTCGCGTGCCAATGCGGGATGTGTCGTCGGCTATGCCGAAGGCAAGGACCGCGACTTGCTGGACAGCTACTTTGAGATGGCAAACATGCGCAAGGACCTCTCGCTCAAGTGGAGCGTCAAGCCCGAGATGGTCGAGGGCGGCAAGGAATACTATGCGCTCTACGCCATAAATGTCCGTGGCGGCAAAGCACCCCTCAACGGTGATGTCGTCGTGGACGCTACGGATGAGTTTGACAACTTCGGCCGTCCGTGCGTCGGCATGACGATGAACACCGAAGGCGCGCGCAAATGGGCGCAGCTCACCGGCGACAACGTCAACCGCTGCATCGCCATCGTGCTGGATGACTACGTTTACTCCGCCCCCAACGTCAATGACAAGATAACCGGAGGACGCTCGTCAATCAGTGGCAGTTTCAGCATAGACGAGACAAAAGACTTGGCCAACGTGCTCAAGTCCGGTAAGATGCCAGCCCGCACCAACATCGTCAACGAGGAAATCGTCGGACCGTCGCTCGGCCAGGCATCCATCAACCAAGGCATATTGTCATTTGTCGTGGCCATCGTGCTGCTGATGTTCTATATGTGCGCCATGTACGGCATCATCCCAGGCATGGTGGCAAACCTCGCGTTGGTGTTCAACATCTTCTTCACCGTCGGCGTGCTGGCCTCGTTCCAGGCGGCATTGACCCTGTCGGGCATAGCCGGTATGGTCTTGACGCTGGGTATGGCGGTCGATGCCAACGTGTTGATCTATGAACGCACCAAGGAGGAACTCCGTGCCGGCAAGAACGTCAAGCGCGCGTTGGAGGACGGTTATGAAAACGCGTTCTCGGCGATATTCGACTCCAACGTCACTTCGCTCATCACGGCAATCATCCTGTTCAACTTCGGCACAGGCCCGATCAGGGGCTTCGCAACGACGTTGATGATCGGTATCATCATCTCATTCTTCACAGCTGTCTACCTGACCCGTGTCATTTACAGCGCAAGGATGAAGAAGGACAAATGGCTCAACCTCACGTTCACTTCCAAGCTGACGCGCAGGCACAGGACACCGCACTTCAAGTTCATGGAGTCGACGAAGAAGTCGTTCACCATCTGGGGCATCGTCATCGTTGCCTGCATCGTGTCGTTCTCATTGCGCGGCATGAAGGGCGGCATCGACTTCACGGGTGGTTACAACTACGTCGTCACATTCGAGATGAAAGTCCAGCCCGAGCAGGTGGAGAACCTCCTGCGTGCCGAGATGCCCGAGGGCACGGCAATCCAGGTCCTCGCCCTTGGCACTGACGGCAAGACGGTGCGCATCTCGACCAACTACCGCATCAACGAGTCTGCCGACGGCATAGACGCGGAGATCGAGCACTTCATCTACGACGCGTTGAGCGACGGCAAGCTGTTGACGAAGAACATCAGCTACGAGACATTCGTCGATCGTGAGAACCACACCGGCGGCAGCATCGTCAGCTCGACAAAGGTCGGCCCGAGCATCGCGTCGGATGTCAGGACCTCGGCCATCTGGTCGGTCGTCCTCTCGCTCATAGCGATAGGCATCTACATCCTCGTGCGCTTCCGTGACCTGTCGTTCAGCCTTGGGTCAACCATCGCGCTGGTGCTTGACACGACGCTGATTTTGGGAGCCTACTCGATGTTGCAGGGTGTGCTGCCGTTCTCGATGGAGATGGACCAGACGTTCATCGGAGCTATCCTGACCGCCATCGGTTACTCCATCAACGACAAGGTGGTCGTCTTTGACCGCATCAGGGAGTACCTGAAGCTCTATCCCAAGCGCAACACCTTCAAGCTCTTCAATGACTCGTTGAACACGACGCTTTCGCGTACGTTGAACACGTCTATCTCGACTTTGATCGTGCTGCTCTGCATCTTCGTCCTCGGCGGTGATTCCATCAGGAGCTTCGCATTCGCGATGATTCTCGGTGTGTCATTCGGCACGCTGTCGTCAATCTTCATCGCTGCGCCGATAGCCTACTACTTCTTCAGCAAGAAGAAATTGGTGACTACACCCGTAGCAGAGGAGGAGGCAGCCCAGTAAGCATACATTCCGACAACACGTCAGACATGACAGGGGAGGCGCGGCCGATGGTCGCGCCTCCTTTCTTTTTGCCCCTTCGCCGTGATTGCTGTTGCGGCGGCATACGATGTTTTGCCTGCTGTCATGCAATGTTCCCGTCCGTTGCATACGGTGTCTTTGAACTTTGGGTGGTATGCTGCGACCTTGCCTCCGTTTGCCTGTCTCGTTTTATTACTAATAATTTGCATTAATTCCTGCTTTTGAATACTTGTATTTGCAATTATCCCCCCCTGTGTTGGTTGTATACATTTAAATGTGTTTAAATGTGGGTTTGCGATTTTCTTTTTGTGCTGTCTGTTGCGTTTTATGATTTTAATTTTTATCATTGTGGAAATTTAATCATTAAATGTTAAGACTATGAAAAAGATCGGTCTTTTGTTCGTGGCATTTGGGCTGTCAGTAGCCGCAAATGCTCAGTTGAGAGTTGATTCGCTGGGACGTAGCGAGTTCGGGGTGATACCGGGAGAGACTATGGATTTATTGCCTGCGGCTACAGCTACTGTGTATGGAATCCCAGGAAGGTCGGCCTTGAATCTATATATGGAAACTTCATCAACAGCACACCTTATCCCAGGCAATTTGTTTATCCAGTGTGTAAGCGGCAATACTAATGAAGATGTTGATGATAGTTTCCTTCCCATAGCTGGACGAAAAGAGACTTTCAAAAGAGTGTTTTATGTTGATAAGGCTGGGAGGGTTTATGCTAAAGATGGTGTGATACATTCGGCATTGAATCCAGGAGATAGAGTAATTGTTAGTTCTAATGAGGTCTCCCGCTCCTCCGTCCAGTCTCCCCTCTCCAAGCTGAGTGGCATAACAGGTGTCTCCTACACTGTCGAGCAACAGACGGGTGGTGTCTCGACGATGAGTGCAGGCAGCACGTCAGCCCAGCCACGCCAACGTCTGGGTCTCTTGGCCGAGGAAGTCGAGGCTGGCGTGCCCGAGGCTGTGGTGACACTCGACGACGGCAGCAAGGGCATTAGCTACTCCGACCTTGTCGTCGTCCTCATCGATGCTGTCAACGAGTTGAGCACCAAGGTCACAATGCTTGAGGAACAACTTGCCGAGGCGCGTGACGTCGCGCCAGAGATGCGGGCTGTCGCTGGTGATGCCGCCACGGCGGATGCAAAGACCTACGTTGAGCAAAATGCGCCAAACCCTTCCGATGGCGAGACAGTCATCCGCTATGGCCTTGCCGATGACGTGTCGGATGCTTGCCTCTGCATTTATGACCTGCAAGGCAGGCAAGTCAAGCGCATAGAACTGGCCGGCAGGCAAGGGCAGGTAGTGGTCGCCGCCTCCGAACTGGGCGCGGGGATGTACATCTACTCTCTCATCGCCGACGGACGGGAAGTCGCTTCTCACAGGATGATTTTGACGGACTAATGGGAGGAGCGAGAAATGAAAAAGTCAGTTTTGCTTTCTGCTCTATTGATGGCTGCGTGCTGCGCGTCGGCACAAACCATCAGCAAGAGCTACACGTTTGACACACCCTCCGTGCAGGCAAGTGCCGAGCATGAGGGCTATTGCTCGGTCGTGTCATCGCTTGATGCTTCGACCTCGGTCGTGGGTGAACCGTCGTTGCCATCTTGCTACTTGAACTTCTATATTCCCGATGGCCGTGATGTCAAGGCTGTCACTGTGAGCAAGTCTGGCAAGACGACATATCAACTGTCATTGCCGTTGTTGCCCGTGCAGCAGCCTGTCCCGACAAGCATGGACAATGTTGACCTGGAGTTTACAGAACCGTCTGCATCGGTCTATTCTTCGGATGCCGCCTATCCATCCGCCATGGCGGAGATTGTGGGCGAGGGATGGATGCACCTCGTCAACAAGATTGTGACGGTGCGCTTGACCCCGTTTGAGTATCATCCGCAGTCTGGGACGCTGGACTTCTATTCCGATGTCACTGTCTCATTGCAGTTGGCTTCCCCATCTTCGCCTGCTCCCGAGTTGACAGCTCCGGCAATGCGCCCAGGCAATGCCGCAATGTTGGCAGGTCTGGTGCAAAAGGTGGTGGAGAATCCAGGAGACGTGGCATCAGCGCCGATGGCGAAAGCACCGCAACGCTATGAGATGCCTGCTCGTTCCGACGGTGACAAGCTGGGCTACGAGTATGTCATCGTCACCAGCGAAGCCTTGGCATCTGCATTCGAGCCGTGGGCGGAGTGGAAACGCATGAAAGGCCTCGATGCGGGCATCGTCACGATGGAATGGATTAAGGCCAACTATGCAGGCGACGAGATCTCGGGCATCTATGACGATGCAGGCAAGTTGCGCCAGTTCCTCTACGAGTCTTATCTGGAGGGTACGGTTTATGCGCTGCTGGCTGGAGACCCGGATGTGGTGCCGGTGAGGTATGCGCATAGTACTTCTAATGAACTGATAACAGAACTGTACTTCTCAGATTTCAATGCCGATTGGGATAAGAATGGCAATGGGGTGTATGGCGAATATAGCAAGGGAGAAATAGACTATGAGGAGGAAATATATGTCGGCAGGATCTTGTGTTCTAATAAGACAGAGGCGAACAACTGGATAGAAAAGGCGTTGATTTATGAGAAGAATCCCGGACTGGGAGACTATTCTTATTTGACAAGGGCGTTTTTTACAGAAGCAGACCAATTTACGTCTGCGGACAGTGAAGGAAATGTGACTTATAGTGCTGGCGAGGAGATAGGACGGCATCTGCCATCTTTTAAGACTATTAAGGTGTTAAGAGAGAAATATAATGGTATTGTTTTTCCTAAATCACCCGAGCCCCCGCAGCATCCAACAGGTCCAGAAGCAATTTCGGAATTTAACAATAATCATGGCTTGGTTAGTTTCATGGGACATGGTAATCATTGCAGTGTTGCTATCGCAACAGAATCCTACAATAATGACAAAGCAATAAAAGAAAGATTGTATTCCTATGACAATGTTAGAAGTACATTATGCGATGATGATCCATTAGGTTATAGTGATGGAGGTTCTTTGGCCAATATGAACAATCCAAATCATCCAAATATCAATTACTCCATGTCATGCACCAATTCAGCCTATGAGTACAAGTCTGACTCGACAGGGAAATACAGTTGCTTTGCCAAATATGCTACATCTGGTTACAGATCGGGTTCGGTAGCCTTTTTAGGTAACACAAAAGAAGGCTATTTCGGAGCGGTCGAACCTTTGTTTTATAGCTTCTGTGATGTTCTGTACACATTAGAGACAACATCATTAGGCGTGTTAGAGGCTATTTCAAAAGTAGGAGTAGTAACTGGATGGGATAGGATAGTTCATAACCTCACAGGCTGCCCCGAGATGCCCATGTGGATAGACACTCCCAAGCAAATCAATGCAACGTTGGACAGGGATGAGGATGCCCGTCGCCTGACCGTCACCTTGCCGTCAGCCGACTATCGGCTTTGCATCACAGAGATTGGCGACGGTGACAATCCTTATCGTGTCGTTGCCTCCGACTTTACTACAATGACATTCTCTGGGCTTCCGACAGATTACACCGTTGTTATAACCCGTGATGGATATCTTCCGCTCGTATATGAGGCACGCAGCCATGTCAAGTTGCAAAACATCACCTACAACGGCGCAGATAAGACAATCACGGGCTATACCATCGAAGCCGGACGTGACGTAGACCCAAACCGTGCAGAGGGAGATGTCGTTATAAAAGGCAACTCTCACATAACCCTTGATGCCGAACACTCCACCGTCATCGAGGGAGGCTTCAGCGTGGAGAAAGGTTCAACTTTAACCATTGAATGATTATGAAGCGAATTATGCTCTTTTTGGCCGTAGCTATTGTTTCTATCATGTCGGCCAATGCACAAGATACATCCATTCCAGATGCTTTTGACTGCAAGGAGGCCTATTGGGTGAGCGAGTTCTACCCCGAAGAGAAGCCGATGCAGTTGTCCATGATTATTTTCCAGTCAAAGGGCGACACTGTGTATGACGGTGAAGTGTGGCAGAAAGTGTATGGCTGCGAGGTGACCCAGGACGACTTCCGGACGTTGAGGCTTGAACTGGATACATACGATTACTCACTGTTCGGGTTGACGCGCAAGGATGGAGATAAAGTGTATGGTGTCGTGCTGTCAGACTATTTTGCGGGCTATTTTGGAGGCTATTTCAATGATGGTGAGCCGTTCCTGCTTTATGATTTCGGAGTGGATGATGAAACGGTGATAACTTACCCAGGTGCGTTGTGGCCGTACACGGAAGATGATGTCACCATGCAAGTCGGCGGCATCGGCGAGAAGGATTTTAATGGGGTTGCCAGGCGGGTCTATGATTGCGACATTTACCATTGTGTCGAGGGGGTAGGCGAATCTGATTACCTCGGGCCTTTCGGTGTCCTGTTCCCCGTATCGACGGGACAGAACCCGCACTTGCTTTCCTGCATCGTTGACGGCGAGACTATCTTTAGCGTAGATGATGCGGTGTCATTGCGTGCGTTGAAGTATTATTACGACCCGTTCATCGCGCAAGCCGACGGCGCATCGAGCACATGGACTGTCGGCCGTGTCGTGGACGGCAAGGTCACGTCCACCTACACAGTGGTGCGTGTCAGCGGATTCCTGGATGACAAGTGGGAGTGTGGCGCATCCCAGTATGCGGGCATGGATATAAATAAAGGGAGGTCAGACCTCGCCACCGTCACCATCGACGGCGCGACGTGCGACCTCTATGACTTCGGGCTTGACGTGGGCGAGGTGTTCGACAATGGCGTGGTGCGCCTGACCGTCACGGCAGTGGACACGGCATTCGTCGAGGGATATGAACGGCGCATACTCACCATGGACAGCGGCGAACAGTGGATAGACGGCATCGGCAGCACGCGCGGCCTGCTCGCCCCCGTCACCGAGCCGACGGACGAATATGAGGAGGTGCTGCTCTCATGCCGCTCGGGTGACGTGGTGATGTACGTCAATCCAGTCTACGGCAGCGGGATAGGTGAGCAGCCAGCCTCGACCGCCTCCGCCTACGTCTGCGACGGCACTCTGCACGTCACCGCCACCACGGTCGGCGAGCACTCGGTCAGCATCGTCGCGATGGACGGCACTGAAGTCGTGCGCACAGCATTCACCGGCACGTCGCTGTCGTTGCAACTGCCCGACCTGCCCCGTGGTGTCTATGCCATCATCGTGGCTGACGGCAACGAGGTAGCCTGCCGCGCGAAGGTGGTGATGTGAAGCAAGCGGAATGAATGGTAAAAACCACAGCCTTATGAAAAAGATAGCATTGATGATGACCGTCCTTGCTGTTTGCTTGGCGGCATCAGGTCAGGATGTTCAGCCACCGTTCTTCCCCGAGGGTACAACGTGGGTGGAAAAGACGACCAACATCATTGAAAACACCTACCGCTACGACACCTACATCGTCGGAGGGGACACTGTGATAGGCGGCGAAACCTACCGCAAACTGTCCCGCAACGGTGTCGCGACGGATCAGAGCTTGCGCGAAGATGGCGGCAAGGTCTATGCGCATGATGCCTCATTTGGCAGGGAGTTCTTGCTTTATGACTTCGATTGGTCGGTTGGCAAGGAGCTTGTGTTTGAATATGCCGAGCCGGACGTAGAACCTATGAGGATAGAAATCAGTGAGATTGGGCAGATGCGCCTGTCCGATGGCTCGTCGTGCGACTATGTGGGGTGTGAAGACGGTGATTTCCTGTTGCGCGGCATAGGTTGCAGCGACGGGGTGCTTACGCACGCTTATATGCAACCGACCAACGGCGACCGCAAGACATTGTACAGCTTCACCCGTGGCGGGAAGTTGCTCTACCAATACAAAGCTGACGCATTCGATTGCAAGGAGGCCTACTGGGTGTCCTGTCTCAGTCACGGAGACACTCCGGACTATCTTGTTGACCCGTCGATGGTCGTTGTTTACAGGCTGCGAGGCGACACGATCGCCTACGGTGAGACGTGGCAGGTGATGCGCTCGTGCGTGCTGGATGCGACGGATGTGAGAACCATAAGCCTTGATGCCGGTAGTCTGGACTATGATTCCAACGGCGCGATAGCGTTGATGCGCAAGGACGGTGAAAAGGTCTATTGCGTGGTGCTGAAGTCCTCGGGCTTCGTCCATGAGACATACGTTGCAGCTGGAGAACCGTTCCTGTTGTATGACTTCGGGGCAGGGGAAGGCGAGACTTTTTATTCCGCGCCGACGGATAATGTGTATGATGACTATGGCAGCGGAGTGGTCATGACCACGGGAAAGGAGGTATTTCTCGGCGTGGAGCGCACTGTCATAAACGGCTCTGCTGCCGAGGGAATAGGCTGTCTGCAATGCAGCCCCTTGGGTCTTCTCCAGATGTACGTGACGGGCGAAAACCCGCATTTGCTCTCTTGCATCGTCGATGGGCAGCTCGTCTATGAGGATTGCCCGGACAATGCCCCTTGGCTCGCCGGCGTGAACCCGTGTATGAAGCTCAGTTATGACATGATTGCCCCAACGTCATATACCGTGAGCGGTGGCAACACTTGGGTCATCGGGCGAGTGTCTGACGGCAAAGTCGTGTCTGCATACGAGATAGGCAGGACGGCGGGTGCAATGCAGACAGATGTCTTCCGCAGTGATATGCTGTCGGGCAAGGATGTGGTTATCACAAAGCCAGTTTTTGTAAGGAATGAAAATGATGGCGTGGAGCGGTTCCCCGACCTCACCTCCATCACCATCGACGGTGTGACCCGCACCCTCTACGACTTCAGCCTTGACGAGGGCGAAGTGTTTGACAACGGGGTGGTGCGCCTGGAGGTGGCTGATGTGGATACGGCATACTTTGAGGGCTATGAGCGTCGCGTACTGACGATGGGCAGCGGCGAACAGTGGATCGACGGCATCGGCAGCACCCGAGGTCTGCTTGCCCCGGTGACAGAGCCGACGGAGGGATATGAAGAGGTGCTGTTGTCATGCCGCTCGGGCGACGTGGTGATGTACGTCAATCCAGTCTACGGCAGCGGGATAGGTGAGCAGCCAGCCTCGACCGCCTCCGCCTACGTCTGCGACGGCACTCTGCACGTCACCGCCACCACGGTCGGCGAGCACTCGGTCAGCATCGTCGCGATGGACGGCACTGAAGTCGTGCGCACAGCATTCACCGGCACGTCGCTGTCGTTGCAACTGCCCGACCTGCCCCGTGGTGTCTATGCCATCATCGTGGCTGACGGCAACGAGGTAGCCTGCCGCGCGAAGGTGGTGATGTGAGACTATTGATTGGCTGAAATGTGCAGCGCGGCAAGACTTGCCGCGCTGCTATGTTTTTTATCCGTATGGTGTAGAGACGCTGCCTGCTGCGTCTCATCCAAGACAGATTGCTAAGAGTAGACGCGTCAGGCCGATGGTTGTGGCGTTTGGCTACGAGAGATAAGAAGAGTGGCGGCCATCATCCGATGCCCGCCACTCGTGCCATTCCGTCGTGCTGTCTGTCACTCGATGACGGTGACGATGACGACGCGGTTCCAGTCGTTTTCCTCGTAGGGTTGCGCGTTGACCCCTATGCCTTGCGCCTCGATGCGGCTGCTGTCGATGCCGTAGTCGTTGACCAGTATGTCGCGGACGTTGACAGCCCTGCGCATGGAGAGGTAGAGGTTGACGCGCTCGCTGCCCGTGCGGCTGTCGGCATAGCCGTCAAGGCGTATGCGGGCGTCGGGATAGGTCTCCATGTAGCGGGCGATGTTGACGTAGGCCATCTCTTGCCCTTCCTTGGGGGTGTCAGCCCCGAGCTGGAAGAGGATGGTCGAGAGCGTGAACGGGGTGTTGGCCGCCGCCTTGGCTTCGTCGCGGCTGGCGGGCTGCGGTGTCTCCTTGACTATGTAAACGGTATCCCTCGGAGCTGCGTTTGCATTCCTTTCGAGTTCCTCGCGGATGATCGCGCGCAGCTGGTCTGCGTCCCACAGCACTGTCGCGGGTGTGGCGGCGGGGCTGGTGCGTGCCTTCCGGCGTTTGCCTTGGATCTTGGGGATGTTGTAGGTCAGCCCCAGCGTGGCACCTATGTTGCCGTCGGGATAGCCCACGTCGCGCCCGTCGAATTTGTCGGGCATGATCGCGCCGCCGACTTCAAGGTTGAGGTCAACGCCTTTGGGCAACCTCCACTTGGCCATGACTGACAGCATCCCGGCGTAGGTATTGCGCTTGCACGACCCTTTGTAGGGGAACGCGTGGACATAGCCTATGCCGAGCGCGGGCATCACGTCCCACTTGCGGTCGGGGTCATAGCCGCCGATGAGGTTGGCGAGGCTTACTTGCGCGTCGGCGTGGATGTTCATGTAACGGGTGTAGTAGGGGTAGTTGCCGTTAGGCAGCACATCGACGTGCCCCCTGACGGGATCGCCCCAGTTGCTGCCGTCGGCGACGGCGAGGCCGTTCATCTGGTAGCCCTGTGCCTGGACGCGGATGCCCCAGTAGGGCGAGAACCACCGTCCGACGGTCAGCGACACCGATGGGTTGAAGCGGTCGCCCACGTCGAGCAGCCCGGCGTTCTTTGAGAAGAGTATCTGCGCCCCGCCGCCTGCCTCGATGTACCAGTTGTTTTCCCATCGCGTCTTTTCCTTGGCTTCCGTGCCGTCTCCCTGCGCCATGGCTGGGAGGATGGCTGCGGCTGCCAGGATAGTCATCAATATTTTGTTGTTGTTCATCGTCTTCAGTTTTTAATGATGTCGAATGTCAAGTTGAGCGGAGCATCCGCCGTCCCTTCGCTTGCGTTGGCATTGAACGGGACGGAAGTAGCCGAGCGGTACATATATCCCGTGTTGGAGCAGTAGTAGCGGAAGTAGACATCGCCTGCCTCGCTCTCCATGCCACGCACCATGATGTAGTAGAGGTTGCCGACGCGGTTGGCCGTTCCCCGGCATTGGTCGCCGATGAACGCCGCCATCTCGTCGCCGTCCGACGTGTTGCCTGCCAAGTGGTCGGGCAGTGTCATGATGACTGTCATGGTCACGTCGTGGTCGGGGTTGTCGATGGTCGTCCATCCTGGTTTGGAGTGGGTGGGGATGACTTCCTCCTCCTGGCAACCTGCCATCATCGCGAGTGCGGCGAGCAGTGGCAGCATCAGTATCATTTTCAGTTTGTTCATTTGTCGTTTATTTTAGGGTCATGCGCCGTGGCGCATGACCCGGATTGTGTTAATTGTTAGCTTTCTCAACTTTGAGTGTCTCGACCTCGCCATCGACAGTCACTTGCACGAGGTAGATGCCTGCCGCGCAGACACTGCCCGCAGTTGACGTGCCGTCCCAGACGAAGCGCATCGTGCCGGTCACGTCGGCCGTCGCTTGTTGGGCGTGTACTGCCTGGCCTGCGCTGTTGAAGATGCGGACATCCACATCCTCGCCTGCCTCGGCGCGTACGTCGATGTTGAGTTCGGTAACGAATGGTGTCGGATAGACGACCACCGCCCTCTCTTGACCGCCGAAGTCGATGACAAACGGAGCATCCAGAGTGCCTTCCACCTCGTTGGCGGCATAGCCGATGTTGTTGCTTGAGCGTGCGACAATCTCGCCGTCGCGTTCAAGGGCGAATGTCACCATGCCGGCCTCTTCGCCCGCGATGTTGACAAACAGCAGGCTACCGTCGGTTGTCTCGACGCTCTCGGCCACTCCGCGCAGTTCGCCGTTGACGTAGGCAAGGATGCGGTCGCCGCTTTCGGCTCCCTCGGCCGTAGCCACGATGGTCATGTTGTCGGCGTAAGCGGTGTTGAGGTAGCTGTCGCTCTTGACTGCGCGGCTCTTCATCACGTCGCTCAACGCTCCGTCAACAGATGGGTAGTTGAACTGCACGTCACCCTCGCCGTTGCGCATGAGCATGTAGCCCTTGCCCGGTTCCATGTAGGTGAGGTTGCCTATCCATGTCTTGCCTGAGTACATCGCAAATTGGTTCTGCGACTTCACAACGTCGTTGACGCTTGCTTCATAGCCCGCGAGTGCTTCCTTGACAGTCATGTTGACCGACGGGAGGTAGCCGATGTAGTTCCATCTGCCGCCGCGCACTTGGACGGGTGTAGCCGTCTCGTCAACCTCGTAGCCGAATGTGCTGAGCGTCTGGGCATTGCCCGTGTAGAGCAGGTAAGCCGACGTGTTGTCAAAGCTGATGCCGTCGCCTACCCAGCTGCGTGAGTTGGCCGAGTAGCTTGCAAATCCGGTCTCCTCGTTGTCCTTGATGAGGTCGCCGCTGTTCCACGTGCCGTTGGCAAGTGTTGCATTGACATCGTTCAAGGTGCTGCTTGCGAGGTTGAACGAGATCCAGTTCCATCCCGCATTGAGTGTGATGTCTTGGTAGAACAGTTCCTCGCCGTCGAAGATGACAGGCTCTGCCGCCGTCCCGACGATGCTGCCGCTGACGAATGAGATGTAGGGCACGAGGCTCGCCTTGTCAACACCGTAGGTCTTGCCTGTGCTTGCGTCCCACATACGGAATTCGAGGTTGTCGCTCTCGCGCTCGTTGCCGTAGATGGTCAGGAATGCATACCACATGTCCTGGTCACGGTCGTAGGTGCTGTTGGCGACACCGACACATTGTCCGCCGGCGAATGCTGCCAGCATATCCTCCTCGTCTGCCGAGAAGATGCCCTCAAACCTCATTTGGCCGAAGACCGTCATGCTGTACTCGTATTCCGACGGATCCACAGTCCAATCCGGACGCTGGCCGTTGACCTTGATGATGAGGTTGAGAGGCTCGGCCACACCGTTTTCACCGACTGCATAGATGACTTCGTCGTAGTTGCCCACGTTAGTCCCCTCGTTGATGGTGAACGTGATGTGTTGCGTCTCCTTCGGGTCAAGCGTGCCGCTGCTCGGGTCAGCCTCAAGCCAAGCGGGAAGTCCCTCGATGGTGTAGGTCTTGACGCTGCCGCCCACGTTGTTGAGGTCAACCTCGAACTCCATGGGTTCGTATTGCGCCTTGTCAATCCTTACCTCAGATTCGCTCCAACGCAGCTGGTTGCGGTCGATGTATGCGCTCCAGCGGATCGTGCCGTCCATCTCGTTGCCGTTGATGTCGCGCACGCGCTGCACTGCAAAGTTGACAATCGTCTTCTCGATCCTGTCTTCGGGCTCGGTCAGTGTGATTATCAATGCGTCCTCGTTTACAACGAAGTCATACAGGATGCTCTCCTCCGTGCCTTTTGACTTGAGCGGGGCTTTGTCTGACGACTGTGCCGCGCCGTCCATCAATTCGGCTTCGGTCTTCTGTGCCACCATGTCCTCGGCTGAGAACACCAGCTCTTGCACGTTGGCCGCGTTGGTGATGTACTTCTCAAACGGGTAGTAAGCCAGCAATCCCAGTTCGTCGCCGCGCATCTGTATGTTGCGGTTGCGCTCTATCTCCGTCTGTGTCATGTGCGAATCCCAGAGGCGGATGTCGTCTATCAGACCGTTGAAGAAGTTCATCTGCGTGCCGGCTGCCGACTGGTCTGTCAACAGATGTCCTGCACCTGCATAGATGTATGACCCGCTCAGACCTCCGATGCTGTCGGTCTTGAAGTAGCTGTTGAGCTGTCCGTCCATGTAGATCTGTGCGTTAAGCGCGTTGCGGTCAACAGTCAGGGCGAATTGGTGCCACTGTCCGTCGCGGTAGTCGCCATTGACGTTGACAGTCTGCTTGTTGTTGCGGAAGAACAACTCGCCGCTTTCGTCAAATCCGATGTAGAACAGATCCTTAGCATCTGCCAGGTCGCTGCCGTCGGCCATACCGTTGGCAAGCAATGCCTGGTTGGTGGCGTTGCTGCCGTTGGTCTTGAACCAGAATTCGAGTGTGAAGTTCTGGTCATCCCTGACGGGGATTTCGCTGCTGTTGATGCGCAGGTAGCTGTTGCCGCCGAAGCTTACGGCATAGCCGGCGGGTGTCGCCCACGTGCCGTTGAATATGGCGGTGTTGCCGCGCGCCTTGTCGGTCAGCTCGTCGCCCAGACCCTCGTTCATCGGGTAGTAGAGCATCAGCGAAGGCTCAAGTCCTGAGAGCACTGTCAGGCTCTTGGCCTTGATGTCGTCGATTGCCACTGCCGCATCCCAGAGGCGGAAGTCGTGCATCTTGCCGGCGTAGTAGTTGCCGCCAGCCGCATTGCGGCCGAAGTTGAACACGCCCACGCCTTCGTAGGTCGGGACATTGCTCTCGTTGAGCACCGTCTCATAGTTGAAGTAAGCCGTGACATTGTTTGTCTCGCTGTCGTAGGTGACAGTCACATGAGCCCACTCGTCCTGCTTGAACTCCACGGCATTGGACGTATAGGTCTCAGTGCCGACCCTGACGGTCAGTTGCCTTGCGGCGTTCATGCCAAGCTCGAGCACGTTGTCACCTTGCCCGTGGGCGAAGAACGTCCCGGCGCGGTTGATGTCCGCCGGCATGACCCACATCTCGGCGGTCAGGCTCTTGCCGCTGAGATTTCTGTCAAACTCGGTGCGGGCATAGTCGCTCGTGCCGTTAAGCTGTATCGAGACAGAGTGGTCGCCCGCGCTGCCGTTCTTAATGGCCGTGACCTCAAAGTTATTGGCGGTCAGATAGCCGTCGGCAATGTCCTCGCTGAATGTCAGCATCACCTCGTCCTCAACGTCAAGTATGCCGTCAGCCGGTTGCGGGCTGCCGAACTGCACGGGGCGCTTGGTGTCCTTGATGCCGCTCAGTACCTCCGATTCGTAAGTCACCATCGCTCCCGGTGCGTACTCGCAGTAGCTGACCGCGCGGATGTCATATCGCTGGTCTTCGTCACCGAAGAAGTTGGCCGTCATCGTGATGTTCTGGTTGATCCATTCCTCGGTCTCGGGGTCGGTGACATCTTCCTCGTTCTTGTAGAACGTGCGCAGCACGCTCCACTGCTGAGGCTCGGAGACGGGCTTGTACTGCACCTCTATCCTGTCAAACCCTCTCCAGTTGATGTCATAGTCGGTGATGGTAAATGGCAGATAGTACTCTCCGTCTATGCTGTCGCATTCGGTGTTGAGTGTCCAGTTGTCACCCGGCGACTTGAAGTGCACCTCGGTGCTCGTCGGGATGAAGTGTGCCGAGAACGTGATGGTGTCGGCAATCACTTCCTGGAAGCCTGTCGGGTCGCACTGGCACTGCGAGCCGAGCACGAGCTGCATACCCTCATAATCGTAGGCGTTTGCGCCGATGCCCACCTCGAGTGTCTTGGTCAGCACTTCGCCGTAAGGCACGAGGAACACGCGTCCGTCGCTCAATGGCACGCCGTCGATGCTAAGTTTCGCACCGTCAGGTATCGAGCTGTCGATAACCCTCAAGACAAACCAAGTCTCAGCATGAGTCTCCGATTCGTTGTACATCGTCAGAGTAAACGTTGCAGGATTGTTTGAAGGCACGTTGAAGACCTCGGCAGGTGAGACTTCGATGACAGGAGCCTCAATTGCGATAGTCCCCTCGCTGAGCTTGTGCTGGCCAGCTTCAAAGTACTTGGTGTACTCGACATCCTCGTGAGGACAGGAAGTAGCACCACCACGGAGACGGAACACCATGTCGGCCTTGGTCAGTCGTTGTTGTGTCTCATCTGAAGAGCCGTCTTGCGGGACATTCTCTTTTTCCGCCACATTGATGACATCCACGGTCATATAGTCATAGTCTCCATCTTCCGCGAGGACGAACCCATAGTTGTTGGTAGTGGTCGTGCCGTCGTTTCTTGTATAGCCATTGTATCCGCCGGCAGTCTCCTGAGAGCTGAAACGTAATCCAAAACCATTTATCGATGCGCCGATTTGTCCTGCTGCCCCTGCCCCTGCAGTGTATGTATATTCATAGCTGCGTGAATACGTATGGCTGTATTCGTAGGACATCTCTATGTTTGAACCGGCTTGGAATGAATAGTTTTGCACTCTTTCTTTGTCGCCAATGTTGAATGCTTTCACCTTTTGTTCTTCATTCTGGGCTAATACCCTTACCCAGTTCTGTAAGGAGTTGTAGCAAGAGTCAATCTGGTCTACGTATTTATCCTTTGACAATGATGATGGGAAGTATATAGTATAGAAGTCTCCATCCTCAGTGAGTATTGTACCTGGGTTTGGCAAACCAAAACTCGGGTCGTCTTTCGGCAGTTTGGATACGTATACAGTCTCGCCAGTGGCATCGGCCATTGCTTGAGCTTCTGTCGGTGATAGGTCGAATTGCAGGTAGCTGTTTATCATCTCCTCCAGTTGTGGTATGATGACTTGCTCGATGTGTATCTGTGGATAGGCGAACATTGTTGAAAACTCCTGTCCTATGCTCAGAACCTCTGCCCGGCGTAGTGCGTAATCACCGAACTCTTGTATCACAACGTCAGATGTGCGCAGGTTCTTGCGGTGCACGATGTCTATCTCGTCTGCAGGTGAGATTATCATATTGGTAGAGTAGCCTACCAGCACGTCACCGTTTGCTCCTACATAGAGCGGATCATCGCTTGTGGATACCCTTTGCGTAGTCGTGATTTCATCCACAGTTGTCACATTGTCATGCCCTTCTTCGTGGTGCTCGACAACGACACCGATAGTGTTTTCACTCTCTACTTCAGTTGACGTTTCGAATCCTAAGCCTATGCTTGTCTCAATCTTTTGTCCAAAAAGGGTTTCGGCAAGTTCATTGCCCTCTTGATACCAACCGTTCTGGATGTCGCTCCTCTCGTATGTGAAAGTCGTCCCTGATTCCAGGTAAGAGTAACTGTTTGATCCCGGTGGGTCGCGCAGCACATAGAGCAGGTTGTTAGGCCCTTGCGTCACAAAGTCCGTGCCTTGCGACTTCGCACCTAGCAGGAATCCCTCGATTGTCTGGCTCTCGCCCGCACCGAGGCTGCCTACGCCAACGCTCACTTGCAGGTTGCGTTTACCGCCGTTAGCACCGCTCACGTCCACGTTGTCGGCCTGGAACCAGTAGACACCCTTGCCCTCCTCGTTGAGTGCGATGCTTCCGTTCTCGCTCTTGAAGGTGTTGGTGTAGTTCATCGTCCCGTCTGTCACAGGCACCTTGTCGAGCTTGCCGTTCTCCTGGTCATTGTTGTAGTAGAACGGGTAGTAGGCCTCGGTCATGAAGTAGTACCATCCGCCCTGCCTGTAGACGGGCGCACCGAAGGTGTAGGTGTCGCTCTCCTCATCCCAGTAGGTGACTGTCACCGATTCGTTGCCCTTCTCGGTGTAGAATGACTGCCTCTCGCTCAGTGTTCCTAAGAATGCTTTCCTTGTTGTCCCGGCAGAGTCTGTCACTTCATAGCACTCGAACACCGGGTTGACATCGACGCGGTAGCAGAAAGTGTCGTTGTACATCACCGAGTCGGTCGGTATCGTGTCGCACTTCGAATAGTTCTCAGTGAAACTGCTCGACAGATCCAGTTCCTCCGCTACATCCTGCACGAGGTTGCCATAGCCCGTGGCGAAGATGCTTGTGATGCTCCATGCCTCGGGATAGAGGTGTGCGACATACTCGCCCGTCTCCTTGTTCATGTCTATCCTCACCGAGCCCCTCTTGTAGGTCACGGTGTTGTCGTAGCCGTCATAGTAATGATTTTCCGTCAGCACCGAGTCCTCCGCGCTTGAGCATACGTCGTAAGCCTCGGACGGGTAGTCCTTGAGCTCCATCTCGATGTAGACCTCATCGCCGAGGTTGTTTTCCGTCAGTGAGAGACCCGTCGGGCGTGCCTCCTGCACGCTGCCGCCGTTGACCTTGCCGATGACCTTGACGGTCGTCTTGTCCCAGAACCTCACGTTGGCCATGTCGTCCTGGTAGTTCAGGTCCGCGCCAAAGCTGTTGACCAGCTTGCCGTCGTTGACAAACACGTGGTTGGCCTTTGATGCCCTCACCTCGTGAGTGCCGACAGGCACGCTGATGGTGAACTCGCCCGTCTCGTCGGTCTGTATCATCTCGCCGTTGGACTTCGCTGCCGGCTGCCCGTCAACGTAGAACATCACGTCCTTGACCGGCACGGTGCTGTTCTCGTAGTAGACGTAACCTTGCACGTCAAACGACGACATGTCGGTGAAGTCGATGTTGAACGATGGTGTCGCCTGTCCGATGACAATCGTCTTGTTGGTCGGCGCAAATTGATGGACACCGAGGTACGGGGTGAGCGTGTACTGCGTCCCGTCGCCCTCGTACGGTATGCCCGCGATGCGGTAGTTGCCGCTCACGTCTGTCTTTCCGCAGTAGGAGAGGGGTTCGAGGTAGGCGTACGCCGTTGCCGACGGCACGACCACCGCGTCCTCGGTCACGTTGCCGTAGACCTGGCCGTGGTTCTCGTTGTGGCGTGTCGCGACGTAGGATGCGTCGTAGACCTCATTCTCAACCGGCTCGCCGAAGCCGTAGTAGAGGATCAGCCCGTCCTCATTGCCCACGAGGTAGCGGTTGTAGTCTTCCTCGAAAGTCTCCCTGTCGAGAGCCTTGTCATAGACACGCACCTCGTCGATGTTGCCCGCGAAGCCCTGGCCGATGACGAGCTTGCCCTCTTGCGCCTGCTGCGCTGTCGTTGCAGCCTTTGTCATGGTGACGGTGTCGGTCGCCACATATATAAATATGGAGTCGTTGCCCCCGTTGTCGCGGTAGACTGCTGCGACGGTAGCAAACTTGCCCGCCTCAAGCTCGACCTCCGAGCTGATGGTCTTTGTCCCTGCCTTGAAGTAGGGCTTGCCGCCGTTCAGTCCGAGTTCGTAGCCGCCTTTCTTCATCAGCACGCCCGACGCGCCGCCGGCCGACGGGGCTACCGATGCCTGCATGGTGTAGGCCGCGCCCGTCTGCGTGAGGTTGTCGTCGGTCTCGATGTAGTCGGCATCCGTGCCGCCAAACTTGCGGCTCGTGCCGCCGATGTTGGTGTTGCTGGTCAGGCGCAGCATCACGTCGCCAACGCCTTGCCCGCTCTCGAATGTCACACGTCCGTAGATGTCGCCCTTGGGTGAGACGTAACCCACCGACACAGGTTTGTTTGCCGAGGTGATGCGCTCGTCGGCACACGCCAGCACTCCGTAGACGCGGTAGTCATAGATGATGCCCGGCACGCACGTTTCGTCTTTCCAGACAAATTCTGTCGCGCTCTCGACAGTCGGGACTACTTCGAGGCTCGTGTATTTGTCGTCGCTCTCGCCGTGCACCTTGCGCTCGACGGTGAAGCTGTCAAAGAAGCCGTCGGTGAAGTCCGCCTCCCAGCGCAGCTCCACGTAGTCGCGGTAGTAGCCCTTGGAAGCCTCGAGCGACACCATGTCGGCCACCTCGCTCAGGATGATGTAGTCGGTCGCCACGGCATTCTGCACGGCATAGCTGCCGCCCGGCACGACACGCACGGTGTAGTAGTATTTGTTGCATGGGTTGATGAATTCGTCCTCATAGCGGCTGAGCAGTAAGTCTTCCTCTTGCAACTCGATGTCGTCGCGTGAGTTGGACGTCAGGTTGTAGCGGCTGATGACGAATTTACTGCCCGTGGACCACAGCTCGTTGTCGTTGTATTCCCACTCGATGACCGCGCCGCCGCGACCGTCGGCAACATCAGCGGAGTAGTAGGCTTTGACTGATTCTGTGATGATGTCACGGTGCTCGGTTGTCACCGAGATCTCAGCTGAAGTTGAGACATTCTCATTCCAGGCATTTGCCTCTCCCACGTAGGGATCCTCCCTCCTGACGCGGTAGGTGAAGTTGTCTGTGACAGTAGCATTCTTGAAATAGTCGTCCTCGTAGGTAATCGTGTTCTGCGACTGGTCGTAGGGCAGCGTGTTTGTCAGCACCTCCCATTTGCCTGTGTTCTGTGAGTAGCGTTCAACGCGATATGGGTATTGGAATACGTCTGAACCGGCAACCGCCGTCATGTTCCATGTCACATTGACAACGCGGTCGATGTCGTCATAGGACAACTGCAAGCCTCTCGGTTTGGTATAAGCGTTGATAGTGAAGTTGCTTGATTCAGATTTCCATGTAGCCTTTTGAGCATTTTGCCATTCAAATCTGATTTGGTATGTCGATGGCGATTCTATGATTTCGTTGAGCGTGAATGTCCCGGTTTGGGATATTTTGTTTGCTTGGATTTCTGCAGCCACATTATTGCCGCGGTACAATTGATATTTCCCATTCTGGAACATACCTGAGTGGTCTCCTGCTGAAAACGTGACTGTTGTCGTGTTGGTCGCGCTGTTGACAGTGGCTTCAGAGAATGTTATGCTTGGCGCTGCTTTTGGCTCACATCTTTTCTCGCCGTTGATGGGGTCGGTTTCGTATACTCCGTTGACATCCCATGTGCCGGTCAATGTCATGTTCTCGGCGGTCGGGACAAAGTTCGGTGTCCATGTTATGACGATGTAGTAGTATCTGCCATTGCGCCATTCTTTACTTATTGTGATGTTTCCGTCGCTATTGTTCAGTATCGTTGTCGTCAGGTCGTCATTGACATCGTTTGCGGTGATCTTGACGAGTGAACGGTTCCCATACTTCAATGTCGCGTCTTCTATGTATCCATTTTCATTGGCAGGCCCGAATTCGTTGTCGCCTTGCAGGATCTCGATTGTGAAGTAGCCATTGTTGTTGTCGAAATAGGCCTTGAAGAAGTGGTCGGTGTTCTCCCAGTTGGCTCTGGCATTTGCTCCAAGCGTGAAGACCAGAAGCATGGCCGCTGTCAGCATGAGCCGCTGCCACAGCTGCGTTTGCCGTCGTGCCTGCCTCCCGCTTGTGGTTGGTTCTGTTTTATGGTTCATGATATACAAGTTTTATGTTACTATCCTAAAATTCTCTTATAGCCCTCGTTGTCATTTCTGATGATTTTGCAAGTGCCGTGGTTATTGTGTCGTATGTGCCTGGCACGTCGTCAGACTTCTTCAGTTGTACGCCTATGACTTCAGTGGCGGAAGCTTCCACTTCATTGGATGTGGCGTAAGTCGTTTCGTCCGACAGTGGTGTCGCCTTGTCGCCAAGTGAAGACAAAGCTTGTTGTATGATGCCGTACTGTTCTATGATATCTCGCATTTCATTGTAGGATGGCATGTACCACGGCATATCTTGTGAGCACTCGGTGATGAGTGGATAGTTCTCTGCCGAATAACCATCGCTGGCAGCCATTATGCTCATGTTGTCGGCTCCATTGTCACTGTCCATGCCGATGCGTGTCATCTCGTCTTCATCCAGTGTACACCATATTGCCGTGGTCTCTTTCAGGGACATCATTTTACCGTTGTGCCCGCTGTTGGAGGTTTCATAGACCACTCCCAGCGGTGTCTGACCATCTGAGGCATAATAGATGTCTCCAGGACGATAGGTTTTGCCTTCGACGGGTTTGCTGTTTAGTTCAGCCCATGACATGACCCTCAAGGGGCGGAAACAGACAGTTGTGTCTTTGTCCACATACAGGGTGTCGCCCTTTTGCAATTCATAATGGAATATTACCGTGTCGTCTTCGCCTTCTGCGCCAGGGATGATGCTGTCGATGACTGCGTCGCTTTCTCCTCCAGAAATCAGTCGCTCTCCCTCCAGTGTTAAACTGGTGGTTGCCACTCCGTAAACTTCGGTAGATGTCCTTTCGGTTGATGTCGCATAACAAGCATCGGAAATTGCATTGCCGCCTGCCGATAACAGTTTGTCGTTCATGCTATCGATTTCGGAGATTATGCTTTTCATCTCTTCAAAAGATGGAATATACCACTGGTCGCCGATGTCGGACAATATGCTGAATGCCGGATAATCGTTTCTCCAATTGGATTGTGCCTTGACAATTCTCGTATTTGCCAATCCGTCTGCGGCATCGGAGGCGCCTATTATGTCGTCGACGTTGCTCCAGTTGGCTGTCACGTCATTGAGTGCCAGCAGCAGTCCGGTGCGTGTCATCGGGTCGATGGACAAGACGATGCCTTCGGTCACTCCGCTGCTGTTGACGAACGTGTCACCCGGCTTGTAGGTCTCCTGTTCGTCAAACACTGTGGGGTTGGACCACGTCAGCCCTCCGCTCTGGAAGGTCAGCACCTGTCCCTCAAGTCCTGCGGGCAGGACGTTCCAAGCGTTGTTGCCCCAGTAGAGCAGATCGCCCGCATT
>CALULY010000011.1 GCA_944321635.1 uncultured Bacteroidaceae bacterium | reverse complement strand
AAAGGTGTCACCTTCCACTATGTCGATGATGTCACCGAGGTGCTCGACTTCGCGTTGCTTGACGAGAAAGTTGCAAACCCGATAGACTTGAGCAAGTAACGATGAAGTTCTCACTCACAGCGGTTGACAGCCTCACCAATGCCCGTGCCGGGCTGATTGAGACTGACCATGGCAACATAGAGACCCCCATCTTCATGCCTGTCGGGACGCAAGGCAGCGTAAAGACGGTGCATCTGACCGAGTTGCGCGACGACATCAAGGCGCAGATCATCCTCGGCAACACCTACCACCTCTATTTGCGTCCAGGGTTGGAAGTGCTTGAGAGGGCTGGCGGGCTGCACCGTTTCAACGGTTTCGACCGCCCGATGCTGACGGACAGCGGGGGCTTCCAGGTCTTTTCGTTGTCTGGCATAAGGAAGTTGAGGGAAGAGGGGGTCGAGTTCCGCTCACACATCGACGGCAGCAAACACTTCTTTTCTCCCGAGAGGGTGATGGACATCGAGCGCACAATCGGTGCAGACATCGTCATGGCACTGGACGAGTGCACCCCGGGCACAGCTGATTATGATTATGCCAAGCAATCCATGGAGATGACGCACCGGTGGCTCGACCGTTGTGTTGCACGGTTTGAGGAGACGCAACCGAAGTATGGCTACGAGCAAGTGTTGTTCCCCATCGTGCAGGGCTGTGTCTATCCGGATTTGCGGCGTAGGTCGGCAGAATACATCTCATCCAAAGGGGCGTTTGGCAACGCCATCGGCGGTCTGGCAGTGGGCGAGCCTGTGGACAAGATGTACGAGATGATAGAAGTCGTCAATGCCATCCTTCCCAAAGACCGCCCGCGTTATCTGATGGGGGTCGGCACTCCTGTCAACATCCTCGAAGGCATAGAGCGCGGGGTCGATATGTTTGACTGCGTGATGCCGACACGCAACGGGCGAAATGCCATGCTTTTCACCAAAAGCGGCATCATGAACATGAGGAACAAGAAGTGGGAGTTTGATTTCTCCCCGATTGAAGAGGACGGGGCTTCCTATGTCGATACCCTTTACAGCAAAGCCTATCTGCGTCACCTTTTCCATTCTCATGAGTTCCTTGCCATGCAGATTGCGTCGATACATAACCTTGCATTCTATTTGTGGCTTGTGGGCGAGGCGAGGAAGCATATCATCAGTGGCGATTTCGCCGCGTGGAAAGCAAAGACAGTCGAAGAAATCTCCGCAAGATTGTAACCAGCCATGAGAAAGTTGCTGACAAGGCTCGACAGATACATAATCTTCAAGTTCCTGGGGACGTATCTCTTCGCCATAGCATTGATCATCTCCATAGCTGTCGTCTTTGACATCAATGAGAAGATGGATAAGTTCATCGGCAACGATGCCCCGTTGTCGGGCATCATATTTGACTACTACATGAACTTCATCCCATACTTCGCCAATCTCTTCAGCCCGTTGTTTGTCTTCGTGGCGGTCATATTCTTCACATCCAAGTTGGCGGAGAACTCGGAGATAATAGCCATGTACTCCTCAGGCGTCAGTTTCCAGCGCCTGATGCGTCCCTACATGATTTCGGCGGCATTGATAGCCGTGATGACATTCTGCCTCGGGGCATACGTCATCCCACGCGGCAGCGCGGTGCGTCTGGAGTTCGAGGACCGGTATATAAAGAAGAAGAAGGTGGACTTTGCCACAAACGTGCAGCTCGCCGTGGGCGACGGGATGATTGCCTATCTCGACCAGTTCTCAAGCCACAACAACACGGGTTATCGCTTTTCGCTCGACAAATTTGATGACAAGATGCTCGTGTCGCACATGACTGCCAGGAGCATAGTCTACGACACTCTGGCCGACAACCACACTTGGAAATTGCGCAACTACATGATCCGCGAGTTCGACGGCATGAAGGAACACATCTCACACGGCTATGAACTCGACACGGTGATAAACATGGAGCCGTCGGACTTCCTCATCATGCGTGGCCAGGAACAGATAATGACGTCGCCGGAACTGAGCTCGTACATCTCAAAACAGAGGGCTCGCGGCTTTGCAAACATCAAAGAGTTTGAAATCGAATACCACAAACGCATCGCCATGTCTTTTGCCGCGTTCATCCTCACGGCGATAGGCGTGTCACTCTCGTCGCGCAAGGTCAAGGGCGGCATGGGGCTGCACCTTGGCATCGGGCTGGCGTTGAGTTTCTCCTACATATTGTTCCAGACCGTCTCATCCACATTCGCCATCAGCGGGGGGATGCCGCCGGCACTCGCCGTGTGGATACCCAACATCCTCTATGCCGTCGTGGCGGTGTTCCTTTACAGGAGGGCATTGAAATAGACATGACAGACCTCACCACCCTCAATGACAGCCAGCTTGCCGCTGTCAAATGCATCGACCATCCCTCGCTCGTCGTGGCAGGGGCGGGGTCGGGCAAGACGCGTGTGCTCACCTACAAGATAGCATACCTGCTCGACAACGGATACGAACCGTCATCCATCCTCGCGCTCACCTTCACCAAGAAAGCCGCAAACGAGATGAAGGATAGGATTGCCGCCATGGTCGGCGACGACTTGGCACGCAGGCTGTGGATGGGTACGTTCCACTCCGTGTTTATGCGCATCTTGCAGGCGGAGCATGAGTTGATAGGCTTCCCCCGCAACTTCACCATCTATGACAACACCGATTCGCGCAGCCTCATAAAGGCGTTGCTCAAGGAGCAAGGGCTGGACAGCAACAAGCAGTACAAGCCGGCAGAGGTGTTCTCGCGCATATCCAATGCAAAAAACAGCCTTATCTCGCCGACCAAATATCTCTCTGACGCACGTCTGGCAGAGTATGACCGGATCTCGGGCAAACCGGCCATGGGACAGATCTACAAAGCCTACTGGGAGCGTTGCCGTCAGTGCGGGGTGATGGACTTTGACGATATGCTCGTCTACACCTATCTCTTGTTTGAGAAGCATCCGGAGGTGTGCCGTCACTATTCCGACATTTTCCGTTACATACTCGTCGATGAATATCAGGACACCAATTTCGCCCAGCACAAGATCATGCTCCAGCTGACCAAAGGCGGCAAAAACAACATCTGCGTTGTCGGTGATGATGCCCAGAGCATATACTCGTTTCGTGGGGCCAAGATTGACAACATACTGACATTCACCAAGCTGTTCCCCACGGCACAGGTCTTCAAGCTGGAGCAGAACTACCGTTCCACCCAAAACATCGTGTCTGCGGCCAACAGCCTCATACTCAAAAACCGTCGCCAAATCCAGAAAGACACCTTTTCCAAGGGTGAAGTCGGCGACAAACTGCAACTCATCCGCACGCAGTCTGACATAGAGGAGGCCGTCGTCGTCGCCAACCGCATAAAACGCTTGGTCGATGCCGGCGAACCGTGCGAGGAGATAGCCATCCTCTACCGCACCAATTCGCAGTCACGAGCATTCGAGGAAGAGCTGCGCAAGAGGAATGTGCCTTACAGGGTCTATGGCGGGCAGTCGTTTTACCAACGCAAGGAGATCAAGGACGTGCTTGCCTACTTCCGCCTGCTGTGCAATCCCAATGACGACGAGTCGTTCAAGCGCGTGGTCAACTACCCCAAGCGCGGCATCGGCGGCACCACCGTCGATAGGCTCATCGCTGCCGCGTCGCAGGAGGGGACTTCCATCTGGGGCATAGCGTCAGACCTGCGCCACCATGACACCGGGCTGTCGCCGTCGGCGGCGGCCAAGGTGGGAGTCTTCACGGATTTGATAGATGGATTGCGTTCCTATTCCCTGCAAGACGGGGTGTCGGCTATGGACGTGGCAGACAAGGTGCTGGCGGCATCAGGCATCAGGCACGAATTGGCGCAATCGACCGACATCGAGGATGTGTCGAAGCGCGAGAACATCGAGGAACTGTGCAACGCCATCGCCGCCTATTGCAGCGAACAGATGGAGGAGGCGGGGCGGATTGTCACCGTCTACGACTACATAACAGAGATTTCACTGCTGACGGACATAGAGGAAAACAAGGACGAGGACGCAGGCAAGAAGGTCAACCTCATGACCATCCACGCCGCCAAGGGGCTTGAGTTCGCCGACGTGTTCATTGTCGGGATGGAAGAGGGGCTGTTCCCCTACGTCATGGATTTTGAGTCGCCGCCGCACATAGAGGAGGAACGACGGTTGTGCTACGTCGCCATCACGAGGGCAAAGCGGAGGTGCTGCCTGTCCTACGCGATGACGAGGATGCGGTTTGGCAAGACCGAGTTCTGCCGTCCCAGCCGTTTCATCACAGACATAGACCCGTCTTTCCTGCAACTGTCGGGCAAGGGAGCGAAAACCTACGATGACAAACCCAAAATCATTGTAAGCAAACCCACATATCATCGTATGCCAGCACCCGAAACATCCGACCCTGTCGAGCGCGCTTCCTCACCCGAATACGGCATCTCCGTCGGCGACAGGATACGCCATGAAAGGTTCGGCACGGGGACGGTCGTCAAAATCGAGAACACCGGCGACAGCACAAAGGCTCACGTCGAGTTTGAGAACGTCGGCAGCAAGCAGTTGCTGCTCAAATATGCCAAGTTCACCAAGCTGGACTAAGCCCATCAGTTACAGTAATGGAATGCAAGAAGCCCCTTGCCGCAACCGTGCGGCAAGGGGCTTCTGTACAACAGGTGGTGTATGTCTTGCCTATTCTGGCATGATAGCCACAGAGATAGGCACGTAGTCGGATGGGACAAAACGCCTCATGTCTTGTGATGCGGCCGTTGTCCCTCGCAGGCTGACCGTCCCGCCGAAGTTGTAGAGCACGCCGTCTGCGCACTCTGTCATGCCGTCCCAGTCAAAACCGCCAAGCATCTTGAGTGGCTCGGGCGTGCTGTCGCCGATAGTGTAGCGTGTCACCGTCTCATCGTTGAAGGCATAGATGCATCCGTCGCAAACCCCGATGAACCTGAACGTGCCGCCAAGCGAATCGACAGGCTGGCAATCAAAGCTCTCGATGCCTCCATCAGAGATGCGGTGCGCTGCATGGCTCATGTCATCAAGGAGCCAGACAGTCCCGTCGTCGGAAGTGGTGTGCTTGACATCGTTGAAGTAGACCCCGTGTGGCTTGCTGCCACTCTCAGTCATGGCGACAATGCCCATGTCGTCTGTCCCAAGCGTGTATGTCAACACGGCATCCCGCGTCACGGCATATACTTCGTCGCCATAGACCGCCGCCGCCAGGACCTCGCCGCTGCGTGTCGTGACGACATGCCAATTGCCACCAGACAGGCGGTAGACCGCGCTGCCGCCAATGATGAACGGAGTGCCGCCCCAGCAAAATCCTGCTCCCTCCTCGGGGATGTCAGCGTATGACATCTCGTCACCAGTCGCCGTGTCATAGGAACGGAACTCGGTGCTGTAAGTGTGTTCACCCATGCCGAGGTCGGTCTCTCTGACTATGCCGCCACCATAGTATATGATGCTCCCGTCTGTGAAGTGCATCGATGCCGACCCCTCGTTGCCAAGCTGCCCCATCTCGGTGCAGACGACGTTCTGTTTCACGCGCAGGGTGTTGACGGACGCTTCGCCGGCTATTGAGAATTTCCCTTCGGCCAACCCGTTCTCGTCAAGCAGCACGTAGGGGTTGGCGGTGTGCTCCTCGCCTTGGCCTATGTACACGATCGGTGCTTTGTCCGGGAACAGCGCGTCCGGGTCGGAGAATGTGAAGTCGCTGCCGCCCACCACGTCGAGCTGCTGCATGGTGCTGGATGACTGGCGTCCGTTGTAAATCTTGACATAAACGTTGCCGTTACTGTAATATGCCTCCGTCAGCACCACCCCTGGCGATGCCGTGTCGTCGGCTGGCTGGCGCACGACGATCTCGGTCGAGTCGGTTGCCGACTTCGTGCCTGGTGTGTCGTTGAAGCGTATGTAACCGACACGTTCTTGCCCTGTGATGTTGCGGGCGGCTATGACTTCGACCGTCTCGCCTCCCTTGCCTCCCATCTGCGACAATTGCAGCCAGTCGGCCGATGATGATGCTTCCCATGGTGTGCTTATGGGGATTGTGACATTCGCTTTTGCGCCTGTCGATGCGAGTTCCACTGTCCCGCTGGTGGGGGGTGGGGGATTCTGGACTGTGCCTGTGTCGGCAACCTCGTCATCACTGCAAGCTGGCATGATCAGGATAGCGCACAGTGCCAGCAGTTTCAATGGCAATGTTCTTGTTTTCATAACGTTTTGGGGTTAATGGTTGTTATTGTTGCAGGCAATGTGGCATCGTCTTGTCTGCGTGGTGTTTTCATAAAGTGGAGATGGCCGTCATCTCTTGGTGTCTCATCGTGCGTGGTTGGTCTGCAGCCCCGCGCGGTTGCTGTCGTTTGGCGGGTGGCAGGCAGGGTAGTTGCCGCCTGCCATGCCGGTCACTCAAATGATATGTCAAATTTCAACCCATCGTCCTTATCCTCCGTCCCGTTGCCGTCGTCGGTGCTTGCGACCCCGTCGGACTGAGGCTCGCCCGACTGCTCGTTGATGTAGTCTATCACCTGCTTGAGCCCCTCGGTGAACTTCTCAAAGTCCTCACGGTAGAGGAATATCTTGTGTTTCTCAAAGTTGAGATGCGCCTCGTCGCCATAGCCCACCATGACCTTTTTGCTCTCGGTGATGGCGAGGAACAGCTCGTCTTTCCTGTTCTTCTTCACGTCAAGATAATAAATCCTCTTGCCGGCCTTTATTGATTTCGAGAAAATGATGTCCTTTTCGTTGGCCTCGCCCGTGTTTTTCTTCACTAAATCTTCCATGATTCTGCGCCTTATGTTGTGTTGTGCGTGCAAGTATAATGTTTTTATCTTGAAAATCAAGGCATACACGCTCTAAATCTTTCTTTCCAAGGCTTTGCCGCCGTGCACCGTGTGCCGCGTCAGTCCTCGTTCAGGGCGATGCCGTGCCGCCTCAAAGCGTCTTCGAGCAGCTCCACATCGCGTTGCAGGGCGGGTTGGCGGCCGGCTATCTTGTGGGCGAGCGTTGCCTGGGACAGGCGACCGTCGAGCCATTCCTTGCACAACACCGACGTTGGCACGCCGCTTGCTTCTTTGAGTTCGGCAAGGCGGGCTGCGTAGATGCGCGAGCGTTCGGCGCGCAGGCGGTGCAGCTCGGCTGTCGTTTCGTTGATTTGTCTCTCGATGTCAGAGGCTTGTTGCCTCCATGTGACGGTGTTTTTGTCGTTTGGTTTCATACGCTGTATTATTAAGTTAAGTGCTTGTGCTTTTCAAGTGCTTTGTTAGTGCGACTAACAATCTTTGTTATTGGCAGTAACAATCTTTGTTAGTCGCACTAACAAAAGGCCCCACGGCGGCAGCTCGCCGGCCTGCGTCGCCGGAGTGCCTTGCGGCGGATGCGGGGTCGCTTGCCGTGGTTGTGGCATGGGCTGGCGGTGGCAGTGCCTTGCGAGCCTTGCCTGGCCGGTTATCGTTTGCGGAATCGTTTGATCACGTTGTAGGACGAGGCAATCCCCAGCTCACCTGCACGGCTCAGGTCGTCGATGCCTTGGCGGTTGTTGCCGAGGAAGACGTTGACCAGGCCTCGGTTGTAGTAGGCTTCGGCAAAACTGCCGTCAAGCTCTATGGCTTTGCCGAGGTCGTCCAACGCCCCGAGGAAATCCTTGAGCATCGCCCTGACGCAGGCGCGGTTGTAGTAGGCGTAGGGGAAGTCCGGCGCGAGCTCGACCACCTTGTCCAAGTCTGCCAGTACCTTGTCGTAGTCGTGGAAGGCGAGTGCCGCCGTCCCGTCGGTCTTGCCCGGCAGGGCTTCGGCCGGTTGTTGCGACTGCTCGACCTCGATCTTCTTGCAGTTGATGAGCGAGCGGAGGAAGTAGGTGGGGAAGAATCCGCCATCGCACTCCTCAGCGTCGTCGAGGTCGCCAACCGCGCTGTCAAAGTCTTGCACGAGGTAGAAGTCCAACGCCCTGCGGAAATGCTGCTCGGCGCAACCGATGCCGTCGGGCGCGTCCAGTTTGCGGCTGTTGATGAGGGAGAAGTGCCGCTCGACTTCCGCCTCGGTCAGAGGCCGCTCGCGCGTCGTCATTATCAGCTTGGATGTCTTGCCGCCGTCGTCGCCCAGCGCGTCGATGGCTTTGTAGTAAAGGCTGTGGTTGATGAGCTCGCTCGGCTGCTCGTAGTAGGTCATGGCGACCATCGGCTGCATACGTACCTCGACGTTGCGGTTCTGGATGCGGCCGCGATAGTCGTTGTTGTAGCCCGTGAAGTCATTGTCGTCGGCGATTATCATCTTCTCATAGTTGTCCACGTCGTCATCCGATTCGCTGCGTGTCTGCCTTGTGCCGCCCGTCTGGGGCTTGCCAAATTGCTCGTCAAGTGCCATGTTGAGCAGCTTGTCCTCGTCTTTGGCGGCGAGTGCGCCGTTGCCCGTCTTCTTGTACAAGTCGGCACGGCGGCGGTAGCCGTATGCGAACTCCGGGTAACGGCCGAGCACTGTCGTGTAGTCGTCTATCGCCCCGGCGTAGTCCCCGGTGTTCTCGCGGAGCAGCGCGCGGTTGAACAGGGCCATCATGTTGCCGGGATTCATCTCCAGCACCTTGTCAAAGTCCTCTATGGCGCGGTTGTCGTCGCCGACTTGCGCACGCAGCAGGCCACGGTTGTACAGCCCTATGTAATTGTTTGGGTCAAGGTCCAACGCTTCGTCATAGTCTGCCATCGCGCCCCTCAGGTCTTTCAGGTTGTAGCGTGCCAAGGCGCGGTTGATGAAGTTGGGCGCGTTGTCTATGCCCAAGCGGATGGCTTGCGTCAGGTCGCCCTCGGCATCCTTGTAGTCCTCTTGCATCAGCCTGATGGTGGCGCGCGCCGACCAGTAGCGTGCGTCGTAGGGGTCTTTGCCTACCGCCGTGTCTGCGTAGGTGAATGCTGCCGCCGTGTCGCCGCGCTCAAGGCTAACCTGGCTCTTGAGTATGTAGGCGTCTGTGTAGCTGGGGGACACTTTGAGAAGGTAGTCCAGTGTGCTGTCTGCTGTTTCATATTGTTTCTCTTGCAAGTAGCACAGGCTGATGTTGTGCAGCACGCCGACGTTCTCGGGTTCATATTTCAAGGCTGCGCGGTAGTCCTCTATCGCGCCGGCATAGTCCTCAAGGTTGATTCTCGCCAGACCACGCACTTGGTATGCGTTGACGACAAAGGGATTGCAGTCAATCGTCCGTGTGCAGTCATCTTCCGCTCCCTGGTAATCCCCGAGGCTGAATTTGGCCAGACCACGGTAGAAGTAGGGCTCGCAAAGGTAGGGCTTGACGCTGATGACCTGGTTGAAGTACTGTATCGACAGCACGTAGTCCTCAAAATAAAGGGCGTTGCGCCCGATGTCCATCACCCTGTCGGTGTTGATTTGCGCCACGGCACCCGTCGGGACGGCGAGCAAGGCCATGGGCAGCAGGAGGGTGCTGATGCTCTTTTTGATGGCATTTAACATGGCTGCAAAAGTAAACCATTGCAGGCAATTGGCAATAGCGGCGAAACCGAATTTAACATCCCATCCCTCCCGCGCAAGCAGTGCTGCGGGCAAACGAAACGAGGCCTCCCGCAGGGGGAAGCCTCGTCTGTCGTGCTGTCGTCTGGCAGTGGTTTAGAAGTGCCAACCGATGCGCAACGACGGTTGTGCGTGGAAGCCGAAGAAACTTTTAAGAGAGGAATCTGGACCCTCTGTCTCATGTGTTTCCCCAGCAGCTTCAGTCGTCTCGGTGAAACGCTTGGTTTTCATTGAATCATAGCCCAACCCAAGTTCACAGCCCATATAAAGACCTTTGCAGAGGTAAACGTCGAATCCTGTGATTACGTTGAACGCAAAGCCTATACCCGGAGTTTTCTTGGTGTATGTGGTTTCATCTAATTCGTTTTCTTCGTTTTCCTTGGTCGTGTTAGTTAGGATACCAATTTCTGCACCGACATAAGGAGATATCCTTTCGAATTTATTGAAGTGGTATTCAAAACCGGGCATCAGGGAGAACGTTGTCGTAGTCTTCTTTCCTACAGTTTCATACTCTTTTTTGTCGTCTGGATCGTTGGGGTTGGTGAAGTAGTCTGTTGTCTTGTCAGTGCCAGTCCCAAGGCCGAGGTTCAAACGCACAGCCCAGTTGTTGTCAATGAAGAGACGGAACTTTGCACCGTACTTAGGCAACTCAAAGCCGCCATTAGTCCAAGCACCGTCACCAGTGTTGCCGCCGATGCTGCCTGAACCGAAAGAGTAGTTGATTTCGGCCGAGAAACTCATCCCTTCGGGTTTGTACTTGTTTTGCGCTGATGCTGATGCAACAACTGCCGTAGCTAAGGCAACGGCCACGAAAACTTTTTTCATAACATTCTTTGTTTTTGTCCTCCTACTCTGTTGTTTGGGTTTTCGGTTCTCCCATTGTGCGTTTGCACGCGGCAAAGTTATTCCTTTTGTGTTAAGAACAAGCACGTTTTATTAAAAAATGTAATGTGCTGCGTTGTTTTTACCGTTGCGTAGCGTTGCTTTCTCATTTGTCAGAGGCATCGCATTGGGTTAATTCAGGTGTTTTTTTGCCCTGGTTTGATGAAAATGGTATTATTTTATGGTGGTAAGTTAGCATTATACGGTGTTTTTTCTCATATATTTGCCACCTATTGTTATCGCATCGGGCATGATAGCCCTGCCGCCTTGTCTGGCATGGGTTTGCATGCAATGTAGGATGTATTTGCCAAGAATGAAGCGAATTTGAAGATTAATGTCTTATATATAAATATGGTGAAAAGTTTACTTAGCAGGGCAACAGTGCCGTCGGCACTTGCCATTTTGTTTTCTGTGATGTCTGCCGCACCGTCGGCGGCTCAAGTTAATTATGTGACGAGGGGTGGGGAGACCGTTGCCGTGCAAAGCGTGCAGCAGCGTCAGGATGCGCCGTCGGCGGTCGCTGAGGACGTGGCTTTCCTCGGTTACACCAATATGGAGGTCGATCGCAATGCGTGCCTCGGCTTTGATGACTTCGGGGATCCGGGTGTGTCGTTGCAGGCCATCAGGCTTTCGCCCGAGATGCTTGCCCCGCATGTCGGCAAGCAGTTGTCCGGGATGCGTTTCGGTGTCGGCGAGGAGGTCGATGATGTGACAGTCTTTGTCCGCAAGACTTTGACTGGGGAAAACGTCGTCGAGGCGAATGTCTCCAAATGCGGTCCGACGTGGAACTACGTGAAATTTGACGAGCCTCTGACCATTGATGGTACTGAGCTGTATGTCGGCTATTCCTATTACCACGAAGGTGAGCGTTATGTCATAGGCAATGACCCCTCCGGTTTCGTTGACGGGTCATGTTATTTGGGCTATAAGAGTGCTTTGGAGGACTATTTCGACGATTACAGCAGTGAGATGTGGGATATGGGTATGCTCCTCATCCAGGCTGTCATCGGTGATGACCTGGCGGACTACGGGCGTTCAGTGTCATTGATTGATACGGATTTGCCAGTCAATGTGCAGCAAGATGCGCCGCTGGATGTGACTCTTGACGTCTTCAATACGAGTTGGGACGCGGCAAACAGCATCGTCGTGACTGCCAAGGTTGGTGACGAAGAGGTCGGGACCAAGACCTACGACTTTGACGGAGGGTTGCAACCGCGCACATCCGCCGAGATCGTGTGGGAAGACCTTGTGCTTAGCGAGGCGGCCAATGTCGCTTTTGAGATAAGCACGGTCGATGGAAAGTCCAACGCCGCTACATTGCAGTACTGGAGCCAGGATTGCGGAGTTTACGAGGGTGAGGGCTTCCCGCGCAAGTTGGTGCTTGAGTACTTCTCAGGCCAGGGCTGCCAAAATTGTCCTACTGGAACAGAGGCCGTCAATGCGTTGATTTTCGGCCATGAGGATGATGTTGTCTGCATCACTGACCACGCTTACGGCTATGATAATTTTACTTCGGAGGGCGCGACCTATTATTGGAACTTCTTCAACACTTCTGGCAATGCGCCGATGATGATGCTCGATCGCAAGAAACGCACACTGTTCTTCCTGGAAGGCGAGGGCGAGGCATCTGTGACCGGTGTCGTGTTGCATCCGACTCAATTCGCATTTGCCAACAATTACAGGAATTTCCTTGACGCGGAGGTCGCTGCACCAGCACGTGTCTCCGTGCTTATCGACCAGGAGTATGATGAAGAGACCGATGTCCTCACCATCACGGTGTCAGGACGCAGGACAGAGACGCTTGCAGGGTCGCACGTCGGTTTGACGGTCATGGTGCTTGAGGACGGGCAGGTTGCCTACCAAAACGGCGCATCAGATGACTATGTGCACGACAACATCCTGCGCGACGTGCTCTCAGACTTCAAGGGCGACGTGATCGAGTGGGGTGAAGACGGCAGCTATGAGATGACTTACAGATATGAGATACCCGAGCAGTTCGTAAGCTATGTTAGCAACGTGACGACCACGCCCAACCGCAGGAACATGAGGATTGCAGCCTTCGTCTCGGACTTTGCGGACGACAGGGAGGGATGCACTGTCTACAATGCCAATGAGGCGGACTTTATCGAGGAGACCTACCCGTCAGGCCTGTCCGAGACTGCCATCGACGAGCCGGTGAAGGTGTGGGTCGGTGACGGGACGTTCCATGCTGCTGTCGCAGGCGAGGAACTCGATGTGCAAGTCTTCAACCTTGTCGGGGTGATGCTCCCCAACAATGGGATAGGAGCCGGCACCTACATCATCCGCGCTACCGATGCCGATGGCAAGATATTCACGACCAAGATGGCTGTGACGGAGTGAGCAGCCTCCAATCAACAAGATTATCCACCTGGCGCAGGCGGTGGCTGTGCTGCCCCTGCGCCGCAAAACAAACTATATTATGAGAACATTTTACCAAAGAATCATGCTGTTGCTGGTGGCAATCACTTGCACCATGGTCGCCAAGCCGCAGGCTCTCACAATCAATTTCGAGCAGGAAGGCAATGGCACGCCGCAGATCCAGTACTGGAGTGTTGACAATTTCCTGGCAACGGTGGACTTAGTACCTGGAAAAAACACTTTTACAGACATTAAATTTTATAGGAATCCACTTCCAGGGACACAGACTTACAAATTAGGATATCATTTGACATTCATCCCTAATCCTGCCGGTGAGATCAAAGACATCATAATCGATGGTGCGTCAGACCTGCAAGCGTCTATGGAAGCAAGCATGAATGGCTCGTTCTTCAAGTTGGTAGAAGAACAAGACTATGAATTCTCGATGAAGTTTGTCTACGACGAAACCGAGCAAGAAGTCTACACCCAAAACATCTACGGCAAATTCCAAGGCGAAGGCACTGTGCAGTGCGATTACACCGATGCCGATGGCTCTCCTGTCTCGGTCACGCTCAACGCTGGTGACAACAAATTGAACGTCATGCAGGAGGCTGATGGCTCATATCGTATGCGCATCACCCCAAAACCCGCTGCCGGTCTTGAGTGCACCTACCTCGTTGCCGATGACTACGATGAGTATGCGTTGCTTGAGGAATTTGAGGAAAAGGGCTATGCCGACATCGTTTACTATGAAACCATGGTGACTAAGAACCTGTATGTGCACTTTGACGAACCCGATGAGTATGACATCGCGGTCGAATACTCCGTCTATGGATCCGGCGGCACCAATTACAGCTATGTGTCCGAATCTACCGGCGAGGAGGTGACGAGCTGGCTGAAACTCGGGGAGAACGTTTTTGAAGACATCAAGTTTGACGGCGCATACAGCTTGCGCATAATCCCTGTGCCCGCTGAGGACTACCTCGTCTCCGCAGTCATGCTGGATGGCGTGGCAAACGAAGAGGCTTTGGCGGAGTACGAGGAGAACGGTTACTTCACTCTCACCTCTGCTGAGGGTCGCGAAGACTTTGAGCTGGAGATGGTCTATGAGCATGACGGACCGATAGAGGTAATCAAACACACCGTGACCCTCAAGGCCAACGGCGATGTGGCATGGTACATCGCTCATTCCAACGTGCAAGAAGGCCGCCAAGACAGATACGATGTCAACCAGGAAGATGTGGTGATAGAGCTGCCTGACGGAGCGTTCTGCTCATGGAATTACTCTTACAACTACGATTATGTCGTGCGCGGCTTGTTGATTGACGGCGAGATGTTGGAGGGCTATACCTTCACAGTCGATCGCGACATGGAGATTTCACTCGATTATGTCAGCAACGAGCAGTGGTCGGTCTCTGTCAACAAGCCGACTGTCGAGGGTGACATCTTCCTTGAGTACCAGTCTTTCAACATGGAGATAGGAGATTACGAGTGGCTCACATTGCCCGAAGGACAGACTGTAAACTCTGGAACAGTCATCCGCGCCTCTATATATGCCTACGTCGATTATGCCATCAGCGAGATAAAGGTCAATGGCACTCCCGTCGTCACTTTCACCCGTGAGGATGATGTCTACCGTTATGACTATCAGACCGAGGTCTACGAGAACATGGCGATAGAGGTAGAGTTCTATGACCTCGTTTCTGTCAACGATGTCAATGCCGACCCGGTCGAGATGCAAGTCTATGCCGTCGATGGCAGGCTCGTCAAGACGTGCGTGGCATCAGATGCCGAGGAGGCGACACAAGGCTTGCCGGCAGGCATATACATCGTCAATGGCGAGAAGGTCGCGGTTGACGGCACCAAGTGACATTGCTAACAAAACAACAAGACTAAGATTATGATAAAGACATTCATTCTCGCAGCCGCATCATTGGCTGCATTCACTGCCGCCATGGCACAGGAAAACAAGCAGTGGGTATCCATGGTCGAGGAAAAAAACATTGGTGGCTACAGGATCCAATACTTTTACAACGAGGACGGCACGCTCCAATCGCTCGAGAGCACGGACGACCAAGGCACGACAAACAAGGTGTTCACCTACAACGACGCGGGCCAGGTGGTCTCGATAGATTTCGGGGCTTGGAACGGATGGGTGTTTGAGCCCTATTCATACGTCGAGTACGACTACAACGACCAAGGCTTGCTCGCGGCGCGCCGCAACTGGAACCTCGATGACGACGGCAACAAAAAGGATTTCTATGATGCCGAGATACGGAACTCTTACGACGAGGACGGCAATCTCCTCTACAAGGTGACTTACCTCTACATGGAAAACGTCGCTGACTACGTTCTCATGGACTCCACCACTTACACCTATTCCAACGGCCGTCTTGGGCGCATGGATTGTTACAACAAGAATGGCGGGCTCAGTTCCTATTATATATATGAATATGATGCACGTGGAGACCTTGAGGCCGAGATCAACTACAACACACCCTACGGGACGGCGGCATCTGCCGAGACCTATTCCAAGCGTGAGTACCAGTATGACCGCAGCGGCAATCTCAAGAGGCTGATCTATTACCTCGGCACCAGCATGGGAGGATTCAATATGCCCCAGGACAGCACTGAGTATTTCTATGACGAGACCGTCAGCATAGACGATGTTGTCTATCCTGTCGACCCCGAGGAGACCAAGGATTTTGAGAACTACCTGAAGAGCAAGATCGAGGGCTACAGTGTCTACTCGCTTGAGGAAATGGACATGAAACTGTCATTGACGCAAGTCTATGAGTACTCTTACCAGGATTTCCGCCCCGTGTCGGTCAAGAGCATCGAGGTGCCCAAGTCTGATGAGCCAAAGGTATTCGTCTCGGGCGGCACGGCATTCGTGCTCGGCTATGAGGACAAGGATGCCGACTATGCGATCTATGACCTCTCGGGCCGCATGGTGATGAGTGGCAAGATGGCATACGGCACGTTGGATGTATATAGACTGCATGATGGCTACTATGTGCTATCAGTCGGTGACATGGACATCAAGTTCAGGAAATGAGTTGACCATGGGCATATCCAAGTTTCTTAAAATGATGATTGCCGGGATGCTGATTGCCATCCCGGCCGGCATCCATGCCCAGACGTTTGAGAGGGGACTGCTCTTTGAACTGTTCACCGGGCAGGAGTGCTCAGGCTGCCCTGGTGGCACATCTGCCCTTGTCGAGATGTTCAAGGGGATGGAGGACAACAATCGCATCGTGTGGATGTCACACCATGCAGGCTATTTACACGACTCGTTGACAGTCAGGGAAAGTGCTGATTTGGCAAATTTTTTAGGCGTTTACGAAGCCCCCATCTTGATCTACAACCGCTCATTGCAGACGCTCAGGTCAAAGAAGGAAAGGCTGTTGCTTAAAGCTTCCGAGTTTAGGGAATACAACAGTCTCCATGCACAGTATGACCCGGAAGGCCGCACATACATCGAGGCACAGTTGGACGAGCCGGCTGACATCTCAGTGGACATAGATGTCACCTATGACAAGGCGACCCGCACGATGGCTGCCCGTGTCTATGGCCAACGGGGTGCTGGGTTTGAGGCTTCATCGCCTGCTGTCAGCGTTTGGTTGACGCAAGACATCTATGTTGGCTACCAGGACCGTGGGTCGATGAACTATGATTATGCTTACCAGCATCACAATCCAGTGCGCTTGTCACTCTCCGAAGACTACCTTGGCGACAAGATCGAGTTTGCCGAGGATGGCACATGGGAATTGACGTATGAGTGCCAGATTCCCGAGGAAGTCGAGCCTTACGATGCCTATGGCACAATTGTCAATGCACGAGTCCCTGTGGACGACACGCAGATGCACGTCGCAGCCTTCGTTTACAATCGTGACGAGACGACACCATCAGGGGAAAACGGTCGTGAGACCATAGGCGTATTCAACGCCGTCAGGTGCAAACTCGGCAACAACTCGACCTCGGCTGTCGTTGCGCCGGTTGCTGATGGTGGCATGGTGCGTGCTTATGCAGTGGGTGGCCGCATCGTCGTCGAGGGGGATTATGACACGTTCAATGTCTACACCCTTGCAGGACAGATGGTCGATGGGGACAATCTGCCGCGAGGCATCTACCTCGTGCGCGTCATGTCGGACGGGATCGGCCGTACAGTCAAGGTCATGGTCTCTTGACACTGCATTCTCCTTACATTGTGAAAGGATGACGGGCAAGCTCCTCGGTGGTGCTTGCCCGTCTCTTTTTTTGTTTGTTTCATTTGTCTGCGTTGCATTTGCTCCCGTCGCCAATCCTCAAGCCTTTGGTGTAGGTCTTGCCGATGCCCGCCTTGTGCTTGGTCAGAGATTTGGTCACACCCCTGAGCTTGATTTTGCCTATGCCGTGGTTGGTCGTCACGATGCTGTCGCACCGGACATTGATTTCTGCCTCGCCGATGCCCTCGACTGTCACCTCAAGCGTCTTGCAGCGCAGGTCACGCACTTTGACCCTGCCGATGCCGTCAAGCATGAAGACCGGGTTGACGGCCTCCCATCTCTCCTCGGCGTTGAATTCCGCTATGCCGTCGATGCGGACATACTCGAGCGACGGTGAGGTGATGAATATCTTTATGTTCTTCCAGTCCTTGCCGTCGCCCAACTCCGTCTGGCAGTCGATGCTGAGCGTGCCGCCGTCGCACTTGACATCGAGGGCGTCAACGATGTCCGACGGACCATAGACTTTGAATGTCGGGATGTCTGACTGCGTGTAAAACACCTCGCCGATCGCCTTCATCTCCAGCCGGTCATAGTTGTCCGTCTTGTCTATCCTCAGCACCGGTTCGCCTTTGTCCGCCGATGTAGTGCAGTCGAGCGTTGATGCCAGTGCGTTGGTCGCGCTGCTGCCACCCGGGATCACGTTTGCCGCTGCTGTCTTGCAGAGTGCCGTGAGCAGCAGCATGGTTGCAAAAAGTCCTTTTGTCATGTCTCCGATCGTTTTTCTCTCTGTCTGCCTGCGGGCTTTGCCGTTTGCCGGCTGTGTGCCTCCGCATGACAATGCTGCCTTGTGGGGTGTCGCGCCCGTAGTCCACAAAGTTAGCAAACCTGGCGTGCATTGCCAACATCGCATGGCTCTGTCAAGGCGCGCTTTTCAACTCTGTTTGACATCGCGGCATCCCTGCTCAGATGCCATTGGACTGTTTGGAAAGTTGCCTGTGCGGTATGAAAAGTTTGTTTTTAGCTTGCAATTACATATTTGCAGCCTGCAATTACATATTTTCAGGTTAAGTCTATATAAATTTAGGTTGAAAACAAACTTTTCCCGCCTTGCCGCCAGCTTCTTGGGCTGCATCGGCGGCGTGTTTGCTATGTGCGTCCAACATTTTAACTTTGCACGGCCTGCCGTCACCGTGTGGCGGGGGTGGTGTTGTGCGATATAATTTAGGAATATGATATTTTCAGTGATGGCCGTGGTCTATGTCCTGGCCAATGTCTTTGTCTATTGGAAATGCAACTCCGCAATGTCTGCCGCTCCTCTCTGGGCGAAAATCGCGGTCGGGGTGCTCTATTGGGTGGCTGCATTGTCATTCGTCGCCTATATGTTCGCATCAGGCAGCCGCGTTTTGTCCCCGTCCGTTGGGCATGCCTTCTATTGGTTCTCGACATCATGGTTGGTCTTCACCCTCTATGCAGTGTTGTTCCTGCTCCTGCTCACGGTGGCCGGGCTGTGCGGGTTGCAAGTCAAAGGGCAATTTGTCTGGGCTGCCGGTCTCGCGCTCATGGTGATGGCATGGGGATTCGGCAATTTTGCGAGACCCGACTTGCGGCGCATGAGCCTTGATGTCGGCAAGCCGGCGGATGCAAAGTCGTTGCGCGTGGTGGCGTTGAGCGATGTGCATCTCGGCTATGGCATTACCCGCGAGCGGTTGGAACGCTATGTCGGTATGATCAACGCCGAGCATCCCGATGTGGTGTTGATTGCCGGCGACTTGATAGACATGACCGTTGCCCCGTTGTTTGAAGAAAAAATGTATGAGCCGTTGCGTGACATCCGTGCCACTCAAGGGGTTTACATGGTGCCTGGCAATCATGAATATATCAGCGGCATGGACGAGAGCGTGCGCTTCATTGGCATGACACAGATTGTCTTGTTGCGCGACAGCGTTGCCACGTTGCCATGTGGCGTGCAGCTGGTGGGACGCGACGACAACCACAACCGCAACCGCCGTCCGCTCGCCGAGCTCATGGCAGGGACTGACGGTGACAAACCAGTCTTTGTGCTTGACCATCAGCCAAATGACAGTGAGATTGATGCGGCAGTGTCGTGCGGGGCGGACTTCGTGCTCTGCGGTCACACGCACCGGGGGCAGGTGTGGCCGTTGAATCATCTCGTGGCCGCGCTCTACAAACACTACTACGGTTACGCAAAGGAGGCTGGAACACACATCTATGTCTCATCGGGACTTGGGTTGTGGGGACCTCCCTACCGCATAGGGTCTGACAGCGAGATGGCTGTCATAGACTTTCATTTCGAGTGAGGGCGCGCGGTCGTCCGTTTTGTCTTATTTTTGCAAAGCTCATCAAAGCATCACCGACAAATAAATGAAGAAACAAATCACCAGACTGTCGTGCCTCGCTGCCGTAGCACTGCTTGCAGCGGCGTGCGCCAACATCGGCCGTCCCGACGGAGGTCCTTACGACGAGCAGCCGCCTGTCATGCTCAAGAGCACTCCCATGCAAGGCGCGACCGGCGTGAGCAGGAAGAAGGTAACGATAGAATTTGACGAATACATCAAAATCGAGAATGCCAGCGAGAAAATCGTCGTTTCCCCGCCGCAGCAACGCCAGCCCGAAATCGAGGCGATAGGCAAGCACATCGACATAAACTTCCTTGACACGCTGCGCGACAGCACCACCTACACGATCGACTTCAGCGATGCAATCGTGGACAACAATGAGGGAAACCCGCTGGAAAACTTCGTCTTCACCTTCTCGACGGGCGATGCCATCGACACGATGGAAGTTGCCGGCACCGTCGTCAACGCACAAAACCTGGAACCAGTCAAGGGATTCCTCGTCGGACTTCACAGCGATTTGTCCGACACGGCGTTTACGACAAAGAAGATGGAACGCATCGGGCGCACGGACAGCCGTGGGCAATTCCGCATCAAGGGCGTTAAACCAGGAGCGTACAAGATATATGCCCTCAACGACAATGATCAAAACTACATCTTCAGCCAGAAGAGCGAGGAACTGGCGTTCCTCGATTCGGTCATCGTCCCGTCGTGCTTCCCCGACGTGCGTTATGACACGACATGGGTTGACACGGTGACAATCGACACGATAATCAAGGTCGATTACACCCACTACGTCCCCGATGACATCGTGCTCAGCGTGTTCCAGGAGGATTACAAGGTTCAAAAGCTGATGAAGAACGACCGCTCGGACAAACGGAAATTCACCCTTTTCTTCAACACCAAGGCCGACTCGCTGCCCGAGGTCAGGGGGTTGAACTTTGACGAAACCGACGCGTTCATCGTGGAGCCGAGCCTTAAGAATGACACCATAGCCTATTGGATACGTGACTCCCTCGTCTACAACGTCGATACACTCAAACTGGCTGTCACCTACATGACGACAGACAGCCTCATGCTCCCCGTGCGGCAGACAGACACGGTGAAAGCCGTAACCAAAAAACTCTTTGAGCCCAAACGCCGCCGGCGCGACAAGGAGGAGACGGACACGGTGATTCCCGCCCTCGGGGTCAACCTTGAGTCGTTGACGGCGACATTTGACGGCTACAAGGACATAACCGTGATTTTCGAGCATCCGTTGGATACGTTCCAAAGGTCGAAGATGCGCATAATGATGAAGGTCGATTCGGTCTATGAGGACATACCATTCAACTTCGTGCCAGATGCGAGGGACGTGAGGACATATCGCTGGCTGGCCAATTGGGAAGAGAGCGCGGAGTACAGGCTGACCGTCGATTCGGGCACGATAAGGAGCATATACGGCCTTGTCAATGACCGCATCGACAAGACATTCAAGATAAGGCCCATAAAAGAGTACGGCATGATAGTGTTCAAGGTGCGAGGGCTTGACGGTCGACCCGCCTACGCAGAACTGTTGAACAAGAACGACGCCCCGATAAGAAAGGTGGCCGTCGAGGACGGGGAGGCGGTGTTCAACTACCTGCCGGCGGGGCAGTACTATGCAAGGTTGTGCATCGACACCAATGGCAACGGTGAATGGGACACCGGCGACTACTCAAAGAAGCGGCACGGTGAGGAGGTGTACTACTACAACGCCGCCATAGACCTCAAAGCGATGTGGACTATCGAGCAAGATTGGGATTTGTACGCCCGTCCGCTCAACAAGCAAAAGCCGCTTGAGATAACCAAACAAAAGCCCGAGGTGCGGCAGAAAAAGAACCGCACCCGTACATACCCTGGAGCATGAGCAACATGATGACTAAAAAGGTTAAGGCTTGCGCGGCTGTGCTGCTGGTGCTGCTGGCACAATGCGGCAATGCCATGGCGCAGATGAGACAAACAATCTTTGTGGAAGACCGCACCTTGTCCGCCGACGGGCGGGGCGAATTGCGCCTCGACGTGGAAAACATCGACTTCCTGCGTGACAACGAGTATGTCGGAGGGCGCACCGACGGCTACACCCTCCCCGGATTTCTCTTGCGGCCGACCCTGACCTACCAGCCGCTTGGGAACTTGAAAATCGAGGCGGGGTTTAACATGACGACCTATTGGGGAGCGACAGCCTATCAGGAAGTTTACTTCAAAGACCCGATAAGGCACTTGCCAACGGGTGAGACGAAACGGGTCAACATGACCCCATTCCTGAGGGTGCACGCCAAACTGTCGCCCGCAGTCGATCTGGTCATGGGTAATATATATGGCGGAGTGGCGCACGGTTTGCCCGAACCACTCTATGACGAGGAGAATATGCTCACAACACGCCCCGAGGCAGGTTTGCAGCTGTTGGTCGGGACACCGCACTTTGACCTCGACGCGTGGGTAAACTGGGAAAGTTTCATCTTCCGTAACGATAACCACCAGGAGGCGTTCACTGTCGGTGCGGCCGCCAAAGTGAAGGTCAACGATGAGGCTTCGCGTGTCCATGTCTTCTTCCCCCTGAACCTCGTGATGCAACATCGCGGCGGTGAGATAGACACCATCGCCACCAACCGCGTGCAGACCTGGATGAATGCCTCGGCCGGTTGCCAGCTTGACATAAACCTCCGCTCCCGATTGGTCAGGCAAGTCAGCGTGAGTGTCAACGCTTTTGCCTCCAATGAGGGCAAGGGCGAGCTGTTCCCGTTCAAACGCGGGGTGGGGGTGTACGGCCTTGCCGAGATGGACATCTGGCGTTTCAACGTCGGGGTGGGGCATTGGGCGGCTCACAACTACATCTCGCTGCTCGGCAATCCGCACTTTGGGTGCATCGGTGTGCCATATACTGGGACGAGGTTCACCGACCCTCAGGTGACGACGTTAAACATTGAGTACTCGCAGTCCTTTGGCAAATGCTACTCATGGGGGGCGAACTTCAAGGCATTTTACCTCCACAAGGGCGACATGATAGAGGCCGACGGGACAAAGGTGGCGCAGTCGATGACGACAAGTTTCGCAGCAGCGGTCTATTTCAGGCTGTCGCCGTCGTTCCTGTTAAAGGACTTCAACAAGAAACATTGATCTGATGAAAACACATCTATTGACCCTGGTGTTGCTGCCATCGTTCCTCTCGGCTTATGCGGCCGGGACAACCGAACCGCTTGACACCTTGCCCGGCTACGGGCGGCAGCACCGCAGCAGCGAATTGTTCAGGACCTACTACAAGTCAGGTGATTTGACCAACTACCTTGACAACCTTGACGACTACACGACCTATCAGACCGAGACGACGGGAGGTTTTGCCGCGCCTGACAGGCTCACGTTCTCGGTGTCGGGCAACTCCTACCGTTGGAACCGGTTCTACCTCGACGGGTTCCGCATCGACAGCCGTTTCATGCCAGGTGCGACGACCTATCATGTCGATATGCTCACCCACAGCCTCGACATCGACTATCACACTTCGCAATTGTGGCTGACCAAGGATGCGGATGTGCCTGACGCAATCCGTGCTGCGTACAACTTTGGTGGGCTCGGGGGCATATCAGGCGGCACGAAACAATTCATCAACCTGCTGCACCTCACGGCGCAGGAGAGAGCCTACAAGCCCATGGAGCACCGCAACAAGATGCAAGGGCTGGGCAGCGTGGACTTAAACTATGCGTTGCGGCGCGGGGAGGACAGTTACAGGCAGCACCTTTACTTCGATTACGGGGTGAGGAAGTTGGTGGATTTTGACGAGACGGGCATAGATGACTACTACCCGGAGGACTTTTACCAACTGAGCATGGACGGGCAGCTCCCGGTGAAGCCCGTGCGCTTGTTTGACACGATGAATTACATAATAGGTGTGTCGGGGCGCAGCAACATGAGCTCGGAATTCTACTTCGGACGCGAGGAGACGGCGCGGCAGGGCACTTACAGCCTCTCGTTCTATGGCACCAAGCGGCGCGAGCACACCAGGTATGCATCAGGTCTTACCCTGGCATTGAACAATGTGCGGCATGACGACCTGGACTATGCCCGCAACATCATCGACCAGGACGGGGAGGGCTTCGAACCATGGCAGCCGGACGGGGTGACATCGGAGTTGTCCTACGCCTTGAACCTTGAGCATCGCATCAACAGCTGGATGTCATTCACGTTTGACGGCTACAACTCACTCATGCATTTCGCCCCGAGGCGCGGTCACTTCTCAAATGCCGTCTATCTGCATCAGGTTGGCGAACCGTTCACGCCTCTCTACGTTTACGAATGGTCGAGCGAGGCATTCGCCAGCGGGCTGTTGGAAAACACGGCAAGCCTCGTCTTCCATCGCCGCCTTGCGGGATGGCTGGACTTCAGGGCGAACGTGGATGTGACCATCGACGCGATGCTGGTCAAGGACAGGTCGATGTTCCGTCCAAACTGGCAGGTCATGGCTGGATTCAGGATCGCGCCGTGCCAGTGGTTTGAGATGGAGGTCAACCTGAGCAGAAACCGTGTCACGTTCAACTATGACGACATCCGTTATTTCTCCAAGCGTTACATGAACGGCGATGTCTACTACTGGCTGGACAAGAACGGCGACCAACGCTACGGCGAAGGCGAGAGGGGAGGCTACTTCATCTCGACCGGAGGAGCTTCGCGCAGCAAGGTCGAGCTGTTGCGCCAACCGTCCTACTTCGTGCTGGACATCCCCATACATTTCCGCTTCGGCCGTCACACCATCAGTTTCCTGAATTCTTACAGGAAGTACTTCGACACGTGGATGACCACCTTCGGCGTCGATGCGGGGGATTACGGGCATTATGTCACGTCGGACAACGAGGCGCAGGGGACGCAAGGCACGCAGGTGTTCATGTTTGACGGTGGCAAGGCGGTGGACTATGTTGTAGGATACTTGCCCAAAAGTTATATGCACAAGGACGGTTGGACCAACTTCGTGTCCAACACGCCCTACTACTTCTCGTCGGTCATAAAGTACGAATACGTCGGTCCCAAGTTTTTCGCCATGCTCTCGTGGCAATCCTACCTCATGGCCGGATTCGCCGGGCTGGGCAACGGCCCTCTCGTCAACGACGTGGCAGCACTGACCGAGACGACCGCCAACCCAAACGCGCTGGCCAAGGGGATAGGCCGGTATGACCAGGACCGCGCCTACATCGCCCGCCTCCATCTGGGGTGGAACATCGACGAGCACTTCAGCGTCGCGCTGACGGGCAAGTTCAAGGACGGGCAGCCGTTCTCGGGATTCAACTACGAGACCGAGCGGAATGCCGACGGCAGCACGCAGGTCGCCATCTGGAACCGCCGCACCAAAGGTATCAACCCGCTCGACGGGGACTTTGGCAGCCGTGAGGATATGTTTTTCAACTTCGACATCCGCGCCAGCTACAAGGGCAGCATCAGGAAAAGGCCGGTCGAGGTCGAGGTGTTGTGCTACAACATATACGACTTCGGGACGGAGTTGACGGAGTATTGCTTCAACCCCGATTACAGCGTCGGGCACGGGCGTTTCGCCATGTCCGAGTGCATCCCGCGCGGTCTTGCCGTGTCGTTCAAGGTTGGGCTGTGACGGTGGCGGTGATGTGAAAAGTGGCAGGCAATCCCCGATGTGGGTTGCCTGCCACTTTTTGTCGTGATGCCTCGCGCCTTTGCTGCGCCGGGGCGGTGCTCCAGGCTTGCGGGTCGGTGCTCTACAAATCCGTCTCGGTGTTTCAGGAATTTGAAGTGTTTTGTAAGTGCGAGTTACAAAGCACCCCGCGATTTTGTCTTACCGACCCATGCGACTTTCCCCGAGAACCAGCGATGGCAACATCACTCCCAAGTGCGTCTCGTCAGGCCGTGGTGTCGCGGCGGGTGCGCTCTCGTTGCCGAAGCGGTCGGTGGCTGTCACGGCGAAGTGCGCCCGCCGCCCGCTGTCGTATGTGTAGTCGTAGGTGTAGCTCCCGCCCTTTACGCCCGTCTCGATGATGTTGGCCGGGTCGCCGGTGTCAACCGGCCAGGTGTCGCTGGCATAGATGGTGAACGTCACTTCGCTTGCCGCCCCCCGGCATTCCCATTGGAGGCGCGTGCGCCGTCCCGTTGTCTTGACGCGTGTCAGGGTGACGGTGCAGCTGTCCATGCGTGCGCTGCCGTCGCCGTGCCGTGGCAAGGCTTTGTGTCGGAAGACATCGCCGCGCAGCAGCCCGCAGATGTTGCGGGTGTTGTCTGTCAATGTCTTGGCGCGATAAAGGCCTATGCCTCCCAGTCCCAACGCTTCGCAAAACAGTGCCTGTCCGACTATCTCGGCGGCATCCCATCCTTGATCCCAGTATTCGATGCGGTAGAGCCCGAGCGCGGGGATTACGCGGCAGCCGTCAACCGCTTCGCTCCAGTCGGCAGCGAATGGGTAGAAGTCGCCGTCCTTGTAGTACATCATCGGGTAGACCGCATCGACCAGTCCCTCGCCGAGCCATCTCTGCACATCTTGGCCGAGGCAGTCGCGGGCATCCCAGCCACGGCTGTCGAGGCGGGAGGTGGAGCGGAGTTTGCCTATGGTAGCGCAACTGAGGCTCACCCAAGGCTTGACGGACTTGACGGCCGTGTGGATGCGTCTCACAATGCCCGTGATGTGTTCGCGGCGTGCCGCTGCTTTGCGGGCGGCGGTCATGCCTTTGGCTTTGGGGAATGCGCGGTAGTCGTCAGGGTAGCGGATGTAGTCGAGGTGCAGCCCGTCGATGTCGTAGCGGGATGTCAGTTCGGCGGCGATCCGTGCGAGATATTCCCCCGTCCCGCGCCGCGACGGGTCGAGGTAGAGTTGCCGCCCGTGGGTCATAACCAGCCCGCTGCCGGTGCGGGCGATCGCGTCCAATGTCCGCTTTGGCACTTTGCCTTGCTTGCCGAGCGGGATGCAGACCATCCATGCGTGGCACTCCATGCCGAGCTTGTGGCATTCGTCAACGGCAAACGCCAGCGGGTCGAAGTCCATCCCGGCAAAGAGCGGGTTGCGAGGCTCTATGGCGGAGTCGTATGCCACGTCGCCCCTGATGCGGCATTGGAACATGACCGTGTTGATGCCCACGTCGGCCAGCACGTCGAGCATCGTCCTGAGGCTTTCCTTCTGGTCGGTGCTCCCTGCCATGGGCCAGTCAAGGCCGTAGGCTGTCGTGAGCCACACGGCACGCACCTGGTGCTTGGGCTCAGGCCGTGCCGTTGCCGTCGCCGCGAGCAGCAATGTGAGGCACAGCATGATGATTGGTGAGAGTGTCCTTCCGGTAGCCATTAGTTAGGAGTGAGGCCGCAAAATAAACCATTCTTTTGCCTAATGACAAGGCATTAGTGGCATTTTGCATTATATTCCTTTTGCAATATGGAAAGATGGATTACATTTGCACGCAGTTAAGCATTGTGAATGATGCAAAATGTCAACGTATCCATCGATGTTGAAGACATCTTGAAGAGCAAGGCACCGGACAAGTACAAATATGTCCCACGCTTTGTGATTTCCTATCTCAAACGGATAGTGCATCAAGATGAGGTCAACTATTTCCTTAACGATTACGCAAAGGGGAAGACAGGGGTTGATTTCCTTGATTACGTGCTTAGCTTCCTTGAGATGAACCTTGTCGTAAAGGGGCGTGAGAACTTGCCGGATGACGGTCTTTACACATTCGTGTCAAACCATCCTCTCGGGGGGCTTGACGGCGTGGCGATAGGGTCGGTGCTCGGACACAAGTACGACGGGCAAATCAAGTACCTCGTCAACGACCTTTTGATGAATCTCCCAGGGCTTGCGCCGCTCTGTATCCCTGTCAACAAGACCGGGGCGCAATCGCGCAATTTCCCGAAGATGGTGGAGGCGGGGTTCGCGTCAGACCAGCAGCTCATCATGTTCCCGGCGGGACTGTGCTCGCGCCGCATCAAGGGCAAGATAACAGACCCGGAGTGGAAGAAGACTTTCCTCGTGAAGAGCATACAGACGGGCAGAGGCATCGTTCCCATACACTTTGAAGGACGCAACTCCAACTTCTTTTACAACATCGACAGGCTGAGGAAAATGTTGGGCATAAAGTTCAACATCGCGATGCTCTACCTTGCCGACGAGCTGTTCAAGAACAAGGGAAAGACGTTTGAGATGACGATAGGGGAACCAATCCCTTGCACGCGATTCGACTCCTCACGCACCATCCGCGAGTGGTGCGACTATGTGAGGGAAATCGTCTATGGACTATAAATAATTATATATGGAAGAAATCATCAGACCCGTTGACGTGGCTCTGCTGGAGTCGGAATTGACTGACGACAAGAAACTCAGGGTGACGAACAAAAGCAACAATGACATATATGTAGTCACCGCTCAAAACTCTCCAAACGTGATGAGGGAGATAGGCCGCCTGCGAGAAGAGGCATTTCGCACGGCTGGCGGAGGCACTGGCATGAGCCTTGACATAGACGAGTTTGACACGATGCCCAACCCCTGCAAGCAACTGATCGTCTGGGACCCGGAGAGGAAGAAAATAATAGGCGGCTACCGTTACATCCTCGGCACTGACGTCGCATTTGACGACGAGGGGCAACCTGTGATCGCCACATCCCATCTGTTCAAGTTCTCACAAAACTTCATAGACAACTATTTGCCGCAGACGATAGAGCTGGGACGCTCTTTTGTCGCGTTGGAATACCAGTCCACCCGCATGGGGAGCAAGAGCGTATTCGCCCTTGACAACCTCTGGGACGGTCTCGGGGCGTTGACGGTGATAATGCCTCAGGCGAAGTATTTCTTTGGCAAAGTGACCATGTACCCCAACTACCACAGGGGAGGGCGGGACATGATACTTTATTTCCTTAAGAAGCATTTTGCCGACAAAGACAATCTCATCACTCCTATCCGTCCTTTGAAGATCGAGACCGATGAACGGCAGCTCGAACAACTCTTCTCAGGCGAGACGTTCAAGGATGACTACAAGATATTGAAGGCTGAAATAAGCAAGCTCGGGTACAGCATACCGCCTCTCGTCAATGCTTATATGGGGCTGTCGCCTACGATGAAAATGTTTGGGACCGCTATCAACTACGGTTTCGGGGACGTTGAGGAGACAGGCATCCTCATAGCCATCAATGAGATCTTGGAAGAAAAGCGAATCCGTCACATAGAGTCATTCGTCAAAGACAACCCCGACACACTCAGGTTCACTTCTGGTGCCAACAAGGTCATCAGCTGACGTGATGTCGTGACTTTGCCCGTTGCGGGTATTGCGACTTAAATGATGTCTTAAAGGTAAGATTTTATGTCGCATTCGTAACCTTATTGAAATAAAAAGGTGCTGTGCTGTCAATCGTAACAGATTAAAGGTGTACCTTTGGCGGCAAATTAAATCTAAACCGTTATAATTTCTAAGGGAAAAATTATGGAAAGAATTGACGTAAAACCTGCAAATGGGAAACTTGGTGTCCTTTGCGTAGGATTGGGTGCTGTCACTTCCACGTTCATGGTAGGAACATTGATGGCCAGAAAAGGTCTGGCGCAACCAATAGGCTCTCTCTCCCAATTGGCAAAAATAAGAGTAGGAAGAGGTTCGCAGAAGCAATATAAGAAGATAAAGGATGTAGTGCCTTTGGCTTCGATGAATGACATCGTTTTCGGAGCATGGGATATTTTCGAAGACAATGCCTATGAATCCGCCCTCCATGCGGAAGTGCTGAAGTTCAAAGACATTGAGCCGGTCAAGGATGAATTGGTGAAGATCAAACCAATGAAAGCTGTTTTTGACCACAACTATGTCAAAAAGCTCAATGGCACCAACGTTAAGGAAGGCAAAAGCCGCTGGGACCTGATGGAACAGGTCAGGGCGGACATAAGGGATTTCAAAGCCAACAACGGATGCGACAGGATTGTCGTCATTTGGGCTGCATCCACTGAGATATATGTCCCGATGGCAGAAGAACACAAGTCATTGGCATCGTTGGAAAAAGCGATGAAGGAGGACAACAGGTCTGTCATTTCACCAAGTATGTGCTATGCATACGCTGCGATTGCCGAGGGCTGCCCGTTCATCATGGGCGCTCCTAATCTTTGTGTTGATATACCGGCAATGTGGGAGTTCTCAGAGAAGAACAATGTGCCTATTGCTGGAAAAGACTTCAAGACCGGCCAGACGATGATGAAGACGGTGCTGGCTCCGGCACTCAAGACCAGGATGCTCGGTCTGAGGGGATGGTTCTCCACAAACATACTTGGCAACCGTGATGGCGAAGTGCTTGATGACCCGGACAATTTCAAGACCAAGGAAGTCTCAAAGCTCTCGGTCATCGAGACAATCCTTGATGGCGAGGAATATCCTGAATTGTACAAGGACATATATCACAAGGTTCGTATCAATTACTATCCTCCACGCAATGATGACAAAGAGGGATGGGACAATTTGGATATCTTCGGATGGATGGGCTATCCGATGCAAATCAAAGTTGATTTCCTTTGCAAGGATTCAATATTGGCAGCTCCCCTGTTGCTGGATTTGGTGCTTTTCTCGGATTTGGCGAAGCGTGCAGGAATGTCAGGCATACAGACGTGGCTGTCATTCTACCTGAAGAGCCCAATGCACGATTTTGAGCATAACCCAGTCCATGACCTGTCCGAGCAATTTGCTATGTTGAAGAACAAATTGCGTGAGCTTGGCGGTTATGAGGCAGACCAGGAAATAGACTGAGAATAGTCATAATGATTAGTTGTGGCGTGTGGACGACAAGATTGTTCGCCCACACGTTTTTTTGTTATTCCAGTGAAGGGTTATTTTGGTGTAAAGCCTTTGAACTTTCAAGAAATAATGCTTAATTCGCAACGGTTTGAAAGGCAAAGGGGTGCTTTGGCATTTATATGGCAAGGCTGAGAATATACCCTCATAACCTGCTGACGGATAATGCCGATGCAGGGATTGTAATTCCTCTCCTCTTTATCTTTCCGAAAGTTATATTATTATGGAAGTCACTTTGAATTCGAAGTCGTACACTTTGGATGCGCCAATTACATTATCAGCATTCCTTGAAAAGATGGCGATAAGTGGTGAGGGAATAGCTGTGGCAGTCAACAATAAAGTCGTCCCACGTTCCCAGTGGAGCAGCTTCATGCTTGAGGACGGGGCAAGGCTTATAATCATAAAGGCTGTATGCGGAGGTTGAGTTTGCAATTCATAACTCACTGCAATGACCGTTATTCCTATTTGGATTCTGTTAAGATAGCCATTGAAGGAGGATGCAAGTGGGTGCAACTGAGGATGAAATCTGCCGATGATGATGCCTTTTGTAAGACTGCCATTGTCGCGCGTGACTTGTGCAAGTCAGCCGATGCGACTTTCATACTCGACGACCGTGCGCACCTTGTCAAGGTCGCAGGGGCAGATGGCGTTCATCTTGGCAAGAATGATATGTCGATAGTCGAGGCAAGGGCATTGCTTGGAAAAGAATATATGATTGGAGGCACAGCCAACACGATTGATGATGTGGTCAATATATTTGAATCCGGGGCTGATTATATCGGTTGTGGCCCATTCAGATTTACTACCACAAAGCAAAACCTAAGCCCTCAACTCGGACTGGATGGTTATGCTGCAATTATAAAAGAGATGCGTAGTCTGTCGATAGGCATCCCAATAATAGCGATAGGGGGGATTACTGCAGATGACATAAGCGATCTGGCCCGTCTTGGTGTAGATGGTATAGCTTTGTCAGGCTCGGTTCTTAACGCCTCCAATCCTGTTGCAGAAATGAAAAGAATAGTTGAAAGATGTAATAACACTTACTTATATGAATGATTTGATAATTGACGGACATAAATTCTCCTCTCGTTTGTTCATGGGCACAGGCAAGTTTGACTCTAATGATGAGATGGAAAAAGCTATCAAAAGCTCTGGGACAGAACTCGTGACAGTGGCAATGAAGCGTGTAGACCTTGATGACAAGGATGACGATATGCTAAAACACATCACGCATCCAGATGTCAAGTTGTTGCCAAACACGTCAGGCGTGAGGGATGCCGAGGAAGCCGTCTTTGCGGCTCAGATGTCCCGCGAAGCTTTTGGTACTAATTGGCTGAAATTGGAGATACATCCAGACCCGCGTTATCTGTTGCCCGACTCTGTTGAAACGTTGAAAGCGACAGAACAACTGGTCAAGATGGGTTTTGTGGTCTTCCCTTATTGCCAAGCAGACCCAGTGCTGTGCAAACGGCTTGAGGAAGCTGGCGCGGCAACGGTGATGCCTCTCGGTGCTCCCATTGGCAGCAACCTTGGGCTTCGTACAAGGGATTTCCTGCGAATCATAATAGAGCAGAGCAATGTGCCAGTTGTCGTGGACGCAGGTATAGGTGCGCCAAGCCATGCGGCAGAAGCTATGGAGCTTGGGGCTGATGCCGTGCTTGTCAACACTGCTATTGCCATAGCGGAGAATCCTGTAAAGGCAGCAGAGGCTTTCAAGTTGGCCGTCCAGGCCGGGCGAATGGCTTATGAGGCCGGGCTTGTTTCAGGCGAGACCTCATTCCGTGCGAGTGCAAGTTCCCCTTTGACATCTTTTTTAGATAAATAATCATGAAACACAAGATAACATACCCGAGGTCAGAGAAAGTGTATCTGCCAGGTAAGATTTATCCAGAAATACGTGTGGGTATGCGTAAAGTGAGCCAAGTGCCTACCGTGACAGAAACCGATGGTGAAAGAATGGAGTCTGAGAATCCCGACATATATATATATGATACGTCTGGCGCATTTTCAGATCCAAGCCAAGTTATTGATTTGAAGAAGGGATTGCCGCGTATCAGAGAAAAGTGGATTCTCCAGCGCGGCGATGTTGAGCAGTTGCCGGAGGTGACATCTGACTATGGCAAGATGCGCAAATACGACAAATCCCTTGACCATCTTCGTTTTGAGCACATCGCTTTGCCCTATCGTGCGAAGCCAGGGATGAGAGTGTCGCAAATGCATTATGCGAAAAAAGGCGTTATTACCCCGGAGATGGAATATGTCGCTATCAGGGAAAACATGAATTGCGAGGCTTTGGGCATTGAGACGCACATCACGCCTGAATTCGTACGGCAAGAGGTCGCAGCTGGTCGTGCTATCATCCCTGCCAACATAAATCATCCAGAATCAGAGCCGATGATCATAGGCAGGAATTTCCTTGTCAAGATAAACACAAACATAGGTAATTCCGCCACAACTTCCAGCATTGATGAAGAGGTGGAGAAAGCCATGTGGAGTTGCAAATGGGGTGGGGACACTCTTATGGATTTGTCAACGGGTGAAAACATCCATGAGACCCGTGAATGGATCATCCGCAATTGCCCCGTTCCGGTCGGTACAGTCCCCCTCTATCAAGCTTTGGAGAAAGTCAATGGCAAAGTCGAGGACTTGAACTGGGAAATCTATAAGGACACATTGATAGAGCAGTGTGAGCAAGGCGTGGATTATTTCACCATCCATGCAGGCGTAAGGCTAAAAGACATTGATTTGGCAAGCAGCCGCAAGACTGGCATAGTCAGCCGTGGGGGAAGCATCATGTCAAAGTGGTGCAAGATGTACAATCGCGAGAGTTTCCTGTATGAACACTTTGACGACATCTGTGAGATATTGTCCAGATATGACGTAGGCATTTCCCTTGGTGACGGGATGCGCCCGGGCAGCATATATGATGCCAACGACGCAGCCCAGTTTGCAGAGCTTGACACTTTGGGCGAGTTGGTCGTAAGGGCTTGGGAGCATGACGTGCAGGCTTTCATCGAAGGACCAGGGCATATCCCCATGCATAAGATCAAGGAGAACATGGACAGGCAGATTGCCGCTTGCCACGATGCCCCTTTCTATACTCTTGGCCCTTTGACAACCGACATTGCACCCGGATATGACCATATAACCTCGGCAATCGGGGCAGCCCAGATAGCTTGGCTTGGGACGGCGATGTTGTGTTATGTGACCCCAAAGGAACACCTCGCCTTGCCAAACAAAGAAGATGTGAGGGTTGGTGTCGTGACATACAAGATAGCAGCCCATGCAGCCGACCTTGCCAAGGGACATCCAGGGGCACAGGTGAGGGATGATGCACTTTCAAAAGCGAGATTTGATTTCCGTTGGAAAGACCAATTTGACTTGTCGCTTGACCCCGAGCGAGCTTTGGAGTACTTCAAGGCGGGCCGCCATCTTGATGGTGAATACTGCACGATGTGTGGTCCTAACTTCTGTGCCATGCGTCTTAGCAAGGATGTGAGAAAGAAGAAATAATAACTTCAAAACAATGTTTTCAGATTATCTAAGCAACATATCTTGGGACGGGACATCTTCATCGATTTATTCAAAAACATCCAAGGATGTCGAGCAGGCATTGCGCAAACGCTCGTTGACGGTCGATGATTTCATGGCACTCGTCTCACCTGCGGCTGAGCCTTACCTTGAGGAAATGGCACAGCTGAGCAGGCATTACACATTGGAGAGGTTTGGGAAGACCATCTCGATGTTCGTTCCTCTCTATTTGACCAACTCATGCTCAAATTCCTGCGTCTACTGTGGTTTCCATGTCGGCAATCCGATGAAGCGCACTATCCTGACAGAGGAAGAGACAGTGAATGAGTACAAGGCCATCAAGCGTCTTGCTCCGTTTGAAAACCTTCTTCTTGTCACTGGCGAGAATCCTGCCAAGGCCGGTGTCCCCTACATAGCACGTGCTTTGGACTTGGCAAAGCCCTATTTCAGCAACCTTAAAATTGAGGTGATGCCATTGAAAGCCGAGGAATACAAAGAGCTGACGCGGCACGGCCTGAATGGTGTGATTTGTTTCCAGGAGACTTACAACCGTGCGAATTACAACATTTATCATCCGCGAGGAATGAAATCCAATTTTGAGTGGAGAGTGAACGCCTTTGACCGCATGGGGCAGGCAGGAGTCCATTCGATAGGGATGGGGGTGCTCGTAGGCCTTGAGGACTGGAGGACTGACATGACAATGATGGCCTACCACCTGCGTTATCTGCAAAAGAACTATTGGAAGACAAAATATAGCGTCAACTTCCCGAGGATGCGCGTTGCCGAAAGCGGAGGATTCCAGCCCAACGTTATCATGTCTGACCGTGAACTGGCGCAGTTGACTTTCGCTTTCAGGATTTTTGATCACGATGTTGACATATCCTATTCCACACGCGAGTCGGCTGAGTTCCGCAATGCGATGGCGACGCTTGGTGTCACCACAATGAGCGCTGAGAGCAAGACGGATCCGGGGGGCTACTACACCTATCCGCAGTCTTTGGAGCAGTTCCATGTGAGTGACGAGCGGACGGCTATGCAGGTCGAGAGTGATTTGAAAGCCCTTGGCCGCGAGCCTGTCTGGAAAGATTGGGATCAATCACTTAACTGAGTGGAGGATGTATAGGCAAATACCATCCGCCAGCCTCGAAAGGGCTGTCGAGCAACTATCCAAATTGCCTGGCATAGGTGGCAGGACGGCCATGCGTCTTGCCTTGTTCCTGTTGAAGCAGGACGATGCTTTTGTCGCGTCATTCGTTTCTGCGATTGCCGACATGAAAGCAAATGTTAAGTATTGCAAGGTCTGCAACAACATTTCAGACACCGAGATCTGTTCCATCTGTGCCGATAAGGGGAGGGATGCTGCTGTGATTTGCGTGGTTGAGAACATCAAGGATGTGATGTCCATCGAGGCGACAATGCAATACAACGGATTGTACCACGTGCTTGGCGGTTTGATTTCACCCATGGACGGCATAGGTCCGAATGACATATCCATCGACAGCCTCGTTGGCCGAGTTGCTTCAGGTGGGGTTGATGAGGTGATTCTCGCCCTAAGTCCGACGATGGAAGGTGACACGACAAACTTCTACATTTACAGGAAACTGTCCCCGCTTGGAGTCAAAGTGACTGCATTGTCGCGAGGCTTGTCCGTCGGCGATGAGCTGGAGTACACCGACGAGGTGACACTTGGCAGGAGCATCGTCAACAGGGTTAGTTTTGAAACCAACATTTGATAGGCAATATGAGGGAATTGCATAAGACCGTCAGAACGTTGCAAGTCATTTTCACGTTGTTCATTGTGTTGCCTTTGCTTTATGCAGCCCTGTCGTTGGCGGGTGTGATCCATTTTGTATTCCCGGCAGGCGATGTGGCTTCGCGCTATGTCTATGACGTGTGCGGGGTGCTGGCGACATTGTTGTTTGTGCCGTTGTCGTTGAAATTGTTCAGCAAGCTGCTTCAGCCAATGGTGCGTGGCGAGAATCAATTGCTCAGAGCCTTGAGACGTTACCTCTGGTTGAGCGTCGCGAGACTAGCGATGCTTTTTGTCGCCGCGTCTTACAACATAGCCTTGTACTTCAGTGTCGATTGCGAGAGTGCGGCGGGATTGTTGTGCTTTTGCATTTGCCTGTTGTCTTTCGCATTCTGTGTGCCGACCATGACAAGGGTGAGGGCAGACATTGGGCTTGAGGATTGAGCGTCGATGGACATGATGTCAGCAATCAAAAAGGACTGAACCGTGGCTAATGTTTTTGAAGGAGGAGGTGTGAGGCTTCGCCCAATGGAGCTTGCTGATGCCGAGCTTTTCTATGCGATTGAGAATGACTCGGACGAGTGGGGGACATCATTGTTTTTCACACCCCGTTCGTTGCATTTCCTGCATGAGTATGTCAATGGTGCTTCCAATGACCTTTTGGAAGACAAGCAACTGCGGTTGATTGTCGAGCGTGCCACAGACGGGGTGACATTGGGCATTGTCGATTTGTTTGATTATGACATAGTGTGTGCCCGTGCCGAGGTCGGGGTGTTCATCCTCAGGGAGTTTCGTGGCAATGGGTATGCTACCGCAGCTTTGAGGCTTATGATAGACTATGCCTTCACCTATTTCCGTTTGTCGCAGGTCTATGCTTTCGTGAATGAGACAAACACAGATGCCGCTCGTTTGTTCTGCCGTCTCGGGTTTGAAGAGATGGCGGTGCTGCGGCGGTGGTTTTGCTTCAAGGGCGCATATTATGATGCACGGCTCTTCCAGTTGCTGAGTTGAGTCACAGCCCTTTGACAAACTTGGCTATGTCGTCTGCCACCTCGGCCGGCATGGTCCCTTGCTTGGCGTAGTCGGATGGCAATGGCGGGTCGCCGGCAGGGATGAAGATGTGGTTAAGTCCCTTGTATGATTTCCAAGTCACGTTGTCCTTCCCCTGCAACGCCTTTTTCCACAACTGAAAATCGTCCATCGTCACTTGGTAGTCGGCTTCTCCATTCATTACCAACAATGGTTTTGTGATAGACTTTGCTTCCTGCGTCTGGTCATATCCTTCCAAATCCAAGAGATAGGACAATGGGAGGTTCATTGGCATAGGCATCGCGTTGTCAAAGGCATCTTGCCCCCACAGCCTGAGGTTGGCAATTTGTCTTTCCATTTCCTTCCTTGCCTTTGGCCAGTCCGGGTAGAGGCCATGGCCGTGGAGGTAGTCCATCTGCATCATCATCAAGTCGAGCAACCGCCTTGCTGGCGCGGCCATCATGATGTAGCCGTGCGGAGCTGTCGCCCGTTGCGCTATGCGTGGGATCATCATTCCCCCTTGGCTGTGCCCGAGGACAAACAGTCTTGATGTGTCAATGTCTTCCGGCATGGCGTGCAGCATCTCTGCCGCCGCCACGGCATCATCTGTGGTCTCATAGTCAACGGTGAGTATCGCTGCCACGCTGTCCGGCAAGTCGTGGTAGGTGAAAGTGCGTTTGTCATATCTGAATGAGGCGACACCCCGCTCGGCAAGCATACGCGCCAATAGCGCGTAGGGTTTGTTCCCCCCGATTGTCCCATCCTTGTCGTTTGGCCCGCTGCCATGCACGATGATGACACACGGGGCTTTTGCCTCTTGTTTGGGGAGGGTCAACAAGGCAGGCATGGTGTAGCCGTCGCAGCACAGAGCCATGGGTTTCTCTTGGAATGATGCCGTCGTCTCTGGCTCCTGTGGCGGCGCGGTTTCGGCTGCCGGTGTAAAGAACATACCAGCTATCTTGTCGTCGTTGAATGTGACGGAGAAATCCAAGTTGCCGTTTGCAAAGCCCAGGCGGCATTTTGCTATGTCATATCCCATCACGTGCTGCTCCTCCCATTGCCCGGTGGATTGCAATTTGCCGTAGGTCATCTCCATGGTGAACCACAGGACGGAGAGCTGTGTCTCTGTCAGTGCCTGCCGCATCTCGGCAGACATCTCGTGGTAGAGGCTGTCTGTCTCACCTGTCATTAGCATGGTCAGCACACGTTGTCCCCGTTGTGCCGTGCCGTCTTGCTGCGCGCAAGCCACGACCAGGCACAGTGCGGCTGCGATCAATGCAAATGTCCTTTTCATGATCAATCCCTCGTGCCAGTGTTAACGACAGGTTGTGCAGTCTCATCGGCGCACAGCACGACGAGCAGGTTGCTGACCAGGGCGGCCTTTTGCGCGTCGCTGAGTTGCACGATGTCTTTCTTCTCCATCTCAGACAATGCCATTTGCACCATGCTGACAGCACCCTCGACGATCTTTTCTCGCGCCGCAATCACCGCGTTGGCCTGTTGGCGGCGCAGCATCACCGCAGCTATCTCGGGGGCGTAGGTGAGGTAGTTGAGCCGGGCTTCCTTGACCTCGATGCCCGCCATTGCGAGGCGTTCATTCAGCTTCTGTTCCAGTTGGTCGTTGATTTCCTCGCCGCCATCGCGCAGGGTTAGCTCTTTGTGGCTGTCATCCGACTTGTCCGATGTCTCGATGTTGTCGTATGCGTATTGTCCTGCGACCTCGCGCAATGCGGCATCGCTCTGTATGCGGACAAACTTCTCAAACGCGAGCATCCTCGTCGCCACGTTGCCGCTGCCCACTCCTGCCGCTGATGCCATCGTCTGCGCGTCTATTTCAAACATGGCCTTGTAGGTGTCCTTCAGGCGCCAGACCAAGACCATGCCTATGAGGATGGGATTGCCCACTTTGTCGTTGACCTTGATGGGCTCGGCATCGAGGTTCCTTGCGCGCAGTGAGAGTGCTTTGGTCGTCATGAACGGGTTGACCCAGTAGAAGCCTGTGAGGCGGAACGTGCCTTTGTACTTGCCGAAGAACACCATCACCTTGGCTTCATTCGGCTCAAGCATCATGTAGCCGAACAGCATGAAGAATCCCACGACCAACAACGCTATGCCCAACGTTGCGAGACCGGCGTTGCCGCCCTGCGCGCTTGCTGTGATGAGTGCCAATGCCCCGCCAAGCAGCATGGCAATGTTCAGGAACAGGCCGAGGAATCCGTTGAGGTGGATGCCCGAGTAATCAAATTCTTTGTTTTCCATATTAATATGTTTTAATGATGCTGCAAGATAGTTTTTTTCGCCGACATACCAACGTCTTGCGCCATGGGTAAGACGTTTTTGACGAAACCATCTTTTGTAAGTCACACTTACAACCTTTGTAAGTGTCATTTACAATCTTTGTAAGTCGCACTTACAAAGCATGGTGTCACCGACGGCATCAGACCCTACGCGCATGGCCGGCGGACACGAGGTGACAACAATGCTTATTATTTCAGAAAAATTGTCAAGCGACGGGCTGCACTGGCGTGATTGCTTTTGTCATAGCACGGCTTTTGCTATCATTGCATTGCCTGCCAACGGCCGCGCCGTGTCATGTCGCGGCGGGCGAGGCGGTAAAACTTAAATGAATCGAAGCAAATGGCAACCTATTGGATCCTGTTCATCGGCATCACCCTGCTGAGCTGGCTGGTGTCGAGCCGCTTGAAAAGCAAGTTTGAAAACTACTCGAAAGTCCCTCTCGACAGTGGGATGACCGGCCGTCAAGTGGCCGAAAAGATGTTGAGGGACAATGGCATCTTTGACGTGTCGGTGACTTGCACGCCCGGCACGCTGACCGACCATTACAATCCGGTGAACAAGACGGTCAACCTGAGCGAGGCCGTCTACTACGGGGCGAATGTCGCCGCCGCTGCCGTCGCGGCGCATGAGTGCGGTCATGCTTTGCAGCACGCGACGGCATACGCTCCATTGAAGTTCCGCTCGGCGATTGTCCCGGTCGTGAGTTTTGCGTCAAGCATAATGTCGTGGGTCCTGCTCGCCGGGATGCTGCTGCTCTATGTGTTCCCGCAGCTGATGCTGTTCGGGATATGCCTGTTCGCGCTGACCACGTTGTTCAGCTTCGTCACGTTGCCGGTCGAGATCAATGCCAGCCGGCGTGCGCTGCTCTGGCTCTCTGCAGCGGGCATAACAAGCCCCGGCAATCATGGCATGGCGGCTGATGCGCTTAAGTCGGCAGCCTACACCTACGTCGTCGCCGCGCTCGGGTCGCTGGCAACGTTGCTCTACTATGTGATGCTGTTCGTCGGGGCAAGCAGGGACGAGTAAGTTGCATCTTTTGGTTGCCTTGCCATCGTGCCGGATGGGCGGCAGGGCAATGGACAAAGCAATTCCAATCTTTTGAGTTTGATTGGAATTGCTTACTTTTGCGGCAAATTAATAGCGATTAAAGATTATGATAAACAGAGTTCTTATCCGTTCAAAAGTAGTGCAATTGGTCTACTCGCATTGCCTTAACAAGGGGAAACAACTTGAAGTTTCAGAAAAAGAATTGATATACAGCTTGGCGAAAGGCTATGACCTCTACAATTACCTCCTGCTGTTGATGCCCGCCATCACCGACTATGCAAGAAAAAAGATTGAGATAGGCAAGTCGAAACTCCAGCCCACGATGGAGGAGCTCAAGCCCAACACGCGTTTCGTGGACAACCTTTTCGTCGCGCAGCTTGAGGCAAACAAGCAGTTGCGCGATTTCAAGGAGCGGCAGAAGAAGAGCTGGGAGGTGCACCCCGAGATGGTCAAGTCGCTTTATGACGTGATTGTCGCTTCCGACGTTTATGCCAATTATATGTCAGCCGAGACATCAGACTATGCTGCTGACCGTGAATTTTGGCGCAAGACCTACAAGACCGTCATCTGCAACAACGAGGAGCTGGCGGCTTTCCTTGAGGAACTGAGCCTTTACTGGAATGACGACAAGGACATCATCGACACTTTCGTGTTGAAGACCATAAAGCGTTTCAACGAGTCAACGCAACCAGACGACAAAATCGTGCTGCCGCAGTTCAAGGATGACGAGGACAGGAAGTTCGCAATCTCATTGTTCAACCGCTCGATAGTCAACATGGACTACTACCGCGACGTGATAAAACACAGCGTGAGGAATTGGGACTTGGATCGCATCGCCTTCATGGACGTGATAATCATGCAAGTCGCATTGGCCGAGATTCTGGGATTCCCATCGATTCCCTTGTCGGTGACGTTCAATGAATATGTCGAACTTGCCAAAGTATTCAGCACTCCCAAGAGCGGAGCCTTTGTCAATGGGACGATGGAGGGAATTGTTAATCAATTGAAAAAAGATGGGAAGTTGTCGAAGTCTTTTTAATTTTGTCGCACTCACTAAAACTCTTTAATAATTATGACTACCTTATCATCAGTTTTTCTGACTGCCACTGCTCAGCCGCAAGGGAGCGGTTGGGGATTTTGGATTATGATTTTGGCAATGATCCTCATCATGTACTTCTTCATGATCCGTCCTCAGAACAAGAAACAAAAGGAGCTTGCCAATTTCCGCAACAACTTGCAGGTGGGAGATGAGGTGATGACAGCCGGAGGAATCTATGGCCGCATAAGAGTGGTTGAAGCCACTTACGTAATGCTTGAGATTGCCGATGGCGTGCGTATCAAGATTGACAAGAACTCAATCTATGCAAACGTCGCCGACGCGCAGCAGCAGAAGAAGTAAGCCGGTGCAGCAATGCTCAAAAGGAGACACATAAGGGCATTAGTCAAACTGCGTTACCACCAATTCAGGAACTTCTTGTTCAGTAACAGGTTCAAGGAGTTTCTGTTTTTTTTGTTCTTTGTCTTCATTGCCTTCGTGTTCTGGCTTCTGAACGCCCTGAACTACGACCTCGAAGACAACGTAGCTGTCAAGGTGGATGTCAAGGGTGTGCCCGGCGACATCATGTTCATCACCCCGCAAGTCCAGACCGTGGACGTCAGGATAAGGGACAAGGGCACCAAGTTGATCAACTACATCTTCAGGGTGCGTGACTTGTCGCTCGACATCGACTTTGACGAAATAGACAACAAGGACGGTCGTGCCGCAATCCTCACCAGGGATTTGCTGGCTGCCCGTGGTTCGTTCCCGCAAACGACGTCGGTCGTGTCCGTGCAGCCGGATACCCTCTTTTTCGAATACACCAATTCCAAGGCCATAAAACTGCCTGTCAAGCTCAACTCGATGGTGCGTCCCGACATCTACCATTACGTCAAGTCGGTCAGCATAGTCCCTGACAGCGTGACGGTCTATCTGCCGCAGCGCAACACGACCCCCTATGACTGTGTGGAGACGTTGCTCATACCGCAGCAATCGATAGGCGATTCCACCACGATAGCGGTTGGGTTGAAGGAAATCCCAGGCGCGAAGCTCATCCCGGAGGAGGTGTCAGTCTCCTACGAGGTGGATGTCTATGTAGACAAGGTACTGCAATTGCCGGTCACGGCAGTCAATTTTCCGTACGGGGTCGAGTTGAAGACGTTCCCGACCAAGGTGGATGTCGCCTTCCAGATAGGCTCTGACGACATGAGGCGGCTGCGTGACAAAGACTTTGGCGCGGTGATAGACTACAAGACACTCGACTTGAAGTCTGAGAAGGCCAATGTCACCCTGCAATACGTCCCGGATTACGTCCGCAATGCCCGTCTGCTCCAGACGCAGGTCGATTACCTGCTTGAGTGGGCATTGGACACAATACCCCAGGAGCCATGACGCGTGTCGGGATAACCGGTGGCATAGGCAGCGGAAAGAGCGTCGTCGCCCGCATCTTGAGGGTCATGGGCTATCCCGTCTATGATTGCGACAGGTCGGCGGCAAGGCTGATGTGTTCGGACGCACAGGTCGTCTCGCGTCTCACAACGCTGCTTGGCGAAGACACCTACCTGCCAGACGGCTCGCTCAACAAACCTAAACTCTCCGCAATCCTGTTTTCTGATAGTGCGGTGCGCGGTGCCGTCAATGCCATAGTCCACCCGGCCGTCATAGGCGACTTCCTTGCCTGGTGCGGCTCCTATCCGTCAGACAGCCTGCTCTTTGTCGAGTCGGCCATACTCGTAGAGTCCGGCCTGCTTGCCAGCGTTGACACATCAATCATGGTGACAGCCGCCCCCGACGTGCGCCTTGCCCGCATCATCAGCCGTGACCGCATCAGCCGGCGGCAAGCGTTGGCGCGCATGGGCAGCCAGATGGATGACGGAGCCAAGGCGGCACTCTGCGCGCACGTCATCAGCAACAACCCTGGCGATCGCCTGTTGCCACAGCTCTTAGGCATATTAAAAAACATCACAGGCAAGCCCGTTGGGTGAAATGTGCTATATTTGCCGCCAAACCAAATTTAACCAAACAAGATATGTTGAAGGAAATACTCTCAATCTCCGGGAGACCTGGCTTGTACAAGCTCCTCTCCCAAGGCAAGAATATGTTGATCGTCGAGTCGCTCACGGACAAGAAAAGATTCCCCGTCTACATGACCGAAAAGGTCGTGGCACTCGGTGACATCGCCATGTACTCCGATGATGCCGAGGTGCCCCTCGGGGAAGTGATGGATAACATCTATGCCAAGCACGGCGGCGCGGTGGGCATCAACGTCAAGCGGGCATCCAGCGATGACTTGCGCGCGTTCATGGCCGAGGCACTGCCAAACTATGACCGCGACAGGGTGTATGTCAACGACATCAAGAAGCTCATCTTGTGGTACAACCTCCTCATCGAGGCGGGTTTCACCGAGTTCAAAGTGCCAGGGCAAGAGGAGCCTGCGCAGCAGGAGGGGCAGGATTGACCCTCGCGTGACAAGACAGATGAAGGGGGCGGACAGGCCGGTGAGGCTTGTCCGCCCCCTTGTCGTGGGTGGGTGCACCGTGTGCAGCCATCAGCTCACGTCATGCGCCATGTGGAAAGTCCGATGCCAAGCCACAGTTAATGCCAGCATCCAGGGGGATAGGTCAAGGGGAAAATCCGGTGGTGCCAGGCACAAACTTCAACTGCGCCGGGCATAAAGTTCATTGCCTCCTAATGAAAAGTATATTCAGAAGTTTTGTTTATATATTCAAAACTTCTGTTTATATAAACAAAAGTTCTGTTTATACATTCAAAACTTTTGTTTTAACTTTATGTGCGGGGGAAACGGACTTTATGCCAAGGGACATTGGACTTTAGGCTCCGAGAGGGTGGACTTTGTGTCTGGCACAAGTCCAGCTTATGCCAGGTCCCGCCAGCCTGTCCCCTTGACTGGGATGGATGATGATGCCGCCGTGGCACGTCCAGGCTTGCCGCTCAGAGCGTCTGGCTGTCGATGAAGTCCTGGAATGCTTGCTTGTAGTTGTCTCCGACGGGGATTGCCTCGTTGCCGTAGATGATGCGCCCGCGCTCGACGGTGCGTATGCTGTCCTTGTTGACGATGAACGAGCGGTGCACGCGCATGAAGCGTGACGGGGGCAATGTCTCCTCCATCGACCTGAGGCTCATCAGTGATGTGACGGGGCGGGCCTGGCTCCGCAGGTGGATGCGCACGTAGTCCTTGAGCCCCTCGATGTAGGTTATGTCGTCAAGGTCCAGGCGCAGCAGTTTGTAGTCGCTCTTGACGAAGATGCTGCCGCCTTGTGCCGTTGGCTGCGGCGTGGCAGCCGCGCAGAGGTCGCGTGCCTTGGTGGCGGCGGCGAGGAAGTCGGCGTAGGATATGGGCTTCAGGAGGTAGCCGACGGCGTTGACCTTGTAGCCGTCGATGGCGTACTGGTCGAAGGCGGTGGTGAAGATTATCTTGGTGTGCTTGTCCGCCAGTCGGGCAAACTCCATCCCGTCCATCTCGGGCATCTGTATGTCAACAAATGCAAGGTCGGGCTTGCTGCCTGCCGTCGCGGCAAGAGCCTGGACGGCGTTGGGGTATTTGCCCGTGAGCGTGAGGAACGGCGTGCGCCCCACGTAGTCGGCGATGAGTTCGAGGGCGAGAGGCTCGTCATCGATGATTATGCAGGTCAGATGGTCGGTCATTGGTGTCTATCTTGAGTGTTGAGACATATTGGTCTTGCTCGATGCCCCGCTGCCATTCGTAACGTCCGCCGTACATGAGGTCGAGCCGCGTCCGCACTTGCCCGAGCCCTATGCCGCTGCCGCTCTTGTCGTTGCCGCCCTTGGGGTGGTTGCTGTTGCGGGTGCCGCAGGTGACGATGCCTTGGTGCTCGGTGAGGCTCACGTCGATGTTGCTTGCCTGGGTGGGGGATGTGCCGTGCTTGAAGGCATTCTCGATGAGCGAGATGAAGATGAGAGGGGCGATGAGGGTGGGCGAGTCGGGGGCGATGTCAATGTGTGTCGTCACCCGTGTGCTGCCCGGCAGGCGGATGCGCATGAGCTCGATGTAGTCGCGGATGAATGCAGCCTCGCGCACCAACGGGACGAGTTCCTGCTGGTTGTCGTAGAGGACGTAGCGCAGCAGGCGGCTGAGCTCCTGCACGGCCTCTTGCGCCTTGTCCTTGTCAAAGACGATGAGGGCGTAGATGTTGTTCAACGTGTTGAGGAGGAAGTGGGGGTTTATCTGGTTGCGCAGGTTCTTCAGTTCGGCTTCTGTGCGGCTGCGCTCGGCCTCCTTCCTTGCTTCCTCGGCCTGCGCCCATTGCTTGCTCATGCGGATTGCTATGCTCGCGCCTATGGTCAGCAGCATGGTGAACGTGTCCCTGGCTACGAACAGCCATCTCGGCGGGCCTGGCTTGCCGTGGCGTGCGAGCCCGTGGGCTATCATCTCGTCCATGGTGGCGTCGTGCCAGATTTGCATGGCTGTCAACATTGCGGACACCAGGACGATGTTGGCGGCGGTGTAGGCCAATATCCTTTTCCTTAACACCAGCTGCGGCACGAGCACCAGGTAGTTGGCATAGAAGACGGCGATGAATGCCAGCTGCGTGACGACCATCTGCCTCAGCCTGAACGTCCACGCCTAGTCGTAGGTCTCGCGGCTTGCCAGCAGGAAAGGGAAGGCGAGCATCGACAGGCAGACGATGACGTGCAGCATCGCCTCGATCATCACCGCCTTGTGCTTGTGTGGTGTCGCCATGTCGGTCTGGGTGGGGTGGTGTGTCCTTGGTTATTCGTATCGGATGGCGTCTATCGGGTCGAGTGCCGCCGCTTTTTTGGCTGGATACCACCCGAAGAATACTCCGGTGAGCGTGCAGACACCAAACGACAGGATGATGCTCCACGGCTGGATGTAGATGGGCCAGTTGGCTATGAACTTGACCGCGACACTCGCCCCGCAGCCGAGCATCACCCCTATCAGCCCGCCCGTGATGCTGATGAGGACGGACTCGATGAGGAACTGCGAGAGGATGTCTATGCCCCTCGCCCCGACGCTCATGCGGAGGCCTATCTCGCGTGTCCTTTCGGTGACGCTGACGTACATGATGTTCATTATCCCTATGCCGCCCACGATGAGCGAGATGCCGGCTATGCAGGCTAGCAGCATGGTGAGCATGTCGGTGGTGGTGTTGAGCATATTGCTGAGTTCCTGCTGGCTGCGGATGGTGAAGTCGTCGTCCTCGTCGGCGGTCAGTTTGTGGGTGCGGCGCAGGATGGTGCTTATCTCTTCGGTGGCATTGTCAGTCATGCCCTCGGTCAACGCCGATGCAAAGATGCCTTGCAGGTGCTGCACGGCCAAAAGACGCTTCATCACCGTGGAGTAGGGAGCGAGCACTATGTCGTCTTGGTCCAGGCCCATGGAGTTGTAACCCTTGGACTTGAGCACGCCAATGACCCTGAACGGCACTTTGTTGAACCTGATGACCTTGCCGATGGGGTCTTCACCGTCGGGGAAAAGGTTGTCCACGATGGTTTTGCCGATGACGCAGACCTTGGCGGAGCTTTGTATGTCGGCTTCGGTGAACATCTCGCCCGACTCGATAGTGAGCTGGCGTATCTTGAGATAGTCGATGCCGACACCGGTGAACGATGACGGGTAGTTGTTGTTGCCTGCTATCAATTGCCCGGATGAGGAGACGTTGGGGCTGATGGCGGAGACGAAGACGCATTCATCCCTCAGTGCCTGGTAGTCGGTCAGCTTCAGCGTCTGCATCTCTGAGGCGTCCCGGCGCATTCCTCCCCTCATGTCACCGCCAGGGTGGATCATGATGATGTTTGAGCCCATTTCAGAGATCTGTTTTTGTATGCTGACTTTGGAACCTTGCCCGATGGCTATCATGGTGATGACGGATGCCACACCTATAATTATGCCGAGCATTGTGAGGAATGCCCTCATCTTGTTGTTGATGAGTGCGCGGAATGCTATTTTGAAGAGGTTAGTGAAGTTCATTTCCTGTTGTTTAATCGTCGTCTGTCTTTGGGAGTTCCTCCAACGCCTTTGCCGCCGAGAGTATGTCATGGTTCACCTTGTCTTCCACGACGTGCCCGTCCCGAAGGCGGATGTTGCGGCTGCTGTAAAGCGCAATCTCCGGGTTGTGGGTGACGAAGATGATTGTCCTGCCCTCGGAGTGCAGACGCTGGAAGAGGACAAGTATCTCGAATGATGTCCTCGTGTCGAGGTTTCCCGTCGCTTCGTCAGCGAGGATGACCGAAGGATTGTTGACCAAGGCGCGGGCTATGGCAACCCTTTGCATCTGTCCCCCCGACATCTGGTTGGACTTGTGTTCGAGGCGGTCGCCGAGACCTACGGCGATGAGCGCGTCAATGGCTCGTTGGCGACGCTCGGCCGCTCCGACTTCGGGGTTGTACATCAGCGGGAGCTCGACGTTCTCGACCGCTGTCGTCTTGGGCAGCAAGTTGTAGTTCTGGAAGACGAATCCTATCTTTTTGTTCCTCAGCCTTGCCCTTTGCGGCTTGCTCATCGACCTTACTGCCACCCCGTCGAGCAGGTATTCGCCCGATGTCGGCGTGTCGAGGCATCCGAGGGTGTTGAGCAGTGTCGATTTCCCCGAACCTGATGACCCCATGATAGTCACGAATTCACCTTCCTCAATGCAGAACGAGATGCCCCTCAGCGCATGGACTGTCTCGTCGCCCACGATGAAGTTGCGCTTGATGTCAATCAATTCAATGACTTTGTTCTTCATTTATGTTTCACTTTTTGGAGTTCTTCTTGTTGCGGTCGGGAGGTCCGGGCATGAAGGGGCTTCGTTCGTTGTCGCCATCCGCCATTTCCGGTGCGGAAGATGCGAGCGTGGCTTCCTCGACAACGCTTGTACCCTCTGGCAGGCCGCCGAGGATCTCGGTGCGTATCCCGTTGCTGAGCCCTGTCTCTACCTTGTGTGCTGTGAATGTCATGCCGTCCAGCGTCCAGAGCTTATGCTCCGCGTCGCAGTCGATGACGGTGTACTCGTCGCTCACGAGCGGCGGTTCGGGTTTGAACCTGAGGGCTTTTGCCGGCACGCTCACTGCGTCGGGCTTGTCGAGGGTGTATATCGTGACGTTGGCAGTCAGTCTCGGCTTGAGTTTCAGGTCGGGGTTCTGTGCCGAGATTACCACTTCGTATGTGATCACGCTCTCCGTCGTCGTCGATGTGCCCGATGTCGTCTCGCTGCTGCCGAGGCGGATCTGTGTCACTCTCCCCTCGAAGGTGTCGCCAGGATAGGCATCGACGGTGAATTCCACCCGTTGCCCCTCTTTGACACCGCCTATGTCGGCCTCGTCAACGTCCGCCACGACTTGCATCTGGGTCAGGTCCGCAGCGATGGTGAACAGGGTCGGGGTCTCGAATCCTGCTGCCACCGTCTGTCCTTCTTCGACTGCCCTGTCGATGACCACGCCGTCGATTGGCGAAGTGATGGTGGCGTACGAAAGGTTGCGTCTGGCCTTGTCGAGCGAGGCTTTGCTGTTGTCCATGCTGCTCTTGGCCATGCGGTAGTTGTATTCGCTTGTCTCGTATTCCGACTCGCTTATCATCTGCTTTTCAAACAGCATCTTGTTGCGGCGGAAGTTCTTCTTCTGGTATTCAAATTCCGCCTTGTTGCCGTCATACATTGCTTGTGCCGACTCCAGCTCGCTTTGCAGCGTCACTTTGTCCATTTCCGCGATGAGTTGTCCCTGCTTGACATTGGAGTTGTAGTCCACATATATCTTGTCGATGATGCCCGACACCTGCGTTCCGACTTCGACCTCGGTCATCGGTTCTACCGTCCCTGTTGCGGTGACAAAGCTGGAGATGTCACCTTTGGCCACGGTGACGGTGTTGAAAACGATTTTCGGTGCATTCGCCTTCTTGCCTATGATGACGGCTGCGATCGCTGCCACGGCGACGACAGCGATGAGTGTGATGATGATGCCTTTCTTGTTCTTTTTCATTGCGGTAGTTTTTAGAGGTCGATGACTCCGTAGCAGTAGAAGTCAAGCAACGCAGTGTTTAGGATTGAGGTGTATTTGGCTTGCAGCATCTCGTGCTGTGCCGCGAGCAGGTTGTTCTTTTCTTGCAGCAGTTCCACGGTGTTTTTCATCCCGAGACGGAATTGCTCGCTGACCAGTTGGTAGCTTGTCGTGCAGCTTTTCACCTTTTCGTTTGCGGCTGCAAATTGCTTCTGCGCGCTCCTTGCGTTCAACCAGAGGTTCTCGATGGACTTGCGCAAGGCCTTTTTGCTGTCGTCCAATTGCAGCCTGCTGATGTCTTTTTGGAGCCTTGCCCTCTGCACATTGCTCTTGGTCTGTCGCCTGTCAAAGATGGGGATGCTGAGTGTCAGCCCCACGGAGTTGTTCCAATTGGTCTTCATTTGTTCGCTAAAGCTGAAGTCGTTGCCGTTGGTGTGGCTCGACCCGATGCCCGCACTGAGGCTGAGGGTGGGGATGTAGCCCGACTTGGCTGCAGTGGTGTTGAGCTCAGACTGCTCGATGGCGAGCTCTCCGGCCTTTATCTCAGGTCGGAAGGCCAGTGCCGACTCATAGATTGTCTCCTTGTCCGGCAGCATTGCATAGACATCAGCGTTGCTGATGTCAAGCGGTTCGATGTTGATGCTCTCCGCGTTGTCGAGTTCGAGCAACTGTTTCAGGTCCAGTTTGTAGCCGTCCAGCGTCGCCTCTGCCGAGACCAATGCATACCGGTCATTGCTCTCATTGGCCACCAGCTGCGCATAGTCCGCCTGCGACAGCGTGCCTGCCTCAAGCAAAGCCGCCCCGCGCTCGCGCTCCGCCGTGCTTGACTGGAGCGTGGCACGGTTGATGCCGACCGCCTCGGTCGCATAAAGGATCTGGATGTATGCTTGGACGATGCTCTCCTGGATGCTGTTGATGCTCTCGTCCACGGTGAGTTGCGCGATCTGCGCCGCCACTTTCTGTTGCTTGTAGTCGTTGATGCGCCGGTTGCCTTCGTATAAAGTCCACGACAGGTCTATGCCATAGCTGCCGTTGTAACTGGTCTTTGACGCCGTGCTTGAGATTCTGTCGCCGTCGATGATCGTATTGCTCTCGCTGTACGGGTTGTTGACGACGCGTTGTCCTACGTTGGCGTTGAGGCTTGGGAGGAATGCCGCCTTGGCCGCCTTCTTGTCTATCTCGGCGCTGCTGGCGTTGGCTTCGTTGATTTTGATGCTTATGTTCATCTCCGTGGCATAGTCCAGGCAGCGTCTCAGAGACCATCTGTCGCCCGTCGTGGCGGTGCTGTCGGCCGTTTGCCCGTGGGCTGCCGCAGTGGCGATGAGACACAATGCGATCAGTCTTGTTGTCTTTGCTCTCACCATAGGTTGTGGTTTGGTCATTAATGCAGAGCAAAAGTATTGCTTTTGACATCCGTCGCAAAAGGTTTTTGCCCCAGCGGCGCATTTCCCGTATGAATCACCGCTTTTTGTCGCCTAAACTTTCTGCGGCTGACTGCTGGTTTGTTGGTAGGGATGGATGAAAAGTTTGTTTTTAGCCTAAGTTTATGTGTTTGCAAGTTAAATCTATATGTTTTTAGCCTGCAATTATGTATTTGCAGGCTAAAAACAAACTTTTCGTGTGTCGTTTGTGGCTTTTTCTGGCTGTGATTTGTGTCTTTAAGGCGTCGGCGTCAGCCCTTGCGCCTTCCTTTTGCCTTTAATGTCGGGCGTGCCGATTGCGCATCGGTGGGATAGCCGTACCAATAACCTTCGTCGCCGTCTTCGTTGGTAGGCAGGAAACAGAGGCGCATACCTTGTTTATATATACCATATATTATATGCCACTCATCCGCCGGTTGCACGTGGCGGGTGATGACACGCTCGGCAGGAGCTTTTTTGAGCGATAGCCCTGCCTCGATCCATACCATGCTCACATCGGTCACGTGCGACGGACAGTGCGCTTTGCAGAAGTCGTAGAGCAGCAATCCCCGCCTCTCCAGGCTCGTCGGCTGCTCTGTCGCGCCTGCCTTTGTCAGGTGTGCGAGAAATCGGGGTAGGAAGTCCTTGCCGTCTGCCAAAAGCCTGCGTGTGACGCCTTGCCATGCTGCGGTGTTGTAGTAGCCATCCACCAGCCTCGACAAGCGCACGGCAGCGAGCAGTTCGTCGGCGGTCATGTTGTCAGTCTCAAGGACTTCGTAGGGTGGGCGGGGGGAGTATCTGATGCCGAGTTCACTTGCTTTGGCGCGCATCGCCGTGCCTGGCAGGAGCTTGAGCGTTTCCAATTGTATTTCTCCAGCCCCGTAGGCGGCGAGTGATGCCACGTCGTCGATGATGCCGTCGAGTGTCGTGTGCGGCAGACCGGCTATCAGGTCGGCATGGGTCACTACGTTTTGCATTGAGCACAGCGTCTTTAGTCCGGCGACCGACTTGGCAACATCGCCGAGCCTTCGGCTTGCAGTGATGACACGTGCGTTGAGGCTTTGGATTCCAGCCTCGATGTGCAGCAGTCCCACGGGAAGTTGCGCGATGCGCCTCCGCAGGTTTTCGGTTAAAAGTCCGGGGTGTACCTCCAAATGGAATCTTGCCCGTCCTGCATACTTCTCAAAGATGTCGAGCAAGGCTTCGGCCCTGCGTGCGTCGTGGTTGAATGTGCGGTCGAGCATCCTCACATCGTGTATGCCGTGAGACACGATGCCGGCAATCCGTTCTTCAACCTTTTCGAGCGGGATCGTCCTGACCGGGTGGTCTCCTCCGCTGGTGCAGAATGCGCAAGTGTTGAAGCATCCGCGTGCTGTCTCCAGTTGCACGAATGGTTTCCCCCAGTCAAACATCTCGCTGCTCTCTGGCGCGGCCAGCCGGTCAAACGTCCTCACGCGTGCCATGCCGTTGTCAACATAACGTCCATCGGCGAGCCAGCACAGCCCCTCGATGTGCCGCCACAGGGATGGGCTGTCCCACGCGTCGAGCCATCTGGGCAAAGCTTCCTCGCCTTCGCCCCTTAGTACGCAATCGACCGCCGTGTTTGCCCTCAGGAATGCCTCGTTGTCGCCGAGGAATTCCGGCCCTCCGAGGATTATCCTCGTCTGTGGCAGCAATGACTTGCACCGTGCGAGGACGGCAGTCAGGACATCGTGGGTGAAAAGCCAGCAGCTTGCGGCGATGACATCCGGCCTTTGCCGCGCAACGGCGGCGGTCATCGCGCCGATGCTGTCGTTGATTGTGGCGGAGACTTTGGACCACTCTATGTCTTGGCGGTGTGCCACCTGCGCATGGATGGCAGGCAAGGCGAGCGACGAGTGGGCGTAGGAACTGTTGAGGTCAAACCAGATGAGTCTCATGGTGCAGTGTCTTTTTGTGTGGGGTTTAGTCTATGAGGATGGCAAATTTACCCCCTTTTCCCTTAGTTGCGCCCCTAATTGCACGCAGGGTGCATCAATATGTCAAAAACATTGCAAGCCACATTGTTTTGTTGGTGGAGTTATTTATCTTTGCCACCATCATACGTTAATAGGATTGTAACTTTTAAAACGAAAATTATGAAGAAACTGTCATTACTGTTAGTCCTCATTGTGGCCGGAACGGCACTTTGCAACGCGCAACTCCCGTCGGTGATGCTGCGTAACATAGAGGGTAAGACTGTCAATACCGCCGAACTCAGCAACGACGGCAAACCTTTCGTCATCAGCTTCTTTGCTTCATGGTGCAAACCTTGTTTGCGCGAGCTCAAGGCTATACACGAGGTCTATCCGGATTGGCAGGATGAGACCGGTGTCAAGGTGATTGCCGTCTCGATAGACGAAGGACAGAACTCAAACAAAGTGAAACCCATGGTTGATGCCGAGGGATGGGAATATGAAGTCTTGCTTGACCCCAACAGCGACTTCAAACGTGCGTTGAACATACAAATGATCCCGGCCGTCTTTTTGCTTGATGGCAACGGCAAAATCGTCTCAAAGCACAACTCCTACAAGGACGGCGACGAGTTGAACCTCTACGAGGAAATCAAGGCTTTGTTGAAATAATCCGGTTCTGACACTCACCATCGTTGACAGATGAATAGATTTGACTACCGCGTGCTCGGCGTGTCGCTCATGCTGCTCCTGCCGTCGGCTGCCATTGTGGCGCAAGACGAGGAGGGCAAGGGCTTCACTTTCTCGGGCAGCTTGCAGACAGATGTGCTCTTCCCCGAGGAGGATGAGGCTATCGGGACGGGTACTTACACTGATGATTGCCTCAGCAACACCTATCTTGACTTGAACCTGCGCAGCAAATATGTTGATGCGGGAGCGAGGTTGGAGTACATGAGAGCCCCGATGCCGGGATTTGAGGGCGGATTCAAGGGGCAAGGATTGCCGCACATCTACATCACGGGCAAGTACAAAGGCGTGGAACTGACGGCAGGTGACTTCTACGAGCAATTTGGCAGCGGTCTCGTGCTCCGCACCTACGAGGAACGCAGCCTTGGCATAGACAATTCCATCCGTGGCGGACGCTTGAAGTTCAGCCCGTACAAGGGCATCAGGGTCAGGATGCTTGGTGGCAATCAACGTTACTACTGGGAACGCAGCGAGGGCTATGTTTATGGCGCGGATGTCGAGCTGAGCATCGACCAATGGTCCAAGAGGATGCAGGACAATCTGTGGTTCCTCACACTTGGTGGGTCGTATGTCGGCAAGTTTGAGAAAGCCGACCACGACAAGATTTTCCCCGAGAGCGGCAACTTGAACAGGATACTTAACCTGCCTGAGACGGTCAATTCCTTTGACGTCAGGGCAAATCTCCAGAAAGGCAATTACAGCTTCCTCGCAGAGTATGCGATGAAGAGTTACGACCCATCGGCGGAAAACGGCTATATATATAAGAAAGGTACGGCTTTGTTGCTGTCAGGCTCTTATTCCAAGCGGGGCATGAGCCTCTTGCTCCAGGCGAAACGCAGCGACGATATGCAGTACCGCTCGCAGCGCAGTGTGACGGGGACGGCATTGTCTATCAACAATCTCCCGGCATTTGCCTACCAGCACACGTACGCACTGGCTGCCCTCTATCCATACGCTACCCAACCTGACGGGGAATGGGCTTACCAAGGTGAGTTCCGCTACAATTTCAAGCGCGGCACTGCTCTTGGTGGCAAGTATGGCACGGACATCCGACTCAATTTCTCGCACGTCCGCAGCATCGACCGCGAGACCAAGCTCAACAAATGGGGTCAGACGATGGGCTCGGACGGCTACTCGTCGAAGTTTTTCAAGCAAGGAGAACTCTACTACCAAGACCTTCACATCGACATCTCCAAGAAGTTCAACCGTTCATTCAAGGGGAATTTGATGTATATGTGGCAAAAGTACAATCAAGAGGTCGTGGAAGGCCATGCGGAAAATGGCAAGATTGTCAACTCGCATATCTTTGTCGCCGATGGCAAGTACACCATCAATCGCCGTTTGACACTGCGCATGGAGTTGCAGTACCTGCACACAAAGCAGGATGAAGGCGACTGGGGCTATGCACTCGCCGAGTTGACGGTGCTGCCCTACCTCATGTTCACCGTTTCCGATATGTATAATTTCGGTGCTACCAACCAACATTACTACATGGGCATGGTGACGTTCAATCACAAGGCGCACCGTCTGGCTGTTTCCTACGGCCGCACGCGTGCGGGGTACAACTGTTCGGGTGGTGTCTGCCGTTATGTCCCGGCCAGCAAAGGTTTCCAGATTTCCTATAACTTAGTGTTCTGACAATGAAAAAGAATGTAATATATGCAGCGGCTGCATCCCTCGTCCTCGGTTTTGCGTCATGCAGTGACGAGTTGAACGGTGATGAGCGTTTCATGGCTAATCCAAATCCGCCGGTGCAAGACACGACAGGTTTTGTCAAGAGGTTTGTCGTGGAGGATTTCACGGGGCAGAATTGCATAAATTGTCCTTCGGCGGCTGCCATGTTGGCGGATGAAAAAGAGAATACTTACGGCGACAGGATGATCCTCGTCGCAATGCACGCGGGCGGCCTTTCTTATGGAACGCCACTCCACAACGAGGTAGCACAGACTTATATGGATGCCCTCGGGTTGAAGAACAATCCGGCAATCTCTGTTGACAGACAGTACAACGATGACATCTCTTATGTTGGTTGGTCGGGTCCAATCGCCGAGCGTGCTCTGACTGAAGCTGTCTGCGAGGTCACTCCTTTTGTCTCGATAACAGGTGAGAGATCTTTCCAGATGCTCTCCTTGGTTGAATTTGCAGAGAACGTGGATGACAGCCTCGGTGTCCTGCATTGGATCTTGGAGGACAGCATTCAGAGCTATCAAGTAAGCTATGAGCCCGATACCGAGAATTACATTCACAATCATGTGTTCCGTGATTGTTTGAACGGAACGTGGGGTGAACAGTTTGCAAACGGTCATTATGAGGCTGGCGTGATTTATTCTTCAGAGATTACTGATGAGTACACGTTGCCTGAAGGATGGGATGAAGACAATGTTTCCGTCGTGTCGCTGGTGTTCAGGTATTCGGACAACAGTGAGAATCCAATCGCCGAAATCTTGCAAGCCAACGTGGCTCATCTTGACTTTCACCTGACGAAAACGTTGGATTTAAAAGATATTAAAATGGGTGCTACCGCATCCCGCATGGAGTAGCATTAGATATATTTGCGGACAAATCAAACAAAAACAATAGTGCGTATGAAGAAATTATTACTTTCATTGATTGCCGCCATGGCGGCAGTGGTGGCTTTCCCGCAGTCACTCAACATAGTGGCTTGTGGTCCCGCAGGGGTTGATGAAGAAGAACGTCCGGCAGTGGACGGAAAGTTGACAGGTGCTTGTAAATTTGAAGGGTCTAGACCGGCTGACTTTGATTTTTATGTGGTCAACAATTCGTCACAGGCTGGAACGGTGAGGGTGCTTGAACTGTCATCTGTCAATGACTATGCCATTGAGCATACTATGTTTTTAGCTATGTGTTATAATGGCTCTTGTCAACCAGCAAGTAATTTAAGTGATTTCACAATAGGTGCGAACGGCGTCTACCGTGGTGAGAATTTGAATCTGAATCCGCCAGAAGAGGCTCCGGAAGTCGGCTCTTTGATGCACTTGCAAATCATCTACGGGGGAGAACGTGTCAACGGCACGGCTGAGTACCGTTTGTCGCTCCAGTTTGAGCACGATGCTGAACCCTCGGTGTTTTATATATCCCTTGATTTTGACCTTGGCACGGGTGTAGCATCCGCCGAAGTCGTCAACAACTTCAAGGTCTATCAGGACGGGGCGGGCAATGTAGTTGCTGACTATGGCTTTGGCAACGATGTGCAGCGTGAATTGTCGATTGTTTCACTCTCGGGGCAGACTGTCTACACTTGCGATGTCGATGGCGCGAGCGGCAACATGGTGCTGCCTGTCAACCTTGGCAAGGGCGTTTACCTCTACTCTGTGACTGAAGGAGGCAATGTGCTCTCATCGCACAAGCTCGTTGTCAGATAAGAGACTTAGGCTGATAATCCTACTTATATAAATGGCTGCCGCATCAATGCGGCAGCCATTTTCCTTTTCAGAACCTGAATTGCTGTTTGGTCTTTGGAACTCAATCCTATTTGTTTTTACCAAAGTCAAAATTTAAAAGCGTGGTATCGCTTTTTCTATAAAAAACGATTTCAACTGTTTGCCAAATCAAGTGAAAGGCCTATCTTTGCAAACCGAAATGCCATTACAAGCAGAAAAGTTGCCAGACAGTCATCAATTAGTAGAAATCAAAAATTCAAAGAAGATATGAAAGAGGGAATACATCCAGAGTCTTATCGTCCGGTGGTTTTCAAAGATATGTCCAACGGCGATTGCTTTTTGTCTCGTTCAACTTGCGCAACCAAGGAGACGATAGATTTTGAAGGCGAGACTTATCCGTTGATTAAACTTGAAATCTCGAGCTCATCTCACCCGTTCTACACAGGCAAGTCCAAGCTTGTTGACACGGCTGGTCGTGTTGACAAGTTCTTGAGCCGCTACGGGAATCGCAAGAAGTGAACGATCGGGAAATCTTATGCAAACCAAGGCCATGCGCGCTGCCATGCTCGTGTGGCCTTTTCTTGTCTGTTGAGTCATGCAAATCAAATTAGCCTGTCTTGGCGCGGCTTTCGCGGCAGTTGCGCTGTTTGTCTCTTGTGAAAAGGATGAAGTCGCGCCGGTTGTCGTGTTGAATGCGCCGGAGTACGCCAACCGTGTCGAGATGCCAGCCCTTGATGGGGATTCGCTCTCGTTGTTCATCGTCCACAAGACGGATGTAGATGGGCAAGAGGTCATAAATTATTCGCTTGAATATGATTGCCTCAGCCGTCATGCTCGGTGGGTGGCGTTCACATTCTATGACCTGACCGCGAAAAACAGCGGCAGCCGCACTGATGCCTGGGATGACGACCCGCAGGTGCCTGCCGAGTGGCGCAGCGACCGTGAGGACTACCGTGGGTATGACCGAGGGCATTTGTGTGCGTCAAACGACCGTAAGTTTACTGTCAATGCCAATGTGCAGACGTTTTATTACTCCAATATGTCGCCGCAGTACGGCAATTTCAATCGTGGCATATGGCAGAGGCTCGAGGCCTTGGTGCAAGACTGGGGACGTAATCCTTCGTTGCGCGACACTCTCTATGTGGTCAAGGGCGGGACAATCGATGCTGACAAGGTGATCACTTACACGGGGCCGCATTCGATTCCGGTGCCAGCCTATTACTATATGGCCCTTGTCAACGTCAAGAACGGCATATACAGCGCGATAGCGTTCCTGCTGGAACACAACGATGATTACCGTGCGCCATACAACCTGCAAAACTACGCCATCTCGGTGGATGAGCTTGAGGAATTCACCGGGCTGGACTTTTTCCACAATTTGCCTGACGCTTGCGAGTCGGTCATTGAGGCTCAATTGGTAAAAGATAATTGGCCTGGCTTGGCAAATTAGTATTAAATACCTACTTTTGCGCCGTCACGACTATGCACCCATAGTTTAATGGATAGAATTACGGATTCCGGTTCCGTCGGTTGGAGTTCGAGTCTCCATGGGTGTACTATCCAAGATCATCGGCCGTCCCTTTTGCAGGAAAAGATGCAATCGGGGCGGTCATTCTGTTTCGTACCAATAGCCTCTGCCTTTAATTTGTGTTAAATTGAAGGTCGCGCCGATGAAAACTGATGGTGCGTGCCAAGTTTTCTGTTAATTTCGTCATAAGAAACCAAGATGAACCGCAATGGGTAGGAAGGAATCATCGCAACTTGCCGTCCCGCAGCAAAAAGTTCCGAGGGCGCACCTGCGGGACATGGTTATTGACACGGCCATGTCGATGTTCAAGGAGCGTGGCATACGGAGCGTGACGATGGATGAGCTGTCTTCGCGGATGGGGATCAGCAAGCGGACACTTTATGAGTTGTTTGAGGACAAGGAAGCATTGCTTGTCAGCGGCATGAGGAAGAAGAAAGAGCTTGAGACCGCCCAGTTTTCCGCGCCGGAGATGCAGCGCAAGACGATTTTAGATTTGGCATTGATTTTCTATAAGCAGGTGATTGAAGACCACAAGGACGTTTGCCCGCAGTTTTTTGATGATTTGGTCAAGTATCCCAAGGCGTTGGCTCTCATCAATGAGTTCCACCAGAGCGACAGGATGCGTGGACGCGCATTCTTCCAACGCGGGGTGGAGGAGGGGATGTTCAGGAGCGACATCGACTATGAGGTGCTTGATGTCTTGTCGTTGCTCAACACCAAACCGTTTGGATGGTTGGAGGCTTTCAGGTCGGTTGGCTTTGACAAGGCTTTCCAGACACTGATGATGATTTTGTTGCGCGGCATCGCCACTCCGGAAGGGCAGGAAAAGATTGACGATTTCTTGCGACTTCATGGCGGATTGTGAGGACTTTAGCATTCAAGGCTTACAATGTCAGCCCTTTGTTGCAGGGAACGGCACAATGTGAGGTTTTTTGTGCGAAAATCGACACGCGGTTTCTTTATGTGCTAAATAATCACTTCTTTTGCACAGTTTTTGACGACCATAACTTAAATAAGGTTAGAAAATGAAGTTAGTTGAAACTGTTGCCGACTTGAAGTGTGCCCTTTCCTCATTCGGGCAAGGCAAAAAAGTCGGTCTGGTCCCCACCATGGGGGCTTTGCATGACGGTCATGCCTCCCTTGTCAAAAGGAGTGTTGACGAGAATGATGTGACGGTGGTCAGCGTTTTTGTCAATCCTACCCAGTTCAACGACAAGAATGATTTGAAGAACTATCCACGCACCCTTGACGCTGATTGCAAGTTGCTCGAAAGATTCGGCGCGGACATCGCGTTTGCCCCGAGCGTGGAAGAGATATATCCAGAACCAGACACCCGCCTCTTTGATTTCTCCCCGCTTGACAAGGTGATGGAAGGCGTGCACCGTCCCGGGCATTTCAACGGGGTGGCGCAAGTGGTGAGCAGGTTGTTTGACATCGTTTCGCCTGATAGGGCTTATTTCGGTGAAAAGGACTTCCAGCAACTCGCCATCATAAGGGAATTGGTCAGGAAATATGATTATCACATTGAGATAAGGCCATGCCCGATAGTGCGCGAAGCCGACGGCCTCGCCTTGAGCAGCCGCAACACCTTGTTGACGAAAGAGGGCAGGCAACACGCCCCGGCAATCCATGCGGCTTTGGCTGCCAGTGTGGATTTCGCGTCAACTCATACGGTGGCCGAGACAGTCAGGTTTGTTGCCGACGCGATGGCAAAGGACGGTTATCTGCGCCTCGAATATTATGAAATCGTTGACGGACGCACGCTCCAGCCGATAACAGACTGGACAGAGACCGATTATGCCGTTGGCTGCATAGCTGCCTATTGCGGGGAAATCAGGTTAATAGACAACATCAAGTACAAAGGATAAAACCCGGCCATCATGATGATTGAAGTTCTGAAATCAAAGTTGCATTGCGTCCAGGTCACGGAGGCAAATCTCAACTATGTGGGAAGCATAACAATAGACGAAGACCTGATGGATGCCGTCAATCTGATAGAAGGTGAAAAGGTCTGCATCGCGGACAACAACAATGGCGAGCGTTTTGAGACCTATGTCATCAAAGGCGAGCGCGGTTCAGGGTGCATCTGCCTCAATGGAGCGGCGGCGCGCAAAGTGCAAGTGGGGGACATAATAATAATAATGTCTTATGCACTCATGGATTTTGAAGAAGCGAAATCATTCAAGCCATGGGTCGTGTTCCCCGATTCACGGACAAACTCTTTGCCAGGCATCAAAGGCTGAAGCCAAGGCTTAGGATAGTGGAAAGGAAAGCTCTTAGTTGTCCGCCCAGTGACGTCCTGTTGTCACTGGGCGGATTTCTCATATCCTGGCCTTCGACCACTTGCCCCATTTCAAGTAGATGAAGCACAGTGTGAAAAGGCAAAATGAGTAGACGTGCTCGGCAAACCAGCAATAGGCGACATCTGCCCTGAGGTGCATGATCACGATTGAGATGAAGACCGTGTAAATCGCCGTGGATGTAAACTCAAGGAGGAACGCCTTCTGTGTGTTGCCAGTCCCTGAAACTGATTGGAAGAGCACAAAAGCTGGCACCGTCAGGACGTAGGACGAGCACAACACCCACAACGACTTGATTGATGCGGTCTGGAGCTCGCCGATGTTGGTGTAGATGCTGGCAGTCTCGGTCGGGAAGATGGAAATGACCGCCACAAGCGGCAGGACGATGCAATAGGCAATCACTATGTGCCGTCTGATCGCCGGTTTCACCTCATCCACACGTCCGGAACCTATGAGGTTGCTGACGACAGATGAGCAGGTGGAGGCGAAAGCCGAGATGATCATAAACGGGATGGCAGACACATTGCGCACGATGTTGGTAATCGCGAGCGACCTCTCGCCGAGATGCTCGATGAAGATGAAGAACAGGAACCAGATGGATATGGAGAAAAAGTTCTGCACCATCGTCCATGTCGAGATGCGCAGTATGCCTTTCAGCGACTTCCAACTGAAGTGACCGATTTTGTCAAGGCCGTATTTCTTACAATCAATCCTCCTCGTCGTGTAGATGATGAAGAATGCCGTCGATACCCCCTCGGCCAATGTCGAGCCAATCGCCGCGCCGGCTATGCCAAGGGCGGGGAATCCGAAGTTGCCAAACACCAAAATGTAGTTGAACACCACATTTGACAGCACCATGATCACCGAGTTGAGCGTGAGTGTCTTGGTCTGCGTAGTGCCTACATAGAAAGCCCTGAACACGGCTGACGTGAACGCGAAGAAAAGACCGAGTATCCTCCAGTTGACATAACTGACAGCCTTGTCGCACACCTCGTGCGACGAGACGACACTCCGCAGGATGTGCGGCGAGAACAACAGTGACGCGACGCAGGCAACAAATGCCAAGATGAGCAGGAAGCCGATGCTGTGGTAGAATATGCGGCCAATCTCACTGTGCCTCCCCTCGCCGTTGCGCCGGGCCATGAGGATTTGTGCCCCGATGCTGAACCCGAAACCGAGCATGAAGATGATGAGGTAGTAGACACCTGCTATCGCCGCCGCCCCAAGTTCTACCTCACCGACGCGACCGAGGAATGCAGTGTCGGTCATGCCTATCAATTGCTCCATCACGAGGCTTATCAGGATGGGATACGCTATGTGCCAGATGCGTTTGTATGTGTACTCAGAGCTCTTTGCCCCAATTGTTCCTCTTTCCATTGGTCTGTGTCGTTGGTGTTTGTTGTTTATGATGCCTGTCATACAAAAGATGGCGGATGTGTTTGTGCACATCCGTCATCTTTGTCGCTCTGCCCCCATGTCAGTTTTTCATGGTTGGCGAGTAGGTCCTTGCAAATTGTTTGATGATTAAAATAGAGTTGACCGAGAGCTTTACAGTCTTTGCCGCCGCCTCGGCATTGCCTCTTTTTGTCGCTTGGGTTTTGGTGTAGATATTTTCCATAGGCATCTGATTGTTGTCTCGTTGCTTGTATAACGGGGGACAACCTTGACTTATTATGTCTTGCCTATGATTTTATGCTTTTTTCATGCGGTGAGTGAGATGTTGTTTTCAGATGCCATCTTGCGCAGATTTAGGATCGCATAGCGCATCCTGCCGAGTGCCGTGTTGATGCTTGTGCCGGTCGCCTCGGCAATCTCCTTGAACGAGAGGTTCTGGTAGAATCTCATCGTGATGATGTCCTTTTGGTTTTGCGGCAGCCTGTCCACCATCTTGCGCAGGTCTTCCATGATTTGCGAGTTGATGAGCATTGTCTCGATGTTGTCCTCGCAACACAGGTCGATGTTGTTGAGGATGTCGTAGCCGTCAGTCTCGCACGGAGTGGTGTTCTCATTGCGTTCCGCACGGAAATGGTCGAATATCAGGTTGTGCGCGATGCGGGTCAGCCACCCGTAGAATTTGTCGGTGGCGGTGTATTTGCCGTTCTTGATTGTCACAATCGCCTTGATGAATGTGTCTTGGAATATGTCCTCGGCGATTTCCTGGTCTTTTACTAAAAAATATATATAGGAAAAAAGACGTTGTTGATAGCGTTCCAACACTATGTCAAATGCCTTGTCGTTGCCATTTACGTAAAGGGCGATCAGCGCGTCGTCCTTCAACTTCTCGATATTTGTCATTACCTGATGATTGTTTGTTACAAGAGTAATGCTGTGTCGATAGGCAATCTGGTTTTAGTGTTCGGTATTCGTTTTCGTTTCGGGTGCAAATTAAAAGGAAAGGTTAATAACTTCAAAATCCCGTGGAAGAAAATTTATCTTCTGATGGCAATACTTCCCAGGTTTTTCAGTTGATATTGCCGATTTAACATTTTTTGTCCGGGCCGGGGCATTTTTTCTTGCGAAACATTTGATGGTATGTTTTTAGGCTCTATATTTGTCGTAGAAATAAAAGGAATAAGCCATATTGGTTGGATTGGGAAACTCATCAATTAAATCCAAACTACCGAGACGAGCTTCATTTCTCAATGGCGGGCCACAACCCCTCGGGGTGCAGCGATGCCGGTGGATTACAAAGAGAAGAGAGCACTCAAATCATGTCATACGGAGTTTTATCACATCGCCAATATGGTTTTTCTTATGCCCTTAGCCAAGCAATCCCGCTGGCACTCCCATCCCTGATTGACGATTGAACCATTGTTTGCCGCCGTCTTTTGCATACGGTGTTTTGTGCTTTTGCATACGATGCTTTTGCCTGTTTCATTTAATGTTTTCTTGGTTTGAATACGATGTTTTTTCCGCCGCGCACGGTCTCGGCAATGGCGGCACGGCTTGTGGTGACGTCAACGCTTTTCCGCAACCGCTTTTACTTCCAGTCCTTAATGCCTATCTTTGCCAGTCAGAACGACTAACACCCGATGTAATGAGCAAGAACAAGCTGGCCAAATTTGCCGACATGGCGACCTATCCTCACGTCTTCGAATGTCCTTACTCCGTCTTGCAGAGCCAGCCGTTTGAGATGCGTGGCCGTTGGCGCGACTTCTTTGGCAACGGCAATCCCATAGTGTTGGAGCTTGGTTGCGGCCGCGGGGAATATGCCGTGGGGCTTGCCCGCCGTTTCCCGTCATGCAACTTCATAGGTGTTGACATCAAAGGGGCGAGGATGTGGAGCGGGGCTACCGATTCGTTGCGTGAGGGGCTGCGGAACGTGGCATTCCTGCGGACGAACATAGAGGTGATAGACCGCTTTTTTGCACCTGATGAAGTCGATGAGATCTGGCTCACATTCCCTGACCCGCAGATGAAGAAAGCGACGAAACGGTTGACCTCCACGTTCTTCTTGGAGCGTTACCGCCGCTTCCTCAAGGATGGCGGGCTGGTGCACCTCAAGACGGACAGCAACTTCATGTTCACCTACACCAGATGCATGGTCGCACACAATGCCCTCCCGGTCGAGGCGATGTCTGAAGACCTCTATGCCTCGGGCGAACCGTCCGGCGTGCTCTCAATCAAGACCTACTACGAGGAACAATGGCTGGAGAGGGAGCTGACCATCAAGTATGTGTCTTTCCGACTGCCCCATGCCACCGTGCTGTCGGAACCTGAGGTGGAGATAGAGATGGACACCTACCGCAGCTACAACCGCAGCAAGCGCAGCGGCAAGGACATGGCGCGGTGAAACGCAGGAGGTGGCTGGCACATAGCAGAGACTAACGTAAAAAAACAAACGATAACATGACTATTTATCCCAAAATGGTGCGCGACGCGCTCGCCACAGTGCGATACCCAGGGACCGGCAAGAGCATCATCGAGATGGATATGCTTGAAGATGACATCCGCATCGATGGCAACCGTGTCTCGTTTTCACTCATCTTTGACAAGCCGACAGACCCCTTCATCAAGTCGGTGGTCAAGGCTTGTGAGGCAGCCATACTGACCTACGTCGGCGACGAAGTGGATATCAAGGGCAACATCGCAGTGCTGACGCGCAAGAAAGCCCGCCCCGAGGTCGAGAAACTGCTCCCAAACGTCAAGAACATCATCGCTGTCTCGTCCGGCAAAGGTGGTGTCGGCAAATCGACCGTGGCCGCCAACCTTGCCGTCGCATTGTCGCGCTTGGGATACAGGGTCGGGTTGCTCGATGCAGACATCTTCGGCCCGTCGATACCCAAGATGTTCTCTGTCGAGGACGCACGTCCATACGCCGAGGAAGTGGACGGCCGCGATCTCATCATACCTATTGAGAAGTATGGCATCAAGCTCCTCTCCATCGGTTTCTTCGTAGAGCCCAACCAGGCTACACTCTGGCGCGGCGGCATGGCGAGCAATGCCCTCAAACAGCTGATAGGGGACAGCAATTGGGGCGACCTCGACTATTTCGTCATTGACCTTCCCCCTGGCACGAGCGACATCCACCTCACCATAGTGCAGACCCTTGCCGTCACTGGCGTCGTGGTCGTCAGCACGCCGCAGGAAGTCGCGTTGGCCGATGCACGGAAAGGCATAAATATGTTTACTAACGAAAAGGTGGACGTTCCCATCCTCGGCATAGTGGAGAATATGTCATGGTTCACGCCGGCGGAACTCCCCGACAACCGCTACTACATCTTTGGCAAGGAAGGAGCGAAAAAGCTCGCCGAAGAGATGGGCATACTGCTCCTCGGGCAGATACCCATCGTCCAGAGCATCATGGAGAGCGGCGACAGCGGCGCACCATCGGCATTGCACCCCGAGACGATGACCGGGCAGGCATTCATAGCACTTGCCGAGAACGTCGTGCGCCAGACCGAGCGGCGCAACATCGAGCGTGAGCCGACACGCATCGTCAAGGTCAAGAGGAACTGACCTCCTTTGCTGCGGCGCACTCCCGTCGCAAAAGTGGCGGCGGACATTGTTGCCGTGACATACATCCTTTCCTCCTATGGCTGGCAATATGGCCAAACGAGGGAAGGATGTTTTTGTCTAACCATATATAATAGGAGAGGGCGGCACCGAGTGCCGTCCTCTCTTGCTTTTGCCGCATTTATCGGTTGCGTGGTCAATTGTTGACAATCACTTTGACTGCTTTGTGTTGTCCCGTCAGTTTTATGGCGTGGATTCCGCTGTTGTCAAAGTGGTAGTTGATCAGCCTTCCCTCGCCTGCATTTATCCTGCTGCGGTGGATGATGCGTCCGTTCATGTCGAATATCAGCAAGTCGGCATCTTCCTCAAGGCTGGGGCATTCTATCGTGACCCACCCGTCAGTGACGGTAGGCCAGACGTTGATGTCGTCGGCATTGCCCGCGATGTCCGTGATACTGCTTGTGTCAGTCTGTTTGGGGAGGTTGATTGTGAGGAACAGGTCGTTCTTGACATTCTCACGGTCAGTCCCTTTGTTGGTGACGTTGCCGATCAGGCTGCCGATGATGGTCTCAATCATCGGGTTGAGTTTTTCGTCAATGAGGCCTTGTGCGATGCCGACAGCCCAGCTTGCGACCACGTTTTCGACCAGTTTGTCTACTCCGGCATTGATCTCGGTGAACACCTCGTCGGTGGCTTTGAGGTGCTCGTTGCTTTCAGAGAATGTCAGGTAGGCTTTGACTGCCGGGCTCTTGAGGCACTCGATGAGCAGCGCGCTCATCTCCTCGGGTGTCTCCGGCATTGTCACGATGCTTTGGATGAGGCTGTTGGAGCCGAGCAGGGAGTCAACGGTGCTGTCGATGACATCCCAGTAGTCATGGACGAGCGATGTCACCATTGTAGCTATGCCGTCCGCCAGTTTGGTCTGGGCGTAGCGTTGGAAATCATCAATCTTGCCATCCTCGGTGTCGAGGCTTCTGATGGTCGCGCTGCTGATGTCCATGATGGTGTTGTCCTCATTGAGTCTTACGCGGCGGAAAGGGCATGGATAGGTGACGGTCGAGCCTGTCGATATGTCAAAGATCGAGTCTGTCCTGTCCTCGTTGTAGTCCATCGCTATGTCTTGTATGTGGAAATGGCCAGTGAACACCGTCCTTATGCCTGCATCCATCAGGGCTTGCCTGACCGTGGCCGCGCTGTCAACGACGTAGGGTGCGGCGATGCTTGCCTGCGAATTGAAGTGCTCGACCAAATTGTGGTGCATCATTGCGATGACTTGCTTGCCTTGCCGGTTAGCCTCCTTTGCCTGCTCGCAGATCCAGCGGAGTGTCTCGGGTTTGACGCGGCCAGAAGTCACGCATTCGTCGCTGCCGTCGCCGGCGGAGATGAATTTATTCTCCTCATACTTGCAAGCGTCGATGCCTATTACCACGAGCCCTTCGAATGGCTCGGCGGCATAGCTCAGCGAAGCCTCGTCCCTCACGCTCCCCTCACCGTAGCCGTAGTCGGCATAGATCTCCGCGAACTCCTCCTTGCTCACCGTCTCGGCATAGTCGCTCCTGTCGCCGTCGTAGGTCAGGGCGTGCGGGTTGTTTACATCATGGTTGCCCGGGATGACGAGCACCTTGATGCCCGCCTCGCGGATCTCATCCAGACGGTCTGCCACGAGTTGATGGCTCAGCAGTTCGCCGTCCTTGGTCAGGTCGCCAGGGATGAGCACCAGCCCGGGACGCGAGGCGATGATGGTGTCAACCATGGTCTTGAGGATAGCCCCGCTCTCGACGAGCAGTTTGCGGTCGGATGCGAGATAGTCGTCAAATGCCGCCCCTTCAGACACCAGCAGTTCGGGCGACATGACATGGATGTCGCTCATCACGAGTATGTCCTTGTCACCTCTTTCGTAAGGGCGTGCGGCCACCGTCACCTTGACCTCGTCGGCAAGGCTCTCGCCGTCGCTCCCCGTGCATTTGATGGTGTAGATGCCAGGCTCAAGGCTGCCATCGACGGCAAACGTGCCGCTGTTGAGCCCCGTCCCGCCGTTGACAGTCCAGCCGAGTTTCATGGGCAGCATTGCCGCGTCCTTGTAAAGGCGTATGCTGCTCCCGCCCGGCACGTTGGCATAGTTGATTGCCCACTCCTCCCCGCACGTCACCGCGCCGGCCGAGGTGCTTATCTGCGGGCGCACGCTGCGCCTCTCGGCAATGAGGCTGATGTTGTCTGCATATCCGTCTATGGCCGCGCCCCAACTGCTCTTCTCCGAGAGCAGTGTCACGCGGATCGAACGCGTCCCGGCAGGGATCTGCACCGATGCGCTCTTGGCGAGCATGGCCGTGCCGTTGCCCCTCTCGTCCTTGGTCACAGGCCCGAGCCGCGTCTCGCCCAGCGTGCTGCCGTCCGCCCCGAGGAATGTGAACGTCAGCGTCGCCCTGTCGTCTTGCGACCCGTATCCTCCCAGCAGCGCGGATGCCGTGCAGCTCGCCATGTCGCCGTCGATTGCGTCCCATGCGTCCTCGCTTACCACGATGACTTGGTAGGAGGATGCGGACGACGAGCCGAAGAACGAGCCGTCGCCACCGGTGAACAGTCTTGCCCCCGTCCCTTCATGTGCGGCGGCGAGGTCTGCGAGATTCTCATCGGCATAGGCCAGTGACGAGATCGCGCCTTGCGCCCCCTCCGTCATCGTCCAACCGGATGGCAGGTTGCCGCTGCCGACCTCCTCGGCCGTGCCGTTGACCACAAGTTCCCTGTTGAAGAAGCCCTCCGCCTGCGCGGAAGCCACCGTAGCCCCGCCCACTGACATCGACAGTGCGCAAGCGGTCGTGAGTAGTAGTTTTTTCATCATAAATCATCTGTTAGTTGTTTGTAACCGCCGCAAAACTACCACCCACACATCACATAATGCTTACGAGCATCTGACGATTGGGTTAAGAACGTGTTATGTCCGTGTTGCCGATGTTGCAACGCGGTGTCAGCACCAGGACCCGCCCATGCCGCGCCTGATGCCGTGCCGGGACGCTATGTCATGCCTGCGTGCTTGGAGGCAAACCTGGTGGGGCAGGGCATAGGCCGCGATGATGCCGGATGCAAAATTCCACCACTCGCCGGGAAAAGTCCGATTGGGTCAGACCTAAAGTTCGATTACTCGGTGCATAAAGTAAAAACAAAAGTTCTGAATATATAAACAGAACTTTTGTTTATATAAACAGAAGTTTTGAATATATAAACAAAACTTCTGAATATACTTTTCATTAGGAGGCAACGAACTTTTCCCGGTGAGAGGACCAAGTTTATGTCAGGCATGGATGTTTTTCCCCCCTTATCCTTCCCGCCGCATGACCGTGCGCATCATCCCCGTGAACAGCAGGGTTTGCACTGCACCCCTTGCCGCAAGGTAGACGATGAACGACAGCCACAGCGCGTGGTTGCCCCACAACGGGAACAGGAAGTGGTGGCAGGCGAAGAATGCCGCCGTGGCCACGACCATCGCCAGCAGCATCCGCCGCGTCGCCGTCGCGCCTATGTAGACGCCGTCCCAGACGAATGCGAGGAAACCGGCGACTGGCAGCAGCAGCACCCAGGGATAGTAGCCCATGGCAAACTCGACCAACCCGCCGTCTGATGTCAGCAATCTGACGAATGGGCGGCCTGCGACGACATACGCCACTGTGAACACCGCCACCGACCACACCCCCCACACGATGACGCGCCTGACCGTAGCCGACAGCGACCGGCGGTCACGCGCCCCGACGCATTTGCCAGTGAGGGCTTCGGCCGCGTAGGCAAAACCGTCCATCACGTAGGAGAAGATGGTGAAAAACTGCATCAGCAGCGCATTTGCGGCCACCGTCATGTCGCCTTGCGCGGCACCCGACGAGGTGAAAAACAGGGTGACGGCGACAAGGCAAAGAGTGCGGAGGAAGATGTCCTTGTTCAAATCCAGGAACGCGAGCATCGGCCGCAGCTCAAGCACCCGCACCCGGCTGGCGAACCTAAGCAGGCCGCCATAGCGCACCTGCCAGGCTACCGCCGACGCGATGAGGGCCGACCATTGCGCGACCAGGGTGCCGAGGGCGATGCCGTCTATCGTCATGTCGAGGAACAGCACGAATGACAGGCTCGCCCCTATGTTGACGATGTTCTGGAGGATGGACACGACCATCGGTATGCGCGAGTTTTGCATCCCGATGAACCACCCCGTGAAGCAGTACTGCATCATGACGGCCGGCGCGCCCCAGATGCATATCGACAGGTATGTGCGGGACAACCGCTCGACATCAGCCTCTGTCACGACGACGTGACCGAACGCGAAGTCCAGCAGCCACGGGTGCGCCGCCACGACGACAGCCGAGATGGCGGCGGCGACAAGCAGGGCGCGTGCCAGGACCGAGAGCGAGCCGGTCTTGTCATCCTTGCCGCACGCCTGTGATGTCAGCCCTCCTGTCCCCATCCTCAGGAAGCCGAAGAGCCAATAGAGCACGTTGAAGAGCGTCGCCCCCACCGACACGGCCGCCACCAGTGTCGCGTCGCCGATGTGGCCGGCTATGGCGAGGTCGCACATCCCAAGGAGCGGGACGGTGATGTTGGAGACGACGGAGGGGATGGCTATGGCAAGGATCTGCCTGTCGGTGCGTGTCAGCCGCATGGTCTTGTCAGTGGGTCTATATGGCAAAGGCGTGTCATCAATGGCACGCCTTGCGAATGTTGTTTGTCAGGTCTCTTGTTACTTGACGTAGGAATGTGTCTTGATGAAGTCAACAACCTCGTCGATGTAACCAAACGCCATGCAGACCGCAGTGTCCGCAGCCCCGTAGTAGACTGCAACCCTCTCGCCGTCCTGGAGCGCGGCGCAGGGGAAGACCACGTTGGGCACATCGCCCTGCAACTCGTAGGGTGCTGCCGGTGCGAGCAGGTAGTCACGGGTGCGGTAGAGCACCTTGGTCGGGTCGTCCTTGTCAAGTATCACCGCTCCCATCGAGTAACGGAAGCCGTTGCAGGTGGTGATCACGCCGTGGTAGAACATCAACCACCCCTCTTTGGTCAGGAACGGCACAGAGCCGGCACCTATCTTCGTGCATTGCCATGCGCTCTCCTCAAACGGGGTGACTTTCATCACGCTGCGGTGCTCGCCCCAATACTTCATGTCGGGGCTGAAGCTGATGTAGATGTCGCCAAACGGAGTATGCCCGTTGTCACTGGGGCGGCTCAACATGGCGTAACGCCCGTTGAACTTTTGCGGGAACAGCACACCGTTGCGGTTGAACGGCAGGAAGGCGTTCTCGCACTGGAAGAACTCCTTGAAGTCAAAGGTGTAGCCGATGCCTATCGTCGGGCCGTGGTAGCCGTTGCACCAAGTGATCCAATACCTGTCCTCGATCCAAGTCACACGCGGGTCGTACTTGTAGTCGGAATCGATCATCTCGGTGTTCCCCGGCTTGAATTTGATGGGCTCGTGTGCGATGTCCCAGTTGATGCCGTCCTTGCTGAAGCCGGCGAAGATGTTCATCTGCACCGCCCGGTTGTCACATCTGAAGACACCGGCATAACCGTCCCCGAAAGGAACGACCGCGCTGTTGAAGATGCTGTTTGACGTCGGGATTTGATACCTCCCGATCACCGGGTTCTTGGAATAACGCCACATGGGCTCTGTGCAGCCTGCCGGGCGTTCTTCCCATGGCATATTACACTTTTCTGACATAACTTTTCTGTTTTATTGTTTAATGTTGGTAATGATCATTCACGTTCCCCCGCCAGCAACTTGCCTTGGCGGTCGTACTTGAACGGCACGAAGTAGGTGATGAGGAATGCCGGTATCGTCGCCACGAGCACGAAGATGAAGAACGGCTCATAGCCTCCTGGCTTGTCAAACCACTCGCCCAGTTTCTCACACACCCAGCCGCTCATCATGCCGGGGAGCATCACGCCGAGGTTCATTATGCCCGAGGCGAATGCATAGTGCGCCATCTGGTGTTTGCCCGGCGCGATCTGTTGCATCATGAACAGCGTCAGGCCCACAAAGCCGAAACCGTAGCTGAAGTACTCGAAGACGATGCACGAGCAGATCACGAAATGGCTGTCAGGTTGGAACATCGACAGGTAGGCATAGACGACGAATGGGATGTTGAAGATGCAACACAACTTGAACAGCGTGTTCTTCAAACCCTTGGCCGCCACGTAATAACCTGCCAGCAGCGACCCGAGCACAAAGGCGATGGCTCCGCCGGTGCCGTAGTAAAGGCCTATCTCTTTCTCGCTCAGCCCCAGGCCTCCCATGGCCCTGTCGGCTTTGAGGAAGAGCGGGACAATCTTCATCACAAACCCCTCGGCAAAGCGGTAGAGGATGATAAAGAAGATGTAGTAGACGATGTGGCTCTTTCTCAAGAAATCCATCAGCACCGTCCCGAGTTCGTGCAATATCTCTTTTGATGAGCGTTTGGCCTCTTTTCCCCTCTTTGCCTCGTGTGACGGGAGCATGAAGATGTGGTATATGCCCAGCAGCACCATCAGCACGCCGATGACAAGCATGATGATCATCCATGCCTTTTCGTTGGCGGCGAGCACGTTTTCAGCCGGTTGTCCCTTGCCGCCCCCGAACATCTCGATGAGATAGCCGGCCGCATAGACGAGACCGCCCATCGCAACGACCTTGGCGATGTTGTAGAAACCGCCCTGCCACCCGATGTAACGCGCCTGGTCGGTCAATGACAACTCGCTCATGTAGACACCATCGCAGGCGATGTCATGGGTGGCACCGCTGAAGGCTATGATTGACAGCAGCGCGATTGTCACGGCGAAGAAGTTGGGAAGCCCAAGGGCAAGTGCCACGAGGCAGAATGTAACGCCCGTCAGCAGTTGCGTCGCGACGACAAAGAACTTCTTGGTCTTGAAAATCCCTATGAACGGGCTCCAAAGGAACTTCAACGTCCACGGCAGCATGATCAGTGATGTCCAAAAGGTCGTCAGCTTGTCATCCACGCCGAGCCCGCTGAACATCAACACGGCCACCATATTTAAAATAACGAATGGCAGCCCCATGGCGAAATAGGCTGTCGGGACCCACGCGACTGGGCTAACTCTCTTCTTCTGATTCAAACCTTCCATCTGTTTGCTGTGATAAGGATTCTCGTGCCAGCATTGCTTGCTAACCGTGCAAAAGTAAAACATTTATTCAACAACGTGCTTGGGTGGGATGATTATTTTGCCCAAATCAAACAGTCACCGACACCGGGACGGCAGCCCCGACCCCGGCGGGCAGTGCCGCCACTCGCCGGTGTTGTCCCAACATGTCACAGACCTCGGCCAACCCGGGCCGGTCGCACAGCCGCGCCGCGTCTGGCGATGCCACGTGTCACTGTTGACCGCAGCAAAGGTAGGGGGAGGAAACACCGCCACAAAGCCGCATGGAGCCGTCGAGCGCACAATCGGCCGAAGGCAGTGTCTTACTGCCTCGTGGCCGGAGGCTTGCACAGGCAGGTTTGTGCGCGTGGCGGCAGGGCCGCTCTTTTTCTCATCCACGCCAGTGGATTCTTTTTTTACCTGTAACCGTTACTGTATCTGTTACTGTCTACGTACGCGCGCGCGTTTAGCGTGTATGAGAAACGGGCAATTGCCAGCAATTGCTCGCGTTTGCTCGTTATTTTACATATTTATGCTGCGTATACATAAAATATACACCAATATTGTATAGACTTACATCACATTAACAATTATTTAACACTTGGTGAAAAGAAACGCTAAATGCAATATCCCGGGCAAATGCCCGCATACCTGGCACTCTCCGGCGGAGGAAACAGTCCCGGCGGCTCGCCGACCAAAGCGCAACGGCTCGCCGAGATTTATGCCTTGGTTCGCCGAGGTAATGCACATGGGTCGGCGAGGCGATTTGCCCGAGGCATGGCAAGCGGGATAATTGCAGGACGCAGCGGATGGCGCGTGCCGTTAATTCGAAGAAAACCGTTAAATTTGTAGCTAAAACACGCATTGCCGATGCGCGGGAAAGGGAATGCGAAAACTGCAAACGACAATAATTACCACGACGATAAAATGAGCAAGGAAGATTTGAAAAGGGAGCTTGGCGACCTGATATGGAAGATGGCCACCAACCTAGTGCATGGCGGCAAGGTGTCGCCCGTGCAGTTCATGGACTACACGTTAGGGGCGTTGTTCTATCGCTTCATCTCTGAGAACATCACCGACTATTGCAACCGGCTGATGGCCGAGGCCGGTGTCGCCGATGCCGACTATCTGCACATGAGCGACGAGATGGCCGAGAATGCCCGCGAGCAGATCGTGCAGGCCAAGGGGTTCTTCATACTGCCCTCGCAGCTGTTCAGCAACGTGGCGGACGGTGCAAGGGGCAACGACGAACTCAACACCACGCTGGCCAACAACTTCAAGGCCATCGAGCAGAGTGCCATAGGGACACCGAGCGAAAATGACGTGAAGGGGCTGTTCAACAACTTCAACACCAACGATGCCGGCCTCGGCGCGACGGTGGCCGAGCGCAACGCCCTGCTGACCGAACTGCTCGAAAGCGTGCGCAACCTCAACTTCACCACCTACATCGAGAGCGGCCTCGATGTCTTCGGCATCTGCTATGAGCACCTCATCAAGATGTACGCCCTCAACTCGGGGACCAAGGGCGGCGAGTTTTACACGCCTGCCGAGGTGAGCTATCTCGTCGCCATGATTGCCGCCGCGGGGCGCGAGACGGTCAACAAGGTCTACGACCCGGCCTGCGGGTCGGGCTCGCTGCTGCTCAACTTCAACCTCGTGCTGGGGGCAAGGAATGTGCGCGAGGGCTTCTTCGGTCAAGAGATCAATCTGAAGACCTACAACCTCTGCCGCATGAATATGTTCCTGCACAACGTCAACTATGACCACTTCGACATACAGCTCGGCGACACGCTCATCGACCCCAAGCACGTGCTGGACGAGCCGTTTGACGCCATCGTCAGCAACCCGCCCTACTCAGTCCCCTGGGTGGGCGACAGTGACGCGACGCTGATCAACGACCCGCGCTTCTCGCCCGCCGGGGTGCTGGCGCCAAAGTCAAAGGCCGACTTTGCCTTCACCATGCACATGTTAGCGTGGTTGTCGACCGAGGGGACGGCGGCCATCGTCGAGTTCCCCGGCATCCTGTACCGCAGCGGGGCCGAGCAGAAAATCCGCAAATACCTCGTCGCCAACAACTATGTGGACACGGTTATCCAGCTGCCGCCCAACCTGTTCTTCGGGGCGACCATCGCCACCTGCATCATCGTCCTCAAGAAAAACAAGAGCGACAACCGTGTGTGCTTCATCGACGCCTCGGGCGAGTTTGTGCACGAGGGCAACAAAAACAAACTGTCTGAGGAAAACATCGCGCGCATCTATGACGCACACATCAACAAGGCCGAGACGCCCCACTTCAGCCACGTGGTCACGACGGCCGACATCGAGGCTGAGGACTACAACCTGTCGGTCTCGACCTACGTCGAGCAAGAGGACACCCGCGAGGCGGTAGACATCGCCGAGCTCAATGCCCGCATCGCCGAGATCGTCAGCCGCCAGAGCGCGCTGCGCGCCGAGATAGACAACATCGTGGCGGAGCTTGAGGGGACGGCGGCATGAGTCAACCCCGATTGAGGACGCGGCCTGCCGCGACATGACCGCCGGCGGCGCGGTTTGGCGGGGGGAGCACTTCTTCGCCCTTTTCCTGTTGTGGCCGGCGGCCACAACAGGAAAAGGGAAACTAATTGGACTAATTAGACCAATTGGGCTAATGGGACTAATTGGCCCAATTGGTTGTGACCGAGAGAGAGGAGCCCCGGCCACCGCCGACAACCACGACCGACGCCAATCACCGCGCGGACAATGTAGAGACGCGGTATCACCGCGTCTAATCACCAGGCGACAACAAAAACGCCTGACCATGATTAGACGCGATAATATCGCGTCTCTACAAGACGAGGAGGGGCATACGCCCAAAAAACACAGGACACGCGCCGATTTTTGACTAACTTTGCCCCAAGACCAAGACAATCACAACCATGACACAGGCCATTAACCACATCGAGCGGATGATCGACGAGCTTTGCCCCGAGGGGGTGGAGTACAGGAAGCTGGGGGAAATAGCGGAGATAGGCACAGGAAGCAGCAACAAACAAGATGCTGACTGCGAAGGGCAATACCCCTTTTACATCCGCTCTAAAAATATAATGCGTCTTGCCACATACGAGTTTGATGAAGAGGCAATCATTATCCCCGGTGAAGGCGGCGTCGGTGAAATATTCCATTATGTAAACGGCAAATACGCCTTACACCAACGTGTATACCGCATACATCTGTTAGACGACAGACTCAACACAAAATTTGCATACTATCATATGCAATCAGCATTCAAGGCTTTCATTATGAAAAAGGCTGTCAGCGCAACAGTAACTTCCATAAGAAAGCCAATGATAGCTAACTTTGAAATCCCCCTCCCCCCTCTCCCCATCCAGCGCGAGGTCGCCCGCATCCTCGACCTGTTCACCGCGCTTACAGCGGAGCTTACAGCGGAGCTGCAAGCGAGGCAGAAGCAATACCGCTACTACCGCGACCGGCTGTTAGCGTTCAGCCATGACGACACGAGGGTCAGGTGGATGAGGTTGGGGGAAGTCTGCGAGATAAAATCCGGCCGGAACAAGAGCAAGGCCAATGCAGGTGCATATCCCGTATATGGATCAACCGGGATAATTGCATATTGCGATAACTATGTTTATACAGAAACACAAATTTTAATTGCTCGTGTTGGCGCAAACGCAGGGTACACGCATGTTGGTACTGGTAAATATGATGTCTCGGACAATACTCTGATAATAACCCCACAAAAAGGGATAAACTTTAGGTTCATGTACCACACCCTCGTTAATCTTAATCTAAATAGATTTGCAAAAGGAGGCGGACAACCACTTATTACAGCAAGCTGTATAAAAAAACTATCAATCCCCCTCCCCCCTATCGAAGAGCAGCGCCGCATCGCCTCCATCCTCGACCGTTTTGAGCGGCTGACCACCGACTTGGCCGAGGGGTTGCCCGCCGAGATACGGGCGCGGCGGCAGCAGTACGAGCACTACCGCGACCGCCTGCTGACGTTCAAGCGTAAAACCACATAAACCGACGCAACGATTATGGCAGAGCAATATGACCTGATCTCGCAAAACCGGCAATCGACGGTCGTCTCGCACTATGAGAGGCCGGGCGTGGCGAGCGAGACGACCTATCAGACCGAGAGTGACCTTGAGCGTGACCTCATCGCGAGGCTGCAACGCCAGGGCTATGAGTACCTGCCCATCCACAACGAGGCTGAGCTGACCGCCAACCTGCGCCGGCAGATCGAGCGGCTCAACGGCTACCGCTTCACCGACGGCGAGTGGCAACGCCTGCTCAAGGCAGAGATAGCCAACGAGGGCAAAGGCATCGAGGACAAGGCGCGCACCATCCAGCAAGACCCGGTCAAGACGTTGAGGCTGGACGACGGCACCGACCGCAACATAAAGCTCATCGACAAAAAGGACATCCATGCCAACTCGACGCAGGTCATCAACCAGTATGAGGCGGGCGACGGCACACGCCCCAACCGCTATGACGTGACCATCCTCGTCAACGGCCTGCCGCTGGTGCACATCGAGCTGAAGCGGCGCGGGGTGATGCTGCGCGAGGCCTTCAACCAGATCAACCGCTACGGGCGCGAGTCGTTCTGGGCGGGTGACGCCCTGTTTGAGTACGTGCAGATATTCGTGATCAGCAACGGCACGGAGACCAAATACTACAGCAACACCACCCGCCAGAGCCATGTCAAGGAGCAAGGCAGCGGCGGACGTCCCGGCAAGACGCGCACGTGCAACTCGTACGAGTTCACCAGCTACTGGTCGGATGCCGCCAACAACATCCTGGCTGACCTTGAGGACTTCACGGCCACATTCTTCAGCCGCCACACCCTGCTCAACGTGCTGACCCGCTTTTGCGTGCTGACCGAGCAGCGGGTGCTGATGGTCATGCGCCCATACCAAATAGCGGCCACCGAACGCCTGCTCAACCGCATCGAGGTGGCTCACAACGCGCACCTGTATGGCACACGCGAAGCCGGCGGCTATGTCTGGCACACCACGGGGTCGGGCAAGACGCTGACCTCGTTTAAGGCGGCGCAGCTGGCCACGCGGCTGGCCTATATCGACAAGGTGCTGTTTGTGGTTGACCGCAAGGACCTCGACTACCAGACGATGAAGGAGTATGACCGCTTCCAGCGGGGGGCGGCCAACGGCAACACATCGACCCGCGAGCTGGAGCGGCAGATCGGCGATGCCAAGAGCAAGATCATCATCACCACCATACAGAAACTATCGACCTACGTCAAGAGGAATCCCCAGAGCAAGTTTTACAAAAAAGAGGTCGTGATGATCTTTGACGAATGCCACCGCTCGCAATTCGGCGACATGCACCGGCTCATCACGCGGCGGTTTAAGCGATACTATCTGTTCGGCTTCACCGGCACGCCCATCTTCAAGGAAAACATCTCGGCGGCCAAGGGCATCCTCAGGACGACTGATGACGTGTTTGGCAGCCGCCTGCACACCTACACGATCGTCAATGCCATCCGCGACCACAACGTGCTGCCATTCCGCGTGGATTATGTGAGGACGATGAAAGAGAAAGAGGACATGGAGAACAGCAAAGTCTGGGACATCGAGCGCGAGAAGGCATTGCAGGACCCGCGGCGCATCCACAACGTGGCGCAATACATCATTGAGCACTTTGACCAGCAGACCAAGCGCGGCAAGGCCTACCGGCTCAGCCTGCTTGCCAATGTCAAGGACGTCGCCGCCGACAGGAAGAAAACTGTCGAGGAACTGCGCGTAAAGACACAAGTCAACGGCTTTAACAGCATCTTTGCCGTGCAAAACATCCCCTGCGCCAAGCTCTATTACCAGGAGTTGCGACGGCTGACTGACGGGTTGCCCGAAAACAGAAGGCTGAAGATAGCGACCATCTTCAGCTATGCCCCCAACGAGCAGGATGCCGAGGACGGCGACCGTGAGGAAAACAGCGACAGCACCGACGGGCTGGACGCAGGCAGCCGTGACTTCCTTGAGATGGCCATCGCCGACTACAACGCGATGTTTGGCACGAGCTATGACACCTCGGCGGACAAATTTCCCAACTACTACAAGGACGTGTCGCTGCGGATGAAAAACAGGGAGATAGACATCCTCGTCGTCGTCAACATGTTTCTCACCGGCTTTGACGCGACCACGCTCAACACGCTGTGGGTGGACAAAAACCTGCGCTATCACGGGCTGCTGCAAGCCTACAGCCGGACCAACCGCATCCTGAACTCGATCAAGACTTTCGGCAACATCGTCTGTTTCCGCAACCTTGAGGACGCGACCAACAAATGCCTCTCGCTCTTCGGCGACCCGCAGGCCAAGGGCATCACCATCCTCAGGCCGTTTGAGGACTACTTCAATGGCTACACCGACGAGGCCGGCAAGCATGTGAAGGGCTACAAGGACTATCTGGACGAGTTGCAGGCCGGATGGGAGGCCGGGGAACTGCCTTTAGGGGAAAAGGCGGAGAAAGCATTCATACGACTGTTTGGCACCATCCTCAAGATGCGCAACCTGCTCGGTTGCTTCGACCAGTTTGCCACAGCCGACCCGATAGCTGACAGGGACATCCAGGATTACACCGGCGTCTATCTGAACCTGGCCGACAAATACCGCCGTGAGCGTCATGGCAAGGAGGACATCAGCGATGATGTCGTCTTTGAGATGGAACTGGTCAAACAGGTGGAGGTCAACATCGACTACATCCTGTATCTCGTCAGGCAGTATCACGAGGGACACCGGCAAGACAAGGAAATCTGTGTCCAGATCAACAAGTCGATAGATGCCAGTCCTGACTTGCGCGACAAAAAGGAGCTGATCGAGCGGTTCATCGACTCACTCACGCCGAGCGGTGATGTGGATGCGCAGTGGCGACAGTATGTCAACAATGAAAAACGGCAGCAGTTCGCCCAAATCGTCGATGAGGAACATTTGAGGAGAGAGAAAGCCGTGGAGTTCATCTCAGACGCCTTCCAACGCGGCTATGTGCCCGAGGGCGGCATGGAGCTTGACGGCATCATGCCCCCGATAAACCCTTTCGACAAGGCAGCCAACCGGCAGGGGAAGATACAGACGGTGCTCGAACGGATAAAGGCGTTCTTCAACAGATTCTTTGACATCTCAAACGGGGACTTCTCGGGGTGATAACCATCCTAAATAATTGAACGATACCAAGAAATAAGGCTCATGGCAAACGAGATACAATTCCTGCTTTACAATATGCCCGACGAGGAGGGCAAAGTACAGGTCGTCATCAAAGACGAGACGATATGGTGCACCCAAAAGGCTATGGCGCAACTGTTTGGGGTAGGTGTCCCAGCCATAAGCAAGCACCTGAAGAACATCTTTGAGGCCGGGGAACTGCAACCGGATACGACTATTTCCAAAATGGAAACAGTCGTTAACCGTGGCATCCGTGGAATGGTCAATGAGCGCATTGACTTCTACTCACTTGATGCCATCATCGCTGTCGGGTATAGGGTTAACTCGATGAGAGCCACCCGCTTCCGCCAGTGGGCAACAAAGATACTCAACGAATATATCCGTAAAGGCTTCGTGCTGGACGATGACAGGCTGAAGCAAGGGACTGCCGTGTTTGGCAAAGACTACTTCCGCGAGTTGCTTGAGAGGGTACGCTCAATCCGTGCAAGTGAACGGCGCATCTGGCAACAGCTCACTGACATCTATGCCGAATGCAGTACAGACTATGACCGCAACTCCCCCACGACAAAGGATTTTTACGCGATGGTGCAAAACCGCTTCCACTATGCCATCACCGGACAGACCGCAGCTGAAATCGTCTACACCAAGGCAGACCATACAAAGGAGCACATGGGGCTGACCACGTGGAAGAACTCACCCGACGGGCGTATACTCAAATCGGATGTCACGGTGGCAAAAAACTATCTGGACGCGAAACAAATCCGGCAATTGGAGCGTGCTGTAAGTGCCTATTTCGACTACATTGAGAACCAAATCGAGCGTCAAAACCCTTTTACCATGGAACAGTTTGCAGCAAGCGTGGACAAATTCCTGACATTCAATGACTATAAGATCTTGCCCGACAAAGGGCGTATATCCACGGCACAAGCAAAGGCGAAGGCCGAAAGCGAGTACGACATATTCAACCGTACGCAACGCATCAACTCCGATTTCGACAAAGAAGTAAGAAAAATGTTTGAGGCATGACCGACTTCGACTATTGCCATTAATATCTGCAAATCTCTTCGGACAATCGCGCGCTAATCACGTAATCCGATTTTAGTTTGGCCGTCGGACGTGCAATTAATCTTAATTTACTAATTTTGCCGACATTATTTGCAATGCCTTTGCGTTGTCAAAACAGAGTGATAACAACCTATATAATTATACCAAAGTGGGAGATACCAAATACATTTTCGTCACAGGAGGAGTGGCCTCGTCGTTGGGCAAGGGCATCATTTCCTCATCAATAGGCAAACTCCTCCAGGCGAGGGGATACAAGGTAACGATACAAAAGTTCGATCCCTACATCAATATCGACCCGGGGACGCTTAACCCATACGAGCACGGCGAATGCTACGTGACTGTCGATGGGCATGAGGCGGACTTGGACCTGGGACACTACGAGAGATTCCTCGGGATAGAGACCACAAAGGCCAACAACATCACGACAGGGCGCATCTACAAAAGCGTGATTGACAAGGAAAGGCGCGGTGATTACCTTGGCAAGACCATACAGGTCATCCCGCACATCACCGATGAAATCAAGAGAAATATAAAACTCCTTGGGACGAAGTACAAATATGACTTCGTTATCACCGAGATTGGCGGCACCGTGGGTGACATCGAGTCGTTGCCCTATCTGGAGAGCATCCGCCAGATGAAGTGGGAATTGGGACGCGATGCATTGTGTGTCCACTTGACATACGTCCCGTTTCTCGCCGCAGCCAAGGAACTCAAGACCAAACCGACACAACATTCCGTCAAGGAATTGCAATCGGTGGGCATACAACCCGACATCCTCGTGCTGCGTGCCGAGCATGAATTGAACGAGAACGTCAGGAAAAAAGTGGCGTTGTTTTGCAACGTCGAGGAGTCGGCGGTCGTCCAATCTGTCGATGTCCCGACTATCTACCAAGTCCCGCTCAAGATGCAAGAGCAGGGATTGGACGAGACAATCCTGCGCAAGACAGGGCTTCCCATCGGCGAGCGTCCTGCCATGTTGCCTTGGAGACACTTCCTTGAGAGGCGGGAAAAAGCAACAGAGGTCGTCAACATCGCACTCGTCGGCAAATATGTCGAGCTGCAAGATGCCTACAAGTCCATCCTTGAATCTTTGTCGCAGTCGGCAACCTACAACGACAGGAAGCTCAAAATCACCTACATACAGTCAGAGAACGTGACAGATGAGAACATCGAGGAAAAACTCAAAGGCATCGACGGCGTGATCATCTGCCCCGGTTTCGGGCAACGTGGCATCGAGGGCAAATTCATTGCAGCGAAATATACGAGGACGCACAACATCCCGACGTTTGGCATTTGCCTTGGAATGCAATGCATGGCAATCGAGTTTGCTCGTGATGTATTGGGATATGCTGATGCAAACTCCGTGGAGATGGACGAGAAGACACCTCACAATGTCATTGACTTGATGGAGGAACAAAAATCAATCACCGACATGGGTGGTACCATGCGACTTGGAGCATACGAGTGTCTGGTGAAAAAAGGTTCGAGGGCGTATGAAGCCTACAAGACAGAGCATATCCGCGAGCGTCACCGCCATCGTTATGAGTTCAACAACAAGTACCGTGGCGAGTTTGAGAGCAAGGGCATGGTTTGTTCGGGCATCAATCCGGAGTCGGATCTCGTTGAAATCATCGAATTGCCAGAACACAAATGGTATGTTGGCGTGCAATTCCATCCCGAATACAGCAGCACTGTGCTGCATCCGCACCCGCTTTTCCTGAGTTTCATCAAAGCAGCCATCACGAAATAACGAGTACAACCGTATATGGATAAGAACACAATCACGGGTTTCGTCCTGATTGCCCTCGTGTTGATAGGATTCAGCTACTTCAGCCGTCCGTCCCAGGAGGAAATAGAGCAGATCCAACACTACAATGACTCGATTGCCGCGCTGGAGCAAAGGCTTGAGACAGCTCGCCAGGCAGAGCGTGTCGCCGCGCAAGAGGCGTTGCGCGACACCAATGCACTGTTTGGACGCGCTGCGGCAGGCGAAGATTTGCAAGTAAAGATAGGCAACGAGCTCTTCGACCTTGAGGTTGCGACCAAAGGAGGAACGCTTGCAAAGGCGACTCTAAAGGAATACAACGACCAACAAGGCCAGCCGCTCACTCTGTTTGGTGACGGCGATGCCCGCTTTGACTTCAAACTCAAGGGCAATGGCACAGTCTACAACACCGCCAACTACTACTTAACACCTGTCGAGCACACTGACACGACGCTCACGATGAGGCTTCAGGCCGACAGCGCGAGCTATGTCGATTTCCGTTATGCGGTGCACAGTGGCAGCTATCTTGTCAACTTCTCAATCGTGCCGCACGGCATGGCGGGATTGTTGTCGCAAGGTGACAAGACCATCGACGTGAGTTGGACGCAAGACACTCGGCAGCAGGAGCGCAGTGCCACGTTTGAAAACACAAGGACGGAGCTCATGTACCGCACCATGGACGGTGATGTTGACAATCTCTCTACTGGCGGCAACGACAGTGATGAGATTGAAGGCCTGACACAATGGGTGGGCTACAAAAACCAGTTCTTCTCGACGGCATGGATATGTGACAATGGTTTCTCAAACACCGCTGTCGAGTCATCGATGCTCAACGAGGACGAGGGCTATCTCAAGAAGTTCACGACAACGGCACGCATTGATTTCGACACGACGGACGGGGCTTCCAACGATATGCTCTTTTACATCGGTCCCAATCATTTCAACACACTCAAGGACATCGACGACACTCTTGGCAAGGATTACGAACTCCAACGACTTGTCAATCTCGGTTGGGTGCTGTTCCGTTGGGTGAACCGCATCTTCACAATCCCACTATTTGACTGGTTGACAAGTTGTGGGCTGAGCATGGGTCTCATCCTGTTGATAATGACAGTGATTGTCAAACTCGTGATATTCCCCTTCCAGTACAAGTCGTTCATGTCAACGGCCAAGATGAAGGCACTTCGTCCCGAGATAGATGCGATAAACAAAAAGTATCCCAACCAGGAAGACGCGATGCGCAAGCAACAGGAGACGATGGCACTCTATTCCCGCTATGGAGTAAGTCCGATGGGAGGATGCCTTCCGATGCTTCTCCAAATGCCGGTGTTGTTTGCCCTCTTCATGTTTGTCCCGTCTGCCATCGAGTTGCGTCAGCAGAGTTTCCTGTGGGCTGACGACCTTTCGTCCTACGACGCGGTGATCAGCTGGGGCGCTCACGTGCCTTTGATAGGCAATCACATAAGCCTCTTCTGCTTGCTTATGTGCATCACGACGCTTGCAAATACCTATTACATGCAAAAGCAGCAGCCCATGCAGCAAGAGGGTATGGCGTTCATGAAGTGGTTCATGTATCTCATGCCGCTGATGTTCATCTTCATCCTCAATGACTACCCGTCCGGATTGAACTATTACTACTTCCTATCGACGGTGTTCAGCATTGTGATCATGCTCATACTTGAAAAGACCCTTGACAAGGCCAAACTGAGAGCCAAGCTCGAAGAGAACCTCAAGAAGCCTCGCAAGCAATCAGGGTTCATGCAACGCCTTGAGCAGATGCAAAAGGAGCAGGAGCGCATCCTTGAGGAACAGAGGAAACGCAAAGGACAACGCTGACAGGCAACAGCCTCCCAGCGACAAAGACAAGTGAGACCGCACCGTGCGACCGGCATGGTGCGGTCTCTTTTTTAGGAAAATGAGCGCAAATGCAAGTGCAGTTAGATGAAATCACCATATATTTACGTCGTTTACAACTGCCGCCAACATTGCTTGAGCGGCAGCGCGACATCCTCGCATGACTGTCATGCCAAGCAAATATAGATTGATATGAAAGCCGCAATCACGACACTCATCCTCGCCATAGCCTGCAACTGTGCTTGCTGGGCGCAGCTCACGGTGGAGGAATGTTACCGCAAGGCGCAAGCCAACTATCCACTCATCCGTCAGCGAGGTCTGATAGAGAAAACCAAGGACTACAACCTCTCCAACGCACGGCGGGGCTACTTGCCGCAACTCAACTTCTCGGCGCAGGCTACCTACCAGTCGGACGTGACGCAGATACCGCTCGACCTTGATGCCATGGGATTTAGGGGTATAGAGATTCCGACCGTCAGCAAAGACCAGTACAAGCTCACCCTTGACCTCAACCAACCCATCTGGGACGGTGGTGCTGTCCGTGCCGCCAAGGAAAATCTGCGAACCCAAGCCGAGGTTGACCAGAGGAACCTGGATGTCTCCGTCTACGCCATCAACGAGAGGGTCAACCAACTCTTTTTCGGCATACTGCTTGCCGACGCGCAGATTGAGCAAATCCGCCTGCTGCAAGACGAGCTGGAGCGCAATTGCCGGCAAGTCGAGTCCTACCTGCGCAATGGCATCGCCAACCAGTCCGACCTTGATGCCTTGAAAGTCGATTTGCTGAAGGCGAAACAAAACGAAGTGAAGTTCACCAGCACCCGGCAAGCCTACGCCGCCATGCTGTCGCAACTCATCGGGGAAGAAATCACTCCCGGTACGACGTTGGTCAAGCCCGTGCCGTCACGCCCCTCAACAGTGGAGAACAACCGTCCCGAACTGGCTCTGTTTGACGCCCAGATCCGCAATTTGCAAGCGCAAGACGACCGCATCGTCTCCGGATTGACACCGCGCCTCGGATTGTTCGTCACGGGAGGCCTGGGCAGGCCAGGACTGGATGTGCTTGATGACGACTTCAAGCCCTACTATGTCGCCGGGGTACGCCTGACGTGGAACATCGGAGGATTCTACACCAAGCGCAATGACCAGCGGCGGATTGCCACCAGCAGGCAGATGATCGAGACGCAGCGTGAGACATTCATCTTCAACACATCACTCGACGTGGCGCAGCGCACTACGGCAATCGACAACTATGTCGAACAACTCAAGTACGACGATGAAATCATAGCCCTGCGGCGTTCTGTCAAGGAGGCATCTCAAGCCAAGATGGCCAACGGGACAATCTCGGGCACGGACCTGACACGCGACATAAACGCCGAGCAGGCCGCAATCCAGGACAAGTTGGTGCACGAGATCGAGCTGTTGATGTCCATCTACAATCTCAAATACGTCACAAACAACTGAATCAACCTTAGCGACCGGCAACAATGAAAGCAGTCCAAGTGCATGATGTCACCAAGACCTACGGCAAGGTGCAAGCGTTGCGCGGCCTGACATTCGCCGTCGATGAAGGCGAAATCTACGGGCTCATAGGTCCAGACGGGGCAGGCAAGACCACCTTGTTCCGCATCCTCACCACGCTGCTCCTTGCCGACAGCGGCTCGGCATCGGTCATGGGGCACGACGTGGTGCGGGACTACAAGCGGATACGCGACATGATAGGCTATATGCCCGGCAAGTTCTCGCTCTACCAAGACTTGACCGTGGAGGAGAACCTGGAATTTTTTGCCACAGTGTTCGGCACGACAGTTAAGGAGAACTACCATCTCATCGAGGACATCTACAAGCAAATCGAGCCGTTCAAGCACCGCAAGGCTGGGAAGCTCTCGGGTGGGATGAAGCAAAAGCTGGCTTTGAGCTGCGCGCTCATCCACAAACCGTCCGTCTTGTTCCTTGACGAACCCACGACGGGCGTTGACCCCGTCTCGCGCAAAGAGTTCTGGGCGATGCTGCTCAGGTTGAAGCGGCAGGGGATCACCATCCTCGTCTCCACCCCCTACATGGACGAGGCAACGCTGTGCGACCGCATAGCCTTGATGCAAGGAGGGCGTTTCCTTGGCGTTGACACTCCCGCCGGCATCGTCTCACACTATCCCCGGACGCTCTGGGCTGTGCGGTCGGACAAGATGCACCAGTTGCTCATGGACTTGCGCGGCTATGGCCACCTGCAATCGTCGTTCTCGTTCGGGGATGCCTATCATGTCACATTCGACGGGCAGGGCTCGCCTGGGCAGCTCAAAGCCTATCTCGCCGCACTCGGCCACTCGTCCGTCTCGGTGTCTGCCATAAGCCCGTCGGTGGAGGATTGTTTCATGTTGCTCTCCAATTCCAATAGCCATGAATGACAAGGTGATAATCACAGACCGCCTGACCAAGCGTTTCGGACGGTTCACTGCCGTCGATGGGATAACGTTTGACGTGGCGCGCGGGGAGATATTCGGCTTCCTCGGGGCCAATGGCGCGGGCAAGACAACTGCCATGAGGATGCTCTGCGGGTTGAGCGTCCCGACATCGGGTCGGGGTGTGGTGGCAGGATATGACATATCCACCCAGCCCGAGATGGTGAAGAGAAGCATAGGGTATATGAGCCAGAAGTTCTCGCTCTACGAGGATTTGCGCGTGTGGGAGAACCTGCGCCTCTTTGGCGGCATATATGGCATGGGAGGCAAGCAGATCGCCGCCAAGACCGATGAGATGCTCGGCGAGCTCGGGCTGGAGGCCGAGCGCGGCACCATTGTCAAGTCCCTGCCGCTGGGCTGGAAGCAAAAGCTGGCATTCTCGGTCTCGATCTTCCATGAGCCCAAGGTCGTGTTCCTCGACGAGCCGACCGGCGGCGTTGACCCGGTGACTCGCCGCCAGTTTTGGGAACTCATCTACCGCGCTGCCGACCGTGGCATAACTGTTTTTGTCACCACTCACTACATGGACGAGGCGGAGTACTGCGACCGCGTCTCGATCATGGTGGACGGCAGGATAAAAGCCCTCGACACCCCCGACGGTCTCAAGCGGCAATACGCAGCACGCACGATGGACGACGTGTTCCAGCAACTCGCCAGGCAAGCGACCCGCAGCTCGGATTGACGGCGTGGCGGCGGCATCATGCCCGGGCATCCGGGACGGGTGTCGGCGCGCCATGGCGATGTCGTCTTTTGTAAGTGCGACTTACAATCTTTGTAACTGGCACTTACAACCTTTGTAAGTCGCACTTACAAAGAACCCTTTTGCTTAAAACATCTGACCTTTTCGTAGAAAACATCAGACCTTTTTGCCCGGTACATCCGACCTTTTTGACTGATAGGCCGGATGTTGCGGCGCGCGGGTGGGAGAAATGCCGCAAAATGCCTATATTCGCATTCATTGACAAAGACATTTTCACGTTAACAGTTATGACAAAGATCAAGATTGCCGCGCTTGCCGCCTTGCTGGCAACTGGCGTTTTCGTGTATGGGCAGGACATCCGTCCGGTGCCCCAACGCTGTGTGGCCGACGGGACGACCGTGGCCGTCACCCGCACTGTCAACCTCGTCGTCGAGGACGGTGTGCCTCAGGTCTCTGTTGACCGTCTCATGGAGGTGCTCGGCTCGTATGGCATAGCCGCCTCGCGGTCATCATCGCCGACCGACAGCCAGACCAACATTCTGCTTGGGGTGAACGGGTCGGGCGGGGCGGTTGATGCCTACGCTGACACGCACGGCGTTGACCGCTCGGTGTTTGATGCGGCCGGCAACAGGTTTGACCAGCATCTCATCAGGGTCAACGGCAATCATGCCAATGGTGACATCCTCGTGCTCGGCAATGGCGACGGGTCGGAGTTCTATGCCATGGCCAGCCTCGACCAGCTCCTGAAGCCGACGGGCGGTGAGAGCCTCCCGGGGCTTGAGATTGACGACTATGCCCACACGAGGTTCAGGGGCATTGTGGAGGGATTCTATGGCATACCCTATTCGACCGAGACAATCAGCGAGTTGCTCAGGTTCTGCAAGCGTTACAAGATGAACACTTTCATCTACGGCCCCAAGTCCGACCCTTATCACCTCGGACAGTGGCGCGAGGACTATCCCACTCAGTTGACCGAGCAGCAGGAGCACAACGGCGTGCTGTCGCAAGACGACTTCAGGGCAATCACCCGCGAGGCTGAGGTTTGCAATGTGGATTTCGTGTGGGCGATACATCCTGCGTTGCAAAACGGCATCAGCTTCTCAAGCGAGGCAGGCATAGACCAGGGCGTGTCCGACATCATGGAGAAATTTGCCCACATGTACGAGTTGGGGGTAAGGGGCTTCGGCGTGTTCATCGATGACATGACCTACACCCCGTCGGGCGCTTTGCAGGCTCGTCTTGCCGACCAGACCCAGAAGAGGCTGCGCGAAGCCTATGGCAGCGAGGGGGAGGATGGGGTAGCACCGTTGTTCTTCGTTCCGACGGCCTACGCGCTCAACTACGGGGCTTCCTATACGTTGTATGACCTTGCCGATGTCGATGACGAGGTGGTCATAGCTTTCACCGGTTATGACTGCTTTTCCAACATACGTGGTCTGTCGTGCGCCGACATGGCATCAAGGGTGGGGCGCAATGCCGTCATGTGGTGGAACAATCCGGTCAACGACGACCATGACGAGAGGTTGTATATGCGTGAGCTGACGACCCACTGGACGATAGAGGATGACGGGCCGATCAACACTATGCTCGGCTTGGTGTTGAACCCGATGACGCAGGGCAACGCCTCAAAGGTGGCATTGTTTGGGGCGGCAGACTACTCGTGGAATCCAGGGCAGTTTGACGCCACGGACAGTTGGGAGGCGTTCTTTGATTTCGAGTATGAGGATGCGGAGCTGCGGGATGCCTTGCGGCTGTTCGCGGCAAACTCTGACGCGCTGGTCGAGGACAGCGAATTGACGGCGTTGTACGAGACATTCAGGTCGGAGTACACGCCAGGCGTGCTGCCATCGTGCGCCGCGACTTTGCTGGAGAAGGCGCGTGCCATCAACGATGCCTGCATCAAGTTGGAGGGGATGGAAGGGATGGATGACCCGCGTTGCTCGCTTATGTATGCCGACATTGCCCCTTGGGTGGCAAAGCTCAAGAGCATGACGGGCATCATCTGCGATGCCATCACCTACATGATGAATGCCGACGAGACGGCGTGGACCCTAAGCACCAAGATCAAGATGTCTGTCAACTCGTTGCACAACGACTCTGCGCACATCGTCAGGGTGTTTGAGGGGTCGGGCAATGATGTCACGGTGAGATACCAGGAAGCCTTCCCGTCGCAGCAAAAGATGGAACCGTTTGTCGAATACATTGCCGGGCTCATTGATGACTTTTCCATTTCCTTGCCTGAAAGGGCGGAAGGGGCAGAACCGATCACCAACCTCGATGCCTTGCCCGGCAGTGTCGAGGTCGATGAGAGACTCAAGACCGTGGTGCTGCGCGGGCTGGATGGCATCACTCTCGGCGCAAGCGAATATGTGGGTGTGAACCTTAACGAAATAAAGGAAGCAAACTTCGCCGGAGTGTTTGACGGCTTGGACGGCAATTTGCAATTGCAGCATTCGGTCAGCGGCAAGGAGTGGATGCCGGCTTCGGATGTGGATGATGGGGGGTGCGAACTTGCTTATTTCAGGATAAAAAACATTTCTGAAAGTGATGCCGCCGTCGTGACTGTCGATTCGCTTGCAATCACATTTGAGGAAGCGACAGGATTTGAGGATGCCACCCCAAGTACCAACATGGGGACGTATGACACCTATGACATAACGAATGTGGTGGATGGCGCTGCCTTGACATTCTTTTGGAGTGATGCGGCGCAAGAGGTTGGTGATTACATCATGCTTGACTTTGGCGGGCAGTCGTCGCGGCATCAAGTCTCGTTGCAGTTCAATGGCCCGGACAGACCTTCTGGCGAGACATCTGTCGAGGTCTCCAATGACGCTTCAGATTGGGAGGAAATAGCCTCGTTCACCCGGGACGACTTGGATGGTGACGGACGTTTTGTGTGCGATGCCGGTGGCAAGGTGGTCAGATATGTCCGGATGGTGCTCAAGTCTGTGACGACGCAGGAATGGTTGCAGGTGGCAGAGTTCACCGTAGAGACTTCGAGCGGCATAGCCCAGGCGGTTGACGAGGACGGTGTGTATGTCCCTTGCCTGTCCGACCGTTTGCTTGATGATGCATATCTGGCGGACGGTGCGGGTCAGATAGTTTACAGGTTCATAGAGAACATAAGGATAGACAGCGTTGCAATTTATCAAAACACGGATTTCACACAATCGGACAATGCCCCTGCCGTTTCACTCCTCGCTGATGGAAAATGGGGACAGATAGGTGCTTTGGCTGGCAACACCACTGTGTTTGATGTGTCAGAGACGGACAGCATCTCCGCGTTGAAGATAGAATGGGATAGTGACAACATCCCGTCGCTCGTTGAGATATATCCAGTTGGAAAACCGTATGTCGAGCATCGCGTCGAGCCTGAAGATCCTGATGTCGGGATTGCACCGCTGGATGATGTGAACCTGTCGAGAGATGGAAGTGTGATAGGCTTGCGAGGCATTGGCGACATTGAGACAGTGACTGTGTGGACTGTTGACGGCGTGAAAGTCTTTGAAGCACGGCATCCAGGTCTGACGATACAGGTGGATGAGGCTCATGCAAACGATGTCTTGATTGTCAGGTTGCGTCTCGTTGACGGAACGGATGCGACTGTCAAGCTTTGAGGGCAGTCATCAATCAAAAAACGTAAGGGCAAATGGCAGACAGGAACATTGATGGCGGCAGTCATCGCGATTTGATCATATACAAGGCATCGGCTGGCAGCGGGAAGACGTTCACTCTCTCGGTCGAGTACATCGAGATGCTGCTGAGGGACATCTCGTCTTATAAAAGGACGCTTGCGGTGACTTTCACCAACAAGGCGACTGTCGAGATGAAGACAAGGATACTCTCGCAGCTCTATGGCCTTGCCAACGGGCTGGGGTCATCAAAAGCCTACCGCGCTGTGTTGCAAGAGAGGAATCCCGACTTCACGAGCGATTTTATAAAAGACCGTGCTCAAAAGGCCCTGTCGGTCATCCTTGGTGATTACAGCAACTTCCGTGTCGAGACGATTGACTCGTTCTTCCAAAGGGTGTTGAAGCAACTTGCCCATGAATTGAGGCTAAGCACGAGTTTCAACGTCGAACTTGATTCAGGCCGTGCCCTTGACGAAGCGGTCGATGCACTGCTTGAGGGCCTCCACAACAACCGGCAATTGTTGCAGGTCATCCTGCGATACATCGAGGAACGTTTGACTGACGACAAGGGTTGGAAGATAGATTCAAGCATAAAGTCTTTTTCCCGCCACATATTTGATGAGACTTATGCCGCGCAAAAGGTCAACCCGTCGCCCGAGACCATCGATAGCTTCAAGAGGATGCTGTCGCTGCAAAAGGAGACAGCCACGCAATCAATAGCCGTGCAGGTCGAGGCGTTTGAAGGGCTGCTCCGCGAGAACGGACTTGCCTTGCAGGACTTCAAGAACGGTAGCCGTGGGCCTTGCGGCTTTTTCGTCAAGTTGTCAAACGGGATTATGTCTGATGACAAATTCTGTATCAAGACGTATGATGAAGCCGCTGCCGATCCTGACAAGTGGACAAGCAAGAAGTCTCCAGCAACAGCAAAAGACATTGCTCCCAGATTGGCAAGACTGATGCTGGAAACGGATGAAATGCGACGGACTGCCAACCGCATCATAAACACTGCCGACCTCGCATTGAGGAACGTGAACAACCTGAGCCTGCTCGATAGCATCTCCATGACGTTGCAAAGACAAAACGAGGAACAGAACCGTTTCCTGCTTGCAGACACCAACAATATGTTGCGCGAGATGATCGGGGATGATGACCCGTCGTTCATATATGAGAAGCTGGGTGGACGCATTGACCACATAATGATTGACGAGTTCCAAGACACCTCGTCGATGCAGTGGGAGAATTTCAGCAAATTGTTGAAAGAAGGGCTTGCCGCCGGCAAACGCAGTCTCATCGT
>CALULY010000010.1 GCA_944321635.1 uncultured Bacteroidaceae bacterium | reverse complement strand
CGTAAAAAGGCTTAGCAACGATTATCAACGATACTTGAGCAACAAAAAAGGCGCCCGTAAAGAGCGCCATATTAATCAATTTAACTATTTGATAATCAAGTATTTATTTGCCGATGCAAAAATGTTCAAAGATGTTCCCAAGTACAGCGTCGGTGGTTACTTCGCCGGCGATGTCTGAGAGGTGGTAGATGCATTCGCGCAAGTCTTGGGACACGAGGTCGGTGGGGATATTGGCGTCAAGGCCTTCGTTGACGCGTTTGATGCATCCGAGCGACAGTCTCAGTGCGTTCAGGTGGCGGGTGTTAGTGACTATCACGTCCTCGTCACTGACCTGGTTGAGGGATGATGCTTGCATGATCAGTTGCTTTAGTGCAGGGATGTTTTTCTTCCCTTTAGCTGAAATGAATATGGTAGTCAATCCGTCGGGGATGAGCTTCCCGATGAGTGCCTCGTGTCCCTCTGCGATGAGGTCGCTCTTGTTGAAGGCCACAATCACCTGTTTGTCTTTGCACAGTGGCAGTACTTTGTCTGCCAGTTCCGTCCATTGGAACATTGCCGTCGATGCGTCGAGCATCAGCAGGACGATGGATGCCTGCTCGATGGCCTTGAATGTCTTTGCAATGCCCATGCATTCGACCTTGTCGTTTGTTTCGCGGATGCCGGCGGTGTCGATGAAACGGAACATGACGCCGCCTATGCTGGCAGTGTCCTCTATGATGTCGCGTGTGGTGCCTTTGATGTCGCTGACAATGGCCTTGTCATCATTGAGCAGGACGTTGAGCAGGGTTGACTTGCCTGTGTTGGTTTCTCCGACGATGGCGACTGGGATGCCATTTTTCATGGCATTGCCGATGGTGAAAGAGTCGCAGAGCCTTGAGATTTCTGTTTCAATCTCAAGACAAAGGCTTTTCAGTTCCCTCCTATCGGCAAATTCGAGTTCCTCATGGTCGCTGAAGTCCAATTCGAGTTCCATCAGCGAAGTGAGGTGCAGCAATTTTTCCTGCAGCCCTTTCAACTTGTGGCTGAAGCCGCCGCGCATCTGCTTGATTGCCACATCGTGTGCGGCTTTTGAGGTCGATGCTATCACATCTGCTACGGCCTCTGCTTGACTGAGGTCGATCTTGCCGTTCAAGAATGCCCGCAAGGTGTATTCACCAGGTTGTGCCATGCGGCATCCATCGTTGGCGATTAGCAGCTGGAGTGCACGGCTCATGATGTATTCCGACCCGTGACATGAGATTTCCACTGTGTCCTCGCCAGTGTAGGAGTGTGGGGCGCGGAACAGCGTGACGACTACTTCGTCCAGCACTTCGTTGCCGTCAACAATCGTGCCAAATGTTGCTGTGCCGCCTTTGCGTTGTGGGAACGGGCTGCCTTTGGCCGGGCGGAAGAATTTGTCAACCGTCTCTGTGGCTTTTGTCCCTGAAACCCTGATTATCCCCAATGCACCGCCTGGCGGGGTGGCGATGGCGCATATAGTACTGCCGTCAGTGTGCGTCATTGTGTTTTTTTAATTATGTACAGTGCCGCAAAATTAGACATTTTACCTCAATGCGCGGCGTATCACGACTTGCATCGGCAATTTTCCCGTAGACGGATTGTCATCGGTGCACCTATCGTCATTTTCGCTGAAATTTGTCTGTTTGTAATCCTATTGTTGATGGTGCGGATGTTCAGAGGATTGCAAATCCTTATGCTCATGGCTGGCGGATGACATATCCGCCGGGGTGGGGGATATGTCATTCGCCAGGAAAGTTATCTGCTGCTATTGACGATATAAGACGTACAGGCTGTAGCCAAACACGCCGAGAGCGATGAGCATTACTCCGCACAATATGCCCATTTCAATCCGCGCCTTGACATCTTCGGTCATTTCATAGCGGATGTAGAACACCATTCTTTCAATGAGCTTTCTCATAACGCCTCAAAATCAATTTGTCTCTTTCTTTACCGGTGTCGGCAACGCATCGGGATTAGTAGTATCAAGACTCCACTCCCAATCATAATCAGCCAGGGCGGCGTTCATCGCGGTTACGACATCCGTCCAGTTGCCGTCCACTTTCGTGGCTTCGCCGACATTGGTTTCATCGGTACCGATTCCATTATCCACGTCATTATTCCAGTAGCAAGCGGTTATGGTACTACGGCCGTTATAGCCGACCACTCCACCAACGTGGTCTGTTCCGGAAACGTTACCTTCTGCATGATAACAGGCGATGATGGTACTAGCGTTATAACCAACCACACCGTCGACCTGCTGATGTTGCCCGCTTATGTCACCTGTGGCATAGCAGCAAATAATGAAACCACCATTGGCATGTCCTACCACTCCGCCGACATAAGAATTATCGTTGGTTCTCGTGGCGGTTACATCGCCAGTGGAAGAAGAGGCAATAACTTTAGCGTTAATCCCGTATTGCTTCCCTACAACGCCACCAACATCAGCTGTACCTGTAACCGTGGCGGAAAAATGGCAATCGATAACACTCCCATTATAACATAGTCCAACTATTCCGCCTACATACATTCCTGAATTTGTCACAGTGCCCTCCATCGAACAGCCGGAAACAGTGCCTGCATTGTTGTATCCCACTATACCGCCGACACCCTGAGCGGTTGAATTAGAAGAACCCTCTACAGAACCTTTTACCGAACAAGCGGTGATAGTTCCGGAGCTTTCTCTTGCTATTGCACCACAACCGCTTGTTGTTATCTCTACGTTTTCCAAATTCAGATTCTTCACTACACCATTTATATCTATCTTGTCGAAGAAACCCGCTGTACCCGTCAAGCCTGTGATGGTGTGCCCTGCGCCGTCAAAAGTGCCCGCAAAATTTCCTACGGTTGTCCAATTGCTTCCGCCATCTGTAAGCTTCGGACAGGGTGATGTTGTCGGCGAGGGTGCAGTTCAATGACGGATTGCTTTGTACGGCTGTCGCCCAAGCCTGCAAGGCCGCAGGAGAAGACACGATGTATGTGCCGTCATCGGCGATCTCCAGTCCGATGATTTCTGTTGCCGTGTTGTCCCAATTTCCGTCGATGCTTGCCGTGAAGTTGACCGTGGTCCATCCGGCACCCTGCACATCGCCTTTCAGGATGACGTGCGTATTCGGGGCGAGTGGCACATTCGGAATGGACACCACGCCGCCGCCTTCCCCGGAAGTGAGCTTGAGTTCTTGGTTTTCACCTGTTACCAAGGCATAGAAAGATAGCAAATCGCCCGAAGCACCAGTGTCGGTGCCTTTATGTTCGGGAGTGACGATTTCACCATTTGCCGTGCCATTCATCACATCGAAGCCATTGTATTCCGTCAGGTTGGAAAGGACAAATGGTCGTCCGCTTTCCACGACAGTTGTGGAATTCAGGGTCACTTTCGCAACGGCGTGGGTGAGTTCGGCAGTGATGGTCGTGGGCATATCTTTTTTCCACTCCGCTTTTCCCTGCCAAGCTATATTCGTTGCATTACCATTTACGATTTTGACATTCTCTAAATCGCTGGCATCGTAGGAATCCTTGTCCTCGTCAGCCCAAAAGAGGAAGGTGTATTCTTTATCCGGGTTCAGCATAACGCCGGTAAGGGTAAACCGCGCAGGGTTATCCACGTCTTGTTCCATATCAATAGGATTCGTTTCAACTCCTACGGCGTTTTGCCATCCCTCTCCGTTCTTTTCGAGGATTTGTATCTTGCAACGCTTTGCCTCGCCGTCAGGGGTGGCGCGCGTCTGCACGCCATTGCCAACGGCAGCAGAGAGGGTGACGGGCACGAGGCCGTCATGCCCCGTGTCCGTCATCACTTCGTCCTGGCTGCAGGATGCCAGCAGCACGGCGGCTGCCAGCATCAGGAAAATGTTTCGTTTGATGTTGTTCATCGTTCTTGTTGTCTTTATATGGCAACAAGCGTGGCGATGAAAGAAATCGTGTAGAAAAGGGAGTGTCTTTGTGGGACAGAAGATTTCGCTGTCACTCTTGTTCACCGACCAACGAAATCAAGTCAAAGTACATCAGCCGCGTCCGCAGTTTCGTGTCCTTGTCAAAACCGGTATTCTCCGCTTCCTGGCTCTCGCTGGAAAACAAGAAGGCAAAGCCGTTCTTTTGGTAATACCCCAACGGTATCTCCTCGTTGTAGGCATCCACGATAAGGAAGCGGCATCCTGTCTTGTTGCCGGCATCCAAGAACCACGACTTGATGAACTCCATCAGCTCGCTGCCTATGCCGCGATGGGCGAAGTCCACGTTGATGCCTAACCGTCCAATCAGCACACCCGGATAGCGGCGCATCTGTTTGGAACGCGGGATGTTCTTCCGCACTTTCTTTTCCCTGCTGTTCGGCAACATATCCACGCGGATGCTGTCGTTGGAAAGCGTGAAAGCGCAGACAATGACAGAAGAGTCCTTGTCCAACCTGAAGCAATAGCTCTTACCCAGCATCTGCTTGCTGTAAAGCGGGGCGTCATGCTGGAAAAACTCGTCCAAGTCGGCGTTGCCACACGAGAAAGGGCGGCATTCCGCGATGACTGCCTCGTCTAACGGTGAGAAGCTGCATTCGTCTAACAGGAATCCCATGCTTACAGCATATTGGCTTTTCTCAATATGGCACGGGCTATCTTCACCTGCTTGCTGAAATCAGTTTTCTCTTTGCTCTGGTAAGCCTTGTCCGCCTCTTTCACGAAGCGTTCAGCTTCCTTGCCTTTCAGCGTGGGGATTGCTTTAATTTCTAATGCCATGATTTTCTGCATTATAGTTTACAAATGCAAAGTTAGTTACATTGGGCAAAACAATCCCCTTTCTACACAAAATCTTTCAAAGAACACTTGTATTTTATCTGTTTTTTTAGTCTCCTTTTACGCTGACAGGATCAGCTAGTTCGCTTCCCCATCAATAGCCAGTGTGGCCGCCGTCTCCCCATTCGGAGATGGTGGGGTCAGAGCCAAAGTCTTCCGTTTCTTCATAGCCCCAATCCGTGCTCACTGTGGCCGTGATATTGCCCTCAACCAGTCCGGCGTGGTAGATGTCGCTCGTCAGCGTGATGTGGGTGTTGGCTGAAACAGGTACTTCAGGGATGTCAATGGCCGGATTTTCTAACGGACCGTCGTAATGCAAGGCAAGTTTCTGTGTGCTGCCGTCGCCCAAGACGTAGAAATGGCCTACTTCGTCACCATTATTATAAGTCCTGTTGGCGGCCTCAAACGTGTAGCCGTTGGCTACAGTCGTCCCTGCCACTACTTTTCCCTCTGCCACGTTGTACTTGTTGTACACGGTCGGCACGGTGACGGTAAGCGGCCATGCGTCACTGGCCTCGAACTTAGATTCCGTCATCACGGTCATACGGGAAACGACATGGCTTAATGTCACGTTTATGCCATTCGCGCTCCACTGCTTATCCAAGTCATTTCCTGCCCATGCGATGGTCTGCCCATTAGTGTAATCCACGGCTTGCAAATCGGCCGGAGCGGCAGTCCCGTCAGCTTCCGTGTTCGCCCAGAAGAGGAAGTCGTAGGTTGCGCCCTCATTGAGGTACACCGTGGTGGTGAAAGTGCCGTCTGGTGAAAGTGTCATTTTTTTCACATCGGAATTGTTGTCCTCCAATTCCGTGCCATCGCCTTTGAGTATCTGCACGTAGCAGCGCGCAGCGGCGGCATCGCCCTCTGCCTGGGCGCGTGTCTGCATCCCGTCCGTGGGCAGGGAGGCGGTGATGGTCATCGGCTTCAGACCCTCGTTGTTGTTCACTGTGTTTTGCAGCGCGTCGTCTTGGCTGCAGGATGCCAGCAACGCTGCGGTCGCCAACATCAAAACTGTTGCTTTCTTGTTCATCATTTTTTTATTTGTCAACAAATCGTCGTCACGTTGGTTTTATATGGCGAATGCCATTGGAAGCGGTTGGCTATGAGTGCAGTTTGCCTCACATCTTCGCTTGTTTGTGTATACTTATTCAGTTGGTTGATTCAATTTATCTGAAATGGCTGAAAAATCTGTATAGAAATCCTCGTGATAAATATTATATATAATTTGATAGATTGAGTTGTTGTTTATTAAAACATCTAAATACTCACTAAAATTTTGATTTTTTATTGTAAAAGTATAGTCATTATCCAAGACTTCCTCGAAAATAGTGCCACCACTTGTAAGGTTAAGTTCTACGTTTTTACGAAAAATAGCACTTAAAACCGCTTCTAAATCTGCCATGTTTTCTTTTGACAAATAAAATTTATAGACACCGTTCTCCAGGATACCTATGGACGTACCATCTGCATCTTTGAAAAAGTAGTCAATTTGCTTCTGTACATATTTACTTGTCGCTCCCCATTTAGAATTGCTTGCTGACAAGTCGCCTTGCAAAGTGACATTCGTATTGGCTACGAGGGGGACAACGTCAATAGTCTGCGCCAAGTCGTGTGCGCTGAATGTGACTGCCTTGTCGTCCGGATTGGGGATGGTGTAGGTTGTCAGCACTTCGCTGTTTGCGGCAAGACTTGCATCTGTCATTTCCTTGGAGATACTTTTGTCTTCAAAACTCGAAGCGGAAGGTGTTTGTACGTTATATGTGGACGCGCACGAAGCGGACAGGCTGATAGTGCGACTGTCTCCAAAAGTGATATCGGTAGTGGTCTTTAACGTCACTTTTGCCACAACGTGCTGTAGCTTAACGTCTTTATTGACTGTTTCCGGTGTACCCTGCTCTTTGGCCGCGAAAGCGATGTCACCCATCGTGTATGATACGCTCCGAAGGTCGGTAAGTTCATCGTCAGTGGTGGCATTGTCCGCCCAAAACATATATTCATACTCCGTGTCCTTGGCCACTTGGAACGTAAAAGAGTAGGTGCCATCGTCATTCTTTGTGCCTGCAACCACATTGGAAAGCGTCCCGTTGGAAACGGCCTGCGCATAGAAACGACTGGGGGCATCATCCTCGGTGGATGTGGCGCGTGTGGCAGCCTGTTTCATATTTCCTGCTGCATCGTCACCCTGTGTTTCGATGGCATAATCCACCGTGGCGGTGAAGGTGACAGGTGCCTCCTCGATACCGCCATCCTCCAGCAGCTCGTCCTGGCTGCAAGAAGCGGCGAACAGAGCCACCGCAAACGCCATCCAAATATGTTTCAATTGTCTCATACTTATATGTTTTACATTATTATCAATCTATTTTAAATGTTTCAAATCTCTATCGCCAAGCACTTTTGGCTGTTACGTATGTGTTTGAGGCAGTAGATGATGAAAACCATCAGCATATCGCCGCTTATTTCAGTTTGGCAAACGACCGCGTATCAACAACTGACTTCCCCAATAAGACGGAATTCAATCGTTTCCGCAAGCATCGCTTTGTCAACGAGAAACGCCTGAAAAGTTATCCTGCGGCGAAAATCTGTCGTTTGGCGGTAAGCCAGGAATTGAAAGGGCAACATATTGGGGAGTTTATGATAAGAGCCATCAAGAGCTTCTTCCTCGCCGACAACAAGACGGGTTGCCGCTTCCTGACCGTGGACGCTTACGCGGCTGCCATTCCATTCTATTTCAAACAAAACTTCGTGCCGCTGACGGTGGAAGATCAGGGGGCTGACACCCGCCTGCTTTACTTCGACCTCAACGACATTGCCGATTAGGCTGATAGATACAAACACGAAGATTGCGATTTACGCAAGTCCCGCCTTTACGTGACGCACACACAGTGCCCACCGATAGGCGGGACTTTTTTGTCTCAACATGAACAGTGAGCTTGTATAAATAAAAGGTGAATCGGCATTATTTTTCCTTTGTATCAGGAAAATGCACCATTGCCCGCCAATTTTACGGCAGTCGGATGCATCATGTCAGGCAGTTGCCGCCACGTTGTCACGGTGTCCCACGGACGTGGCTCGGTGCTCCACGATTTTGGGGTGCTTTGTTAGTTCGACTTACAAAGGTTGTTACTGGGACTTACAAAGATTGTTAGTTCGACTTACAAAGCACCTCGTGCCACACAATGTGCGGGTCTCTCACTCGGCGTAGCCTGCCAGGCGGGCGAGTGTCGGGGCTATCTGCGTGTTGTCGGTCTTGTGCGAGAATGCTTCCGTCCCGCGTCCGATGGCGAAGAGCGGGACATATCCTGCCGAGTGCCCCGTGCTGGCCCAGTTGACGTGCGCCTTGCTGTCGAGCAGTCTTATCGCCACGGCGGCAAAGTGCGCATTGGTGGCATAGAGGGTCTCCTCCTCGTTGTCGTGGTGTGCGACAAAGAGTTCGTGGTACTCGTCCTTGAGCATGTCTTCCTCATCCGCTGTCAGTCCCACGGTGTCCCAGAATCCGAGTTCGGCACGGAGGATGTCTTTGACGGTTTCCCAATCAGGGGTGGTGGCCGAGTTGTTGCGCAGGTCGGTCAGGCGTGCGGAGAGCTGTTCGACAGAGAGCCGTTGGCCGGCGTATGCTTTCAGCCCGAGGACATACGGCCCGTCGCCGAGTGCCAGGCCGCCCGTCTCGTGGTCGGCGGTGACGATGATTGCCGTCTCGTCCGGGTGCCGGAGGTAGAAGTCGTAGGCCACCTGCACGGCCGAGTCGAGGTCTTGCACCTCGCGGAAGACAGCCCCCGCGTCATTGGAGTGGCACGACCAGTCAATCTTGCCGCCCTCGACCATGAGGAAGAATCCCTTGTCGCCGCCGCGTGCCAGTGTCTCGACAGCCGCCTCTGTCATCTGGCGCAGCGTCATGTCGCCCGGGCGGCGGTCGATGGCCGAGGTGATGGCTTTGGCTTGCGGGTCTTTGCTGAGGACGACCACCTTGCCGTCTGTTTGTGCGTCTTCATATTCGTCCAACCCGAGGCATAGCGTGTAGCCGTGTTCGTCCATCAGGTCAAAGACGGACTTGCCCGCCTCCTTGGCATCCTTGCCATAGGGGTCGAGGAAGCCCGCCCCTGCGAAGAAGTCGAATCCCGAGAGCGGCAGCTGGCAGCCTATCTCGTAATACATGTCGCGGTCGGGCTGGTGGGCGTAGAATGCCGCCGGCGTGGCGTGGTCGATGCTCACGCTCGTCACTATGCCGACGCGGCACCCGCTGCGCTTGGCACGCTCGGCGATGCTGGCCAGCACCGTGGTGGTGTCTGCCGCCATGCCGATGAGGTGGTTGGCTGTCTTCGCCCCGCAGGCGATTGCCGTGCCTCCGGCTGCCGAGTCGGTCACTGAGTTGGTCGCCGAGTGCGTCGTGACCATCGTCGCCACGGGAAACTGGGTGAAGCACAGGCAGCGTGTCCCGATGATGCCGTCGCTCTCGCCGAGGAACATCTCCGTGCCGTCCACTTGTGCCATACCCATGCCGTCGCCGATGAAGAGGAATACATATTTCAGATTTTTAGCCGCCGTCTGCGCCACGCACAGCGCAAGGGCCAAGATCAGGATGAGATAACGTTTGTTCATTGTCAATCAGATGTTGGTCGCGCAAATGTAGGTGTTTTGCACATTCCGCTCCAACATCGGGGGGATGCCCGTTCGGTGTTTTAACCGGATTGTAACAAAAGGCGGCGGGCAGGGTTGCCGTCCCTGTCCGCCTTGGCTTGTCGTTATGCTGTCACTGCATCTCCCTGTACTGGTTGGGCGTGCAGCCGACGTTGCGCTTGAAGACGCGGTTGAAGTGCTGGGAGTACTGGAATCCCAGTTCGTAGGCTATCTGGCTGATCGTCTTGCTCGTGCCGGCGATCTTCTCTTTTGCCACGTCGATGAGCTTGCATTGGATGTGTTCTTGCGCCGTCTTGCCCGTCTCTTTCTTGATGAGGTCGCCGAAGTAATTGGGTGAGAGGAACACTTTCTCGGCAAAGTACCTGACGCTGGGCAGTCCCTCGTCCTCGGGTTTGCCCTCAAGGAAGTAGGCATCGAGCAGGTTCTCAAACTTCGCCAGCACGTCCTTGTTTGATGCCGAGCGTGTGACAAATTGCCGCTCGTAGAACCTCATGCAGTAGTCCAGCAACAGTTGGATGTTGCGTGCGATGAGCCGCTTGCTCAGCTTGTCGATGGGGTGGGCGAGCTCCATCCTTATCTTGTGCAGGCAGTCGGTGAAGATGCCTTTTTCCTCCTCTGACAGGTGGAGCGCCTCGGTGGAGTTGTAGGAAAAGAACGAGTAGGTCTTTATCTCCTGCCCCAGCGACGTGCCTTTGATGAGGTCAGGGTGGAAGAGCAGCCCCTTGGCGGCGGGGCGGGCACCATCCTCCATGTTGGTCTCGACCACTTGCCCCGGGGCGAAACTCACGACAGTCCCCTCCTGGTAGTCGTAGGTCTGCCGTCCATAACGGATGTCGCCGCACCTTGACTGCTTGAGGAACAGCGCGTAGATGCCATAGTTGATTGTGAAATGCTTGGGAAACCTTGTCGCTTCTTCTAAGTCGATGACTGCCACCAGCGGGTGCAGTGTCTCCAGCCCGAAGAGCCTGTTGTAGTCATCCACGGTGTCCAGCCTGATTATTGCGTCTCTCTCTGTCATGATTGTGTGGTTTTGTTGCAGGCAAATGTAAGATAAAACTTCATTGCCCCTATGTTGCAGGATGTTAATCTGTAAATCTGGTATGGGCGGCTGTAATATATATACACTGTTTTTCCCTTCCGCAGTCCTATCTTTGTGACAGCTAAGCGTGAGTGGTATCACGATTGCACGTATATTAAATAATGGTATATATGGAAACAAATCTTAGTTACGAGATGTTCGTCCCCACCAACCTGTTGTTTGGTGCAGGGACTCTGGAGAAACTCAGTGAGCAATGCCTGCCTGGAAAGAAGGCCTTGATTGTCATCTCCAATGGCAAATCGACCCGCGCCAACGGCTATCTTGCCCGTGTCGAGCAACAATTGGCAAAGGCGGGTGTGGCCTACGCCATCTTTGACGGCGTGTCGCCCAACCCCACTGTCGCCAACGTCAACGCAGGTGCCAAGGCGGCGCGTGACAACGGCTGCGACTTCCTGCTCGCCCTCGGCGGCGGCAGCGTGATGGACTGCACCAAGGGCATAGCGGTCATGGCGACCAATGACGGCGAGCTGTGGGACTATGTGCCCATCGGTTCGGGCAAAGGCAAACCGTTTGCCGTGCGTCCTCTGCCCATCGTGGCAGTCACCACGACGGCGGGCACTGGCTCAGAAACCGACAACTCGGGCGTCATCACCAAGGAAGATACCTTTGAGAAAGCCTTCATCGGTCATTCCTCCCTCTTCCCGGTCATCTCGATAGTTGACCCTGAACTGATGAAGAGCGTGCCGCCGTCGTTCACCGCCTTCCAGGGCTTTGATGCCCTGTTCCACAGCACCGAGGGCTACATCGCCAAGGGTGCAAACGTGATGAGTGACATGTACGCCCTTGAGGCCATAAGGAACATTGCAGAGTGCCTGCCCCGCGCCGTCCGCGACGGCAATGACATGGAGGCACGCACGAGGGTCGCATTCGGCAACACGCTTTCCGGCGTTGTCATGTGCCTGACACGCATCACGAGCGAACACGCCATGGAGCACGCCCTCTCGGCCTACCATCCCAACCTGCCTCACGGAGCGGGGTTGATAATGATAAGCCGCGCCTACTACTCCTATTTCATCAAGCACCATGGTTGCGACGAGCGTTTCGTCCGCATGGCCCAGGCGATGGGTATGCCTGAGGCATCCAAGCCCGAAGACTTCATCACCGCCCTCGACCGCTTGCAGGAGGCTTGCGGCGTGGCTGACTTGCGGATGTCCGACTATGGCATCACGCCAGACGAGATGGAGAAGTTCATGCGCAACTCGCGGGAAGTGATGGGCATCATGTACACCAGCGACCGTGTGGCGATGAGCGATGAGGACATTGTGGAGGTTTACAGACAGTCATATAAATAAATGTATAACGTTTCGGACATGAAGAGAAGCCTCGCATTGCTGCTCCTCGTTGCCTCGATGATTAACGTACAGAATGTCATGGCACAAGAGAAGATAACCCAGACGGCCGGTCGCGTGCAGCTCGGGGAGTTCGCTCCCAAGTTTGCCGAACTCAATGATGATGTGCTCTTCGGTCAAGTGTGGAACCGCCCAGGCCTCTCGCCCCACGACCGCAGCATGGTGACTGTCGCCACGCTGGTTGGCAAGGGCATCATCGACTCGTCACTGACGCACCACCTGCAATTTGCCAAGAGCAACGGCGTGACGCGCACGGAGATAGCTGAATTGCTCACCCACATCGCCTTTTACGCCGGTTGGCCTAACGCCTGGGGCGCATTCCGCCTCGCCAAGGACGTTTGGGCTGACGGCGCGGGAGCCGGCGACGGTGGCAAGGAGGCGTTCCAGCGCGAGATGATATTCCCGATAGGCGAGCCCAACACCGCCTATGCCGCCTACTTCACCGGCAACAGCTACCTGGCACGCATATCGACCGAGCAAGTGCCGTTCTCCAACGTCACATTTGAGCCTGAATGCCGCAACAACTGGCACGTGCACCGTGCCACCGAGGGCGGCGGGCAGATGCTCGTGTGCGTGGCGGGGCGTGGCTGGTATCAAGAGGAAGGCAAGCCGGCAGTGCGTATGCTGCCCGGTGATGTCATCCACATCCCCGCCAACGTCAAGCATTGGCACGGCGCGGCGGCGGACAGCTGGTTTGCGCACCTCGCCTTTGAACTGCCGGGCAAGGACACATCCAACGAGTGGCTTGAGCCCGTCGGCGACGACGAATATTCAAAGCTGGAGGATTAGCCCCGGCAATCGAATCTTTTTAACCTCGCTTGGAGGTGCGGCACGCGGTTGTTTGCGTTGCCGCACCTCTTTTTTGTCTGCGCATTTTGGGATGCTATGCGGCTTCGGGCAGTGCCGCGTTTGACGTTCCCCGCCGCGCCCTCCGCCCACGCCCCATCGCCACAGTGGCGATGGGGCGCCGCTGGCGACAGGGACGGACGGGACCGAGCCGCACCATTTACACTCATCTTCACCATTCGCCCTATTCGTCTCGTTGATGCGTGAGTGATGTGCAAATGCGGGATGCCGGCATCCGGTGTGGTGGGATAGGGGGCAAACCCGGTCAAGCCAGACCCGAACTTCCGCCGCCCGGCGGGAAAAGTTAGTTGCCTCCTAATGAAAAGTATATTCAGAAGTTTTGTTTATATATTCAAAACTTCTGTTTATATAAACAAAAGTTCTGTTTATATATTCAAAAGTTTTGAATATACTTTATGTCAGACCTAATGGAACTTTATGTCCGACCTGATGGAATTTTTCCCGGCGTGCAAGGCGATTTTGGCCGGTGCATGGCGTGGCGTGGGGCCTGTGACACCATTGCGACACGCCCTTTCCCTTTCGCAGGCAAGCCTTGCCGAGGGATTGTGTTTGCGCTATCTTTGCGGGCATTATGGCAAAGGCTAAAACAGTTTACGTATGTTCCAACTGCGGCTATGAGTCGGCGCGGTGGAACGGGCGGTGCCCGAGTTGCGGCGAGTGGAACACTTTCACCGAGGAGACCGTCGTGCGCCAGTCGCCTTCGCGTGCCTCGTCGGGCGGCGGTCGGCAAGCCCCACGGCCGTTGGGAGAGATAGGTTGCAACGAGCAAGGGCGCATCCCTACGCATGACACCGAGTTTGACCGCGTGCTGGGCGGCGGGCTGGTGCGCGGTTCGCTGGTGCTCATCGGCGGCGAACCGGGCATAGGCAAGTCCACCCTCGCGCTCCAGACGGCCCTGAGGATGCGAGGTGGCACGGTGCTCTATGTGTCAGCCGAGGAGAGTGCCTCGCAAGTCAAGATGAGGGCCAACCGTCTCGGCGCGGACGGCGGCGACTGCCTCGTGCTGTGCGAGACGGCGTTGGACAACATCCTCGACCAGGCACGTGCCGTGTCGCCCGTGCTGGTGGTGGTGGATTCCATCCAGACCATCATGGCCGAGGGGCTTGAGTCCTCGCCCGGCACGGTGTCGCAGGTCAGGGAGTGCGCCACGCGCATATTGAAGTTCGCCAAAGAGACCGACATCCCATTCATCATCATCGGCCACATCAACAAGGACGGCAACATCGCCGGCCCCAAGGTGCTGGAACACATCGTTGACACGGTGTTGCAGTTTGAGGGAGACCAACACTATTTCTACCGCATCCTCCGCAGCGTCAAAAACCGGTTTGGCAGTACGTTTGAGATTGGCATATATGAGATGAAGGCCGACGGCCTCCAGTGCGTTGACAACCCGTCACGCCTGCTCCTTTCGGACGACGTGCCGCCGTCAAGCGGCATATCCGTGGCGGCTACGATGGAGGGGGCGCGGCCTTTCCTGGTCGAGACGCAGGCGCTGGTCAGCAGCGCGGTCTATGGCACGCCGCAGAGGTCGGCGACGGGATTCGACCTCAGGAGGATGAACATGCTGCTCGCCGTGCTGGAGAAGAGGGCGGGATTCAAGCTGGCGCAGAAGGACGTGTTCCTCAACATCGCCGGCGGCCTGAAGGTCAGCGACCCGGCGATAGACCTGTCTGTCATCTCGTCCATCCTCTCGTCAAACATGGACGTGGAGATCGAGCGGGGCATAGCCCTGGCCGGCGAGGTGGGGTTGTCTGGCGAGATACGCCCCGTCAACCGCATCGAGCAACGCATACAAGAGGCGCAGAAGTTGGGCTTCACGCAGATAATCATCCCGTCAAACAACATGGCCGGCCTTGACCTAAAGCGTTTTACCATCGAGATAACGCCGGTGCGCAAGGTCGAGGAGGCGTTCAGGCAGTTGTTTGGGTGATGCCATGGGCAAAGATGTGGAGACGCAACAATATGTAATGAAATGTATGGGCGTATGTAGAGACGCGATTAATCGCGTCTCTATGATGATAATGAATAGAATATTTCAAAATGACCAAGGATAAATTCCAAGATAGATACCGTATAGCGTCAGCTCGCGTCTCATGGCACGAATATAATGGCGGGATGTATTTCGTCACGATATGCACGGCTGCAAGAGTGCATGGTTTTGGTGAAATAGTTGCTGGTGCTATGCAGTTGTCTGGGATTGGGAAAATTGCGAATGATTGTTTTACACAGGCATCAGTTCATTATCCATACGCGGAAATCCCGTTGTTTGCCATTATACCAAACCACATACACGCTATTGTAATCATCGATAGCAATGACGTGGATTGTAGAGACGCGATTAATCGCGTCTCTACAACGACACCGCCAACAACGTCAATCTCCCGGAATCCTATGATTTCACAAACATTGGGGACTGTTGTTCGTGGCATTAAGGCACGTATAACCCGTATGGCGCATAAAAACAACCTCCCCTTTGCCTGGCAACCCCGTTTTCACGACCATATCATGCGTAATGTCGCGGAAATGAACCATATTGCGGAATATATCGAAAACAATGTCGCGCAATGGGACTTGGACGAACTGAATGACAACTATTAAAAAGGAACGATATGCAGATAGAATTGAAATCCATAAAGATCCGCGACCTGATAGACGGGTATGTCAATGACCCGGATGCCGGGGTGAAAGGCTATCATGGCCGGCTGGACATCCGGCCGCCCTACCAGCGTGAGTTCCGTTATGACGAGAGGCAGCAACAGGCCGTCGTCGAGACTATCCTCAAGGGTTTTCCCCTCAACATCATGTACTGGAGCATGGACAGGGACGGCAACTTCGAGATGATCGACGGGCAGCAGCGCACCCTCTCGATATGCGGGTTCTATACCCATGATTTCAATATTGTTGACCCGGCGTGTGGCACGCTCTACTTCACGACGCTTACCGATGAGGAGAAGGCAAAGTTCCTCGACTACGAACTGACAGTCTATTTCTGTGAAGGGACGGACAAGGAGAAGCTCGACTGGTTCAGGGTCATCAACATCGCCGGTGAGAAGTTGCTTGACCAGGAGTTGCTGAACGCCGTTTATGCCGGACCATTCGTGACCGATGCCCGCCGGCATTTCTCAAAGAACGGATGCCCGGCTTACAAGATGGGGGCTGACCTGTTGAGCGGCAATGCCATCGAGCAGGCATACCTGGCGACCATCCTGCGATGGGCTGCACGGCATGACGGCGTGGAGAGCGTTGACAAGTACATGGCACTGCATCAGTTTGACCCCAATGCCAACAAGCTGTGGGGTTACTTTGTGTCAATCATCACATGGATACGTTCCACTTTCCCCAAGTACCGCCGCGAGATGAAGGGGTTGGACTGGGGAGCGATGTATGACGAGTTTGGCGAAAACACTTACGACACTGCCGCCCTCGAACAGCAGGTGCATGACTTGATGGAGGATGACGAGATCATGAAGAAGTCGGGCATCTACCGCTATGTCCTGAGCGGAGACTTGCGCGACCTCAGTTTCCGTACATTTGACAAAAAGCAAAAGCGCGAGGCTTACGAGCGGCAACAAGGCATCTGCGTCCATTGCGGCAAGCATTTTGAGTTGGAGGAGATGGAGGCCGACCACATCACACCGTGGCGAGAGGGCGGCACGACTGTGGCGGACAACTGCCAGATGCTTTGCCGCAATTGCAACAGGATCAAAGGTGGCAGATGACAAAACAAACCGAGAGACATGGCAAACAACAATCTGAACAAGTCTAAGGAAGCCAAGAAAGACGAGTTCTATACCCAGCTTGAGGACATCAACAACGAGTTGCGGCATTACCGCGAGCATTTTCACGGCAAGACGGTGTTGTGCAATTGCGACGACCCGAGGGTGAGCAACTTCTTCACCTATTTTGCTTACAACTTCGAGTTCCTGGGGTTGAAGCGGTTGATCACCACGTGTTACAAGAACCAGGACATCGACCTCTTCAGCCAAGGGCGGAGCGAGCAGGCCGTCTACCTGGTCTATGAGGGCGACAAGGACGGCGACCACATCCCCAGTGCCGACGAGATAGGCGTGAGACCGTTGCGGGGTGACGGTGATTTCCGCAGCCGTGAATGCATCGAGCTGCTCAAGCAGGCGGACATCGTGGTGACGAATCCACCGTTTTCGTTGTTCAGGGAGTATGTGGCGCAGTTGGTGGAATATGACAAGAAGTTTTTGATCATAGGGAATAAAAACGCCATCAAGTACAAAGAGATTTTCCCGTTGATAAAGCAAAATAAACTGTGGACTGGTTACAGAGGGTTCGCGGGCGGAATGTGGTTTCATTCAGATTATGAAGGGAAAACAGAGAAAGTCATAGATGGGAAGAAACTCATAAATGTCCCTTCTATTTGGTACACCAACCTCGACCACAAAAAACGTCACGAGGAAATCATCCTTTACAAACACTATACGCCAGAGGAATATCCTACGTATGCGAATTATAACGCGATCGACGTATCGAAAACCGCCGATATCCCCTGTGACTACGATGGATTGATGGGCGTCCCCATCACATTCATGGATAAGTACAATCCCGAGCAATTTGAGATAGTCGGGAGCAGCCTTGAGTTGGCGGATATGTCAATCATCAGACAACGCATGGGCAAGCCAGACGGAGGCCCGACCTTTTATGTCGAGAGAGATGGCGAGTTGCGCAGATTGTATGATAGAATAGTAATCCGCAAAATAAAGTAGAGACGCGATTAATCGCGTCTCCACAACGACATGGCAATGCAAACCGGTAGATTGAATGTGAGGGCATACGTAGAGACGCGATTAATCGCGTCTCCACAACGACACGGCAATGCAAATCGAGGGAATGAATGTGAGGGCGTACGTAGAGACGCGATTATTCGCGTCTCTACTTTGAATAGAATCATAATCTGCAAAATCAAAAACAATATAATATATGGTAGAAGAACTTCAGCTGCGTGTCTATCCCGACGTGGCATTTGATGAGAGGAAGTTGCGAGAATATCTGGTGCAGGAAAAAGGCTATCCGGCACAGTCCTTGATTGTCCGAGTGCTGAAACGCAGCATCGATGCCCGTCAACGGCGTGTGATGGTCAATCTCAAGATACGAGCCTTTGTCAACGAGCAGCCGGATGAGGCAGCCTTTGCCACGACCGAATACCGTCCCGTTGACGGCAAGCGGCAGGCTGTGGTGGTCGGTGCAGGCCCCGGCGGGCTGTTTGCCGCGTTGAGATTGATAGAGCATGGCATCAAACCCATAATACTCGAACGCGGCAAATCCGTCAGGGAGAGGAAAAAGGACATCGCCCAAATCAGCCGCACCCACACCGTTGACCCCGAGTCCAATTACAGCTTCGGCGAGGGTGGGGCTGGGGCTTTCTCAGACGGCAAGCTATATACCCGCAGCAAGAAGCGTGGCAGCGTCGATAAGGTGCTCAACGTCCTCTGCCAGCACGGTGCGGACACGGCCATACTGGTCGATGCCCATCCACATATCGGCACGGACAAGTTGCCACGGGTCATCGAGAACATCCGCGAGACAATCACTGCGTGCGGCGGCGAGTTCCATTTCCAGACACGGATGACTGCGCTGATCGTCAAGGACGGTCGCGTCATAGGGGTCGAGGCATCGACTGGCGAGACGTTCATGGGCGACGTGATACTCGCCACGGGGCATTCGGCCCGCGACGTATACCGCTGGCTGCATGACAACGGCATAGGCATCGAGGCCAAGGCATTGGCTGTCGGTGTGCGGCTGGAGCATCCCCAACACCTCATCGACTGTTTGCAGTACCACAGCAGCGAGGGGCGTGGACGTTATTTGCCGGCAGCCGAGTACAGCATGGTCGCGCAGGTCGATGGACGGGGAGTGTACAGCTTTTGTATGTGCCCAGGCGGTTTTGTCGTCCCGGCGGCGAGCGGTCCCGAGCAAGTGGTGGTCAACGGGATGTCGCCATCCAACCGTGGTTCGCGCTGGGCCAATTCCGGCATGGTCGTCGAGGTGCGCCCCACCGACGTGGGTGCTGTCTCTGATGACGATGCGTTGTGCATGATGCGTTTCCAAGAGCAGCTTGAGCGCAATGCCTGGCAGCAAGGCGGGATGCGGCAGACAGCCCCGGCACAGAGGATGGCCGATTTCGTCAACGGCAAGTTGGGTGATTCGCTGCCAGAGAGTTCGTACACTCCCGGATTGGTGGCATCGCCGTTGCATTTCTGGCTGCCCGCATTCGTTTCCAACAGGCTGCGCAAAGGGTTCGTGCTTTTCTCAAAGTCGGCCAAAGGATTCCTCACCAACCACGCCACTGTCATCGGCGTGGAGACGAGGACTTCATCCCCCGTCCGCATAGTCCGTGACCCGGAAACGTTGCAACACGTCTCGGTTGCCGGGCTGTACCCCTGCGGCGAAGGGGCGGGCTATGCCGGCGGCATAGTCTCGGCTGCCATCGACGGGGAACGTTGCGCCGACGCGTTGGCACTGACTGTCAAACCATAAATATATATGCACCATGACGGCATTGCCATCTGAATTCATAGCCTCGATGCAGGGGATAATGGGCGATGAAGCCCGCCTCATGCTCGATGCCATCGGCGGCGAACAGCCTGCCAGCATACGCCTCAACCGTGCAAAGACCGCTTGGGAGGGCGGCACGCCCGTGCCTTGGTGTCGGACGGGACGTTACCTCGGCGGGCGGATGACCTACACATTCGACCCGTTGTTTCATGCCGGGGCATACTATGTGCAAGAAGCCTCGTCGATGTTCCTTGACCAAGTGGTGCGCACTCTCGTCGATGCGCCGGTGCTGGCATTGGACCTGTGCGCCGCCCCGGGAGGAAAATCGACCTTGCTCTGCTCGTCATTGCCCGATGGGTCGATGCTTGTCGCCAACGAGGTGGTGCGCAACCGTGTGCCGGTCCTTGCCGAGAACCTGACCAAATGGGGCACTGCCTCGGCCATGGTCACAAACAATGCCCCGGCAGACTTCGCGCGGCTGGGCGGATGTTTTGACCTCATCCTTGTCGATGCGCCGTGTTCGGGCGAAGGGATGTTCCGCAAAGACGCAGGCGCAATCGCCGAATGGTCGCCCGCCAACGTCGAGCAATGCGCCCAACGCCAGAGGGCGATCCTGTCGGATGCCTGGCAGGCGTTGCGTCCTGGCGGGCTGCTGGTTTACAGCACCTGCACATATAATCTTGAAGAGAATGAGAAGAACATCCATTGGCTCATCGACACCCTCGGTGCCATCCCCCTCGCTGTCCCGCTGGAGGCGGGCTGGGGCGTGACCGGCGCGCTTGACGGGACGGACGTGCCGGTGTACCGTTTCCTGCCGCACAGGACGCGAGGCGAAGGGCTATTCATGGCCGTCCTGCGCAAGGACAGTGACGATGCCTCCACCGCCGCCCCGCGCAGCGTCAAGGACAAGAGGCAGAACATCGCTGTGCCGCAAGCTGTCAAGGACATGGTGGAGGGCAGCCAGGCATTTGAGTTTGTGATGGACAGGGGAGCATTCGCCGCCGTGCCGAAACGGTGGGCGCGCACCGCCGCTATGCTTGCAAGCCAGCTCCGTGTCGTCAAGGCCGGGACGGCAGTTGCGACTGCCAAGGGCAAGGACATCATCCCACTTCACGCCCTGGCGGTAAGTGTCATCCGCGCCGAGGGGGCATTCCCGTCGGTCGAGTTGGCCTATGAAGATGCCATCGCCTACCTGCGCCGTGGGGCATTGCAACTGGAGGGCGAGGGGAGGGGCTACTGCCTTGTGACATACAAGTCCGTCCCGCTCGGCTTCGTCAAGCGGATTGGCAGCCGCGTCAACAACCTCTATCCGCAGGAGTGGCGCATAATGACCACCTACGCCCCCGACGAAGTGCTGACGCTGGAGTGACGCTCTGCGCCGTATGTTTGCCGCCTGCCGCCCCTTGACAAAGGGTGTGCAGGCGGCAATTCTTATGTCTCGCCGCAATGGGTCGGATGATCCGGCGAAAGATGTCCTTTGTTATAGACAATTACAAAGGTTGTAAATGTGACTTACAAAGATTGTAAGTCGCACTTACAAAAGACCTCTTCCGCCATTGCATTCGGTGTAATGCATCAGGCCATCATATCAATGAAAAAGAGGCGCGCAGGTGATGCCTGCGTGCCTCTTCGTCACATACCCGCGAAGGGTCAGTAGCCGAATATCTCCTCCAGCGTGACCACCTCGACATCGCCCAACGTCTTGAGGTAGTCGGTGTCGAGGTCGCTCACCCTGCCGAGGATGGCGTAGTCGTAACTCCTGCCCTTGACCCATCGCTCCTGCGTCGCCGCCACGTCGTCGAGTGTCATGCCTTGCAACTTGGCATACAACTGTTTTTCCAACGGCTCGTCCAGCCCGAGGTCACGGGCATAGCGGTAGTCCCACAGCACGCCAATGCCAGTGACACGCTCGGTCTTGAGGCGGGCGGTGATGGCTTGTTTGGCTATGTCAAATGCACGGTCTGACAATGGCATATCGTTGATGATTTCGTCAAACGCCTCGATTGCCTGCCGCATCTTGTCGTTTTGCGTCGCGATGTAGGCGTAGTAATAGTAGGGCTCGGCCATGTCGGACGGAGAAGCCAGCATTGCGAATGACGAGTAGGCGAGGGCGCGTGCTTCTCTCATCTCTTGGAATACGATGGAGTTCATGCCGCCGCCAAAATATTCGTCATACATCGTGATCGCCGGGTTTGCTGCCAGGTCAAACTTCTCGCCACGGTTGGAGTATTGCAGGTAGTAGAGCTGGTTGGCGTCGTAGTCAGTCAGGAACACCTTGCTCCTCTCGCCAGGTTGGCGATAGGTGATGTGTTGCCTCTCAAGCTGGGCGGGCTCGTCGGCGATGTAGTGGTGCTGCTCGATGGTCGCGAGCAATTCATCCTTGCTCGCCGGTCCGTAGTAGAGGATCTCATGCTCGCATTCCATCAGATCCCGCAGGTCGTCCAGCAGGCCGGTGGATGTCATGGCGGCAAGCTCACGGTAGTCGATGGTGAGGCGGTCGATCATCTCTTTGCCCATCATGGTGTAGCGTTGCAACCTGCCGAAGCATGCTCCCTGGCTTAGCTTGGAGTTCTTGCGTGCCTGCACTACGTTGTCTTTGTATTCGGCAAGGATAGCCTCGTCTGGCACGGCGTTGCGGATGAAGTCTTCCACCACGTCGATCACTTTGCCAAGGTTTTCACTCAGACCTGAGATGCTGATGCTCGTCTCCTCGTATCCCACAGAAATGTGGTAGGAGCAGGCTAGCTTGTACATCTCCATTGCCAGTTGCTCGGCAGTCTTGTCCTCTGTGCCGAGGTAGTTCAGGTATTCTGCCGCATAGGACAAGGTGGGGTCTGTGATTGTCCCTCTGTCATAAGTGTAGACGATAGTGGCAATGTCGTTGACGCCGTTGTGTTTGTAGAGTATGTTGGTCTCTGCTTTGGCTTTCATCTGTGACAAATCTTTGTCATAATCGACAAACACAGGGTCGATGCCCCTGACGGGCGTCTGTTGCATCTCGACGAGGAAATCGCTCTGTGCGTCTCGGTTGGTCTCGATGGGGGTTATGCGGGGCGCGGCAATCTTTTGTATGCCCTTGTCCTCGCCTGTCCGTTTGTAGACGACTGCATAGTTGTCGTCGGTCAGGTAGGTGGCTGCCCATGCCATGATGTCCTCTTTGGTTATCCGTGCCATGCGGTCGAGGCGGCTTACGACGTCAGCCCATTGCTGGCCGTTGTTGAATGCCTCGGCTTGCATATATGCCCGGCTGTAATTGTCCTCGATGAGGTTCATCTCTTGCAGCTTGAGGTTGTTGACTGTCGCCTCGATGAGGTCGTCGTCAAACTCGCCGTTGCGCAACTTGGCGACCTCGGCGAGCAGGAGCTGCCGCACGTCGTCGAGTGTCTGCCCCTCTTTGGAACGGCCGTTGATGATGAATGAGCCATAGTCAGGTTGCAGGTAGGCGAAGCTGTAACACGAAAGCAACCTCTGCCGCTGCAACAAGTCGAGGTCAAAGAGCCCTGCCGTGCCGTTGTTGAGGATGTAGTCGGCCATCTGTGCGATGTCATTGTCCTTGTCTGTGGCGGCAGGCAAGCGCCAGGCGAGGGTGATGTTTTCGGCTTCGAGGCCGTAGACTTCCTTGACGATGGGCGAGGTGATGGGCTGTTCCTGCTCATACTGCAGTTTGGGCAGTTCGGGGTTGGGACGCATGTCGCCAAAGTATTTGTCGATCGTCCTTATGACTTCGTTGGGATTGAAATCGCCGGACATGCAGATGGCCATGTTGTTGGGCACGTAGTAGGTGCGGTGGTAGTCTTTGACATTGGTTATCGACGGGTTTTTCAGATGCTCTTGTGAGCCGAGCACGCTCTGTGTCCCGTATGGATGGTTGGGGAACAATGCTGCGTCGAGTGCCTCCATCACTTTGTCGTTGTCCCTTGTCAGCGACATATTTTTCTCCTCATATATAGTCTCAAGCTCTGTGTGGAAGAGGCGGATGACTGGGTGCATGAAGCGGTCGGCCTGTATCTTTGCCCAGTTTTCAACCTGGTTGGATGGGATGTCCTCGACGTATGCAGTCATATCTTTAGACGTGAATGCGTTTGTCCCCGATGCACCGATGAGTGACATGAGTTTGTCGTATTCATTGGGTATTGCCAGTTTGGATGCTTCGTAGCTGATGGAGTCTATCTGCCGGTAGATTTCCGCCCTGCGGCTGCTGTCTGTGGTCGTGCGGTAGACTTCGAAAAGATGCTCTATCTCGTCGAGCATGGGCTTCTCTGCTTGGTAATCGCTCGTGCCGAATTGTTCTGTGCCCTTGAACATCAAGTGCTCGAAGTAGTGGGCAAGCCCTGTGGTCTCGGCCGGGTCGTTCTTCCCGCCTACGTTCACGGCAATGAATGTCTGGATGCGTGGCTGCTGGTCGTTGACGCTCAGGTAGACTTTCAGCCCGTTGTCAAGCGTGTAGATGCGTGTCTTGGTCGGATCGCCTTCAATGGTCTCATACTTGTACTGGGAACAAGCCGTGAACATCAATGAGGCCGCAATGATTGCTAATGAAATGGATTTCCTCATATTCGCTGCGTTTATTGGTTATGGATGCGGGTAAAAATAGGCATTAATCTCACAAAAAGCTCCAAAGGACAGATATTTTAGCTAATCGTTTCTACTTGTCCTGATAGCCGGTTCGGGAAAAATGCCTTTGAGTGGCATATACGCGGATGTGGATTAACACTCAATTAGTCAGGACTTTATAGGTTTTGTGATTAGGCCGTTGTCTTTATTTCTATCAAAATCATAATAAAAAACTTCCAAAATGCTTGCCATTTAAATTTATTGTCCTACCTTTGCAACGCAAAACAAAAAACGCTGGTGCCATAGCTCAGTTGGTAGAGCAAAGGACTGAAAATCCTTGTGTCCCCGGTTCGATTCCTGGTGGCACCACTTTAAGAGAGAGTTACAGAGATGTGGCTCTCTTTTTTGTTGTTCCATATCCATTGTGTTTTTATCCAGCAGAATGGGCCAAGGCAGATTGCCCAAACTGTGAGTACAAGGGAATGGGTTTGTAGGTTTTCCCGCCCTTCCAACAGCTTGTTTTGTAGTCCACTGCTTCCAATAGGAGTGGCTGTGATGGGTTGAAAGGGTGGGGGCACTCTGTCTATTTCAAGTATTTGTCCAGAATCGCTTGTTTGCGCTCTGCGCTGCTGTCGATGATGAGTTGCGCTTCGGCTATCTTTGTTTCGCATTCAAAAACTTTAGCAACAACATCTCTTTGAATCTTAATGTCTGGAACAGTTATCGTCAACGCACGCACTCTTTCTGTTGATGCGCGATTTGCACGAGAAAATCTTTCTTGTTCTCCAGCTTTTAAAAGAGGGTAAGTCAAGTATTTCGGAAGTATTTCTATTTCATCAAGCACCCTGATAACCCCACAATGATCTGTCGGAGCAAATGGGATATCTTTTTCAACGTAATTTACCATCCAGTCACCATCAATCCCCCAAAGCACAGAAGGGACAGAAAAATCATCTAATACAGAATGATTGATTCGTCCAAACTCGTCACGCACATTTGCACTTACAACTTTATATCGTCCGTCCTGCACAATCTCATTTGAAACGACACGCCTACCAATAGAAAGATTAAAGGTGCGAGAGTCGTTGAGCTTTAATGTTTTTGTTGCGTTTCTTGTAGCATTGGAGAAAGTACGTTCTATTTCTAATTCGGCTTTTGCAATTTGTTCTCTTGCCTCTTTTACCTCTTTATCGACAGCATTACATTCAGCAACGATTGTCTGTTGAATCTCTTGCGATGGAATAGGTATCAAATACCTTTCTATATTTGATTTATTTCCTCTTGGCATTTTTAATCCCTTAATATCAGCCATTACAAAGTCTATGAATTTTTGTCTTTGCAATAAACATCCGATATAAGATGGCAAAACACCTTTTGCTGGTCTAAACACAATTACATCAGAACTGCATCCTCCGTTTCTATTTGATATCCAGATCTTCCTTAAATACGGACGAATGTTTGACATCAGAATATCGCCTATTTGATAATAAGTTACATTCCCTTGTATTGGATTACCAGTATAAGCTTCTACTCCTCCAAAATCTTGAAGCATATTATCAGTAGTGATATATTCAGAGCTAATAATCTCTGAAAAATCTATTTTAGTTGATGTTATTGGCGCAACATTTTTTATTGACTTGTAAATTAAATCAATCCCAAATTCCTTTATTGGTTCTTGAGAACTTCCACTCGTTTTTACCGCTTTATCAAACGCAGTGCGCTTGAAATCAATCATATCCACAAGCCTTGCTTGCGAAACGATACCGGACAAATCTTCCGGTACTATGACATCTTCGCCCAAGAAGTTCTGGCGAATCAAAGTGTTAATCTTTGCTGGGTCGCACAAATCATCGGGATTGAACAACGGTGTGCGTATCCCGTTTATCCCACGGATTTGCTGAACCGTGTCATCGTCATCTCCCTCGTCATCGTTTTCTGATTTAGACTTCGACAAGTGCAGGTATTCTATCCCTTCGTTGCCTTTGCTGTCACTCCATTCGTAACCGAGGAACTTCTTTATTGCGGTCGTTGTTGTTGGAGACTTCACAATAAGCACTGGAGTATCAACGGTAAATGCCAGCAAGAAAATATAGACTTTTTCCCGCTCTATGGCAATGATGAAATTGCGCAGAGCCTTTTCTTTTTCGGCTTTCTTTTGGGGCTCTGTCAGCTTGCGGAAAGTTTGCGTTTTGCTTCTTGCACGGAATCGGTTGCGGATGTCCTTTGCCGCATCGCACACTCCCTTCATTGCATTGCGGTCAGTGCTGTCAAACGACTCACGATAAGCCGTGAACACCTCGGTCTCAGACAAGGCTTTATGGATGATTCCATCTTTAAGGAATGTGCGGTAATCTTCCAGTTCGTATCCGCAATGGTCGCAATAGGCTTGCAGCAAGTGCTCGTCCTGATAGATGTCTTCCGCCGGATTGCTTGCCGCAAACCAGGTTTTGACGCGGTTGCGGTAATGCTCCGCCGCAGGAGTATTGGTTTCTTTCCTGCGAAGGAACAATACGACGGTATTCGTTCCTGTCTTGCCGAATGTGCCGCTGCCAAATTCGGCAAGAGATACAATGTCGAAGTTTTCCAAGATTATTTCCCTCGCCCGGGCATAGATGCCTCCCTTGTTGAGCACCGAGACAGGCAACACGATGCCGGCAACTCCGCCAGCACGCATGAGCTGTGCAGAACGTTCCATGAAAAATGTCTCTATGGCATTGTTCTTAGCGGTGTTGATGCTATTGCTAAACAGGGAAAATGCTGCACGGTCGCTGTCGCTGAGTGTCTCAAGGAATCCTGTCACTGCGTAGGGCGGATTGGCGACAAGCACGTCATAACTGCCCCGTTGCAGAGCGGCGTGTGGTTGCAAGGCGTCGGCGTAAATGATGTTAGTCTCGTCGTGCCCGTACATGAATGCGGAGACTTTGGAGACTTTAGACAATCGGTATTCTTTTTCTATTCCGGTGATGTGCTTGTAGTATTCATGGATGTCTGTGTCTGGGCGGTATTTCTCTACGAATTCTTTGATTCTGACCGCGTACTCCGTAAGGAAATGCCCGGCACCGCAAGCGTAATCGATGCACGACGGTATGCTTTCACTTTGGCTTACAATCTGTTCCAATGGAAGAGACGAAACAATGAAGCGGACAATCGGCATCGGTGTGAAGTATTGGCCCTCGCTTTGTTTTACACCTTTTGTGAGGAAGCCTTCGAAAAGATCGCCTAAAAACTGGTTTGTCTCTGTGTCCCGCCCTTCCTCTGTCGTGGATTTGAGTTTGATGTTTTGGAGCATCAGCAGCACCTCGCGCAGGATTTTTGCGTTTTCCTTGAACAGACGTTCGTTGTGGACGCTGATGAAGGAAAAGTCGTTGTCCGAATAGAACTTCAATGCACGGAAGTACTCCATCACCGTCTTCATCGTCGCATCCGGGTCTTTCTTGTACCAACGGAAGGCCTTCTCTATCTGTTCGTTTTCAATGTAAGTTACCGTTTCATTCAAGAACTTTTCCATTCCGTCGCGATAGAGTCTCTGCAAACGGTCCTGCAAGGAAAAATCGTCATCGTATGCCGCCCCTTTCCAGTAGAAATGCAAATCATCCGGATTGTTTGTCTCGTCAACAACCTTTGCAAGGAACAGATTGACAAGTTTGTCAAAAGCGTTTTCTTTTGCTCCGACATTGTGCCGTCGGAGGATGGTTGCAAACTCGTTGTATTTCTTCTTGATCTCATCGTTGCTTATTGGGGCAAGATCCTTGACTGAAAATTTGTTTTTGCCGATGTGGTAGGGCTGGATGTCATCCTCAAACAATCCCCGTGTGGCAGCGTCGCATTGATATGTGTCATGCCATACGCGGAACAGCTGCTTATTGTTCTTCGCATCTTTATAAGTAGGTGCTCCTGGATCGTTCTTCAACTTCTCCTCATTGTCTTGCACGTTGATCAGGTAGTATGCAGGCTTTGTCCTTTCACCATCAAAATCGGATGTGTAAAGACAAAGGAACTTCGTCGATTGCTCTTGCTGGAAGTAGCTGAACAGCTGTGCGCCGTCTTCGAGCGTATCCCGCCAAGCATCCTCAAATTCATCAGGTTTCTTGCACTCAATGATTAGCAAGGATTCCTTGTCTGTCGCCATTTCGCCAGACAGACTGCTGTGTGTCCGCACCCAAATGTCAGCATAGCCGCCCTTTTGTGTATGTCCCAGTTTCCACGCCGGTTCAAGCTCTATATGCTCAGGCTTGTAGCCCATCGAAAGCAGACGGTCAATGCATTCAAACACGACAAAGTTTTCTGGTTCTGAAAAATTACTCGTTGTCTCACGACCTACGGTAATGCCAATCTCATTGTAATGGAAATGCTTGCGTCTTAAATCCACTTTCAACGGGAGGCTTACACCTTCGTATGATTTTGTGAACACATCGCCTTCCCGTTCAAAATGCAGGAGAGAGAGTAATTTTTCAATGTTGTCTTTCGTTATCATTATCTGTCATTATTGCCGCCAGCGATAGGCGGGCGTGAATCAACATAATAAAAGCATTGCAATCCTCACAAGCATATTACTATATAAGGTTTGCACCTTGTCGTATTGGCATTATGATGAATAAAGGGGAAGCCGCACGTGGTAGCTTCCCCTTTGCTGTGTCGTCTGTCTGTGCGATCTTTATTTGATGTCTTTCAACTCCCAACCCAATGCGCTTGCGCCAAGGACGGCGGCATCAGAGTCTTTCAATTCAGAGATGAGCACTTTGGTCTTGCCTTTGTAGATGTTCAGCACGTTCTCGTCGAGCGCTTTGAGCAATGGTCTCATCAGGTATTCGCCTGACTTTGCCAAGCCGCCAAAGAGGACAATGGCCTCTGGGCTTGAGAACGCGATGGCATCTGCCAGTGATTCGCCGAGGATAGTCCCGGTGAAGTCAAATATGTCCAATGCCAGCTTGTCGCCTTTGACTGCCGCGTCGTAAACGTCTTTTGAAGTGATTTCCTCGACCGGGATTTGGCGCAGGAGGCTCGGGTCGGTCCTCTCTGCGAGGAATTCCCTTGCTGTCCTTGCAACGCCTGTCGCCGAGCAGTAGGTCTCAAGGCATCCGCGCCTGCCGCAACCGCATGGGCGGCCGCCACGTCTGATGATGGTGTGCCCGAGTTCGCCGGCAAATCCATCGTGGCCGTAGACCATTTGCCCATTGATCACTATGCCGCTGCCAACACCAGTGCCGAGCGTGATCATTATGAAGTCTTTCATTCCCCTTGCCACACCGTATGTCATCTCGCCGATCGCCGCCGCGTTGGCGTCGTTGGTGAGGGCTGTCGGGATTTCGAGCCTCTCCTCGATCATGTCGGCCAGGCGGATCACGCCTTTCCACGGGAGGTTGGGGGCAAATTCTATGGTGCCGTTGTAGTAGTTGCCATTTGGTGCGCCTACACCTATGCCTTTGATTTTCTCTTTGCCGCCGACAGACTCGATCAACGGCAGGAGGTTGGTGCAGACAGCATCAGCATAGTTGTTGACGTCATCGTAGGCTTGTGTCTTGATTGATGAGCTGCACAGGATTGTGCCCCTTGCATCGACAATGCCGAAAACTGTGTTTGTCCCCCCTATGTCTATACCGACGACATAAGGCTTTTCCATATTTGTGTTCATGATACCAAATGAAGTTTAATAAATATTGCTTTTCATTTTTGTTACAAATTAATCAAACAAGAATGAGATAGCAAAACGATTTTTTATCTTTCTTTTCTGCGAAGTGCAAATAAGTGTTACAATCGTGCTGCTGTCGTGCTCCTGTGCCGTTTTGCCAGTTTGTTTTTCATCCTTTGGTCAATGTCAGCCCGTTGTCATCGATGGTGATTTTGCGCTCCTTGTAGAGCTTGCCGGCTGCGCGTTTGAATGTTTTTTTGCTCATCCCGAGCCGTGCGTAGATTTCCTCTGGCGCTGTCTTGTCGCAAATGTCGAGATGCCCGTCGTTGCCTGCAAGCGCGTCAAGCAGTTTGCTCGTTGCCTCATCGTCATTGGCCTTGCCTGTGCGTTGCAGGGTCAAATCAATCTTGCCGTCAGGGCGGACATTCTTGACGATGGCCCGCATCTTGTCACCGGTGGCGATGTGGCGGAAAATCTCGTTGCCGTAGATCATCCCTTGGTAGCAGTTGTCAACGATGGCTTTCCATCCGAGGTCGGTGCGCCGCCATGTGATGATGTCCACCTCGTCCCCTGCCTCGTAGGGCGGATGTCCCTTGCTGGTGTAGCGGTCGAGCCGCTCCGAGGCGAACAGCCTGTGGCTCACCTTGTCCACGGTGACATAGACGAGATGCCACGTCCCGACCTCCATGCGCCCGGCCTGTTCGTGGAACGGGACGAATAGGTCTTTCATCAGCCCCCAGTCAAGGAATGCGCCGTAGCGGTTTGTCCACGCCACTTTGAGGTAGGCGAAATCGCCGACCTTGGCCAGCGGTGTCTCTGTCGTGGCTACAAGCCTCTCCTCGTTGTCGAGGTAGACGAAGGCTCTCACCACGTCCCCCACGTCGTGGCCGTCGGGGACATAGCGTGCCGGCATGAGGATCTCGCCGTCCTCCCCGCCGTCGAGGTAGACGCCGAAGTCCACCCGCCGCGTTATCTCAAGGTTGTTGTAGTCTCCAAGGATTATGCCCATGTCGCACCGTCGTTAGGTTCAGATTTTCTCTTTCTTGCGTTTCTCGCTCTTGGCGAGGATGATGATGTTGTACATGAATTCCGACATCCATTCCTCCGTGAATCCGAGCGACTGGCTCTGCTTCCTGAGATTGAAGGCGGTGGCCATGACCTCCGTCTTCTTCCAGTTGGGCTTGGTCATTATCTTGTGGATGGTGTCCTCGGTCATGTTGCGCAACGCCTTCTTCATGAATCGCGGCACTTGCATCTTCCATTTCATCAGCGAGGTGGTGAGTGTCACGAGGTTGGTCAGGTAGTCCTGGAAACGCAGCGTGTAGGACTGGATGGCCTGCTGCGACTTGCAACCCCTCTTGAGCGATGCGTCGAGCTGTGTGAAGAATATGTCCGCCGTGCCGTACTCTGCTTGCATTATCTTGCGCGCCTTGGCGCGTTCAGCCACGCCGAGTTTGTTGTTGGCGGTGGCGACGTGCATGGTGCGTTTGAACATTGCAAGGTCTGGCATGAGCTTGATGTTTGAAATGCCGAGGTTGGCGGCGATGGATGCTTGCAGGTAGATGCGCACGAAGTTCATGAAGTCCTCGACCCCGCTCTTGGCAGGAGTCTCGCCTTCATCTTTCCTTTTCTTGAATCTGGAGAATAGTCCCATTGTCGCTTTGCTTTGTTTTAAATGTTTTTTGTCGTGCAAAAATAGACAGAACGATGGAATATACTGCATTTTTCCGAATAAGATTGCCCCGATGCCGCCCGGACGTGCGGACAAAACCCCATCCAGGTCTGGCTTGAAATTGCATGAGGCCGGACATAAAGTTCAAAGATGTCAGACCTAAAGTATATTCAGAAGTTTTGTTTATATATTCAAAACTTCTGTTTATATAAACAAAAGTTCTGTTTATATATTCAAAAGTTTTGTTTTTACTTTATGTGCGGGGGAACCTGACTTTATGCCGGATGCAATGGGAGTTTTGGTCTGGCCTCGCCGCGTTATATGCCCAATCTTCTTGCCTGCCGCGCACCTCCGCCAGCCTCGCCAGGATGGGGGAGATGGGATTTTAGCAACGTCCCGGGGCTATTTCTGAGCGGCGTGGGCTGCGGTTTGGGGAATTGTCCTATCTTTACCGCAGCAACAATTGACAGTCATGCATTCATTTGATTATTCTCCACGCAATGTGGTGGTGGTCGATGTGGCCTATCTCAACGGCATCATCGGTGATTTCAAGCACAGTTTTGAACGTATGCTCGGGCGCGTCCTGCCTGACATGGATCTGGTCACACTGCTGACCTGCGTGGCGATGGATGCCGGGATGCAGGCCGGGACTGAGGGCATCGATGTCGTCTTGGTGGGCAGCCCAGGGTCGGCAGTCCTTGAGCACTGCTCCCCGTCGCGCATCCAGGAGGAACTTGACGGGCGGGCTTGCGGCAGTGCTGTGGGCGAGATGTCGTTCATGCTTGCCACGACCGGGGACTTTGCGTCGTCGGATGCGTTGTGCGGCGAGGTGGTTTTGGCCGTCTCGGGCATCAAGGGACTGCGGCGGCTTGTCCTGCTGGTCGGTGACGAGGCGTTTGACCCGTCGGCATTCGTTCAGGAGGGGAGGCGGCAGCCATTGGATGTCGTGCGTTTTGTGATGGGTGGCGCGTCGTTGGATGACGGGTGGAGGACGGAGACGCTTGCTTACCCGATGTTGAAAGCATTCGGCGTGCGGGGTGAGGAATTAAGTTAATCGCCGTGTTTACATTTGGTAATTGCTGTTAAAAGACGCAACTATTCTTGTTTTATGCATAAAAGAGATAGCTTTGCACTAACAATGAATCTTTAATTAACAGTTTAAGATATGAGAAAATTTTTCGTGAGTGTTTTTGCCGTAGCCTTGGCCATGTCGGCCTCGGTGTCGGTAGCCCAACAGATGCCTCCCATCCCCGTCGATGACGCGGTGCGGATTGGCAAGCTGGACAATGGCTTGACTTATTACATCCGCCACAATGATTTCAACAAGGACAGGGCGGACTTTTACATCGCGCAAAAGGTGGGTTCGATCCTTGAAGAGGATGACCAGCGCGGTTTGGCCCATTTCCTTGAACACATGTGTTTCAACGGGACGGAGAATTTCAAGGGCAATGACATGATTTCCTACCTTGAGACCATCGGTGTCAAGTTTGGTGTCAACCTCAATGCCTACACGTCGGTGGACGAGACTGTCTACAACATCTCTGACGTGCCCGTTGTCCGCGAGTCGATCATCGACTCTTGCCTGCTCATCCTGCACGACTGGGCGGACGGTTTGACGCTTGACCCGGAGGAAATCGACAAGGAGCGCGGAGTGATCCATGAGGAGTGGCGCACGAGGACCGGCGCGATGATGAGGATGTACGAGAAGTCGTTCCCAGAGATCTACCCGAACAGCAAATATGCTTACCGCTTGCCGATAGGGACGATGGAGGTCGTGGACAACTTCCCCTACCAGACGTTGCGCGACTACTATGAGAAGTGGTACCGTCCCGACCAGCAAGGCATCGTCGTCGTGGGCGATGTTGACGTTGACCAGGTGGAGGCCAAGATAAAGGAAATCTTCTCGCCCATCGAGATGCCAGCCGATGCCGCAGTGAGGGAGTACTTCCCAGTGGCCGACAACAAGGAGATGATCGTCACGGTGCAAAAGGACAAGGAGCAGCAGAACTACCAGATAGAGTACTACCACAAGCACGATGTCGTCCCCAACGAGGCTAAGACGACGCTGGACTATCTGCTCTATAATTATATGGTGTCAATGGTCGAGTCGATGATCAACGCACGCTTCACCGAGATGATGATGAAGCCCGATGTGCCGTTCATGTATGCAATGTCGGCCGATGCCGAGTACATCCTGGCAAAGACCAAGAAGGCGTTCACGACATACGCGGTCAGCGACGCCGATGGGCTTGACGCTTCGCTTGCATCCATCGTCCGCGAGGTCGAGAGAGTGCACCGCCACGGTTTCACGGCCGGGGAGTATGACCGTGCAAGGAGCGAATACCTGTCGCAGATGGAGAAAGCCTACAACAATCGTGACAAGCAGAAGAACGAGTATTATGTCAACCAATACGTAAGGCATTTCATCGACAACGAGCCCATCCCCAGCATGGAGGACGAGTACAACATAATGAAACAGACTGTCGGCATGATCCCCGTCGAGGCGGTAAACCAGATCATCCCGGTCTTGATAGCTGACACCAATGTCGTGGTGGCTGTCTACTGCCCGGACAAGGAGGGGATGCGCATCCCGACCAAGGACGAGATCACCAATGTCGTCAATCAGACATTGGCTGAAGACATCGAGCCGTATGTCGATACGACCCCGACAGAACCGCTGATGAGCGAGGCTGAGATGCCAAAGGGCGGCTCGATCAAGTCAGAGGTGGACGGGGAATTCGGCACACGTGTCCTGACCCTCTCCAATGGCATCAAAGTCGTCCTCAAGGACACTGACCTCAAGGCCGACGACATCAACATGGTGGCTTACAGCTGGGGCGGCAAATCGCTCATCGATGACAAGGATTTGCTTGATGCGGATCAGATGGCAGGGCTCGTGCAGATGGGCGGCCTTGGCAAGTTCAGCGCAGTCGATTTGCAAAAAGTCCTCTCTGGCAAGCAGGCAAGTGTGGCCCCGGCTCTTGGCAGGTTGACGGAATCATTCTCCGGCCACTCGACAGTCAAGGATTTTGAGACGATGTTGCAGCTGCTTTACCTCTCATTCGGCGACCCACGCAAGGATGATGAAGCCGTGCAGGCTCAGTTGCAAATCCTCAAGTCGGCATTGGCAAACCAGGAAGTCAACCCGATGGTGGCATTCCAGGACACTCTCAGCACCATGCTCTATGGCGGCAACCCGCGTTTTGTCCCGATGCTCAAGGCTGCAACGGTTGACAAGATAGACTATGACAACGCATTGGAACTTTACAAACAGCGTTTTGACAACCCGGGAGACTTCACGTTCATCTTCGTGGGCAACCTTGACGCGCCAAATGTCCGTGAACTGATCGCCAAGTACATCGGTGGCCTGGATACTGACAAAGGCAGGGAAAAATACAATGCCAATAACGTCCTCGACTTCAAGAAAGGGACGATCGAGAAGTCATTCACCCGCCAGATGGAGACGCCAAAGACCAAAGTCGTCGAGTTCTACATGGGCGACATCGATTACAGCCAGAAGACGGAGATTGCTATGGACATCATCGGGCAGCTCCTCGATATGCGCTACACCGAGAGCATCCGTGAGAACCTTGGCGGTTCGTACGGCGTGAGCGTCTATGGTTCTGTGTCTGACCTGCCAAAGGGTGAGTTTGTCACTCAAATCTACTTTGACACCGACCCGGACAAATGCGACACGGTGATCAGTGTGGTAAGGAAGGAAATCGATGACTTCATCGCCAACGGCCCGAATGCCGCCGACCTCGCGAAAGTCAAGGAGTACATGGTCAAGAGCTACAACGAGAACTTGAAGGAAAACGGCTACTGGCTCAATGTCATTTACAACTACCTGTTGACAGGACGTGACGACCACAAGGACTACTTGAAGACGCTTGAGAGCATTGATGATGCTTATCTGGTGAAGATTGCCAAGCACATCTTTGACGAGAACAACAAAAAACAACTCATCATGACAGGGGTGAATTGATTTAGTAATATCTTTGTGAGTGGATAGGCATCTTTGCTTATCCACTTTTTTATTGCCCTTATGATAGCATTTGAACTGGTCAAGCACCGTTATTTGGAGTATAAAAGGAATCCGCAGTTCTATGGCAGCACGTTTGCCAAAGTGATGATTTACCTCGGCGGTGCGATGTTCGCAGGTTATTTGTTGCTTTTCGGCTTCCTTACCCCTAAGATGTTCGAGGGACTGTTCCCCGCCTACGAGCCCTATCACATGTTGGGCAAGTGGTTGTTCATCCTACTTGCTGCCGACATACTCATACGGTTCATGTACCAGAAGACACCATCTTCCAACCTTAAACCCTATTACCTGCTGCCCATCGGCAAACGCAAGTTGCTCAATTTGCTGATGCTTGGCAATGTGGTGTCACTCTACAATGCGATATGGCTGTTCTTCATAGTCCCGTTTGCGTTCATGACAGTCACGAAGTTCTATGGTGCGGCATCTGCATTCGCATTCATCTGCACTTTCGAGGTGTTTATCCTGATCAACAACCTGCTCTACATCATCTTCCGCATATTGGTCAACAGGGCAGTGGCTTGCATCCTTCTCCCCATGGTCTTTTATGGCAGTGTCATCGGTGCATTGTTTGCCTTTGAGGATGTGGTGTCTCCGGTGTTCATCACCATTGGCGACGCTATGGCGGCTAATGCCTGGCTGGTTTTGCTTGCATCGCTCGTCGTCCTTGTAGCGGTGTGGATGCTGGCATACGGGGTGGTGGATGCGACTATGCGGCAAGAACTCTCGTCGGCGGCCAAAGTCGAGACGAGGAAGTCTGTTACCGACTACTCGTTCTTTGACCGTTTCGGTGAGGTAGGCGCTTACATGAAGCTGGAAATGAAGATGGTCGTGCGCAACAAGAACTGCCGTTCGCAATTCATCATGGGATGTGTCGCCATCCTGCTCTTTGTCGTCCTGCTTTACATGGACATATACACTTCGACTTTCATGCAGTCGTTTGTCATCTGCTATGTGTTCTCAGCGCTCGGTGTCATCATGCTTTCCGGCGTGATGAGCTATGAGGGCAACTACATCGACTGCCTTTTGGTGCGCCGCGTCTCGATTTTGACCTTGTTGCGTGCCAAGTACTACCTGCATTGCCTGTTCGCTTTGTTGCCGATGCTGTTTGTCATCCCGCTCATGGTCGATGGCCAACAGACTTTCGGGCGTTGCTTTGCGTTGCTGCTATTCACATGCGGCGCGGTGTTCCCGACGGTGTTGCAGCTCGCGGTCTACAACAAGAAGACGACACCTCTCAATGACACTGTGAACGTCAAGTCCAGCAACACGACAGGCATAGCCTCGGTCATAACAATGGTGGCGTTGTTTGTCCCGTCGTTCATACTCACGTTGCTGGCATTGTTTTTCGAGCCGTTGACAGTCACCATCATCCTTGCTTTGGCGGGGATTGCCGGCATCGGCACTTCGGGCTGGTGGCTGAAGAACATATACAACCGTTTTTGTGCAAGGAAGTATGCCAACCTTGATGGCTACCGTGCCACCCGTTGATTTAATCATAACAATAAATATATATGGTAGAGATAACCAATTTGACCAAGCTCTTCGGCAGCAACAAAGTGCTTGACATCGACCGCCTCACCGTCGCGGATGGTGATCTGGTGGGGCTGGTCGGCAACAACGGGGCGGGCAAGACGACGTTGTTCCGCTTGATGTTCGACCTGCTCAAGAGAGATAGCGGCTCTGTGCTCATCGATGGCGCGGACGTGACGGATGGCGAGGAGTGGAAAACCCGGTGCGGAGTTTACATAGACAACTCCTTTCTCATAGATTATCTCGGGCCCGAGGAATTTTTCTACTTCATAGGCAAGACCTACGGCATGGGCAAGGATGAGGTTGATGCGAGGCTGGAGACGTTCCACCGGTTCATGAACGGTGAAATCCTCGGCACCAAGAAATTCATAAGGGATATGTCAATGGGCAACAAGCAGAAGATAGGCATCGTTGCCGCAATGCTCCATTCGCCACGGTTGCTGGTGTTGGATGAGCCGTTCAACTTCCTCGACCCTTCCTCCCAGATACGCATCAAGGAAATCTTGCACGAGTACAACGCCACGACGGGAGCCACCGTCATCATCTCCAGCCACAACCTCAATCACACCATAGATGTCTGCTCGCGCATCCTCCTGCTGGAGAAGGGCTATATCATCAAGGACATCCCGGCGCAGGATGCCGACAGCCGCAGGCAGCTTGAGGAATACTTTGAGATAACGGACAAGAACTATGAGTAAGCACTTCACCATCATCGCTGTTGCCTGCCTGGCCGTCATGCTCACTTCATGCGGGGCATCACGCGGCACCATCGACTACACAGCATTGGCGCGCGCCGGCCTGAGGCTCGGCATCGACATCGACAGGGACGACGACCACCGCCTCTATGTCACAGCATCAGAGTGGATAGGCACGCCTTACAAGTATGGAGGCACGACGCAGCGCGGGGTGGACTGCTCGGGCTTCGTCCGCGAGCTTTGCCGCGAGGTCTATGGCGTCGAGCTCAGCCGCACGGCAGACAGCCAGCGCAAGGAGGATTGCCGCAAGGTGCGGCGCAGCAAGTTGGACGAGGGCGACCTCGTGTTCTTCAAAAACGCGCGGAAGTCACGTACAGCCTCGCACGTTGGCATATACCTCAAGGACAACAAATTCATCCACGCCAGCACGTCGGGCGGGGTCATTGTCAGCGACTTGCGCGAACCCTACTATGACAAGACATGGCTCGCGGGCGGGCGGCTCAAGTGACGGCCACCGCTCCCCATGGATGCACTGATGCCATCGCCCTCCGCTCATGCGGTGCGTGATGGCATCTTCGTTTCAGGGCAGTGCGCTGGCGGCAAGCCCGCACGATGCTGGACGGACGGTCGCATGACGGGCGGGAAGAGGTCTTTTGTAAGTCACACTTACAAACCTTGTTATAGAGACTTACAACCTTTGTTATAGCGACTAACAAAAGACGTTTTCGTGTCAAACGTGCCTTGTTTTGTGCAAAAAGGCCTACCTTTGCACACGACACTTGCGGATGTGCAAGCCCGCAGGACGAGTATGACGAATCCGAAGACCAGAAACCAACTTGTCGATGTCGCCAGGCAACTCTTCGCCAGCGACGGGGTCGAGAGCACGACGATGAATGACATCGCCCTTGCGTCGGGCAAGGGGAGGAGGACGCTCTACACCTACTTCAACAGCAAGGAGGAGATCTATATGGCAGTCGTCGAGTCGGAGCTCGACAAACTCTTTGAGCGGATGAAGGCAGTGGCTGAGAAGGACATTGCACCAGATGAAAAGTTCGTGGAACTCATCTATGCCCACCTTGAGGCGGTCAAAGAGACGGTCTACCGCAACGGGACGCTGCGCGGGCGTTTCTTCCGCGACATCTGGAAAGTGGAGAAAGTGCGGAAGAGTTTTGACCAACGCGAGGTGGCACTCTTCAAGGCGGTGCTGGAGGACGGTGTCGGCAACGGCATCTTCAAGACCGAGAGCCCCGATCTGCTTGCCGTCATACTCCACTGCTGCGTCAAAGGGCTGGAAGTGCCTTACACCCGAGGGCTGATAGGCGTGGGAATGGACGAGTCGATCGCACGCAAATATGTGACAGGCATCATCTACGGCGCGCTCGGCCGCAACAAGACAGAAGAAAAGACTAACCAATAAATATTGTAGGATATGAAATTACTTGAAGGGAAAACCGCCCTCATTACCGGTGCCGCAAGAGGCATAGGCAAGGCGGTCGCATTGAAGTTCGCGTCCGAAGGAGCGAACATCGCGTTCACAGACCTGATGATTGACGAAAACGCCAAGAAGACCGAGGAAGAGATTGCGGCATTCGGCGTCAAAGTCAAGGGATATGCGTCCAATGCGGCGAAATTTGACGAGACGGCATCTGTTGTCGAGGAGATAGCAAAAGACTTTGGCCGCATCGACATCCTCGTCAACAACGCCGGCATCACCAAGGACGGCCTGATGATGCGCATGAGCGAGGCTCAATGGGATGCTGTCATCGCTGTCAACCTCAAATCGGCATTCAACTTCATCCACGCCGTACTCCCGACGATGCTCAGGCAAAAGAGCGGCAGCATCATCAACATGTCGTCAGTGGTCGGTGTCCACGGCAACGCTGGGCAGGCAAACTACTCAGCTTCAAAGGCCGGCATGATCGGGCTTGCCAAGTCCATCGCCCAGGAAGTAGGTTCGCGCGGCATCAGGGCCAACGCCATTGCCCCGGGATTCATCATAACGGACATGACCGCCGCACTCTCTGATGAGGTGAGGGCCGAGTGGAACAAGAAAATACCTTTGCGCCGTGGCGGTACGCCGGAGGACATCGCCAACGTGGCAACGTTCCTCGCGTCGGATATGTCGTCATACGTCTCCGGGCAAGTCATACAAGTCGATGGCGGTATGAATATGTGATTGCGGCCAGAGCCCTAAGTGACAACAAAACCAAAGAGGGGAACGAGGCCTCATGCGCCCCGTTCCCCTCTTGTCTTACAAACCATAAATAGCAGAACCGTGGAAGTAGTCTACGAAGACAATCACATCATCATCGTCAACAAGTCATGCTCTGAGATCGTGCAGGGTGACAAAACCGGCGACCGTCCTCTGAGCGAGCAGGTCAAGGAGTACATCAAGGACAAATATGCCAAGCCCGGCAATGTCTTTTGCGGTGTCGTCCATCGCCTCGACCGCCCAGTGAGCGGGCTCGTGGTGTTCGCAAAGACGAGCAAGGCCTTGGCACGCCTCAATGACATGTTCAAGAACAAGGAGGTGCGCAAGACCTATTGGGCGATAGTCTGCAAACGCCCGCCGCAAGATGAGGGGAAGCTGAGGGATTGGCTCGTGCGCAATGAGCGGCAGAACAAGTCCTACGTCCGTCCCGAGGGGACACGTGATGCAAAGGAAGCCGTCCTCGACTACAAACTCATCGGTGCGTCCGACCGCTATTTCCTGCTTGAAGTTCATCTGCACACGGGGCGGCATCATCAGATACGGTGCCAATTGGCCCACATCGGCAGCCCGATAAAGGGCGACCTCAAGTATGGCGCACCACGTTCAAACCCTGACGGAGGCATATCGTTGCACGCCCGTGCCGTGGAGTTTGTCCATCCGGTCTCCAAGCAACTGGTCAGTGTCGTCGCCCCAGTGCCGCAGGAAACGTTGTGGCAATACTTCGAGGCGGGGCAGTGAAATGAGACATATATTATATTAGGTATAGCGCTTTTTACCATTCCGCCGTTTTGGGACGGCAATCGGGTGCGTTTGTGGCATTATTGCTATATTTGCACACGAATAACAAATAATGTGCAATTATGAGTTACAACTTATTAAAAGGGAAAAGGGGAATCATCTTCGGCGCGTTGAATGAGCAGTCTATCGCATGGAAAGTCGCCGTGCGTGCGGTGGAAGAAGGTGCGTCAATCACCCTTTCCAACACTTCCGTGGCCGTGAGGATGGGTGACATCTCCAAACTTGGCGAGCAACTCGGCGCGGAGGTAATCGAGGCCGATGCCACGTCGGTCGAAGACCTTGAGAACGTTTTCCGCCGCTCGATGGAAGTGCTTGGCGGTAAAATAGACTTCGTGCTCCACTCCATCGGGATGTCTCCCAATGTCAGGAAGAAGCGCACGTACGACAACCTTGACTACGGCCTTTTGGAAAAGACGCTGGACATCTCGGCAATCTCCTTCCACAAGATGTTGCAGGTAGCCAAGAAGATGGGGGCTATTGCCGACTACGGTTCCGTTGTTGCCCTGACCTATGTCGCGGCGCAACGCACGCTGTTCGGTTACAACGACATGGCAGATGCCAAGGCGATGCTGGAGTCGATAGCGCGCAGTTTCGGCTACATCTACGGACGTGAGCACAATGTCCGCATAAACACCATCTCGCAGTCCCCGACCATGACAACGGCAGGCTCGGGCATAAAAGGGATGGACAGCCTGATGGATTTCGCAAACCGTATGTCGCCGCTCGGCAATGCCAGTGCTGACGAATGTGCGGACTACTGCGTCGTCATGTTCTCGGACTTGACCCGCAAGGTGACGATGCAGACACTTTACCATGACGGAGGCTTCTCAAGCATGGGAATGAGCCTGCGTGCCATGGACCAGTACGAGAAGAGCTTTGACAAGTACCGTGACGAGAACGGCAACATCATGTACGGTTGACGCGTCACAAACCCGACAGACATGAAGATCACCGGACTGTTGACCACATTGCTATTGCTGCTGTCGCTCTGCTCATGCCACCTTGGCGGGCAGGGCGGTGACGGCAAGGTCAACATCATCCGTTATGACAAGACGCAGTACGAGTACATCGAGTTCAACAGCTTTGATGCAACGCAACGGATGAAGTCCGATTATTACCCCATGACCAAACTGCTGGTCGAGAATATCCTTGAGATAGGCTCGATAGCCGATGACGACATCCAGGTCAAGTTCAGGGAATATTACAGCGACTCCCTCCTTTTGCGTCTAATGGATGATGTCGAAACCAAATTTGAGGACATCTCGGCAATCGAGGCTGACCTTGGCAAGGCATTCGCCTCGCTGAGTAACGAACTGCCAGATGTAGCCCTGCCGCGAGTTTACACCCAGCTCTCCGCCCTCAACGAGTCGATAATCGTCTCGGACACTCTGCTTGGCATCAGCCTTGACAAGTACATGGGAGCCGACTACCCGCTCTACAAGTCTTTTTACTACTCTTATCAACGCAAGTCGATGAGCCCCGACAGGATAGACAATGACTGCATCGTCTCGCTCCTCAGCCGCAACTACCCATTTGATTTCACGCAGACGCCAAACCTCTGCAACCTGATGCTGCACATCGGCAGGATGCACTATGTGGCGGCAAAGGTGCTCGGCGTGGATCTCCAGCAACAGTTGGACTACACGGACAATGAATGGAAGTGGTGCATGGAGAATGAAGAGGAGATATTCAAGTACGTTGTTGCCAACGACCAACTCTATTCCACCGACTTCATGGTCTTGCGCAAATACCTCAAGCCGTCACCCTACGTGCAATACTTCGGCAAGCCGTCGCCCTCCCGCCTCGGGGCGTGGATTGGCGCGCGCATCGTCGAGGCATACGTCGAGCGCAACAATGTCTCGCTGCGCGACCTGATGGGCATTGACAGCTACAATGTCCTGTTTGCCAATTCGCATTACCTCAACGCCATAGTTTGATGATTGAACCCGCCCTCTACTTGCTCCCGACGACCATCGGCGAGAGCGACATGGACCGTGCCATACCACGCGCCAACCGCGATGTCATGGTGCAGATCAAACATTTCATAGTCGAGAATGTGCGCACCGCCCGCCGCTTCCTCAAGCGCGTGGACAAGTCGATAGACATCGACGCGCTGACATTCACCGAACTCAACAAGCACACCGCCCCCGAGGACATCGCCGCCGGCCTCGTCCCGCTGCGGGCAGGCGAACCGGTTGGCGTTATTTCCGAGGCAGGCTGCCCGGCCATCGCCGACCCAGGTGCTGACGTGGTGGCCATCGCCCAGCAGGCAGGATTGCGTGTCATCCCTCTTGTCGGCCCGTCGTCGATAGTGCTGTCGCTCATGGCATCGGGGTTCAACGGCCAGAGTTTCGCCTTCAACGGCTATCTCCCCGTGGAGAGGGACGAGCGGGCGAAGGCCATAAGGCGGTTTGAGCGCAAGGTCTATGACGAAGATCAGACGCAGATATTCATCGAGACACCTTATCGCAACAATCGCATCGTCGATGATTTCATAGCAGTCTGCCGCCCCACCACGCGCCTTTGCGTAGCCGCCGACATCACGGGCGCGGACGAATACATCAAGACCAAGACCATGCGCCAGTGGAAGTCCGGGCGGACGGAACTCTCCAAGGTGCCCTGCATTTTCCTCATATACAAGTGACCGTCCACAGCTGCGGGCTCTGCATTTGACCACGGGCAGCGGACGGCCAACGTCGGTGCACGATGTGCGCCGACCGCTTTGCCGTGCTGTCAGCCCAAACAGGGTAGGGGGATGCCCTGTGATGTATGACATATAGTCCCACCGCTCGCCGGGAAAAGTTCCACGATGCCGGACCTAAAGTTGGATTGCTCGGTGCATAAAGTTCATTCAGAAGTTTTGTTTATATATTCAAAAGTTCTGTTTATATAAACAAAAGTTCTGAATATATAAACAGAACTTTTGTTTTTACTTTATGTCAAGAGGAAATGAACTTTTCTCGGTGAATGGTTGAAGTTCAAGCACCGGGAGGGTGGATTTTATGTCAGACTTCATTGATTTTGTGCCCTGCTTCTTCGGATTCAGGCCTTGATGCGGTGCGGCGGTCCGTCTTGTCTGTCTGGCGTGCCGCATCGCGCATTGCCGCGATGGATGGACGGCGGTGGGTGCAAAAAAGGCATCGGGTGTGCCGATGCCTTTTGCTTATTCTTTTGTGGTGCCTGGGTCAGCCGAGGAGCTTCTCGACCTTCTCCTTGAGCGCGGCCTTTGTCGCTGCGCCGACGTGCTTGTCCGTGAGTTTCCCGTCTTTAAAGAAGAGGAGGGTGGGGATGTTCCTCACACCGAACTGCATGGGGAGGTCGCTGTTCTCATCGACGTTGCATTTGCCGATGTTGACTGTCTCGCTGAACTCTTGTGCAAGCTCGTCAACGAATGGCGCGATCATCTTGCACGGGCCGCACCATGTCGCCCAAAAGTCCACTACCAATGGTTTCCCTGAAGCAAGCAATTCGTTGAAATTGCTATCTGTGATTTGTAATGCCATAATGTTTTGTTGTTAAGTGAGTGGCAAATATATCAATTAATTCTGTACTCCAACGATTTCTCAACTGTCAAATAATCGATGAGCTGCTTGCTGACCGTGACCTTGTTGCTTGCCGATTTCATGACGATGTTGAGGTTCGGGTGGCTCTCGTCGATGATGTTGAAGTAGAGGTCGGTCTGCCCCTTGTTCTCCCCGAGCACTTTCTCGATGTCTGTGATGGTGGTCTTGTCAATCTGGTTGATGGATATGAGCACGGTCATGCTTTGTATTACTTTCTCCTTCACATCCGAGAGCAGCTCGATGGAGTTGACCTTGACCTCCATCTCGTCGGGCCTGTTGCGGCGGGGCTGCACCTTGCCGTGGACATAGATGAACATCCCCTCTCGGAGATAGTTGTTCCATTGCACCCAGTCCTGCCCCCAGAACGGGATTTCCGCCGCTCCGGTGTAGTCCTCGATGCGTGGTATGCCGTATGGGTTGTTGTTCTTGCTGTATCCCTCGCGGACTGCCGTGACGATGCCGCCGAAGGTGATGTCGCGGGCTTCCTTCATGGAGGAGAGGTCGTTGAGCTCGCTCATGTGGGTGTTGCACATCTTGTCCATGATGACGGCGTAGTCGTCGAGGGGGTGGGCGGAAATGTATATGCCGATGTATTCCTTCTCCTTGTTGAGCCGGTAGAGGTCGCTCCACTTGTCGTCAAACAGTATTTCGGGCAACGGCAATTCCACAGCTTCGTCATCTGCGAAGAGTGAGTTGAGCGATTGCGACTTCTCGTTCTGGTACTTTGCCCCATACCTGACAAGCGACTCGATGAACGTCTCGTCGCGGTCGTTGCGGGCGAAGTACTGCTCGCGGCGGATGTTGGTGAAGCTGTCCAACGCCCCGGCATAGACCAGGCTCTCGATGGTCTTGCGGTTGCATATAGTGAAGTTGAGACGTTGCATGAGGTCAAACACCGACTTGTAGTTGCCGTTTTGCCGCCGTTCCTCGATGATGGAGCCGACTGCCGCCTCGCCGACGCTCTTTATCGCCCCCAGCCCGAAGCGTATGTCGCCCGACGGCGTGACGGTGAACGTGACGTTGCTCTCGTTGATGTCCGGTTCGAGCACTTTGATGTGCATCCGCTTGCATTCGTCCATGAGCTTGGTGAGTTCGTCGATCTTGGAGATGTTGCGGCTCATCACGGCCGCCATGTACTCGGCAGGGTAGTTGGCCTTGAGGTAGGCAGTCTGGTAGGCTACCCATGAGTAGCAGGTGGCGTGCGACTTGTTGAAGGCGTAGGAGGCGAAGCTCTCCCAGTCACCCCAGATTTTTTCGAGTACGGCAGGGTCATGGCCGTTGGCTATACCGCCATTGATGAATTTTGGCTTGAGCGAGTTCAGCTTTTCGATTATTTTTTTACCCATTGCCTTGCGCAGCCCGTCGGATTCCCCTCTGGTGAAGTTGGCCAACAAGCGTGACAGCAGCATCACCTGCTCTTGGTAGACGGTGATTCCGTAGGTGTCCTTGAGGTAACGCTCCATGATGGGGATGTCATACTTGATCTCCTCCCGGCCATGTTTGCGGTTGATGAATTGCGGGATGTAGGACATCGGCCCTGGACGGTACAAGGCGTTCATCGCTATCAAGTCTTCGAATGTCGTGGGCTGGAGTTCCTTCAGATACTTTTGCATCCCGGTCGATTCAAATTGGAATGTCCCTATCGTCCTGCCCTCGCTGTAAAGACGGTAGGTGCTCTTGTCTGTGATGTCGATGTTGTCGATGTCGATGACGATGCCGCGTGTGAGCTCGATGTTCTTGACGGCATCCTTGATGATTGACAGGGTTTTCAGGCCAAGGAAGTCCATCTTGATGAGCCCGGTCTCTTCGATTACGCTGCCTTCATACTGTGTGACGAGCACTTTCTCCTTGGTCTCCTTATCCTCGGCGGTGCTGACCGGCACCCAGTCGGTGATGTCGTCACGACAGATGATTGTGCCGCAAGCATGGACACCGGTGCCTCTGACGTTGCCCTCAAGCATCTTGGCGAATTTGATGGTGTCCCGCACGTTCTGGTCGGGTGATGCCTCGGCGACTTTCAGTTCTGGCACATAGTCGATGGCAGTCTGTATAGTCACTTTTTTGACATCGGGTATCTTGTCGGGGATTAGCTTGGCGAGCCTGTTGGATTCTGCCAAGGGAAGTTTCTGGACGCGTGCCACGTCCTTGATGGCGAGTTTGGCCGCCATGGTGCCGTAGGTGATGATGTGCGCCACCTTTTCGTGGCCGTACTTCTCCGTGACCCATCTCAGGACTTCGCCGCGCCCGTCGTCATCGAAGTCAATATCTATGTCGGGGAGTGAGATACGGTCAGGATTGAGGAAACGCTCAAACAGCAAGTCATATTTGATAGGGTCGATCTGCGTTATGCCAAGGCAGTAGGCGACGGCTGAGCCCGCCGCCGAACCACGTCCCGGCCCGACTGCCACGCCCATCTGGCGTGCCGCGCTGATGAAGTCCTGCACGATGAGGAAGTAGCCCGGGAAACCCATGTTTTTGATGGTGGCCAATTCAAACTCGATGCGCTCGCGCTGTTCGTCGTTCATCTCCCCCCAACGCTTCTTTGCTCCTTCCAAGGTGAGGTGGCGCAGGTAGTCATCGTCGTTGTCGAATCCTGCCGGCTTGGGAAAGTTGGGCAGGATGGGCTTGTGGTCTATGGAGAAGAATTCCACCTTGTCGCATATCTCCACCGTGTTTGCCAGAGCATCGGGGATGTCGGCGAAAATGGCGTTCATCTCTGCCGTCGTCTTCATCCATTCCTGCTTGGTGTAGAGCATACGGTTGGGGTCGTCCAGGTCTCTGCCCGTCGAGAGGCAGATGAGACGGTCGTGCGCCTCGGCATTTTCTTCATCGACAAAATGCACGTCGTTGGTGCAAATCAGCTTGATGCCATATTTCTTGGAAAGCTCCACGAGATGTTTGTTGACATTCACTTGCATGGGATAGGTCTCGTGGTTGGCGCGCGGGACGGTAGCCTTGTGGCGTTGCAGTTCGAGATAGTAGTCGTCGCCGAAGACCCTCTTGTACCACATGACTGCCTCCTCAGCCTCTTCAAGGTTGCCGGCCATGATCTTCTTGGGCACTTCGCCGCCAAGGCAGGCCGAGGCGACGATTAGTCCCTCGTGGTGCTTCTCCAGCTCGTGCCGGTCTGTCCTGGGGCGGCTGTAGAACCCATCCGTCCAAGCCTTTGAGACGAGCTTGATGAGGTTGTGGTATCCCGTGCTGTTCTTGGCCAGCACGATGAGATGGTATCCGCTGCTGTCCTGCTTCCCCTCCTTGTCTTGCATCCGTCGCCGTGCCACGTACATCTCGCAGCCGATGATGGGTTTGAACAGTTTGCGCCTCAGACCGTCGATCTGTTGCGCGAGCTCCCCGCGCCGCCCGTCGCCGTCGGGCAGGTCGGCGAGTTCCTTTTCGAGCGTCTTGATCTCGCCGTTGACCTTGGAGTTCTTTTTGTTGACGTAATTGTAGAATTCCTTTATGCCAAACATGTCGCCGTGGTCGGTGATGGCGATGCCACGCATCCCGTCGCGCATGGCCTTGTCAACCAGATTGGCGATCTTGGACTGCCCGTCGAGCAGCGAGTATTCGGTGTGTACGTGGAGATGTACGAAGTCTTGCATGATGTCAGTCGTGATTTTGGCCCAAAGATATGGATTAATGGACTAATTCCCCACCACACATCCCGTTTTAGCCAGCGATGCCAGGATGGCAAAGACTGTCTTCCGGCCGCCAAGTCAAGGCAAAAAACCGATGAGGTCAGGCCTAAACTTCACTTGCTCGCCGGGAAAAGTTCATTTCCCCTTGACATAAAGTAAAAACAAAACTTCTAAATGAACTTTATGCACCCGGCAATCCAACTTTAGGTTCGACCTGATGGAAGTTCAAGCACCGAGGCACCGGACTTTAGGTCAGACCTCATCCGCCTTGTCCCTTATCCCATCAGGACTAATCACCGGGCGAATGTCGCGGGAGGCATGGTGCGCGTCACATCGGCATCCCGGGCTGTCGCAGGACGTTCACCGCCGAGGCGGGGACGCACGAGATGCGTCACTGCACGTTTACTGACTTGAATGGATGGATGGCGGTGCATTTCCGCCACTCCGCCAACGGGGCACGACGAAAAATGCCCGGCCGTGATGGCTGGGCATCCTGTGCTGTCAGTGATGATCTGCTTGCGCTGTCGCGCCGGCGGGTCAATTGCCGTACTGCTCAAGCAGCCGCGCGGCAACGTCGTCGCCCGCCTCCACGGCGAGTGTCAGATGCTTGCGTCCCTCCTCCTTGCGCCCGAGTTGCAGGAGCGAGAGGCCGAGCAGGCGGTTTATGTCGGCATTGCCCTTGTCCGCCGAGTGGCAACGCTCAAGCACTGAGATGGCGTTGTCGTAGTCGTTGGCGATGATGCACAAGCCGGCGTACTCGACGAGATAAGTCATGTCGTCAGGCTTGATGAGCAACGCGCGTTTGATGTCGTCCATGGCTTGCTGGTAGCGTTTGGCCTTCATGGCAATCTGCTCGCGGTAGTAGAAAAACGCGTCTGTCATCAATTCGTCGTATGCCGCCGAATAGACCGACAGGCAGCGCAATGCCCCGTTGTAGTCGCCGATGCGGTCGAGGTAGACGGCTTTGGTGTAAAGCAACTCGACCGAATCCTTGCCCAGCGTGCTGGAATAGAGCGTCCGCAGCGAATCGACCAACGCCAGCTGTTCCCTGTCATCTGCCCCGAGCATGGCATTTGATTGGATGTAGCCGCTTAGGGCCTCTACCGAGCATAGATTGGAGCCGAGCACTTTGGCGTATGCTGCGCGTGCCGCGCCGTGGTCGCCGAGCGCAGTCTCGACTTGCGCCTCAAGGTTGTAGTAGAGGGGCAGGGGGTTGACCGCTATCGCTCCCTGCACGTCGTCGAGGGCGTCGGAGAGCGTGAAGCCTTTCTCACCGCCAAGCGAATCAGTGGCGGCGTACTTGAACTTGGCAAGGGCGTAAAGTCCCTCGTCCTTGTTGGCATAGAGGCTGCTCGCCTCACGTATCTCATCCATCGCGGCCTGTTTGTCAGTGGCGACATGGAGCGCGGCGAGTTGCTCGTAGGCGTATGGCGAGGCGGGGAACATCTCCTTATAGATCTCAAGATAGGCGGCATAGCGGGCATCATCCATCGACGACCGCCCCATGACGAGTGCCACCTGCGCGTCGTTCTCCTTGTCCGGCAGGCGTTTGAGCAGGCGCACAGCCGACGCGGCTACGTCCTGGAACATGAATGCGTCAAATGACAGCCCGGCCGCCATCCGCGCCCCGCAAGCGTAGGCCGTGGTGTCGTTGCCGCCAGCCTGGAACAACCCGAGCAAACCGCCCTCGGTATTGACGACGGGACAGCTGCGTGCCGTGAGCTTTGCCCGTATCGTAAGGGTATAATATTTGTCGCCGTCGCGGGCATCCTCGACTGCCGAGACTTTCGCCTCCTTGAGTTGGGGATTCTTGGATTCCGAGTAGAGGACGACATACACCTTGTCGCCGATGTTGGCTGGCGATGTGGCAAGCGGCAGTGGCGTGCTGCTCTTGACATCGGCACGGAGTTTGGTGAGGTCATATATGTCGTCACAGCCAACGACATACTTGACCGGGCAGGTTTTGCCCTCTTTGGTGACGATTGCCGCCGAGTCCGCGCCGGCCAACAGGCGGTAGTCGGTCAGGCAAGTGCCGTCGTCTGAGATGAATACGCCTTGCGCCTTGTCGCGCAGTGTGCCGTCGTCGCCATAGGTCAATATGGTGCAGACGGACTTGGCAGCTTTCTTCGCCCATGACGGGGCTTTTTGTGCCGGCGCTATAGATGCAGCTGCCAGCGCGAGGCACAGGGTGATGATGCGTGGTGCGTTGTTCATTGTCCCCTCCTTTGTCTTATGACTTCATATATAAGTATGCCTGCCGCCACCGACACGTTCAACGATGCCACCGTCCCGAATTGGGGAATCGACACGCGGTCATCGCATTGGCGGAGGTGTTCGTTGGGGATGCCCCTGTCCTCTGCGCCGAGCAAGAGGCAGGTTGGGCCGGTGTAGTCGGCTGTGGCATAGTCGGTGTCGCCTTTTTCGGTTGCCGCCACTATCCTGAAGCCCGAGTTGTGCAGGTATTCGAGCGTGGCATCGATGTCCTGTTCCTTGCACACCGGCAGCGTCATCAACGCCCCCGCCGATGTCTTGACTGCATCTGCGTTGACCGTCACGCTGTTTCGCGCCGGGATGACAACGGCATCGACACCAGCACATTCGCAAGTGCGGGCTATGGCTCCAAAGTTGCGGATGTCCGTGATGCCGTCCAGGACGACGATGAACGGGACTTTGCCTTGCTCGTAAAGAGTGGGGACGAGGTTGCCGAGGCTTGCATACGAGATTTGGGAGAGGAATGCCACGACACCTTGGTGGTTCTTTCTGGTGATGCGGTTGAGACGTTCGACCGGCACGCGGTGTGTCGTTATGTGTTTGCCACGGAGCACCTCCATCAGTTCTCTTGACAAATCGCTCTGGATGTCCTTTTTGATCAGGATTTTGTCTATCTCTGCGCCCGATTGGACTGCCTCGATCACGGCACGGATGCCGAATATCATTTCTTTACTGCTATTCATTTTTCAACAATTCTTTAGCGTTATCAATGGCGGCCTGCGTGATGATGTTGCCGCTGAGCATCACAGCAAGTTCGTCCACGCGTTGCCCGTCGTCGAGCAAGCGGATGTTGGTGGTCGTGCTTCCGCTGTCGTCTTGCTTGTATACCTTATATTGTCTTGTGCCTTTGGCTGCTATCTGTGGCAGGTGGGTTATGCTGAGCACTTGCATACGTTGTCCCATCTCCTTCATCATGTCGCCCATCTTGGCTGCTATCTCCCCTGACACACCTGTGTCTATCTCGTCAAAGATGATGGTCGGAAGCACCCTGACGCGGCAAATGATGGATTTGACGGCCAGCATGAGCCTTGCAAGTTCACCGCCCGATGCAATCTGCGCGGCATCCTGCAATTCTCGGTTTTTGTTGGCAGTGAAGAGCATGGACAACTCGTCTTTGCCGCTTGGGGACAGCTCCTCCTTTGTGCGGGACACGACCTTTACCTCGCCGTTGGGCATACCGAGGCCGTGCAATGCCGCTTCGATTCCTTTAGATATGCTGTCAAACACCGCTGCACGGCTGTCGCTCAATGCTGCTGCTGCGTTGCCGGCCTTGGCATGGGCGGCAGCGAGTTGCTTCTCCAACAAATCTTTTTGCTCGTCAAAGTTCTCGATGGCTGACAGTTTGCCGGAGATTTCTTCTGCAAGATTCAATAAGTCGGCAACAGTGGCTGCATGGAACTTCTGCTGCAATGAATAAATCACGTCCAACCTTGCATTGACGCTTTCCATGCGTTCTTGGTCGAATGTCACGTCATCCGCCAGGCCTGAGACCTCGTAGGCAACGTCTTTCAGTTCAAGATAGGCATTCTCGATGCGTTCGCAGAGTGCACCGGCTTGCGGGAACAGTTGTTGCAACGATGATGCTATGCCAATCTGTTTTTTGAGTGCGGAGAGGATGCCGCCATCGTCTGAATCAAACAGTTCGTTGATGGAATACATTCCTGTCTTTATCTCTTCGGCGTGAGTGAGGACGTTCAACTCTTCTTCCAATTCCTCTTGTTCGCCGTCATGCAATTTGGCGTCGTTTATTTGATTGAGTTGGTATCGCCAGTAGTCCGCCTCGCCGCTGTCTTTGCTTGCATTCTTGACGAAATTGTCACGATCACGCTTGGCCTTGAGATATTCGTCGTAGGAATGGCGATAGTCATCCCTTTCCTTTTCATTGCCAGCTATGGCATCAACAAAACCAAGGAGGAATGACGGGTCGTTCAAGAGCAGATTCTGGTGCTGGGAGTGTATGTCAAACAGATGGGATGCCACCTCCCTCATCACTGGCAGTTGCACTGGTGAATCATTGACGAATGCCCGTGATTTGCCAGAACGTGAGATCTCTCGGCGGATGACGCACTCGCCACCATAGTCCAAGTCCAGGCTTTCAAACAGCTTGTCCAGCCCGTATGACGAAACATCAAAGGTCGCTTCGATGACGCACTTATCTGCTTCTTCCAGTAGCACTTTGGTGTCTGCACGCTGGCCGGCGAGGAGATTGAGCGCGCCAATCATTATGGACTTGCCGGCACCTGTCTCTCCAGTTATTGCCGAGAATCCTTTGGCGAAGTCTATATCCAACTTCTTTATCAATGCATAGTTGCTGATGTGCAAATGGGTCAACATGGCTCAAGGTTTAGCTTCTTTTATCTTGTCCCAGTCGTTGACATCGGCCGGGCTGAGTTTCATGAGGCAGTCATAGACATCTTCCCTCTCTTTTTGAGGACCTTTTGAAAAGACATTGAGCAATTCCTCTTTTTTCGTCGCTACTATTATGTCTGGGACAGAAGACATCGGGCGGTTTGATTTGGCCTCCTGCAAAAGTTTCAATGATGCCGCTATCGATGCTCGGCCTCGCTCGGCGTTCTGTGCCATTTCGTCAAGCCCTATGCGATGGTAGTCGTACATGAACTGCCTCAAAGGTTTCATGCCTTCGTCAATGTAGTCGAAGATTATTGCATAACGGTTGCGCGAATCTTCAAACGCTTTCCAGCCTGTCTCAGACAAGCTCTGGGCGGCATTGACTATATCAACCGACTTTTGCAGGACATCGGTGCCGCCCATCGGGCTCATAGTGTCCATGTCAAGCCCTATTATAAGGTAGCAATAGTAGGCGATGACTGCTGTCAGGTTGTTGTCGATCAAATCTTCGCGGAACTCCAAAGGGTCGTACTCGATGTAGCTAAAAGCGAAATTCTCGTCTTTGAAGTTCAATACAGCCGAATTGTAGCTTGAGTTGAACGCCGGCCTTGTAGATTGCACCGTCAGCTCGCAATTGAATGTCCCGTCATCGGAGTACTCTTTGACGACTATGCTGAAATTACAAGAGATTCTCTCGGCGTATGAATAGTGGGCCGTCGTCCATTCCGTCTCATTTATAAATTCCATCAAGGCGTTTTCGAGCGTAGTGAATACCTGCGTGTTAGTGCCTTGCACTTGTGATGAATTTATGCTGACGCGGCAATTCAGTTCTTGTCCCATGGTTGCGAGGCAGCTCAAAGCCATAAGTAATGAGAATGCAGCGGTCAATCGTTTCAATACATTCATTTCTTTTCGTGCATATATGATTCCAACGTGTCAACTATGTCCGCCGCGACCTCACGTTTGCTTTTCAACGGATAGGCCTCTGTGCCTTTTCTGCCGATGATTGTGATTTTATTGGTGTCTGTTTTGAAGCCTGCCCCCTTGTCACGCAGCGAATTAAGGACGATGAAATCCAAGTTTTTCCCTTTCAATTTCTTTTCGGCATTAGCTGTCTCGTTGTCAGTCTCCAATGCAAATCCGACAAGCAGCTGGTCATTGCGTTTTGAAGTCCCCAAGGCACGGGCAATGTCTTTCGTCGGGACGAGGTTGAGGGGCAACGCATTGCCATCGCGCTTTATTTTGTTTGCTTCACTATGTTCGACCTTGTAATCGGCGACAGCGGCACAAAGTATTGCGGCATCCATATTATCATAGGTGGCCGTAGCAGCTTCAAACATTTCATCAGCGGACTCGACATCCACACGCCTTATGTTCGGGCTGTGGGCTTGCAATGCTACCGGACCGGATACAAGCACGACTTCCGCGCCACGTGCCGCGCATTCTTCTGCGAGGGCAAACCCCATCTTGCCGGAGGAGTAATTGCCGATGAAACGCACAGGGTCAATCCGTTCATAAGTCGGTCCTGCCGTGATGAGGATTCTCTTGCCTGCCAACGATTGCGCCTTGGCAAAGTGTTCCTCAAGCAGTTTAACGATGTTGTCAGGCTCCTCCATACGGCCTTTTCCAACGAGTGCGCTGGCAAGTTCACCAGTGCCAGGTTCAATTATGTGGTTGCCATACGAGCGCAACAGTTCGATGTTGTGCTGTGTAGATGGGTGTGCAAACATGTCGAGATCCATTGCCGGGGCAACGAACACCGGGGCTTTCATCGACAGATAGGTGGTGACGAGCATGTTGTCTGCCACCCCGTTGGCCATCTTGGCTATTGTCGCTGCCGTGGCGGGGGCAATCAGCATGGCATCCGCCCATTGTCCCAACTCGACATGACTGTTCCAAGTCCCGTCGCGGTGCGAGAAAAACTCGCTTATCACTTGTCGCCGCGTCAACGTAGCCAGTGTCAGCATCGTGACAAATTCCTTCCCTGCTGGCGTGATGACCACTTGCACTTCCGCACCACGTTTGATGAGTTCGCGGGCAAGCACTACTGCCTTGTAAGCGGCTATGCTGCCTGTGATGCCCAGCACTATTTTCTTCCCTTCAAGGCTCCCGTTCATTTCTTTCCAGTCAATTCGCGCAAGCGCAGTTTGGTCAAAACGTTCTTGGTGTTGAGGGAGAAGTCCCCGTTCATTATCCAGCCATAGTAGCCGGTGTCCCTTTTGAGGATTTCGCCGACAGGCATCCCCTTGTATTTGCCGAAGTTGAACACTTCCACGCCTTTGTCGTCATATATTATCCGTCCTGCGAAATCAACATTGCGGGTGAAACTGGAGTAATTGGACAGGAAATCGACATCATTCACCAGTTGCCCGTCATACTTGTCGAGTTGCGCTTTGAGAACCTCGTAGGTGGCGCGGGTGTCGGCCAGCGCGGAATGTGCATCTTCAAGGTCTTTGCCGCAGTAGAATTTGTAGGCGGCTGACAACGTGCGCTGTTCCATCTTGTGATAGATGACTTGCACATCGATGAACTTGCGTTTGCCAAGATCGATGTCAACCCCGGCGCGCAGGAATTCCTCCGCAAGCAGGGGGACATCGAAACGGTTGGAGTTGAAGCCAGCAATGTCGCACCCCTCGAAGTCGTGCGCGATGTTCTTTGCCACCTCCTTGAACTTGGGACAGTCGGCCACATCGCTGTCGCTGATGCCGTGCACGGCAGTCGCTGATTCTGGAATGTGCATCTCGGGGTTGATCCTCATCGTCTTGGCTTCTTCTTTGCCGTTAGGGTACACTTTGAGGTAGGAAATCTCAACTATCCTGTCGCTTGTTATGTTGATCCCGGTCGTTTCGAGGTCAAAGAATATCAAAGGGTTCTTCAGATTCAGTTTCATGTCAAGTTGTTTTTATGTAAAAGTAACAGCTAACGCCCCACCATCATCCGTGGAGCTTAGCTGTTACGTCTCTTGTCGTCAAGGCAGCCAGCTAATAGCCGTTCTTCAGCATCTCACAGCATCATAGGCGTAAGCAGCATGAGCAGGTCTTCGTCTGCTTCCTGCTCCAGCGGCGTTATGATGCCGGCGCGGGTCTGGTCAACCAATTCGATGAGGATTTGCTCACTGTCCATGTTTTGCAGCATCTCTATCAGGAACGATGAGTTGAATCCTATCTCCATCTCCACACCATCGTAGGAGCACGGCACAGTCTCCTCGCCGGAGAATGAGAAGTCGAAGTCCTGGCCCGACATCTTGATGAAGTCAGGGTTGCCCAGCGTCCAGCGGATCAACCCGCCCGACTGCAACGAGCAGATGGAGACGCGGCGCAAAGCCCCGAGCAAAGTGCCACGGTCGATGGTTATCTTGTTGGTGGGGTTCTTGGGTATGACCGAGTTGTAGTTGGGGTAACGCCCCTCTGTCAGTCGGCAGGTCAGCACATAGTCACTCATGGCAAAGACGGCATTGCGGCTGTTGAACGTCACTTTGACATCATTCTCCTCCTTGGGCAGGATGTTCTTCATCAGCAGCGCGGGCTTCTTGGGCAGGATGAATGCCGACTTGCCGTCGCTCTGCACCTTGTTGCTCTTGCAGCGCACCAGGATGTGCCCGTTGCTTGCGACAAAAGTGATGTCCTCGCCCGTAAGGTCAAAGTAGATGCCGTTCATCGTCGCGCGGAACTCGTTGTTGTCCGTCGCAAACTGCGTCTTGGCGATGCCGTTGAGCAGCACGGGGGCGGGGATAACGATGTCCACCACCTGATCGTCGCGCACTATTTCCGGTGTCTTGGGATATTCCAACGGGTTCTGTCCCACGAGGCTGAGCACGCCGTTCATGTAGTTGACCTTCATCTCAAAGGTCTCTGTGTTCACCTCGATAGAGATCGGCTGCTCAGGGATTTCACGCAGCACGTCGAGGATGCTCTTGCCCGAGACGGTGAACGCGCCGTCGCAGTCGCTTTCGTTCACGTCGATGTAAGTCTCCATCGTTGTCTCGCTGTCCGAGGCAGTCACTTTCAGCTTGCCGGCATTAAGCTCGAAGAGGATGTTGTCAAGGATCGAAATAGCATTCTTCGACGCAATCACCCGGCTGACCGATTGCAGGCGCGCCAAGAGCGCTGTGCTTGATATTGTAAATTTCATATACGTTTTGATTGGTTCCTTTCTCATCTCCGGCACGGCGGCGCGGCATTCCCGCAGCCCCGTTATCCGGGACAAATATAATGGAATCACACTTACCGACAATAGAATGTCACGCACAATCTGCCTGGCTGCTGTCTGCGCGGCAACCGTCCGTCATGACGGCAGGACAGGCTGTCGCTGGCGAATGTGCGCCACCACCGCTTGAGGTCACTATGAGCTTGTGCGGGATGCCAGGCACGCCTCTCATCCATGATGCATCCTTTATTTATATATAATGGTATGCTGGTAGATGCGCATGACATCTCTCTTCCGCCTTGCAATGTGTGTTTGGTGACATCACGCAACGTGGCGGAGGCACTTGACGGGCATCCATGCAAGCAACGCGCGTTGCTCAATGCGGGAAGGTTGGGGGATAAATCGGGCGAAGCTTGACGAAAACTTCAATCAAGCAGGATGTAAAGTTCCATCATGTCAGGCATAAAGTTCATTCAGAAGTTTTGTTTATATATTCAAAAGTTCTGTTTATATAAACAAAAGTTCTGAATATATAAACAGAACTTTTGTTTTTACTTTATGTCAGACCCAATGGAAGTTTTGGTCTGACCCAAGTGAATTTTACACCAAACCCGATTGGAGTTTGAGCCTGACATCATCAAATTCGACCTTGCCGCAATCACACATCTCATCAGGCGCGCCAACGGGCACACGCCGACTGACAAAAACAACAAGCGTGCGTGCGGCCGTTAACACCTTTGGCAGAAACTGCTGACACTTTGTCACGCACGGCACGGCAATGACACCTCGCGGCGCAATGGCACGCTTTTGGCAAAGGCAATGGTGAACCTCGCAAGGGGTGTGTCTGACGACAAATTGTGTAACATTTAAAAATAAAGGATTATTATGAACGTTAAACCATTGGCAGACAGGGTGATCATCCTCCCTGCACCAGCTGAAGAGAAGACTATCGGCGGCATCATCATCCCCGACACCGCCAAAGAGAAACCGCTTAAAGGCGAGGTCAAGGCTGTCGGCAACGGCACCAAGGACGAAGATATGGTGCTCAAGGTCGGCGACAAGGTGCTCTACGGCAAATACTCAGGCACCGAGATCGAGATCGACGGTGAGAAATACCTCATCATGAGGCAAAGCGACGTTCTCGCAGTATTGGGATAAACTAAACACGACTAACATCTTTAAACAAAACAAATCATGGCTAAAGACATCCTTTTTAACATAGACGCCCGCGACCAGCTCAAAAAAGGCGTGGACGAACTCGCCAACGCAGTGAAAGTCACACTCGGTCCTAAAGGACGCAACGTGATCATCGAAAAGAAGTTTGGCGCACCGCACATCACAAAGGACGGTGTGACTGTCGCCAAAGAGATTGAGCTCGCAGACCCATTCATGAACACCGGCGCGCAACTCGTCAAGTCGGTAGCTTCAAAGACTGGTGACGACGCAGGCGACGGCACAACGACAGCTACGGTGCTTGCACAGTCAATCGTCAACGTGGGCTTGAAAAACGTCACTGCTGGTGCAAACCCGATGGATTTGAAACGCGGTATCGACAAGGCGGTGGCAGCAGTCGTCGAGTCTATCAAAAAGCAAGCCGAGAAGGTGGGCGACAACTATGACAAGATAGAGCAAGTCGCATCAGTCTCTGCCAACAACGACCCAGAGATAGGCAAACTCATCGCCGATGCTATGCGCAAAGTCTCCAAGGACGGTGTGATAACCATCGAGGAGGCAAAAGGAACGGACACTACAATCGGTCTCGTCGAGGGAATGCAGTTCGACCGTGGCTACCTCTCCTCATATTTCGTCACAGACACCGAGAAGATGGAATGCCAGATGGAGAACCCCTACATCCTCATCTACGACAAAAAGATATCCAACCTCAAGGATATGCTCCCGATACTTGAACCAGCCGTGCAGTCAGGTCGCCCGCTGCTCATCATAGCAGAGGACGTGGACAGCGAGGCATTGACCACTCTCGTCGTCAACCGCCTGCGTTCCAACCTTAAGATATGCGCTGTCAAGGCTCCGGGCTTCGGGGATCGCAGGAAAGAAATGTTGCAAGACATCGCAATCCTCACCAAAGGCGTAGTGATAAGCGAAGAGCGTGGCCTCAGACTTGACCAAGCCACCATGGAGATGCTTGGCACGGCTGAGAAAGTCACTATCACCAAGGACAACACGACCATTGTCAACGGCGGCGGTGACAAGGAACTCATCAAAGAGCGTTGCAACCAGATCAAGGCGCAAATCAAGACCACTACATCTGATTACGACAAAGAGAAGCTCCAGGAACGCCTTGCCAAACTGTCAGGCGGTGTGGCAGTGCTCTATGTCGGGGCAGCTTCAGAGGTTGAGATGAAAGAAAAGAAAGACAGGGTAGATGATGCCCTCTGCGCAACCCGTGCGGCAATCGAGGAAGGCATAGTCCCAGGCGGCGGTGTGGCCTACATCCGCGCCATCGACTCCCTTGATGGCCTCAAAGGAGACAACGACGACGAGCAGACTGGTATAGAAATCATAAAGCGCGCAATCGAAGAACCCCTCCGCCAGATCGTAGTCAACGCCGGAAAAGAAGGTGCTGTCGTTGTACAAAAGGTGCGTGAAGGCAAAGGCGACTTCGGTTACAACGCCCGTCTTGACCGTTACGAGAACCTCCACGCGGCTGGTGTCGTTGACCCGGCCAAGGTGGCAAGGGTGGCTTTGGAAAATGCCGCATCAATCGCAGGTATGTTCCTCACGACCGAATGCGTGATAGTCGAGAAGAAAGAAGAGAAGCCCGAGATGCCGATGGGCGCAGCCGGCATGGGCGGAATGGGCGGCATGATGTAATAGCCCAAAGCGAAAAAGACACATAACACTCAATGAGAAGGGGCACGTCCGACGGACGCGCCCTTTTCCTTTTAGGTTGCCACCACCAATAAGGGCGGTATTGGGATGCCAAGCATCACACGTCGTCGCGGTGGACAGGCATGGTCATGCACCGCAGCCCGCCTCCTCCGCGTGCCAGTTCAGAGACATCGAGCGTGATGAAGAACTTGTCATGGGCGTTTGCATCCACCTTCCCATCGATTACGTCGGCAGCCTTGATGATTTCAAAGCCGGCTTTGTTCATCGCCTCGGCGGTGTAGTAGTTGCGGGCATAGCCCAACACCTTGCCTGGCCCGACTGCAAAGAAATTTGCTCCACTGTGCCACTGCTCGCGTTGCTGATTGACAACAGTGTCACCGCCGCAGAAGATGGGCTTGAGCTCCATCCCCACAGTCTCCAACGCTTCAAGCAAGCCTGGCTCCTGCTTCACCCCGGCCTGTCTGCCGTCGCATATCCTGACATGGAGCGTGCGGTACTGGCGATTGTTCCTTATGACTGGTTCGTAAATCACACACTTGTCTTTGTCCACCATCGTGAAAACCATGTCGAGATGGATAAAGGACTCAAGCGAGCGGGGCAATTCCTGGACAAACACGTGAACCTCCCTTCCACCTGCCTTCCTGGCGAGCTGGTCAATGAATGCATCGATGGCACGCGGGGTAGTCCTGAGGCCGCAGCCCACGACAATCACATCTTCACGCAACATCAACACATCGCCACCCTCGACAGTCACTTTGCGGTCGCCGCCACGGTCGTATGGTGAGACATCCATCACCTCGGTCTGGAACTCAGGAGTAAAGTCAAAAATGGACTTCATGATGACCGATTCCCTTTCCCGCACCGCATTTGCCATACGGCCGGCCAGCACATTCCGCCCCACGGACATTGATGAATCACGTGTGAAGAAGAAGTTGTACATCGGGACAAGCAGGTAGCGGTCCTTGCTGAAAAAGCGTTCCACGTTGTCACGGTCAAATTCTACGCCCTCGACCAACAAACCTGCAAGGGTGCGGGCATCGGTGTCCAGCAGCAAGTCCTTGAGCCTACGGCCATGTTTCTTCTCATTGATTGACGGCTCGATTGCCTCGATGCGGTCAAGTACTTTCTGCTTGGAGCTGGCATCCTCCAGGACCTGCGCCAGAAGGTCACGAACCTCGTAGGTGGTTGCAAAGCGTGACAAAATGTCAGATATCATGGCATACTCGCGATGAGCTACCGACATATTGATGATGTCGCTGAACAATGCGCCCTCTGTCTCGGTTGGTGCCATGCTCGACACCTCAGCCCCGGGTGAATGGATTATGACACCGCGCAGGCGGCCTACCTCTGAATAGACTTTTACATTTAATATAGGATTCATATACTGTTTATGTTGAAATCTTTACAATGTTGCCAAATTTACATTAAAAACAAATCTTCTGCAAAGCAACCTCGCCATTTCTCGGATTGGACATTCAGCATCAGGCAAGCATGGTTGCACGTGGGTTGCCGCAGCACACCGAGTAAAGTCTGTTTTTAGCTTAAAAATATATGTTTTTAAGCTAAAAACATATAGATTCAGGTTGCAAACATATAAATTTAGCTTAAAAATAAACTTTTCACGGCACTTCACCTGTTTCATGCAAGAAGCATGGGAGGGGAAATAGGTTATTTAACACTGCATCAAAGCACCTTTTCATTACCTTTGCAGGTAATTTATCAACCAGCATTCCATTTGGATTCAAAAAACTACAAGATTGGCATCATCGGTCTGGGCTACGTAGGCTTGCCGTTGGCGTGCCTTTTTGCCATAAAATACGATGTCGTCGGGTTTGACGTCAACCGCGACCGCGTGGAGCAATTGGCCAAAGGCATCGACAGGACTGGCGAAGCAGGCAACACGGCACTGCGCAATGCTTTGGAGCGCGGGATGCGCTGCACCACGTCGGTCGATGACTTGCGCGACTGCAACGTCTATGTCGTGGCTGTGCCTACGCCCATCGATGGCAACAGGCAGCCGGACCTTGCCCCGCTCATCGCGGCAAGCCGCAGCATAGGGCATGTCATTTCGCGCGGTGATTTGGTGGTCTATGAATCAACGGTCTACCCCGGCGTGACCGAGGAAATATGTGTCCCCGAGATAGAACGTGTGTCGGGTTTCCGGCTCAACGTGGATTTCTGCGTGGGATACTCTCCTGAGCGCATAAACCCGGGGGACAAGGTGCATCGAGTTGAGAATATATGTAAAATAACGTCTGGCTCGACGCCTGCTGCGGCGGACGAGATAGATGCCATCTACAACTCCGTCCTCAGGAACGGCACGCACAAAGCCCCGTCGATAAAGGTTGCAGAAGCTGCAAAAATCATAGAAAACACGCAAAGGGACGTAAACATCGCGCTGATGAACGAATTGGCGAAGATCTTCAATGCGATGGGCATCGACACGTGTGATGTCCTTGAAGCTGCAAAGACCAAATGGAACTTCATCGACATCCGCCCGGGACTGGTGGGAGGGCATTGCATAAGCGTTGACCCCTACTATCTCATCCAACGTGCCAAGCTGAGCGGAGTGCTGCCACGTGTGATGACAGAGGCGCGGAGGATAAACGACTCGATGGGCGACTATGTGGCCAACCAGGCGATACGTCTGATGAATCTGCACGATGTCCGTGTCAAGGACGCGTCTGTGTTGCTCCTCGGGTTTGCTTTCAAGGAGAACTGCCCCGACACACGCAACACCAAGGTGGCGGACATCTACCACACTTTCAGCCAATACACCAGGCATATCACCGTCTATGACCCGTGGGTTGACGCAGAGGCGATAAAAGCAGCTTTCGGCATTGACGTGGCAACCAGCACGGGGGAGGCATGGCAGGGGCGTTTTGACTGCATCGTGTTGTGCACGGCACACGACGTTTTCAAGACGATGGACCTGCGCAGCTTGCTTGCCAAGGGAGGGGTCGTCTATGACGTCAAGGGCGTGCTGCCCGGCGGGATGTACGACAAGAGACTGTGACACCAGGCTAAGGCGTTTGCAGCCGGCATTTTCACCTGCACCACCGACAGCAAGACGTGGCACGGCTTTTGCAATCAATCAAAACAAACAGACACAAAAGATGGTAACAGAATTCTCACAACAGATATCACAGACACTCGTCCACAGCAAGGAGGAGGCATCACGGTTGCACAGCAGATACGTGACGACCGAATGCCTGATGCTTGGCCTGCTGAGGAACACCACCTACAAGGCTTGTCTTATCCTCACGGCATTAGGCATAAACCTTGACAAGCTCAGGATAGAGATAGAGCGTTTCCTCGAAGCCACCTCGGACCCGTCCCTCACTGACCGTGCTGACGTGGCACTCAACCAAGCGACGACCGCCACCCTGCGCGGTGCGTTGCAGGAGGCACAACGCCTCGACTCGCAAACGGCTGGGACGGAGCATCTGCTGCTCTCAATCCTCAACGCCAACAACTCTTTCACCAGCGATGTCCTGAAGAGGATGGGCATAGACTATGACAAGGTGAAAGATGCCGTCAAGGGCGAATCGGACGACAAGCATGACTTTGAGATGTCATTCAACGACGACGAGGACATGATGGACGCTCCACGTGGGCAGAAAACCGCACGCCGCGACGAGAGCAAGACGGCCACGCCTACGCTTGATCAGTTTTGCACAGACCTGACTGCACTTGCTACCAAGGGCGGCCTCGACCCTGTCGTGGGGCGTGAAAGGGAGATAATGCGCGTCTCACAGATACTGAGCCGCCGTAAGAAGAACAACCCCGTCCTCATCGGCGAGCCAGGCGTGGGCAAATCTGCCATCGTCGAGGGGCTGGCAATACGCATAAAGCAGCACAACGTCTCACACGTCTTGTTTGACAAGAGGGTGCTGTCGCTCGACCTCGCATCGCTCGTGGCCGGGACAAAGTACCGTGGCCAATTTGAGGAAAGGATGAAAAACCTCATCAACGAACTCAAAGCCAACAAAGATGTCATCCTTTTCATCGACGAACTGCACACCATCGTCGGGGCAGGCTCGGCGGCAGGCTCGATGGATACGGCCAACATGCTCAAACCGGCATTGGCAAGGGGTGAAATCCAATGCATAGGAGCCACGACAAGCGAGGAATACAGGAAAATCATCGAGAAAGACGGAGCACTCGACCGCCGCTTCCAACGCGTAGTCGTAGAGGAACCGACGGCGGAAGAGACACTCACGATCCTGACCAACATAAAAGACCGCTACGAAGACTTCCACAACGTAACCTATACGCCTGATGCCATCAAGGCTTGTGTCGAGCTCTCGCAGCGTTACGTCACAGGACGCGCCTTCCCGGACAAGGCCATAGACGTGCTGGACGAAGCGGGAGCGCGGGCACATTCGCTCAACGTCACGCTGCCCGACGACCTCAAGCAGATGGAGGAGGAACTCGACACGCTCAGGCAAAGCAAGCAGGACGCGATAGACCTCCAGGACTTTGAGGCGGCGGCAAACATAAGGGACAACGAGAGGCGGACACAGATAAGACTGCTCGAAGCCCGCAACGACTGGGAGAACAGCCTCAAGTCCAACAGGCAAGTCATCGACATCGACACCATCGAGGGCATAGTCTCTGACATGACAGGCATCCCAGTGCAACGCCTTGCCAAAAGCGAGAGGGAACGCCTCATAGGCATGGCCGCCTCGTTGAAATCCAAGGTCATAGGCCAGGACAAAGCCATCGACACAATCTGCAAGTCGATCATCAGGAACCGTGTCGGCATCAACAACGCCGCAAAACCCATAGGCGTGTTCCTGTTCCTCGGCCCGACAGGCGTGGGCAAGACCTACCTGGTCAAGCAACTCGCCGAGTTCATGTTCGGCGACAGCAACGCACTCATACGGGTGGACATGAGCGAGTACACCGAGAAGTACAATGTCTCACGCCTCGTCGGCGCGCCTCCGGGCTATGTCGGCTACGACGAAGGGGGGCAGCTGACAGAGCAAGTCCGCAAGCGGCCCTACTCGATAATCCTCCTCGACGAGATCGAGAAAGCACATTCCGAGGTCTACAACCTCTTGTTGCAGATAATGGACGAGGGACGTCTGACCGACAACTACGGCAGGACAGTGGATTTCAAAAACACGATAGTCATCATGACATCCAACATCGGCTCACGCCAGTTGAAAGACTTCCCCAGCCGCATAGGGTTCGACCGCTCCGACGAGAGCAACCGCAGCTACTCGGATGAAGTGATGAAGAAGTCGCTGAACCGCACATTCTCGCCAGAGTTCATAAACCGCCTCGACGAGATAATAACATTCGCGCCACTGTCACGCGACTCGCTCAAGACCATCGTGCGCCTTGAGATCGGGAACCTCGCATCACGCGTCGCGCATCTCGGCCACACCTTGGTGACTGACGAGAGCGTGACCGAGCTCATCATCGCAAAAGGCTATGACCCGCAATTCGGGGCACGGCCGCTCAAGAGGTGCATACAGGACTATCTGGAAGACCCCATCTCCATCAAGCTCCTTGGCAGCGACGAGAGGCACTACACCATCAGCGCCAAGGCGACGGACGACGGAACAGCCATCAACGTGGAGCTTGAGCCAAAGCACGAAGTCACCACGCAACCCTGACCGCAGGCCATGCGCGGCACCAACCGGCAACGGCGGGACATCGATCGTGGTGTCCCGCCGTTTTTTTCTTATCCCCTGACGGCAGCGGCAAAGCTCCTGTCCCGTGATGTCTGACACAAATTTCCATCTCTCGCCGGGGAAAGTTCAACAAGGTCTGACATAAAGTTCAAATAGGTCTGACATAAAGTATAAACAAAACTTTTGAATGTATAAACAGAACTTTTGTTTATATAAACAAAACTTCTGAATGAACTTAATGTCAGGGGATAATGAACTTTTGGCCTGACCTTGTTGAACTTTCCCCGGTGAGTGGCGGAGGTTTAGGCCTGACTTGATCGGGTTTACCTCATGCTCCGTCCCATTGAATGGCCGCGCGTAGCAGTGGATGCGCAACATTTTGCGTCCATACATCCCCCTGCACCGGCAACAGGACAAACAAGGCGAGCAGGACAAAGCGGCGCGGCCTTGCATTTTCTCCGCATGGATAAAACAAGACCGCCCATCGCTGTCGCGGTGGGCGGTCTCAGTGTTTGTGCGTTTCTGGCAGAGGGTCAGACGAGGTGCGCGATGAGTTCCTCCCTGTCGCCTGGGAGCATGTCGATGACGGGTATCTCGATCATGGTGTAGCATCCCGGCTGTTGGCGCATCGAGGCGCGTGCCACGTTGACGAGGACTTGTGCCGTGAGCGCAGGGTTGTTGATGTGCATGTTGAACTCAAAGAGCTGGTCGTGCGTCTTGCCCGAGACACCTTTGCGTGTCAGGTTGACACCATGTCCCATGTCCTTGAGCGCATCGACGGACTCGACTTGCATGACGTGCGTCTCGTCGTTGGCGAAGTAGGGGTCAGCCTTGATTGACGCCGTGACTTGCTGGAGGGTGTAGCCGTCTTGCAATTCGACGTAGACCATGCGGCGGTGTATGCCCGTGCCAAGTGGTATGGTCATCGACAAGGCCGCCTTGACACCCTCGATGGCTTTGACCGCCACGGTATGCCCCATGCTCATGCCCGGACCGAAGTTTGTGTAGGTGAGGCCCTTGGGCGCGAGGCTTTGCATGAGTGCCCTGACGATGGAGTCGCTGCCCGGATCCCATCCGGCGGAGATGATGGACACCGCGCCGTGCTGCCGCGCCGTCTCGTCGAGCGAGCGGCGTAGGGCGACGATGCCGGTGTGTATGTCATAGCTGTCCACGGTGTTTATGCCGAGCGCGAGGCACTCCTTGGCGTGCTGCTCGACGCTCCTCGTGGGGGTGGCGAGGATGGCCACATCGACATCGGCCAGTTCCTTGATGCTCTTGACCACGGCGTAGGGGGCGAGTTCCGCCGGTTTGTCAGCGTCGCCGGCGCGGCGCACGATGCCTGCTATCTCAAAGTCGGGCGCGGCTTGCAGTGCCTCGACGGTGTAGTGCCCGATGTTGCCGTATCCGATGACGGCTGCTCTGATCTTCTTCATTCTTGTTGTGGTTTAAATGGTTGTTTTTTGATGCGGCAAAAATACTTTTGCGGCGTGTCTGGGAGTGATGCCTGTGGCTATATATTATGATATTTTAACTGGATGGCACGTTTGTGGCGTTTCTGATGTCACTTTGTTGGCGTATGTGCTGCTTCAGTAATCGTTTTGACATGAGCTGCATCCCACGTCCGGGGCCAGTGGAACAAAAGCGGCCACCCGCAGATGGGATGGCCGCCAGAGGATGCCTTTGGAACTTCGATCAATGGCTTACTCCTCCACAAGGTTGAATTTCGTGGAAATCTCCTTTTGCTCGATTGCTTGCCTGAGGTTGAACCGCTTCTTTTGTGAGGCGTAACCGGCCTTTTCGCAGGAGATTTCTATCTGCACGTCGCCCGAGTTGTTGAATGTCAAGCCCTTTATGTCAAACGACTCGGTGCTCTCGTAGGGTGTCGTGCCGAGATAGAGCTGGTTGGTGTTCTTGACATCGGGTGTTGACGAGACGACGCGCCAGTAGATGTCAGCCCCTTTTGGCGTGGAGTCAACAAACCAACGGATGATGGTGTGCTCCAATGCGGTGTCGCCGCTGCCTGTGACTTTCTTGTTCTTCTCGGCTGATGGTGATTCAGCACGCCTCAGGAAGTAGGCGATCCTGTCCCAGTCGATGTTTTCGAGAGCTTGGACGTAAGCCTCGTTCAATGCCTGGGTCGCGCTGGTGAAGTCTTTTGCCCCGCCATTGACAGAGGTGCGGCCCGTTATGGCTGTCCTTGGGTAGACTTGCTTCCTGTTTGAGTCAAAGATTTGCAGGTCGAAGCAGACAGTGCCCATCCATCCCATGCCGGAGAGGAGGCTTATCTGGAACTGGGTGATCTCAAGCTGGAGCATATAGTCGGTGCTGATGTCGCTGTCGAGGTCGAACCCCATGGTCTGCATGTACTGCCTCATGCTCTCGGAGACGAATGACGTGATGTCGGGGTAGGTGCTCACCTGCGGGCGGGGTGTGTTGAAGAGGTTGACATCATATTTGTTTAGCACGGCCGTGCTCGCCCTCTTGTCCGTCACGTTGAGACGGATGCCGTAGTCCATATTTATATATATGTTGGAGGCTGGCATCTTTGAGAGCGAAAGCGGGATAGTGTGCGATTCCGGGGTCACTACTGTCTGTGTCATGCCGCATGATGCGAGCAGGACGGTGAGAAGAATCAGAAGATAATCAAGCTTTTTCATGTTTTCGTGTTTTAGTCGTTAGTGATTTTGATTAGTTTGGCCGATGCCTCGGTCTTGTAGGTCAAGGTCTTTTCCTTGGAGGTCGCTGTCGTCGTGATGGTAGGCTCAAACAGGGCGTCAGCACCGTATTCCTTTGCAAGGTTGATGAGCCTGTAAAGGGCGAGCCTCCTGACAATCTCTTCGGCAGGGATGTAGTTGGACTCGGAGTTGTAGATGTTGGTGCTTCCGATGTAGCCCAGGCGGATGATGCCCTCGCATTCCTCGTATTCCAAATACCTTTCCCCGTCGTGTTTTACGATGTCGTAGATGAGTTTGAACTCGTTGTTCTCCTCGGTGATAGTCCTTTTTGACCTTTTGTTGTCAGAGTTGACGGTTGCTGTCGCGCTTATCGATTTGAGAATCGTGTAATCGTTGCGGTCAAGGTTCATGTCCTGGATGGTGATGACCGGCATGTTGCTTATCGCTGTGGTCGGTATCAGGCTGCTTTGCGCCTTGGCTGCCACTCCAAAGCACAGCATGATGGCCAGCGGCAACAGGCGGCTGATTGGTTTTTTATCCATTTCAATCATGGTTTTTGTCGGTCGTGCGTTGTGTGTGGTTTTTCGCACGGCACGGTTCTCCCTACTCATTTCGCGGCTTTTCGGGTTACGCCGTCAGTGCCTTTGGATGATGGAGGATACATATACAAAAGAAGCGCGGCACTTTTTGGTAATTTCTCCATCTAAGGTGTTTGGCGTAACCCGTTCCGATAAAATGACCAAAAAGCCCACGCTTGCAACGTGAGCATTTTCGCACTTACTCTATCGGAACTATTAGTCGCCAAACTTTTAGATGGAAAGAATAATGCTAAAAACGCTTTTTCCTATTTAAAGCATACGTATTTGTCTGAATTCTAATTTCTCATAAGCAAAATGATGTTGCTGCCCGACAAAAGTAGGGAAATATTAGTACTTTAGCTACGTTTTTCATAAAAAGGATAGGAAACATGAATATAAGTGTGAGACTGATAGTGATGAACTTCCTGCAATTTGGAGTGTGGGGAGCGTATCTGACATCCATGGGCCGCTATCTCGGCGGCGTGGGAATGGGCGACGTGATCGGGTGGTTTTACTCCATGCAGGGCATTGTTTCGTTGTTCATGCCTGCCATCATGGGCATCATCGCCGACAGATGGGTGCCTGCACAGAGGTTGCTCGGGCTGTGTCATCTGTTGTCAGGTGTGGCTATGGTCGGCACTGGGGTCTACGGGATGGTGTCGTCCGACGTTGAGTTCTCACGTCTTTTCACTTTGTATTCATTGGGCGTGGCTTTTTATATGCCGACGCTCGGTCTGTCAAACTCCGTCGCATATACGGCTCTCGACAAGGCACACAAGGACTCGGTGAAGGCTTTCCCGCCCATACGGACATTTGGCACGATAGGTTTCATCTGCCTGATGTGGGTCGTTGACTTGACTGGATTCCAGAGCACTCCGATGCAGTTTGTGCTGTCCGGTGTGTTGAGTTTCATGCTGTTCTTTTACAGTTTCACCCTGCCGTCATGCCCGTTGGCCAAGCATGAGAAAAGCAAGTCTGTCGCCGAGTCGCTCGGCTTGAAGGCATTCGCGCTGTTCAAGCAAAAGAGGATGGCTATGTTTTTCATCTCCTCGATGCTGCTGGGTGCGTCGTTGCAGATAACCAATGGCTATGCCAATCCGTTTTTGGAGAGTTTCAAGTCGCTGCCGCAGTATGCCGACTCTTTCGGAGTGCTGCATTCCAACATATTGATTTCCATCTCCCAGGCATCGGAAGCGTTGTGCATATTGATGATACCGTTCTTCCTGCGTCGTTATGGCATAAAGGCAGTGATGCTCATTGCAATGCTGGCGTGGGTGTTCCGGTTCGGGCTGTTCGGTTTGGGCGACCCTGGCTCGGGAGTGTGGATGTTTGTGCTGTCGATGCTCGTCTATGGTGTTGCGTTTGACTTCTTCAACATCTCCGGGTCGTTGTTTGTGGACAAGGAGACCTCCACTTCCCTCCGCTCCAGTGCCCAAGGGCTGTTTGTGCTTATGACTAACGGCTTTGGCGCGACAATAGGCACTCTCGGTGCGCAGGCAGTGGTCAATGCCTATATTGATATGAGCAGCACTGCCCCGCAAGCCGAGGCATGGTCAAAGGTGTGGTTCATCTTCGCAGCGTATGCCCTTGTCGTGGCCGTGGCTTTCGCCCTGTTGTTCAGTTACAAGCAGGATGCGCCCTATGCCAAAGCCGCAAAATGAAAAGGAAGTCTTTAGTTGCCTATGGATAAAAAGGTCGAATTGAGATTGTTGAGCGTCGCCGGTGCGCAGAACAATGCCAGGATATTCGCTCTGATAATGGGCGAAAAGGACGGCGCACGCTATTTCCCCATCCTCGTCAACGAATCTGAAGCCCAGTCCGTCGTCGTGATGATGCAGAATGTCAAGGTGGTGCGCCCCCTTGTCCACGATGTCTTTGCCGATTTCATAACGATGTCCGGCCAGGTGCTCGACGAGGTGGTCATCTTCAATGTCGTCAATGGCACATTCTACGCCCATCTTGTCTTCCAGGAGGGCGGTATGCTTGAGGCGAAAGCCGCCGATGCAATCGCGTTGGCATTGAGGTTCTCTTGCCCGATATATGCGCTTGACTCCATCGTTGAAGCCGAGAACATCGTCCCGGATGTCAACCGTGCCGTACGCCGTTCGGTCGGTGATGAAATCGAGAGGCTGAAGAAAAAGCTCCAGCGAGCCATCTCGGCAGAGGACTATGAGACCGCAGCCAAGTTGAGGGACATAATCAAGGAATTGTCTTCGGATACGCCCAGGGACGAAAACGAATGATGCCAGATGGAACTTCCAATATTCTATGCTCCAGACTTGGAGGAGACGCTTGTTTTGTCAGATGACGAGTCGTCGCACTGCTTGCGAGTCCTCCGCCTCGGCGTAGGCGACGAGGTGATGGTCACTGACGGGCGCGGGCATTTCTTTCACGCCAGGATAGCATCGACCGCCGGCAAGCGTTGCAAGGTCGAGATCCTGGGACGAGAGGATTGGGCGAAGCCGTGGCGCAATCGCATCCACATCGCCATTGCACCAACCAAGAACCTTGACCGCATGGAATGGCTCATCGAGAAGATTGCTGAAGTCGGCTTTGACGAATTGACCTTCCTCGATTGCCGTTTCTCCGAGAGGCACATCGTAAAGATGGAAAGGGTCGAGAGGATCCTGATTTCCGCTATAAAACAATCGCAGAAAGCCATCATGCCAGTGATGAACGCGATGACCCCGTTTGCCGATTTCGTGGCAAGGGAGCATGGCGGGCGCAAGTTCATCGCCCACTGCAACGAAGGTGACAAGACCTATCTGCCCTTGGCATTCACGCCTGGCGAAGACGTGACAGTGATGATCGGTCCGGAGGGTGATTTCAGCGAGAGCGAAGTCGCATTGGCGGTCGAGGCGGGGTTTGAACCCGTCAGCCTTGGCAATTCGCGCCTGAGGACTGAGACCGCCGCTCTCGTCGCCTGCGTGTCAGCCAATCTGCCCAATCAGACATAAGCCTGGCAGGCCCGACAAGTCCTGTGCGCCAGTCGTCCTTGATGCATTTGCAACCGATGTCAGAATACCCCAGAAAAGATGTCCTTTGTTAGTGGCAATAACAAGCATTGTTATTGCCACTAACAAAGGTTGTTATAGCGACTTACAAAGCACCTTTTTCGCAAGATGGCCGGATGCCGTGGCAGGATGGCCGGGAGTGCCGCGTTGCAATGTGCTGATTGCAATAAAAAACATCATGTGGATGGGAGAAAAGATAATTATCGTCATATTTGCATACGACGTGAATATTGATTACCTCATTTAATAAAATAGCGATAGGACAATGACCAAACGATTTTACCTCACAATGGCCGCCGGGCTTATGTTGTCCGCAGCAGCCTTTGGCGCACCGGCTCGCAAGTCGCCTTTCACGGTCACGCAGCCAGACGGCACGCAGTTGACAGTCATCTTGATGGGTGACGAGTTCGCACACTACTATGTCACGGCCGATGGCATACCCGTCAGGATGGGCGAGGATGGTTTCTACCATTATGCGACAAGCGGGACATCCGCCCTCACGTCGGCCATCGCGAGGGATGCGGCCGACAGGAACACCGAGGAGCAGGCACTCGTGGCATCGATTGACAGGTCGGCCGTCGTCTCAGGCTTTGACAGGCAGGGTCAGGTGATGCGCAGCAAGCGCAAGCCATTCACCGGCAACGTGTTGCGCAAGGCTGTGGCAGCTGAGGGGGAGGTGCATGGTCTCATCATCCTCGTCAATTTCAGCGACACCAAGTTTGTGACAGATGTCTCGGAGATCGAGGCGATGATGAACTCGGAGGGATATGACAAATACGGGTCGATAGGCTCTGCCCGCGACTACTTCATTGACCAATCCGGTGGCAAGTTTTGTCCCACGTTTGACATCGTTGGCCCGGTGGATTTGCCTCAGACGATGGCATACTATGGCGGGAACGATTTCTATGGCAACGATTCCAATCCTGACGTGATGGTCTCTGATGCTTGCGTGGCGGCTGCTGATTTTGAAGGCGTGGATTTGAGCAAATATGACCTTGATGGCGACGGTGTGCTTGACTTGGTGTATCTCATCTATGCTGGCTACAACGAGGCGGAAGGCGCGGACGGCAACACTGTCTGGGCGCACGCCGCCCATTTGACGGATTTCGGGCACAACACGAGGGTGGACGGCGTGCTCGTCGACTCCTACGCTTGTTCCTCGGAGCTGACAGGGCGCGGCCCATCGTCAGGTAAAAGGCCTGCCGGAATCGGGACGTTCTGCCACGAGTACAGCCACACGCTCGGACTGCCTGACTTGTACAACACGAGGGATGCCAGTGATTTCACGTTGGACACATGGAGCGTGATGGATTATGGGATGTACTGCGGTGAAGGTTATGTCCCCGTCGGATATTCTGCATACGAGCGTGCATTCTGCGGATGGATTACTATCCGTGACCTCGGCATGATGCCGCAGACCGTGACGTTGGAAAACATTGCAACGAGCCGTGACGCTTGTAAAATCGTCAATGAGGATGACACTGACGAATACTTCATCTTTGAGTCGAGGGCGCAACAAGGCTGGGATGAGGGATTGGAAGCGTCGGGGTTGATGATCACGAGCATTGCCTATGACGAGACGAGCTGGGAACGCAACATCGTCAACAATGGTGCGAAGAAGCGTGTCTATGTGGTGGCTGCCGACAACATCTATAATGCATACACCATGAAGGGTGATTTGTACCCCTACAATGGCAATGATTCGTTCACATCAACGTCCAGACCGGCAATGAAGACCTACGGCGGCGACGTGCTCGACCGCCCTGTGACAGGCATAGTCAAGGACGAGGCTGCGCAGACGGTGACATTCGACTATTTGGGCGGAGATGTCAATGCAGTCGCGTCGCCCGTCGCACTTGACGCAAGCGAAGTCACATCCACGTCGTTTGTCGCCAATTGGGAGGCTGTCGAAGGGGTTGACAGCTACAACCTTGTACTCACTTCCATGACCGGCGGACAAGAAGAGGTAATGACATACGATGGACTTACCGCCAACTCACACCGTGTCGATGGTCTTACGGCCGGCACGGAATACCATTATTATATTATAGCAGTCAATGGCGTCTATGAGTCCGCGCCGTCCAATGTCGTTGCCGTCCAGCTTGCGAGTGGGATAGGGGAGACCGCAGGCAACGTTTCACACGTTTACGCTAAAGACGGAGTCGTATGCGTTGCCGCAGACGAAGGGCTGCCTGTCGAGGTCTATCATGTCTCCGGCTCAAAGGTCGCAGAAACAGTGTCTGGCGCATCGGTGACTGCCATTCATGTCGATGGTGCCGGTATGTTTGTCGTCAGGGTGGGGGACAAGGTTCACAAAGTCATCGTTGACTGACCGCCTGTGTATCCCTCGCGGTGTGGCATGATGCCGCATTGAGGGATGAGACATGAGAACCCCGGGCAACGGAATGCCAACCAAGGCCGTTGTCCGGGGCTTGTCACGCCTTGCAGAACCTTGTGTTTTGTCTGCCAGACGGTGAGAATATTTCGTTGGCATTGGATGCCAAGTTGGGATTACTTTGTACATTTGCCCTAACAATCAAAACAAAACTAAAACTTATCTGTTATGGCAAACGTTCCTTTTAAGTATAGCCCCATGTTCCAATTGGGCAAGGACGACACCGAGTACTATCTGCTCACCAAGGACTATGTTTCTGTGAGCGAGTTTGAAGGCAAGCCTGTCCTGAAAGTGGCTAAAGAGGGGTTGACCCTCATGGCTAACACGGCATTCCGCGACGTGTCTTTCATGCTGCGCCGTTCGCACAATGAGCAAGTGGCTAAGATACTTTCAGACCACGAGGCGAGTGACAATGACAAGTATGTCGCACTCACATTCCTGCGCAATGCCGACATTGCCAGCAAAGGCAAATTGCCGTTCTGCCAAGACACCGGCACGGCCATAATCCACGGCGAGAAAGGCCAGCAAGTGTGGACTGGTTACAGCGACGAGGAGGCTCTCTCGCTCGGTGTCTACAAGACCTACACGGAGGAGAACCTGCGCTATTCTCAGAATGCTCCTCTCTCCATGTATGAGGAAGTGAACACCAAGTGCAACCTCCCAGCCCAAATCGATATAGAGGCGACCGAAGGAATGGAATACCGCTTCCTTTGCGTCACCAAGGGCGGTGGTTCGGCCAACAAGACATATCTCTACCAAGAGACCAAAGCAATCCTTAATCCTGCAACCCTGGTGCCGTTCCTCGTCGAGAAGATGAAAACCCTCGGCACGGCAGCTTGCCCGCCTTACCACATCGCATTTGTCATCGGTGGCACTTCAGCTGAGAAGAATCTGCTCACCGTCAAACTCGCATCCACCCACTACTACGACAACTTGCCGACCACAGGCGACGAGACAGGCCGTGCATTCCGCGACATCGAACTTGAGAAGCAAGTCCTCCGTGAGGCGCACCGCATCGGGCTCGGGGCACAATTCGGCGGCAAATACTACGCACACGACGTGCGTGTCATCCGTCTGCCTCGCCATGGGGCTTCATGTCCTGTCGGACTTGGTGTCTCATGCTCTGCAGACCGCAACATCAAATGCAAGATCAACAAGGACGGTATCTGGATTGAGAAGCTGGACAGCAACCCATCAGAACTCATCCCCGAGAACCTGCGTCAAGCTGGCGAAGGCGGTGCAGTGAGCATCGACCTCAACAGGCCGATGAGCGAAATCCTTGCCGAACTGTCCAAGTACCCCGTCTCGACCCGCCTGTCACTCAACGGCACCATCATAGTCGGCCGTGACATCGCACACGCCAAACTCAAGGAACGCCTCGACCGTGGGGAAGATTTGCCGCAGTACATGAAAGACCACCCCATCTACTATGCAGGTCCGGCCAAGACACCGGCAGGTATGGCTTGCGGCTCGATGGGACCGACGACGGCAGGACGCATGGACCCGTATGTTGACCTGTTCCAGAGCCATGGCGGCAGCATGGTCATGCTGGCCAAAGGCAACCGCAGCCAGCAAGTGACAGATGCCTGCAAGCGGCATGGCGGCTTCTACCTCGGCTCGATTGGCGGCCCGGCGGCTATCCTTGCCCAAAACAACATCAAGAGCATCGAGTGCCTCGAATACCCGGAATTGGGAATGGAGGCCATCTGGAAGATCGAAGTGGTGGACTTCCCCGCATTCATCCTCGTTGACAACAAAGGGAACGACTTCTTCAAGCAGATCAAGCCTTGGCCTTGCAAAGACTGACGTACGCAGTCTCTTGATATGAAGCGGGCCGTGCCACATCAAATGGCACGGTCCGCTTTTCATACAACAATGGGTCTCGCTGGTGAAGCAAAGCCCTTGTGAGCATTGCATCTCTAAATGTCATCATAATTGTGGTCATGCTCAACTCCTGCATAATCCCTCTCACGTAGCCATTGGAAGAGGGTAATATCCCGGTCCAACAGGCCGGCGGCCTTCAAATTGATGTTCAATGCATCGTGCAGGCACATGACGTGCTGCTCCTCGGTGACATATTGCTGACCGACGATGTACTCCTCAAATATACACTCACTACATACAACCTATCTTCGTTATTCCGTTCGGACAGAATCAGATCGTTTGAAACGGTTAACACATTCTCTTGTTTATATCGAAGCTTCTCGAAAAACTCCCGCTCATTGTCGGACTGGTAATGAGTTTTCATATACTCAAAAAGCTCAGCATCTTCTCTTACTAATTTATTTGCTTTCATATTCCTATAATTTATCATGCCCGTGCCCTTGAATCGGTGCTTCATAATCCTGGGTCGGTGCTCCAGGATTCTGGGGTGCTTTGTAAGTCACACTTACAAAGGTTGTAACTGGCACTTACAAAGATTGTAAGTCGCACTTACAAAGCACCCCACGCCGCTGGCTCACCGGGCTGCCTGAGCGGGGCAGCGGGACGGTGGTGGGGAGAGCCATGCCAAAGCTCCTGCATTGCCGCACACCGTGGCCATATAAGGGGATTGGTGGATACAAAAAAGGTGGGATTTGCTCGACCCCACCTCTTGTCTTGTCATGACGTGTCACTTCACTCTGAGGAAGCTGTACCCGAAGCGCTCGCAGGCTGCCCGCTCCAATTCCTCCCTGACGGACGGGTCGGCGATGGAGATGAGGGCGCGTGCCCGCTGGGCGAGGTCTTTGCCGCGCAGGTAGACAATGCCGTTCTCGGTGACGACATATTGCGCTTGGGCTCTCGTGGTCACTACTCCTGCCCCAGGCGTCAGCACGGGGCGTATCTTGGATTGTCCTTTGGCGGTGACAGATGTGATGGCGATGAATGTCTTGCCGCCCTCGGACAGTGAGCCGCCGTACATGAAGTCGTGCTGCCCGCCCACACCTGAGAACATCCGCTCGCCGATGGAGTCGGCGCATATTTGCCCGGTGAGATCTATCTCCAATGCCGAATTGATGGCCATGACCTTCGGATTCTGTTTGATGCGGAACGGGTCGTTGGTCCATGCCACATCCTTGACGATGATGTCCTTGTTGTAGTCCATGAAGTCGTACAGCCGTTTGGAGCCTACGGCGAGTGCCGCGACGGTCTTCCATGGCATGACTTTCTTGCGCGAGTTGTTGATCACGCCGCTTTGGATGAGCGGCACCACGCCGTCGGTCAGGGCTTCGGTGTGAAGCCCCAAGTCCTTGTGGCCGGTGAGTGCCGACAGCACGGCATTGGGGATGGCGCCGACACCTATCTGCAACGTAGCCCCGTCGGGGATTTGCTCGGCTATGTAGTTGCCTATCTTCGTCTCCTTGTCGTTTGGGACGGACATGGGGATTTCGACGACAGGATCGTCTACCTCGACACAAGCATCGATCTGTGACAGGTGTATGAGCGCGTCGCCGTAGGAGAATGGCACGTTCTTGTTGACCTGCGCGATGATGATTTTGGATGTTTCCACGGCCGAGACGGCGAGGTCTGCGGACAGCCCGTAGCTGCAATATCCGTTTTTGTCAGGCAGCGAGACGTTGAGCAGCGTGACATCGAGCGGAACAAGCCGCTCGCGGAACAGCGCTGGCACTTCGCCAAGGAATGATGGGATGCATTGTCCCTCGCCACGGTTGATCGCTCCACGGACGCTCGGGGCGATGAAGAGGCTGATGGGGTAGAACGAGTCGAGCAGTTCCCTTTTGCAATAGGGCGATTCGCCTTTGGATATGGCGAAGCCTGAGTAGAGTTCCACTCCCTTGAGTTCCCCGGCTCTCTTGACCAATGCGTCGAGCAGCACTTCGGGGATAGAACCGCTGCCTTGCACATATATCCTGTCGTAGGACTTGATCAGTTTGACCGCTTCGTCGGCTGATACGTAGTGTGGCATAATCATTGATTGTTTTGGTTGAACAGTGCTAACCTCTCGTCCAGCAGGCCGAATGACTTGTCGTCCACCATAGATGTGCAGACCCTGATGCCTTGTTGCTGGCTGCCGGTTGTCGCCAGGGAGATGGACGACACGCCGTAATAAAGGAGTTCCTTCACCAGTGCATCGCCAGTGTAACCACGCCTGCCGATGGTGAAAAAGAAGCCGTCACTCACATCTTCCTCCAAATCCTTGTCATAGACTATGTGGAAGCCGTTGCGGATGAATATCTCCTTAAGGATTTTCGCCCTGCGGGCATATTCCGAAGTGTCATGTACGAAATCCAGCTTGCCATCGCAAGCGGCCTCGTACATGGCTGCAAGGGCATATTGTGCAGAATGCGATACGCCAGATGAAAGGGCGTATAGTATCACATAGATGAATGCGTTGCCCAGCTCGCTTACCCCGAAGCGGTCGGCGAGGTTGTCATACTTGCGATGGAACAGCTTGTCAGAAATTGCCACTGTCGATAGGCGTTCCCCTGCATAGCTGAAGATCTTGGAGGCGGACAGCATCAACATATAGTTATCAGTGTAGCGTGCCACGGTCGCTTGATAGGGCGGTTGGAACGGTTTGCCAAGGTCTTTGCGGAAGTCCATCCCGAGGTAGGCGAGGTCCTCGATCACTATCGCGTCGTATTTGGTAGCAAGTTCACCGATGTGGCGCAGTTCCTCTTCGGTCAGGCAAACCCATGAGGGATTGTTGGGGTTTGAGTATAATATGCCAGCCACGTTGCCCTCTTTCAGGATCTCCTCTATGGATTCTTTCAGTTTTTCCCCTCTGTTGGAATAGATGTCGAATCCTTTTTTCTTGAACCCGAGGATGTCAGCCTGCAATGGCTGTACCGAGAAGCCCGGGTTGAGGAACAGGATGGTGTCTTTCTTTGGGTTCAGGTTGCAGCACAGGATTATGGATGCAAACGTGCCCATCATCGATCCTACCGTGGGGACACATCCTTCCGGGGCGATGTCTATGTCGAGGAATGCTTTTACAAAGCGTGTTGCGTTGGCCTTGAGCGGTTCTATTCCGGCTATGTTGGGGTATTTTGACGCAACTCCTTTGTCTAAGGCGGCTTTTTGTGCCTCTGTCCCGACCTTGCAGGCTGGAAGTCCTGGTGAACCCATTTCGAGATGGATGAACTTTTCGCCAGTCGATTGTTCGAGCTTGTCAGAGACAGCTACTGTTTGGCGTATGGTGGCGCGGCTCACGTCTTTAATTCCGAGTTCCGAAAGCACCTTTTCCACTAATTCTTTGCTGAAAGGTGTTTTCATCTTACCACTGATTTGAGTGAATAGTCTAATCCAGCCCTGAATGCTTTCAAATTCATCTCGACGACATTGTCACCCTTGCGGGCAAAGATGTCCTTGATGCCTTTCTCGAGCTTGTCCGCCTCTATGCCCACGAATGGTGCGGCTGCTCCGAGGAGCACTATATTGCTGGCACGTGGCGATGCGACCTCTTTGGCGATGGCATCGACGTCGATGATGACGTTGTTTTTGATTTCGCGTATGGCGGACAGGATCTTGTCGATGTCCGGGTAATTGGGGATGTTGACGAATGGGGTGGAGTTGGTGATAATCCATCCGTCCTTGCTCAGGTATTGGACGTATCTGAGGGCTTCCATCGGCTCAAGCGAAATGATCAAATCCGCTTTTCCAAGAGGGATCAGATCGGATGCGATGGGCTCGGAACTGATTCTGAGGTTTGATTGCACGTCGCCACCTCGTTGGCTCATCCCGTGGACTTCGGCCTGTTTGAGGTACAGATTTTCATTCATGGCCGCTTCGCCTATGACGGTGGCTATGGAAAGGATGCCTTGTCCCCCCACGCCAGATAGGATTATGTCTGTTTTCATGGTATTATTGTTTTTTTGCGTGTCGTCTTGCTGTCTGGATGCATTCCCGTCTCGGTATGATGACAGAAACACCTTTGTAGTTTATCTCTTCACGGATGATGGTTTTCATCTCTTCCATGTTCTTGGGCAGGGGGATGGCAACCCTTACGTGGGAAGGCTCGACACCGATGCCTATGCAGATTTGTTCCAACCGTCCTGTGCCTGCCGAGTCTTGGCCACCGGTCATGCCCGTAGTGAGGTTGTCGGATATGATGATTGTTATGTTGGCATTGGCGTTTACCGCGTCGAGCAGCCCTGTTATGCCTGAATGGGTGAAAGTGGAGTCCCCGATTACGGCTACCGATGGGTGTTGTCCAGCATCTGCTGCCCCCTTTGCCATGGTTATTGACGCACCCATGTCAATTACGGAATGGATGGCGTGGAAAGGTGAGAGGTATCCGAGCGTATAACACCCTATGTCACTGAACACTTTGGCATCTTTGTATTCGCGCAGGACCTCGTTCAATGCAGCGTACATATCTCTGTGCCCGCATCCCATGCACAAAGCTGGTGGACGTGAGACCACGAGGCCACACGCTTCGTAGGCTTGGGCAGGAGCAATTCCCAATGCCCCCATTATGTTGTCAGGTGTCAACTCTCCTGTGCGGGGCAGGTCGCCGCTTAGTTTGCCATAGACCTTGATGCCATCGTCCAGAAGACCTCGGATCATCTCTTCGGCAAACGGTTGTCCATCCTCGATGACAAGCAAAGCATCGCACTCACGGCGCATCTTCATTATTTGTTTCTTGGGCAGCGGATATTGGGAAACCTTCAGTACGGGGTAGTCGATCCCATCCTTGAAGTGTTCCATAAGGTAATTGTATGCGATGCCGCACGCAATGATGCCGAGGCTCTTGTCTTTGCCATCGAAAAATTTGTTTATCGACAAGCCTTCCGACTCTTCCATGAATTTCTCTTGGTCCGCGATGAGTGCTTTGTAGCGCACTTTGGCCACCAGTGGCATCAACACCCATTGCCCCGGATTTGTGGGGTAGGACAGGGGATTCTCCTCCCTTGTGTCGCGTGTAGTGACCACAGCCCTTGAGTGTGCGAGGCGTGTCACCATACGGAAAAGCACTGGAATCTTGTACTTCTCAGATAGGTCAAACGCCAGTTGTATGAAATCGTATGCTTCTTGTTGGTTTGACGGCTCTATGATAGGCACGAGGGCAAACTTGCCGTAGAATCTTGAGTCTTGCTCATTTTGGGATGAGTGCATTGACGGGTCGTCTGCTGCGACTACGACGAGACCTCCGTTAACCCCGGACATGGCGGCGTTGACGAATGCATCTGCGGCAACGTTCATTCCAACGTGCTTCATGCACACCAAGGCTCGCTTGCCAACGTATGACATTCCAAGCGCAGCTTCCATGGCTGTCTTTTCATTCGTGCACCATTTGCTGTGGATGCCACGGGTGCTGGCAACGGGATTTGCTTGGATATATTCTGTTATCTCGGTTGATGGTGTCCCTGGGTAGGCGTAAACACCCGACAGTCCTGCGTCGATTGCGCCTTGGGCAATCGCTTCGTCCCCTAAAAGCAATAACTTTTTATTCATAGTCTTTCATAGTGTTTGTTGTGTCTTTCTATGTTGCCAAATTTAGGGACAATTTCTTTTAGAATCAAAAGAAGTGGATAAAAATGTAACAATCACTCATTTTGTTTCTTCATTTTGCTATTTCTTTTAGGAAACCAGCCTTTTTCGACACGTTTCTTTTGCTCAAACAGTTCGCCAATCCCCCACAACGATGATGCCCCCCACACTGCAAGCAGGGAAGAGACTATGGTGTTGTCAAAGAATGGTGAGAGCACCAGCGTGGCGATGCCCATCACCAGGAACACCCACCAGCATTTGACTCCGAAGTAGTATTCCCCTTTTATCACGAGGGGATGGAAGATTCCAATGATGAGGAATGTCGATACACCTATTATTATGCCTTCAAAGTTCATCGCGATCCTTTCTTAATGTTGGAAGACATATCCTTAATTTGACAGAGACAAGCCTTATTGCCACCACGCTTATGCCGGCAATCGCTTGCGTCGCTATGCCGTCGCCGATGGTTTTCAGGCATACCCAATAGATAACACCGCCGGCGACGCAGGCCACTGCATATATCTCCTTGCGGAAGATCAACGGTATCTCGTTGATGAATATGTCCCTGATGACGCCGCCCGCCGCCCCGGTTATGGTGCCCATGATGATCGCGAGCCACATCGAGTAGCCCAGCCCGAGCGTCTTCTCGATGCCGACGACAGTGAACAAGGCCAAGCCGATGGCATCAAAGTAGAAAAAAGTGTTGTTCATGTGGATGAGCCACTTGCCGAAAACGATGACCCACAGCAGCGCGAGCCCCGAGCAGAGCAGGTAGATGGAGTTTGTCATCCAAAATGGTGTCACATCCAGCAGCACATCCCTGATCGTTCCCCCGCCGATGGCCGTGGCGACCCCGACGACGTATGCCCCAAACCAGTCGAACTCTTTTGCGGAAGCGAGCCTTATGCCAGAGATTGCAAAGGCGAATGTGCCTATAAATTCAAGTATGAATTCAAATGTCCACATCGGTCAATCTTTTAGTTTCGTCAATGTCGGGGCAAAAATACAACAATTGCCGTCAAAGCAACCTTTGACGCAGGCAATATGACAAAAAGTTAGTAGTAACGGGCGGTTGGGCAAAAATATGCCTTGATTGGCTAAACAAATATTGCAAATAACCTTATATTTGCGACCATTGGATACTAACATTAATCATTAAAACTAAAACAAACAATCTTATGCTCTTTAAAAACCACCCTAAAGGCCTTATACAAGCGGCCTTGGCCAACATGGGCGAAAGGTTCGGCTACTACATCATGAATGCCGTGCTGGTCTTGTTCCTCTGTTCCAAGTTCGGGCTGAGCGAAGAGACGAGTTCGACCATCTATTCCGTATTCTATTGCGGCATCTATGTCCTCAGCCTCGTGGGAGGCATCATCGCTGACCGCACGCAGAACTACAATGGGACGATAACCTGGGGTCTCATCGTTATGTCCCTCGGCTATGTCATCCTCGCCGTCCCAATACTTTCGACTGCCGACAACATCTATTGGCTGCTGCCGTTGACGTGTTTTGCGTTGTTGATGATCGCGTTTGGCAACGGTCTTTTCAAAGGCAACCTGCAAGCCATCGTAGGGCAGATGTATGACAACTTTGAGCGCGAGGCGGCCAAGAGAGGCCCCGAGGCGTTGAAGGTCGCAAAGAGCCGCCGCGACACCGGTTTCCAGATCTTTTATGTGTTCATCAACATAGGAGGCCTCGTTGCCCCATTCGTCGCCCCGTTGCTGCGTGAGTGGTGGCTCAAGGCCCACAACTGGGCTTACAACGCCGACCTGCCTGCGCTGTGCCACCAATACATAGAGCAAGGCGCGTCGATGGCGTCAGACCAGCTCGCCAACCTCAACCAGCTTGTCGGGCAGGTGTCGGGCGCGATCCCGGCTGACATGGGTGCATTTTGCAGCCAGTACCTTGACGTGTTCAACACCGGAGTCCACTACTCGTTCATAGCGTCGGTGGTGGCAATGCTTATCTCGCTCGTGATATTCCTGGCATCCAAGAGGATGTTCCCAGCCCCGGGCAAGAAAGTCAAGGCCGATGCAGCTGGCTACACTCCTGAGGAGAAGGCGGCGATGGCCAAGGAAATCAAGCAACGCCTCTATGCTTTGTTCGCGGTGCTGGGCATCGCCATATTCTTCTGGTTCTCGTTCCACCAGAACGGGCAGTCGCTGTCGTTCTTCGCACGCGATTTTGTCGTGACATCGAGCATCGCCCCCGAGATATGGCAGGCTGTCAATCCATTCTTTGTCATCGTGCTCACGCCGCTCGTCATGGCATTCCTTGGATATTTCACACGCAGAGGCAAGGAGATTTCCACCCCGCGCAAGATTGCCATCGGCATGGCGATTGCAGGCATCGCCTACCTGTTCCTTGCCGTCTACTCGTTGCTCGTTGACTATCCTTCGGCCACGGAGTTCCGCAGCCTCGCGGCGGACATCAAGGATCCCCTGAAGGTCGGGCCATGGATATTGATTGTCACCTATTTCTTCCTGACGGTTGCCGAGCTGTTCATCTCGCCGCTCGGGCTGTCATTTGTCTCCAAGGTTGCGCCAAAGCATCTCCAAGGCTTGTGCCAAGGCTTGTGGCTCGGTGCCACGGCTGTGGGCAACTTGTTCTTGTGGCTCGGCCCGTTGATGTACAACAAGTTCCCCATCTGGCAGTGCTGGACGGTGTTCTTTGTCGTATGCTTCATCTCCATGGCCGTCATGCTTGGCATGGTCAATTGGCTTGAGAGGGTCACTAAGTAGGAATAAGTGATATGCAGTTGTCAAGGGGGCGTGCCGCACGGCGCGTCCCCTTTCCTTTTGTCTGGCTTTGCATTGCGGGCGGTGTTTGGGGTGTGTGAATGGCGGGTGTTGAGGCGTATGCCTCTATGTCTCGGCGGCTTGTGTCGTGGCTCGGGTGCGGGGCGGTATGGCCTTTTGTCATAAGGCAAACGGGGGCGGCGGGAAAGATGTCTTTTGATAGTGTGACTAACAAGGGTTGTTATAGCCACTTACAACCATTGTTATTGTCAATAACAAAAGACCCTTTTCAATTGGCATCTGTTGCATCTGTCATAGGGGAGTGAAAGTAGCTGCCAAACCGTCGTGTGCGGCCGTGGCGGTGTGCGGTGTGCCGTGCCCGATGGCTGAAAAAGAGCGGCCCGGATCTCAGCGACGCTGAGACCCGGGCCGGATGCCGTTAGGCGTTTTGTCCGCGTGCGCGGTCAGTCTTGTTGTGCCTCCATCTCGTCTATGGCCTTGATTTTGTCTTCCACGAGGCGGATGTCGTCTTTGAGCTTCTCGACCTTGCGGTTGATTTCGGCGAGCAGTGCGTTGCCGTCCTTGGAGGTGAAGTTGAGGAAGGTGAGGTTGTTCTCGTAGGTCTTCAGCTCGTTCCTCATGTTGTCGCGCTGCCTGAGCAGGCGGTCTTTCTCACGGTGCACGCTGCCGGTCCCGTCGTTGCCCCGGGCTGCCATGTTGGCTTTGAACGAAGAGAGGCGTTTCTCGGAGACGGTCTTGCGGAGCAGGTCATACCAGTGGTCGGCCACTTCGCGGTACTCCTTGTACACCTTGTCCTTGTCTTTGAACGGGACGTGGCCGGTGTCGTTCCACCGTTGTTGCAGTTCCTTGATCTTCTCGATTGCTTCCTCTGGGTCTGTGTCCTCCGGGATAGCCTTCATCTCGTCGATGATGCCTTTTTTGGCCGCGAGGTTGGTGCGCTCGACGCTCTTTTGTGATTTGTTGACCTTGTTGCGTTGCTCGAAGAAGTAGTCGCAGGCGTCGATGAATCGTTTCCACACTGCTTCTGATTGCTTGCGGGCGACGGGGCCGATCTCTTTCCATTCTTTCTGGAGGGCGGCGAGGGCTTCGGATGTCGCTTTCCAGTCGGTGCTGTCCTTGAGGCTTTCGGCTTTCTCGCAGAGTTCCACTTTCTTGGCAAGGTTGGCGGACATCTGCTCTTTCATGCCTTTATAGAAGTCGCCTTTGTTCTTGAAGAAGAGGTTGCAGGCTTCGCGGAAGCGGTCGTAAATCTTCTGGTTCATTTTCTGCGGTGCGAAGCCTATGGTCTTCCACTTGGCTTGCAGGGCTATTACCTCGGCGGTCTTGGCATCCCAGTCGGCGTAGGTCTTGATTTCGGCGGCGTTGATGCTTTCGACGATTTCGCAGATGACGGTCTTCTCGTCGAGTGCCTTCTGTTCCTTTTCCTTTATTTCCTCAAAGTGTTGCTGGTAGCGTTTGTTGATGATGGTCGAGGCCGCCTTGAATCGTGCCCAGATTTCCTCCCTCAGTTCCGGCGCGACAGGGCCTGTCTCGCGGTACTCTTGGTGGAGGTTCTGCAGTTGGTGGAAGGCTGAGACGACATCGCTCTCGGTTGTGAGCCTTTCGGCCACATCGCAGAGTGATTGTTTGAGTTCCAGGTTCTTCTTGAAGTCGTAGCTGCGGAGCTCGTTGTTTATCTTGAGCAGGTCGTAGAACTGTTCCACATAGTGCTGGTAATTCTTCCACAGTTCGTTGCTCTTGGTTGCCGGGACGAGTTTGATGCTGTTCCACTCGTCGCGGAGTTGCTTGAATTCGTTGTAAGCCTTGTTTACATCTTCCGCCTCGGTCAGTTCCTTGATGCGGTTGATTATGGCTGTCTTTTTCTCAAGGTTCTCCTCTTTTTGCCTTTCCAGTTCGGCATTGAGCTTGTTGCGTTCTTCCCTTATGATGCCCATGAGCCTTTTGAATTCCGGTTCATCGGCGTCTTGCGAGGGCTTGAATTCGTTTTCGTCGCCTCCTGCTTCGAGGAATGCGGCTTTTTCCTTTTCGACTTCGCTTTTGCGGAGTTTGTAGTAGGATTGCTTGAGTGACTCCACTTCTTGTCTTTCGGCCTTTTCCGGCTCTTTGGAAAGTTCTTCGAGCCTGGCGATTATTTCCTGCTTGGTATAGGCTTTCTTTTCAGGAGTTTCGTTGCTGGTTTGCTCGATTAGGTTCTCTGATTCCATGTTTTATGATGTTTTTGTGTTTATTATTCGAGTTTGGCGCGGCGGTGTCACGACAGGGCCACGGTGATGCCCATGTAGAGCAGCATCCCTGTGATGTCGTTTATGATTGCTATGAACGGGCCGGTCGCTATTGCAGGGTCGATCTTCAGACGCTCGAATGTCAATGGCACGAATGTCCCGAAGATCGAGGCGAACATCACCACCGCGAACAGGCTTATCGACACCGAGTAGGTTACGGTGGCGTGGCTACCGTACCTGACGAAGTTGTAAATGTAGACGAGCATAGAGATGATTGTGGCATTGACCAACGCGACCAATGATTCCTTGAATACTTGCTTAAGCACCTTGTTGGTGTTGAGCGAGTTCTTTGCCAGTCCTTGTACGATTATGGCCGAGGACTGCGTGCCTACGTTGCCGCCAGTGCCTCCGATGAGCGGGATGTACAATGCCATCTCCGGAAATCGCTTGAACGTAGCGTCGAAATTGCCGAGTATGAGCGAATTGCAGATGCCGCCAATCATCCCGATCATCAGCCAGGGCAGGCGTGCCTTGGTCTGGTCTACCACGCTGTCGTCGGTCTCTACGTCGGTGGAGAGACCTGATGCCAATTGGTATTCCCTTTCGGCTTGTTCACGCACTTCGTCCATCACGTCATCGACGGTGATCCGTCCGACGAGGCGGCCGATGCTGTCCACCACGGGGATGGCTACCAGGTCATATTTCTCTATCAATTGTGCTACTTCTTCGATGGGAGTGTCAACCTTTACCGACACCGGGTCCTTTTTCATCACGTGCTTGACCTTGGAGACGGATGGACTTGTAATCATCCTTTTTAACGGGAACACCCCTCTCAGCCTCTCGTCGTCGTCAATGACATAGACATAGTATATCTCGTCCATGTCCTCTGCCTGCTGCCTCATCTCTTTTAGGCACTCGGGCATACTCCAGTTCTCGTTGACCACGACCATCTCGGTTCCCATCAATCCGCCGGCAGTGTCCTCATCATACTTGAGCAGGTCAACTATGTCGCCCGCTTGCTCGATGTCCTCGATGTGCGAAAGTATCTCTTCCTGCTTGTTCTCGTCCATCTCCTGAATGAGGTCCACCGCATCGTCGGAGTCCATGTGGTCAACGAATTTTTTTGCGATGATCTCGGGAGGGAGGACTTTCAAGAAGTCTTTTCGCTTGTCTTCGTCCATCTCGACAAGCACATCGGCGGCAGTCTCGTTGTCGAGCAACGGGAATATCGATTTGGCTTGTTCGGGCTCAAGCTCGTCACACAGTTCGGCAATGTCGGCCGGGTGCATTGTCGTGAGCATCTGCCTCAGCTGTTCGAAGTCTTTGCCATCGATCAGGCTTGTCACTTTCTCCAATAAAGCTTCTTCCATTGCCTTGTGCTGTTAGTCGGTTGGTTGTGTTGTTTTCTTATTTCCTCAAGGCTTCATCAATCTGGTTGGTAAGCCTCATGAAGTCTGCTATCGACAATTGTTCTGGTCGTTTGCCGAGGTATTCTTCCGGAATGGGCTTGTCGCCTGTGATGGATTTTATGGAGTTTCTGATTGTCTTCCGCCTTTGGTTGAACGTAGCCTTGACCACTTGCTTTAGCAGTCTGCTGTCGCATGGCAGGCTCTTGACATTGTTCCTTGTGAGCCTGATGACTGCGCTCTTGACTTTCGGAGGAGGGTTGAACACGTCCTCATTGACTGTGAAAAGATATTCGGCATCGTACCAGACTTGTAGCAAGACGCTCAATATTCCATAGGCTTTGCTGCCTGGTGTGGCGGTAATCCTCTCGGCCACCTCCTTTTGTATCATCCCCGTGCAGCACGGTATCAGCTCTTTGTTGTCGAGCAATTTGAAAAATATCTGGCTGGAAATGTTGTACGGGTAGTTGCCCGTGAGCACGAATTGCCGACCTCCGAAGACGTTTTCCAGGTGCATTTTCAGAAAATCGTCCTCTATTATGGAATCTTCAAGGTTTGGCAGCCTTTCCCTCAAGTAGCCCACGGACTCGCCATCCAGTTCCACGACCTTCAAATCCCTGCCTTTGGCAAGGAGGAAGCGGGTGAGCACGCCCGTGCCAGGTCCTACCTCCAGGATTGGGAGGCCGGGGCAACTGTCAACGGTGTCGGCTATCGACGAGGCGATGCCGAGGTCTTTGAGGAAGTGTTGTCCCAATGATTTCTTTGGTTTGACATACATGGTTGCCACAGACTTTGAAGTTTGACCAAAATGCTCTTATTCCATTTAATGTTATCTTTGCATCCTGCAAATATAGGGCAAGACGTGTGCAAAACAAGTGTCAGGCACTGTTGTTTTGACCTCGCATGACCTGTTTTGGTGAAACAAAGGTATTAATTTAATGCAAATAACGTCTTAACGGTGGTCAAAAAGGCTTTCAAGGTGCTGCTCCCCTTGCTTGTCGGGGTGGCTTTGCTTGTCTGGATATACAGGGACTTTGATTTTTCCTCTTTTGGTGAAAGCCTTTCCGAAATGGATTGGTGGTGGATGGCCGCGTCGTTGTTTTTCGGGGCGATGAGCTACGTGGTCCGTGGCGTGAGATGGCGCATATTGTTGCAGCCCATGGGCATTGATGTGCCAAATGCCCTCTGCGTGAATTCCGTAAATGTCGCATACATGATGAACATCGTCATACCGCGTGTCGGAGAAGTGTCGAGGTGTGCATTATTAAAGAGGTATGACGGCATAGCTTTCTCCAGTTCTCTCGGTACGATAGTCACTGAGCGCGCCATTGACATGGTGTGCATCCTTCTCATCTCGTTCCTGGCTTTTGTGCTTGACAGGGGTGTGTTCCTCGATTTCTTTGAGACGACGGGGGTTGATGCAGGCAGCTACACTGGCATTTTCCATTCATCACGTTTCTATCTGCTGGCTGCTTGTGCTGTCGCGGCATTGCTCGTGCTTTGGTGGGTGTTGAGCCGTTTTGCTTTCTGGGCTAAAGTCAAGTCGATGTTGGCTAACATGTATCATGGCGCGATGAGCATCACCAAAGTACGCCGCCCGTGGCTCTTCATCTTCTACACAGTGTGCATCTGGGTGTGTTATTATTTGCATTTCTACCTCACGTTCTACTGTTTCGGCTTTTTGTCCGAGCTTGACGGCATGGCGGGTCTGGTGCTGTTTGTGCTGGGCAGTTTTGCGGTCGTCGTCCCTACGCCCAACGGGGCCGGGCCATGGCACTATGTTGTCATTGTGGGCTTGATGATGTACGGTGTCTCACGCTCTGACGCGGGGTTGTTTGCATTGGTCGTGCACACGATCCAGACGTTTCTCGTCGTGGCTATGGGCGTAGTGAGCCTTTTCCTTTTGCAATTCCGCAAGGCATGACTGGTTTTGCATCTGCGGCTTTGGCCCGTTTTGCGAAAAGCATACGATGCAAACCGAGGAAACATACAATGTTTTTCCAGTTTGCATACAATGATTTCGTCCGTTGCATACAATGATTTTTACCAGCTTCAAGGGTGAATTTATCTCGTGTTCTTATGTTGCTATACATTGCTTTCGTATCTTTGCCTTGCTTATGCGCTTGTCGCGCCAAGCAATCTACTGTAATAAAACATAAAAGATGAAAGGCATAGTGCTCGCAGGCGGTTCGGGAACCCGCCTTTATCCTATCACCAAGGGCGTGAGCAAGCAATTGCTCCCGATTTACGACAAGCCCATGGTCTACTATCCCATATCGGTGTTGATGCTTGCGGGCATCCGTGACATCCTCATCATCTCTACCCCCCAGGATTTGCCAGGCTTCAAACGGTTGCTTGGTGACGGTAGCGATTACGGTGTCCGCTTTGAATATGCAGAACAGCCCTCACCTGACGGGCTGGCGCAAGCGTTCATCATCGGCGAGGAGTTCATTGGCGATGACGCCGTGTGCCTTGTCTTGGGTGACAACATCTTCCATGGCGCGGGTTTCACCGAGCTGCTTGACGAGGCGGTCGCCGAGGCAGAGCAAGGAGGCAAGGCGACAGTCTTCGGTTATTGGGTTGACGACCCGGAACGTTACGGTGTCGCAGAGTTTGATTCCGACGGCAATTGCCTTTCCATTGAGGAAAAGCCGGCTGTCCCCAAGTCCCATTACGCTGTCGTAGGACTCTACTTCTACCCAAACGAGGTGGTGCGCGTGGCAAAAGGCATCAAGCCGTCGGCACGCGGTGAGTTGGAGATAACGAGTGTCAACCAACACTTTCTGGCACAAGGACAACTCAAGGTCAAACCCCTTGGCCGTGGCTTTGCCTGGCTGGACACAGGCACGCATGACTCATTGGCAGAGGCATCAATATTTGTTGAAGTCATCGAGAAAAGGCAAGGTCTCAAGATAGCCTGCCTTGAAGGCATCGCATACGGCAAGGGCTGGATCAGCCGTGACAAGATGTTGGATGTCGCCCGTCCGATGCTGAAGAATCAATATGGTCAATATCTGATGAAAGTGGTCAACGAAACAGACCACCTCAATAAGCAATAACTGTTGTCATGGAGGTAATAAAAACCGCAATAGAGGGAGTAGTCATCATCAAGCCACGGGTGTTCACCGATGAGCGCGGCTACTTCTTCGAGTCTTTTTCCCAACGAGAGTTTGATGAGAAGGTGCGCCCCATCCGTTTCGTGCAGGACAACGAGAGCAAGTCGGTGTATGGCGTGCTGCGTGGTCTGCACTACCAGAAGATGCCCTACACCCAGAGCAAGCTTGTGCGGTGTGTGCGAGGCCGGGTGCTTGATGTCGCCGTTGACATACGCCGAGGTTCTCCGACTTTCGGCCGTCATGTGGCTGTGGAGCTGACAGAGGAAAACCATTTGCAATTCTTCATTCCGCGCGGTTTCGCGCATGGTTTCGCTGTTTTGAGCGATGAAGCCGTCTTCCAGTACAAATGCGATGCCTTTTACGCACCGTCCAGCGAGGGTGGCGTGCAGGCCATAGATGATGCGCTCGGCATAGATTGGCGCATCCCGTTGGACAAGGCCATCATGTCCCCCAAGGATGTTTGCCGTGCCAAGCTGGCCGATGTCCCGTGCGACTTTGACTATGACGATGATTTATACAAATGAAATGGAAAAGACAAAAGTCCTTATAACCGGTGCTAACGGGCAACTCGGCCATGAGATGCGGCGCGCGTTGTCTGGCATCGAGTGCCACAGCATCTTCACCGACATTGACCAATTGGACATCACCGACCTGGAAGCTGTGCGCCGCATGGCCGTTGGCGAAGGGGGCGATGTCATCGTCAACTGCGCTGCCTACACCAATGTCGATCGTGCCGAGGATGACCGTGCAACTGCCGACCTCATCAACAACAAGGCCGTCGGCAACCTCGCTTTGGCTGCCAACGAGAGTGGCGCGACACTCATCCACGTCTCGACCGACTACGTGTTTGACGGCTGCGGCTATGTGCCATACAGGGAGGATGATGCGACAGCCCCGACAGGTGTGTACGGTGAAACAAAGCTGGCGGGCGAACTCGCAGTCACGACGAGCGGATGCAGGCACATCATCATCAGGACTGCCTGGCTTTACTCTCAGTGGGGCAACAATTTCCTTAAGACCATGTTGAGACTGACATCAGAACGTGAAATCCTGAACGTCGTCTTTGACCAGGCAGGCACACCGACCTACGCCGGCGACCTCGCCGACGCGATAGCGTGGATAATCGCCCGCCGCATGACCGACAAGCAAGGCATCTACCATTTCAGCAACGAGGGTGTGTGCTCGTGGTACGACTTCACCGTCGCGATAAACCGCCTCGCAGGTCACAGGTGCGATGTCAGGCCGATACATTCTGACGAATATCCGAGCAAGGTGCGGCGGCCGCATTACTCGGTTCTGGATAAAACAAAATTCCGCCAGGCATTCGGATTCAAGATACCTTATTGGATGGACTCGGTGGAGAAGTGCATCAACGGACTAAAAGCAGGAAAAAATGAGCAATTATAAAAGGAATATCATGATCACTGGCGGAGCAGGCTTCATTGGCAGCCATGTCGTCCGTCTTTTCGTCAACACCTATCCCGACTACCACATCATCAACCTCGACAAACTGACCTACGCCGGCAATTTGGCAAACCTCCGCGACGTGGAGGACAAGCCCAACTACACCTTTGTCAAAGTTGACATTTGCGACTATGATGCCATGCTCACGCTCATGCGGCAGCACTCCATCGACGGCATAATCCACCTTGCGGCCGAAAGCCACGTTGACAGGTCGATAAAAGATCCGTTCACGTTTGCCAGGACTAACGTCATGGGCACGCTCAGCTTGCTGCAAGCCGCCAAGGTCTATTGGGAGTCATTGCCTGAGGGCTATGACGGCAAGCGTTTTTACCACATATCCACCGACGAGGTTTACGGCGCGTTGGAACTGACGCATCCCGAGGGGGTGGCTTCGCCAATCAGTGCCCACGAGGTCTATGGGGACAGTTTCTTCACCGAAGACACCAAATATGCCCCGCACAGCCCGTACTCGGCAAGCAAAGCATCGAGCGACCATTTTGTCAGGGCTTTCCATGACACCTACGGGATGCCGACCATCGTGACGAATTGTAGTAACAATTACGGGCCATACCAATTCCCCGAGAAGTTGATACCGCTCTTCATCAACAACATCCGGCATCGTCGCCCGTTGCCCGTCTATGGCAAAGGGGAGAATGTCCGTGACTGGCTCTATGTGGAAGACCATGCACGCGCCATCGACACCATTTTTCACCATGGCAAGACGGCGGACACCTACAACATAGGCGGCTTCAACGAGTGGAAAAACATAGACATAGTAAAAGTCTTGATCAAGACCACCGACCGCCTCCTCGGCAATCCCGAGGGCAGCTCGTCCGACCTCATAACATACGTCACCGACCGCAAGGGGCATGACTTGCGATATGCCATCGACTCATCCAAGTTGAAACGCGAATTGGGGTGGCAACCTTCTCTGCAATTCGAGGAAGGTATCGAGCGCACCGTCCGATGGTATCTTGACAACCAAGCATGGATGGACAATGTGACGAGCGGCGATTACATGAGATACTACGAGGAGATGTACCGTGGGCGTTGAACCGCTCCCATGTCATCATGCGGTTGTAAGGCCGCAACACGAGACGTCAATCCCCTGCCAGCCAACCTTGGCGGCAGGGGATTGACGCATTTTGTCCCTTGTGCAGCACGAAAAAGTGCTAAGGTCGGCACAATTTGTCTGCTGCCCATCAGGAAAAGTTTATTTTTAGGGTAAATCTATATAATTTTAGGTTGCAAATATGTAGATTTAACTTGCAAATATGTATTTTCAGACTAAAAACAAACTTTTCATCCCGCCTAAAGAACTACTTGCCCGATGTCTGTGCTTCCGACAAGCAAAGATGCAGGTTTTGGAGTGTGGAGACAGCGCCGTGAAGTGCGGATGTAATGTGATGGCCAATTAATGAAATAATTCCGCAATTATGATGCCCGATGCAATTACGGGATAGGATTTTATATTACTTTTGCATTCATGTATGGAATAACATTCAAATGTTAATATGGCAAGTGTGATAAAACTACGTAAAGGCTTGAACCTCAATCTTGCCGGCAAGGCGGGCGAGGTGTTGCGCGATGTGAAGCCGTCGGAGACATACGCTTTGGTGCCCGACGATTATCACGGCGTCACACCCAAGGTCGTCGTGAAGCCAGGCGACAAGGTTAAGGCCGGGGAAGTCTTGTTCTACGACAAAAACGCCCCAGCAATCAAATTCGTCTCCCCGGTGAGCGGAGAAGTCACCGGCATCAACCGTGGCGAGAAGCGCAAAATCCTGAGTGTCACGGTCAAGGCTGATGACGTGATGGAATACAAGGACTATGGCAAAAGAGACGTTGATGCGATGTCGGCCGAGCAGGTCAAGGAGGCGATGCTCGAAGGCGGTGTGTGGCCGTTTGTCAAGCAACGCCCGTACGACATCATCGCCAATCCTGATGTGCGGCCGCGTGCTATATTTGTGACGGCATTTGACACCAAACCGCTTGCACCGAGCTTTGATTTCGTGCTCAAGTGCAGGGAAGCGGACTTCAAGACTGGGATGAAAGCCCTTGCGCGTATAGCGAAGACTTACCTCAGCATGAGCGATTCGCAGGACTTGGAAGCACTTTCCGGAGGAGCGGAAACCTACAAATTCAGCGGACCTCACCCCGCAGGCAACGTGGGCGTGCAAATCAACAACATCGCCCCGGTTAACAAGGGCGAAGTGCTCTGGACGCTTAGCGCGTGGGATGTGATGATTGTCGGCCGTCTGTTCAACCAGGGCATAGCCGACCTTTCACGCACGATCGCGGTTGTCGGCTCGGAGGTGAAAGAACCGTCATACGCCAATGTCAGGATAGGTCAACAACTCGGTTCAATCCTTGCCGGCAATCTCAAGGACGGTCGCGAGCAACGCATCATCAGCGGCAATGTGCTGACTGGCACCAAGAGGGGGTTGGACGGATTCCTCGGCGCATACGATACCGAAGTGACCGTAATCCCGGAAGGGAACGACGTGCATGAGGTGCTGGGTTGGTTGATGCCGCGCCTCGATCAGTTCAGTGCCAGTCATTCGTATTTCAATTGGATCCTCGACCCGTTCGGACGCAAGGAGTACAAGCCCGATGCCCGTGTCAAAGGAGGTGAGAGGCACATGATCATGTCTCACGAATATGACCGCGTGCTCCCGATGAGCATCATGCCGGAATATCTCATCAAAGCCATTATTGCAGGCGACATCGACCGCATGGAGGCCTTGGGCATATATGAGGTAGCCCCTGAGGATTTCGCACTTTGCGAGTTTGTCTGCTCGTCCAAGATGGAACTCCAGCGCATTGTCCGCGACGGTCTCGACCTGTTGCATCAGGAGATGGCATGAGGTTAGTGAAACGAAGTATTAATTTATAAAACATCAAGACATTGAAAGCGTTAAGAAATTATCTCGACAAGATAAAGCCCAACTTCGAGGAAGGGGGCAAACTGCACGCGTTCCGTTCAGTGTTCGAGGGATTTGAATCATTCCTGTTTGTCCCAAGTACGACCTCCAGGAGCGGGACTCACATCCATGATGCCATCGACAGCAAACGCATCATGATCATAGTCGTGATAGCGTTGCTGCCGGCACTGCTCTTCGGAATGTACAACGTTGGATACCAGCATTACTTGGCTGCGGGGCTGGATGGCACGTTCTGGCAACTTTTCGGCTACGGCTTCCTTGCTGTGTTGCCAAAGATATTGGTGTCCTACGTCGTGGGGCTTGGCATAGAGTTCATCGTCGCCCAATGGAAGAAGGAGGAAATCCAGGAGGGATTCCTCGTCTCAGGCATACTCATCCCGATGATTGTCCCTGTTGAGTGCCCGTTGTGGATGTTGGCGATTGCAACGGCATTCTCTGTTATCTTCGCAAAGGAGGTGTTCGGCGGCACAGGCATGAATGTATTCAACGTTGCGCTCATAACCCGCGCGTTCCTGTTCTTCGCCTATCCTGCAAGCATGTCAGGTGATGCGGTCTGGGTCGCCAAGGACAGCATCTTCGGTCTTGGCAAGTCGCTCGACGCAGTTACGGTGGCAACACCGCTCGGGCAGGCTGCAACGACCCATTTGCCAGGATTCAACTGGGACATGGTGACGGGGCTTATTCCCGGTTCGATAGGTGAGACGAGCGTCATCGCCATAGCCATTGGCGCGGCAATCCTGTTATTCACTGGCATAGCGAGCTGGAAGATCATGCTTTCGGTGTTTGTCGGCGGCGGATTGACCGCATGGCTCTTCAACGTGGCAGGACCGGACACCTACATAGCCAATATGCCTTGGTATGAGCATCTCGTGCTTGGCGGATTTTGTTTCGGTGCCGTGTTCATGGCCACCGACCCTGTGACATCGGCAAGGACTGAGACAGGAAAATACATTTATGGATTCCTGATTGGAGCAATAGCCATCATCATCCGTGTGCTCAACCCAGGTTATCCCGAGGGCATGATGTTGGCCATCTTGTTTATGAATGTTTTCGCGCCGCTTATAGACTATTATGTGGTGCAAAGCAACATCAAGAAGAGAATGAAACGTTTGACTGTAAATAAATGATGGATATGGCTGCAAGAAAGTTCAAATGCAAAGTGTGTGGCTATGTGCATGAGGGTGATTCCGCCCCGGACAAATGCCCGATATGCCAAGCCCCGTCCTCGGAATTCGAGGAGGTGACGGAGGGTAGGCCGGACAAAAAGCTGAACACCAATTCAAATACATACACGATAGTCTATGCCGCAGTGATGGTGATAGTCGTCGCTTTCCTCCTGGCGTTCGTCAATTCAGGGCTTAGGGACAAGCAAGATGACAACATCAGGCTTGACACAAAGAAGCAAATCCTCTCCTCGCTGGGCATCACGTCTGACAATGCGGGAGCGGATTATGACCGCTATGTGAAAAGGGACATACTCATCGATCCCGAGACTGGCACGGAAAAGGAAGAAGTACCGGCTGCCGACTTCTCCACCAACTATGACAACGAGGCAAAGGCAGGACGCTTGCACGTCTTTGTATGCGAAGTTGATGGTGAAACAAAGTATGTCATACCTGTCAACGGTGCGGGTCTTTGGGGCGCAATCTGGGGATATGTGGCATTGGATGCCGACAAGCAGACGGTTTATGGCACATATTTCTCGCACGCGAGCGAGACTCCTGGCCTCGGGGCAGAGATTGCAGGCAAGGCATTCCAAGACCAATTCAACGGGAAGCAGGTGATGGAGGGTGGCAATGTCGCACTTTCCGTCGTCAAGCATGGCACGTCCGAGGGGTCTGAGTACAAGGTTGACGGCATCTCGGGCGGGACAATCACGTCGGATGGTGTCAACAACATGCTCCATACTTGCCTTCACAACTACGTAAACTTTTTAACTGCAAAATGAGGAGGAAAGACAAATGAGCCAATTGTTTTCTAAGAAAGATAAAGAGGCACTGTTCACCCCGATAGGAAAGAACAATCCTGTCACCGTCCAGGTGCTCGGCATATGCTCGGCTCTGGCGGTGACATCCAAACTTGAACCAGCCATAGTCATGGGACTTTCGGTGACGATCATCACGGCATTCTCCAATCTCGTGATTTCGTTCATCCGCAAGACCATCCCCAACCGTATCAGGATCATCGTGCAACTGGTCGTCGTGGCGGCACTGGTGACTGTCGTGAGCGAAGTGCTAAAGGCTTTTGCCTACGATGTCAGTGTGCAGTTGTCGGTCTATGTGGGGCTGATCATCACTAATTGCATCCTCATGGGACGTCTGGAGGCATACGCAATGTCAAATGGCCCTTGGCCGTCGTTCCTTGACGGCATTGGCAACGGTTTGGGATATGCCAAAATACTCATCATCGTCGCATTCTTCCGCGAATTGCTCGGATCGGGTACGTTGCTCGGTTTCAAGGTCGTTCCTGATTCGTTCTATGCTGCAGGCTATGCGAACAATGGCCTGATGCTGATGCCGCCGATGGCATTGATCATCCTCGCTTGCTTGATTTGGTACCAACGTGCCAAACACAAGGATTTGCAGGAAAAATAATAGTTGACATTAATAGTAAATAGAAATATGGATTCACATACACTGAGTTTGTTCGTCCGCTCCATATTTGTGGACAACATGATTTTCGCATTCTTCCTCGGGATGTGCTCCTACTTGGCCGTATCCAAGAATGTGAAGACTGCAATCGGACTGGGCATAGCTGTGACATTCGTGCTCGTTGTCACCCTGCCAGTCAACTACCTGCTGCAAATCTATGTGCTTGACCCGCTGGGCATAGGCTATCTGAGTTTCATCCTTTTCATAGCCGTCATCGCAGCCATCACGCAGTTGGTGGAGATGGTTGTCGAGCGGTTCTCCCCATCGCTTTATGCATCGTTGGGCATCTTCCTGCCTTTGATAGCCGTCAACTGCGCCATCATGGGAGCATCGCTCTTCATGCAGCAAAGGATTGGTCTCGGGGACAGCGACCCCAAGGCCATCACGGGCATTGCCGATGCCATTTCCTACGCCCTCGGCTCGGGCATAGGCTGGATGCTCTCCATTGTGGGGCTGGCTGCCATACGTGAAAAGATGGCTTACAGCAACGTCCCCGCACCGTTGCGCGGGCTGGGCATCACGTTCATAACCGTGGGACTTATGGCCATGGCGTTCATGTGCTTCTCTGGTCTTAAAATTTAATTGAAAGGATTAGGCAATGGATATCAATTTCATTTTGACAAGCATCGGCGTCTTCCTCGCCGTAGTGCTTGTGCTGGTCGTCATATTGTTGGTTGCAAAAAAGTACCTCGTTCCATCCGGCAAGGTCAAACTCACCATCAACGGTGACAATGTGGTGGAAGTCGAGTCCGGATCAAGCCTGCTCAACACCCTCTCGGTCAATGGCATCTACCTGCCATCGGCTTGCGGAGGCAAGGGCTCGTGCGGACAATGCAAGTGCCAGGTCATAGCCGGCGGCGGCGAAATCCTCCCCTCGGAGATCCCGCATTTCAACCGCAAGCAGCAACAAGACCACTGGCGGCTCGGTTGCCAGGTGAAAGTCAAGGGTGACATGGAAATCAAAGTCCCTGAATCAGTGATGGGCGTGAAGGAATGGGAGTGTGAAGTCATCTCTAACAAGAATGTTGCCACGTTCATAAAAGAATTCATCGTGGCACTTCCCAAGGGCGAACACATGGACTTCATCCCGGGATCTTACGCGCAAATCAAGATTCCGACGTTCTCGATGGACTATGACAAGGACATCGACAAGAGCCTTATCGGTGACGAATACTTGCCAGCATGGCAGAAATTCGGATTGTTCGACCTCAAGTGCAAGAACGACGAGCCGACCATCCGCGCTTACTCCATGGCCAACTATCCCGCCGAGGGCGACCGCATAATGCTCACAGTCAGGATAGCAACTCCACCGTTCAAGCCCAAGGAGCAGGGCGGAGGCTTCATGGATGTGATGCCGGGCATCGCATCGTCCTACATCTTTACGCTCAAGCCTGGTGACAAGGTGCTGATGAGCGGGCCTTACGGCGAGTTCCATCCCATCTTTGATTCCAAGCGTGAGATGATGTGGATCGGTGGTGGCGCAGGCATGGCCCCGTTGCGCGCACAAATCATGCACATGACCAAGACATTGCAGACACGGGATCGCAAGATGAGCTACTTCTATGGCGCACGTGCGTTGAACGAGGTCTTTTATCTCCAGGATTTCCTCGATTTGGAAAAGGAGTTCCCCAACTTCTCTTTCCACCTTGCACTCGACCGTCCGGATCCAGCCGCAGATGCTGCCGGGGTGAAATATACGGCCGGATTCGTGCATAAGGTCATCTACGAGACCTATTTGAAAGACCATGAGGCACCTGAAGATATAGAGTACTATATGTGCGGGCCAGGCCCGATGTCGCGAGCCGTAGAACAGATGCTCGACAGCCTCGGCGTGCCGATGAAAAACCTCATGTTTGACAACTTCGGATAACTGCATGAGGGTGCTGCCTCGGAGCACAGCCGTGCTTCAGCAGACGGAGGACATAAAGGCTGCATTGAGCCGGATGGGAACGTTCCCATCCGGTTTCTTTTTTATATCATTCATCATGTTTTGACCACCATTAGATGAGAAACTGGCAGGGTGGGGAGCAAAGTCTGTTTTTAACCTGCATTTATATGTTTGCAGGTTAAATCTATATGTTTTTAACTTGCAAATATGCGTTTTTAGGCTGCAAATAAACTTTTCATCCTGCCTGCACGGCTATTCATGCAATTATGCGGCAATCTCCTCCACCAGCTAAATTGCCCAGTGTGAACCTTATTGAACAAATGATGGTTTGTCGCAAACGAGTGAAATGCGCACTTTTGACAGTAAAATAGGGATTAACGCAGCCTGTCACAAATTGTCGGTCGGTGTTGCTCTGTGTCTCAAAGTTTTTCGTAAGTTTGTATAAGGAATATAGGTATTTGAAATTAAGCGATTTAGAAGAATTACCTTGTTTTGGGGTAACGATTTGGCAACCGTCCCAATTGCTGTGGTC
>CALULY010000009.1 GCA_944321635.1 uncultured Bacteroidaceae bacterium | reverse complement strand
CCGTTGGCTCATTAGGGTGTTTTTTGCATGAGCGAAGCGGTGCGTGAAAAAAACGCCCTAATGAGCTATGGCTTTTTTTGTACCCAAAAGCCTGCGGCGGTGTCAGCGGCTTTCGGATGCTTTTCTCTTTTCGCCAGCGACATCGGCTTTCCCCTGTCTGTCGGCAGACCGGAAGTCCGTCCGACCGACCTGCGGATGGTGACATTCACTTCTGTCATTTTCCCGGCGGACTTGTTGAGGAGTGAAAAAGCGTTGAACTGTTGAAGATGTGATATAACATATTGACATAATGAGACATATACCCTCAACAACCGCTCAACAAACCCGTTCACAAAACATTTGAAGGCGAAAAAGAAACAGGAAAAGTATTGCGGTGTGCCGTTTGCCTTTTCTTTTCAACAGCCGTTCTATTTTGTCGAGATATGTTGAAAAGTGTATCTTATTATATATCAGTATATTATTTGTTATATTCAACAAAAATATCAGAAGTTTTCAAGCATGTTTTTTGGTGACGGTGTAATTGCGGCAGGATGGGCAATATCAGCCTTAAAATGGCGAAAATAAAAAGCCCGAAGAAGCAAAACCGCACTTCTTCGGACTGAAAATATATGGATATGTGACCGCACGGGCGTATTGATGAATGGAGGTATTGACGAATAATCGCACCCATTAACATTTACACGGCTGTCCGTCGCTTAATGATACCCACAGGACTTGTCTTTCTTTTCGCAAGCACAGCCTTTCCAGCAGGGCATTGCGTACTCTTGCGGCATTGGAAGCGTTGATACGGAAAGCGAGTGCCACTACCATTGGCAGGGCATACGTTTCCAAATAATAACAATCGGTCTGCTTGATGCGCCTTTCCACCTCATAAGGCTTCAACACTCCGCTTTTGTACACGGCTCGGATGGCGGCACGGAGTGTCAAGGCGATTACATCGAACAGCCTTACCAACTCCATTTCGCTTATCCACACATTTGCGGCATCGGACGGTACGGCAACTCTGCCGCACTCGTCCATTGTGATTGTTGTCCGTTTCATATCCCTGCCACTTTGACGTTGCCGAACGATTTACTCAGCTTGTCGCCCAGCATCGTAAGGTCGTTATCCAATTTCTCCACGGTAATCTTCGCATAGATTTGGGTCGTTTCGATGTTTGTATGCCCCAAAATACGACTTACGCTCTCTATCGGCATACCCTTGCAGAGGGCCAGGGTTGCGAATCCATGACGTCTTGTGTGAAAGCTGATGTCCTTATTCACACCGCATTCCCGTATCATCTTCTTCAACGGCTTGCAGATTGACCAATAGTTCAGATTGGGGAATACGAAGTCGTTTTCTTGGAACGGTCGGTAACGCTCGATTATCTGCAGGGGGATGTCCAGCAGCTTCACTTGGAACGGTACGCCCGTCTTGTGCCGCTTGGAGATAATCCACTTCTCGCCGTTCACTTCCACGATGCGGTCGTTGGTCAGTTCCTTGATGTCCACGAAAGAGAGGGCGGTGAAGCTCGCAAACACGAACAGGTCACGGATGTATGCCAGCTTCGGGTCTGCGAACTCGTGCGTCATTACCGCCTTCAACTCATCCTCCGTCAAAAACTCACGCTCCTTGACATTCGGGCTGATGTGGAACTGCGCAAACGGGTTTCTCGGTATCAGCCCGTTGAAGTGCGCACGCATCACCACACCTTTCAACCACATGCAGTTTGCCCAAATACTCCCGTTTTGTAAGCCTGCTTCGGTTGAGAGATAAGCGGCGAACTCCTTAATAAAATCAGGGGTAAGCTCCAGCATTGACATATCATTGCGCTTATAAAAAGATTTGATAAATGCCGCTACATGGTTCCTTGCTCGTACCCGTGACTGATAAGTTGCCATAACCCTGTCTTTCCCGACACGTTTCTTGAATACCTCGTTATCCTTGTCAAAGGCTTTGAGCAGTGTTTCATACTCGCTGCCTATGCCTTGATAGGCGTTGCGCACCATTTCTGCCGTCACAAACGCCTCACGGTCAGATATGCGCTGGTAGTGCTTGATGATTTGCGCCTTAATGTTGTCAAGCGCAAGGTTCGTTTCCATCGCTTCACGGCTCTTGCCTTTGGCACGGTTTCCCTTTGCGTCCCAAAGCTCTTTTGAGATGCTCCGCTTGCAACTGAACTGTGCTACCGTTCCGTTGATTGTAACCCGTCCCATGATAGGGACAATTCCGTTCTTCTCCTTGCTGCCGTTCGCATAGAACAGCACGCGAAATGTGCTCCTTGTCATACTCGTTCTTTTTTGGTTGCAAAACTATAAATCAACGAGTTAAACCTTGACAAGCAAACCTACGCAGAGCGGCGCAAACGGAACGGTGACTGTTAAATCTGCATTTCTGACGGGTAACGATTAGGAAACCGTTCTCTTTCTCCAATCCGCTTTGAAACGCTATTCAGCCCTCTATCCAACTTCCGCGATTTTCTCCTAACTACTTAATTCACAGATTACATTGCGTTAATCTGCCGAATTTTGGAGGTTTTTCCATAGATTTTGACTAAGTTTGGGTTCATAAAACGCAACTATTAACAAATCAAATTGATCTAAGACATGAGTGACATTCAATCATTGAAACCTTCGTCGGTGTGGAAGCACTTCCATGCCATCACGCAAGTGCCGCGCCCGTCGGGGCACATGGATGCCATCAGGGCGTTCCTGCTTGACTTCGGCAAGGGGCTCGGGCTGGAGACTTACGCCGATAGCGTTGGCAACGTGATAATCCGCAAGCCCGCCACCCCAGGAATGGAGTGCCGCAAGGGCATCATCCTGCAAGCGCACATGGACATGGTGCCGCAAAAAAACAATGATGTCGTCCATGACTTTGAGCGTGACCCCATCAGCACCTACATCGACGGCGATTGGGTGAGGGCAAAGGGCACTACGCTCGGGGCGGACAACGGCATGGGCATGGCTGCCATAATGGCGGTGCTCGAGGACGACACGCTGCGCCACGGACCTATCGAGGCGTTGATAACAATGGACGAGGAGACAGGCATGGACGGTGCATTCGGCCTCAAGGCGGGTGAGCTGAAGGGAGAGATACTCCTCAACCTCGACTCTGAGGACGAGGGGCAACTCTTCATCGGATGCGCAGGTGGCGTGGATGTCAATGTGTCCGGCAGTTACAAGGAGGGCAATGCCGACTTGGGCAAGGAGACTGTCGTCACACTCTCGTTGCGCGGGCTGCGCGGCGGGCACTCCGGCATGGAGATTGACAAGGGGCGTGCCAATGCCAACAAGATGATGGTGCGTTTCCTCCGGGATGAGGCCTCTGTCATCGGCGCACGCATTGTGCGCATGGAAGGTGGCAATATGCGCAATGCCATCCCCCGCGAGGCTTTTGCGGTCGTGAGCATTCCCAATGAGGACGTGCGCCTGCTGTTTGATGCCGCAAGCAAATATGAGAAAGTGCTCAAAGCAGAGTTCGGCGCGACGGAGGATGCCTTGTCATTCACCGCAGCAGTGACCGAGATGCCAAAGACGAGCCAGAAATTCCACCTGGACTTGCCCTTCAACGGCTCCATTGACATAGAGATAGGCAAGGGTCTGCCCGTCATGAAAAAGAAAGACCAGCGTGCCGTCCTCGATGCCCTTTACGCTTGCCACGATGGCGTGCTGCGTTACATCCCGACAATCCCTGGCACGGTTGAGACATCTTCCAACATGTCGATTGTCAAGATCGAGGATGGACGCTTTGAGGCGCAGTTCCTCGTCAGGAGCTCGTCGGAGAGCATGAAGACATATCTGGCAAACACCATAGAGGCGTGCTTTGAGTTGGTGGACGCGACGGTCGAGATGTCCGGGGCGTACAGCGGATGGCAACCTGATGTCGATTCGCCGATATTGAAGTCCATGAAGGAAGTATACAAGAGCCTCTTCGGGCAAGAACCTGCCGTCGAGGTCGTCCATGCCGGGCTGGAGTGCGGCATAATAGGCGCGGCGATGCCGGGGTTGGACATGATTTCATTCGGGCCTACTCTTCGCTCGCCCCATTCGCCTGACGAGAGGGTTTATGTCCCGTCGGTGGAGAAGTTCTATAAGTTCCTTGTAGCTTCGTTGGAGAATGCTCCGTTGAAGTGAGCGAGGAGCCGGAATGAAAACGGGGGTGCTGCCGCAGCAAAGGACAGCACCCCCGTTCCATATATATAATATGTATAGCCGTCAGTCAAACTTCATCGTCTTGGTGGGATTGACCCTTGCGATCATCAGGGACGGGATGAGGAACACGGCAAACGAAATGGCGATGACCATCACGTTGATTGCCAGTACGAGCCACACGCCTATGTCCACTGGCACGTGGTCAACGTAGTAGACTGCCGGGTCGAGCCTGAAAGGGTGGAACAACCGTTGCACGGCGTAAAGCCCAAGGCCAATCAGGTTGCCCCACAGCACCCCGCGTGCGACAATGCAGGTGAATATGCCGGAAAACACACGCCTGACGTAGCTGTTGCTTGCGCCGAGGGCTTTGAGGATGCCTATGGTGTTGACTTTTTCGAGCAGGATTATCAGCAGCCCGGACACGATGGAGAATGCCGAGAGGCCTATCATCAGGATCAGTATCACCGTCACGTTGGCGTCCAGCACGTCGAGCCAGGAGAAAATGTCCGGGTAGATGTTTTCAGGCGTCTCCATTGTCAGGTTCTCATTGCCGGGATGCGAGTGCAGTGCTGTGTAGATGCCTTCAAGCACTTCTTCCCTTGCCGCGTCGGGCTGCATGGAGATCTCAAGTCCGGTGGCTTCGCCGTTTCCCCATCCGTTAATCTTGTTGACGACCGTCTTGTCGGTGATCACAAACAGGTTGTCATGCTCGTTTATGTTGGTCTGGTAGATGCCTGTGATGTTCAGCTTCCGGGCTTTCAGTGTCTTGTTGAAGAAGTAGGCGTAGATGTCTTCGCCCGTTGCAATCCCGAGCTTTGAAGACAATGCCCGCGAGATTGCTATGCCGTTGCTTCCATGTGCGGGCAAACACCCTTTGACCATCGATGATGAGAGGTAGGTGGTGTCATAGTCCTCGTCAATGCCTTTGAGCACCATGCCTTGAAAGTCTGATGCTGTCTTTATCATCCCGGGGACTATCGAGTAGCTTTGCAGGTGGGCGACACCTTTGACGGAGGACAATGACGTTTTGAGGTCTTCGTCTACGGTTATCGGTGATGCCGAGTAGGAGGTGGCATAGTCCAGGTTGCAAATGCGCACGTCTGACGTGAAGCCGTGGATCTTTTGTTTCACCTCATTCTTGAAGCCGAGGATGATGGCAAATGACAGCATGATGACCGCTATCCCAAGCGCTATGCCGCTCACGGAGATTTTGATTGCGAGTGACGAGATGCCTTTTGAACGTCCGTCTATGGCGTGGTAAATCCTTTTTGCAATGAGCCTCGTTGACATTTGGTCCAGGTCTGTTCGTGTTGTCGTGAGTGGCGCAAAGATAGGGATAAAAATGCAATGCCACGCAATAGCCTTGGTGACGCGCCAGGTGCCGGGTGTGGTGTATGCGTTATGCAATTTTAATGCGTAGGGCGGGCAGTGCGGTGGCATATTATTCTTAATTTTGCCGTCACTGAATCTTAAAATGTTATAGATATGTATATATGGTTTGAATGCAAAGTGCGTTACGAAAAGACTCTTGAGAACGGATTGGTGAAAAAGATAACCGAACCTTACGTCGTCGATGCAATGAGCTTCACTGAGGCTGAAAGCAGGATAATCGAAATCATTAGCCATTATGTCTCTGGCGAATTCACAATCTCGGACATAAAGCGCGCAAATTACAGCGAGGTGTTCTTCAACGAGGACGGCGACAGGTGGTATAAGGCCAAAGTGCAGTTCATAACCATTGATGAGAAGAGTGGGGCGGAAAAGAGGTCTTCCACCAATATGCTTGTGCAGGCATCAGACCTCCGCGATGCCCTTGACAAGATTGACGCGGGGATGAAAGGCACGATGTCTGATTATGTCGTTGCGGCAATAAACGAAACGGTCATTATGGATGTCTATCCTTATGAAGTCAAGGCCGACGACAAACCGGAATATGAGACGAAAGGCGCGGGGTTATGAGTCGCATCGCTGACAATATCCGTCAGTTGCGAGCGACACTGCCCGAATCGGTGACGCTCGTTGCCGTGTCAAAGTTTAAGTCTTGTGACGAAATCATGGAAGCCTACGGCGCAGGCCAACGAGTGTTTGGTGAAAGCCGTGCACTGGAGTTGCGAGACAAGCACGCGGCTTTGCCAAATGACATCCAATGGCATTTCATCGGTCATTTGCAGACAAACAAAATCAAATACATAATTCCGTTTGTTTCTCTGATTCACAGCATCGACAGCACCAAGTTGCTTGAGGAAGTGGATGCGCAGGCCCGCAATCACGGACGCTGTGTGGACTGCCTTTTGCAAGTGCATATCTCACAGGAGGAAACCAAGTTTGGCTTCACACACGACGAGTGCCGGGACGTGTTGAGGAAACTTGCGGTTTCACCCTTTGCTAATGCCAATGTGGTGGGGCTGATGGGCATGGCGACCAACACCGATGACATGGATATGGTGCGTGGAGAATTCGCTTGTCTGAAAAGGCTTTTTGATGAGGCACGTTCCATGATGCCGCAACACATCTCGGTCTTGTCGATGGGTATGTCCGAGGATTACGAGACAGCAGTGCAGGCCGGGGCGACAATGGTGCGGATTGGCAGCAAGATATTCGGCGCGAGAGGATGACAATCATTCTATTTCTTGTGAGTTTGGGACATGATTGACCAAATCAATCACTTGTTGTCAGGCTATCCGGAGATACAGGCGATAGTCGTGATAGCGTGCATCTCGGCCTTGGGGCTTGCTCTTGGCAAGTTGAAGGTCGCAGGCATCTCGCTTGGGGTCACTTTCGTCTTCTTTGTTGGCATCGTTGCCGGGCATTTCGGCTTGGAGGTAAACCATGATATGTTGTCTTATGCCGAGAGTTTCGGTTTGGTCATTTTTGTCTATGCGCTCGGCTTGCAGGTCGGGCCTGGCTTTTTTTCTTCACTACGCGAGGGAGGCATAAGGCTGAACCTCCAATCCCTCTTGTTAGTGTTGTTAGGAACCATATTCGCAATGTCGCTTATCCCCGTATCCGGCATATTGTTGCCAGAGATGGTAGGTGCGTTGTGCGGCGCGACGACAAACACCCCGGCTTTGGCGGCAGCGCAACAAACATTGCGGCAGTTCGGGCTTGACACGTCGGGGGCAGCGTTGAGTTGCGCTGTGACATATCCTTTAGGAGTCGTGGGGGTCATCTTGGCGATAGCTTTCACCCGGGCATTTGTCAGCAGGCGACGCCCCAAGGGGCAGGATGGCAGCACGCAATCATCGAAGAACAAGACCTACATAGCTGAATTCCGCATTGTCAACCCCGAAGTGGACGGGAAGAAAATCGTGGAAGTCTCGCATCACGCCCATTTGCATTTCGTGGTCTCACGACTATGGAGGGATGGGGAAGTGCAAATACCAGTCTTTGACACGCAATTGAGGCTTGGCGACCACATCCTCGTCATAACTACCGAAGGGGAGGTCGGACAGCTTGTCACCCTATTCGGCGAACAGGAAGAGAAAGACTGGAACAAGAAGAACATAGATTGGAACAAAATCGACAGCCAGCTCGTTTCACAACGCTATGTGGTCACACGCCATGAGATAAATGGCAAGAGGCTGGGGGACCTCAAGTTGAGGAATCATTTCGGTGTCAACATAACACGCATCTACCGGGCTGGGGTGCAACTGTTGGCGACATCAGACCTGAGGTTGCAAGTGGGCGACAAAATCACGGTCGTGGGTGAGAAGGCTTCGTTGCGCAATGTCGAGGCCTTGCTCGGGAATGCCATAAGAAGCCTCAAGGAACCCAACTTGATAGCCATCTTCATCGGCATCATAATAGGCCTTTTGTTTGGCATAATTCCAATATACTTCCCTGGCATGGACAATCCCATCCGTTTGGGATTGGCAGGAGGCCCCATTGTCGCAGGCATATTGGTCGGTGCATTCGGGCCGAGGATACACATGATAACCTACACGACCCGCAGTGTAAACCTGATGTTGCGTGCTTTCGGGCTTTCCGTCTACCTTGCCTGTCTCGGGTTGGATTCGGGAAAGCATTTTTTTGAAACGGTTGTTTGTGCCAATGGGCTGCTGTTGCTCTTGTGCGGGGCGTTGATTACATTTGTGCCAGTGCTGCTTGCCATCCTGTTGCTTGCCATCACTACAAGGACTGACATTAATGTCATCTATGGCATGGTCTGCGGGTGTATGGCAAATCCCATGGCCTTGGATTACGTCAATTCGACAGCCAGCGGCGACAGGGCGTCGGTAGCCTATGCGACCGTCTATCCATTGTCGATGTTCGCAAGGGTCATAATCGCACAACTTTTATTGATAATGTTTCTGTAATTATATGTAATGGTCATGGTCAAACACAATCCTGATGTCGTAGAGGAGAGAATAGAGAAAGACCTGCGTTACTTGCAACTCCTTTCGCGGTCATTCCCCAACATCGCCGAGGCGAGTACCGAGATAATCAACCTGGAGGCAATCCTCAATCTTCCCAAGGGGACGGAGCATTTCCTGACCGATGTGCATGGCGAGTACGAGGCATTCCGCCACGTGCTAAAGAATGCTTCAGGAGCAGTCAAGAGGAAAGTCAATGAAATATTCGGCCACACGCTCAGGGAAGCTGAGAAGAAAGACCTATGCACTCTGATATACTACCCGGAAGAAAAACTGGAACTGGTCAAAGCCAAGGAAGCCGACCTCGATGATTGGTACAGCATCACGCTCAACCAGCTCATCAAAGTCTGCCAGAACGTATCGTCAAAGTACACCCGTTCAAAGGTGCACAAGGCCATCCCCAAGGAATTCTCCTATACCATACAAGAGTTGATGCACGAGTCAACGATCGAGCCCAACAAGCAAGCCTACATCAACGTCATCATATCCACCATAATTTCCACACAGAGGGCGGACGATTTCATAATTGCCATGTGCAACCTCATCCAGCGTCTGACGATAGACTCGTTGCACATCGTGGGGGACATCTTTGACCGGGGCATGGGACCGCATCACATCATGGACATCTTGTGTGACTATCACAACGTGGACATCCAGTGGGGCAACCACGACATCCTCTGGATAGGTGCTGCGGCCGGCAACAAGGCTTGCATCGCAAATGTCATCAGGATAGCCATGCGCTACGGCACGCAATCGACGCTGGAGGACGGCTATGGCATCAACCTTTTGCCCCTTGCCACCTACTCGATGGAGCATTATGCCGATGACGATTGTGCGAAGTTCCAACCCAAGATTGACTTGTCCGACCGCAATGTCCCCGAGAAAACCTTGCGACTGGTGGCACAGATGCACAAGGCTATAACGGTCATACAATTCAAATTGGAGGCCGAAATCATCCGCCGCCATCCTGAGTTCGGGCTCGACGGCCGCCTGTTGCTCGACAAGATAGACTTCGGACGCGGCACTTGCGTCGTCGATGGCAAGGAATACACGATGTCCGACCTCAACTTCCCGACGGTGGACAAAGGCAATCCATACGCCCTCACAGACGAAGAGGAGCAACTTGTCAACCAGCTGGTGCACTCATTCCGCCACAGCGACAAGCTGAAGAAGCACATGAAATGCCTCTTCAAACGCGGCGGGATGTACCTCGTCTGCAATTCCAACCTCCTCTTCCACGCATCCATCCCGTTGAACGAGGACGGGACGTTGAAGGATGTCGAAATCTTGGGCGAGACCTACCACGGCAAGGCGTTGCTCGACAAGGTGGACAACCTGGTGCGGATGGCCTACTATGGCAACGACACGATGGATGACTACGGATATGCCCTCGACTACATCTGGTATCTGTGGTGCGGCAAGGATGCACCACCGTTTGACAAGGAGAAGATGGCCACGTTTGAACGCTACTTCATCGACGACAAGGAGGCGCGTGCCGAGAGGAAAGGCTATTACTACTCACTCCGCAACCAGGAGGAAATCTGCGATATGCTGCTCGACGAGTTCGGTGTCAAGGGGACGCACCGCCACATCATCAACGGCCATGTCCCGGTCAAGACCATCAAAGGCGAGAGCCCCGTCAAGGCCAATGGCAAGCTGCTCGTCATCGACGGCGGATTTTCCCGCGCCTACCAGCCAGAGACGGGGATTGCCGGCTACACGCTCGTCTACCATTCGCACGGGCTGCAACTGGTGCAGCACGAGCCATTTGAATCGACGTGGAAGGCAATATCCGAAGGTCAGGACATCAAATCGACGACATTCATCGTCGAGTTCAACACCCAGCGGATGATGGTCAAGGACACGGACAAGGGGGCAATCTTGCGAGAGCAGATCACAGACCTGACAATGTTGCTTGAGGCTTACAGGAAAGGCCTTATCAAAGAACGCTAAACCAACGGAGAAATGAACAAACAAGACTATATGAGAGAGGCCATCGCGCTTGCGGTGGATAGCGTCGCCGGCGGTGGCGGCCCATTCGGCGCGGTCATAGTGAAGGACGGGCGGATAGTCTCACGCGGCACAAACCGCGTCACCGCCTCCCACGACCCGACATCGCACGCCGAGGTCAATGCCATCAGGCAGGCGGCCGCCGCGCTCGGCACATTCGACCTGTCGGGTTGCGAACTCTACACCTCGTGCGAGCCGTGCCCCATGTGCCTGGGGGCTATCTACTGGGCGCACATCGACAAGGTTTATTACGGATGCACCAAGGATGATGCCCGGCAGGCAGGGTTTGACGACTCGTTCATATATGACGAGATGCGCCTTCCACCCGACGGGAGACAACTCCCCTCGGAACGGATCATGGGCGACGAAGCGATGGCGGCATTCCGCGCGTGGGAGCAAAAAACGGATAAAATAAGGTATTGAACACAGAGCTTTCGCCGGCCGGCGAAATGTCATGCTTTGTAAGTCCGACTTACAACCTTTGTAAATGGTACTTACAATCTTTGTAACTGGCACTTACAAAGAACCCCGCGCGGCTGGCAAGCAGTGGTGGCGCAATGGCATTCCGTGATGCGGGTAGGGACATCTGGCACGACCTCTGCAAATGCCTTTGGCAACGGGCTGGAAACAAGGACAACAAGAGACTAAGGAGGCAGGCATATCAAAAAGATTAGGAACATAATCTTGACGTTGTTGGTGGTGGGCGCGGTCCTCTACCTCTCTTTTTATGTCCTGCTCAGGTTGCCAGCCGTGCAGCACCGCATAGGCAACGTGGCCACGTCGGAGCTCTCCGACTTGATAGGCTCGCCCGTGAGCATAGCCGGCATTGACATCTCGGCCATCAACCGTGTCATCCTCAGCGACGTGGTTGTGCGCGACCGCGAGGGCGGCGAGCTGGCCAACATAAACCGCCTGTCGGTGACGATGGACCTGCTCCCGCTGTTCAATGGCAAGGTGCGTATCAACTCCGTCCAACTGTTTGGCTTTGACATCTCGTTGACACGTGACACGGTGGGCGGCGAGTTGAACATACAATACATCATCGACCGCTTTGCAAAAAAGGATGACAGGCGCAGTTCGCCCGTGGACTTGCGCATCAACTACCTGATGCTGCGCCAGGGGCATTTCAGCTATGACGTGTTGTCTGAGGACACTTTGCATGGGATGTTCGACAAGTCGCACGTGGCGTTGGACGAGATCAGTGCCAGCATCTCGCTCAAGACTTTCACGGCAGACTCTGTAAATGCCAGCGTCAAACGTCTGGCTTTCGTCGAACGGTCGGGACTGGTGTTGCACAGGACTTCGTTCCGTCTCAGGGCCAATGACGACCGGCTGTTGCTTGATGATTTTGTCATCGACTTGGGGCGCAGCGGCTTCAAAGTCGATTCGGTCTGGGTCGAGGACAGCGAGGGCGGGCTGTTGTCTGGGGGGCGCGGCGACTTGGCATACGGGGTGAGCATCTCGGACACCAGGGTGAGGCTGGACGACTTTGCTTATTTCGACGAGAGATTTGCCAAGTTTGACCGGGACTTGTCTGTGCGTGCCGAGTTGCGGGGCGACGGGAGTGGTGTCGAGTTGCGGCGTTGTGAACTGGAGATGGGGGACGAATTCAACTTGGACTTGGTGGCGTTGGCTGATTCGGCAGAGATGTATGCGCAGCTCAGGGACTTCCATCTCAGTTCGTCGCTCCTCGGTCTCCTGCTTCCGCCAGGCACAGGGCTGAGATTGCCTGCTTCCATCGATGCGGCGGGGGAGGTTTATGGGAAATATTCAGATCTCACTCTCGCGTTGGATGTTGCCTCTCCGGTTGGTGACTTGGCCTTTGCCTCTTCGCTCGGTGTGGACAAACGGGCTCTCACTGTCAAGTCGGCGAGGTTGTCGAGTGACGGCATCGCAGTGGACAGCCTCTTGCCGCAATCCAGGCTGTCGAGGGTTGCATTCGGTTCTGATGTCAAGATGAGATTGCCGTTTGCCAACCCGGCGGCACTTAGCCTTGACGGGGTGGTGGAGGTTGGCAGTTTGGTTTACGGGGGCTATTCCTATGGTGACATAAGGATGGATTGCACGGCAGACAAGGGCGTCTATGCGGCGCAACTGGCCTTGCATGACCCCAATGCCGATGTCGAGGCGAGTGCCGAGGTGTCGTCCCGTGGCGGCATGGCAGGTGCGTCGGTCGATGTGGCGGTCTCGGGGGTTGATTTGTATGCTTTGGGTTTCACAGCCGACAAACGGTATGAGGGCGGCAAGATGGGCTTTGATGTCTCGGGTGCGTTGCATGGGACTTCTGTTGACGACATGGCGGGCAGCATTGCCGTGAGTGATTTCGCTGTGGTCATGCCTGATGAGGCTTTCTCCTGCCAGTCCTTTGTGCTGGATTTGAAGAATGAGGCGGGAGGGGACAAGGCGATGTATGTCAATTCGGATTTCCTCGATGCATACGTTTGCGGCAACTACTCTTACAAAGGGTTGCTCCCCGGCATGGTCAGGATGGCGGGGCACTATCTCACCGTCTTGCCGCGAGAAGATGCTTTGCCACGGCAGCGGCATGGTGCGGGTGGCAACAACCTCCGTTTCGGGTTCGAGGTCAAGGACGGGGATTTCATCGCGAGGTTGTTTGATTTGCCTGTCTCGGTGGGGAGTGGCTCGATTGTCGCCAATGGCCGCTATGATGATGTCACGGGGCAGGTGCGGTTTGATTGCTCCGTGCCGCAGGTGGCATTCGCAGGCAAGTCATTTGACACTTCATCCTTGAGCGTCGGGACTGCCGGGCTTGGCGGTATCTCGGTGGATTTCAGATCCAATCTCCAAATGAAGGGGGACAATGTGCTTGCCTTGGCATTGCACTCGTCGTTGGCTGGCAACAAGATAATGACTGAACTGTTCTGGGGCAACAACCAGGCGGAGACTTACAGCGGCAACATCTCTGCCGAAGCCCTCTTGTCAAGGCACGGCAACGGTGTGCGCACCGAGGTCAGGTTGGGCGAAAGCAACTTCATATTGAAAGACAGCCTTTGGGACATCCACCCTGCGCGGATCGTGGTCGATTCGGGCAAGGTTGACATCTCTCGTTTCAAGATTGAGCACAAGGACCAATACTTGAGCGTGGACGGTGTAGTGAGCCATGACCTCGGGGATTCCTTGTTCGTCGATCTGAGCAAGATAGACATGAGCTACATCTTCGAACTGGCAAACATTCGTCGTGTTGTGGATTTCTCCGGAGGTGTGACGGGGCTGGTCTATGCCAACGGGGTGCTCAGCACGTTGCGGCTGAATGCAGATTTGTATGTAGACAACTTCAGCTTCAACGGCAGCCGGCTCGGGGACATGAACATCAAGGGCGGTTGGGACAATGACATCAAAGGCATCGTCATAGATGCCGACATGGCCGACGGCGACATCTCGACGACAACGGTCAATGGTGTGATCCATCCCATCAAACCAGGGAGCATCGACTTGCGCATCAACACGTCCCATGTCGATTTGGGATTCCTGAGAAAGTATATGGCTTCCATCTCTTCGGACATCAGTGGCAGGGCGAGCGGTGGGATAAGGATACACGGGCCATTAAAGGGCGGCATCAATTTGACGGGGAGTGCCTTGGCCGAAGATTTCAAGTTCAAGATAGACCTTCTGAACACGACGCTGCACGTGACGGATTCGGTGGAGTTTCTGCCCAACCTTATATATATGGACAACATTCTCGTGACCGACGCATCGGGCAACAGGGCGCGCGCCACCATCAGGTTGCCGCACACGCATCTCAAGGATTTGCGCTATGATGTCAATGCTACGCTCGACAATGTGCTTGTCATGGACAGGGCGGAGAGTGCGGATTTGCCTTTCTACGGGAAAATCTTCGCCAGCGGTGATGTCAACATCAACGGCGGAAAGGGCTACACCAACGTGAATGCCGATGTCAGGACTGGGGCAAACAGTACTTTTTCCTATTTGATAAACAGCACATCGTCGGCGACCAGCAACCAATTCGTCACATTCGTTGACAAGACGAGGCGCAGGCGCAACGAAGTGGTCCGGACCACTGCAAGCACGGCGGATGACCTCTTTGCCCAAGAACAAAGCATAGGCTCAGACGTGCGGCTGAACCTGAACGTGGAGGCTACTCCAGGCATATATTTGAAGATGATAATGGATCGTGCCGCCGGGGACTACATAGGTGGTACTGGCAGCGGCAATATCAGGATAGACTTTTATAACAAGGGAGATGTCAAGATGTACGGCAATTACACCATCGACAAGGGCATCTACAAATTCAGCATACAGGAGATCATCCGCAAGGATTTCATCATCAACGCTGGGAGCAGCATCGCTTTCAATGGCAACCCGCTCAATGCCGAGCTTGACATCAATGCTGCCTACACGGTCAACTCTGTGCCGTTGAGCGACCTGGGAAGTGATGTTGTCAACCAGATAGGGCAATCAAACGTCAAGGTCAATTGCACGATGAATTTGACCGGGGCTTTGACGCATCCGGAAATAAAGCTCGGGCTGGATTTCCCCAACGAGGGGGAGGAAGTGCAGCGGACTGTCCTCAATGCAATTAGTACGGATGAGCAGATGAATATGCAAATCCTCTATCTGTTGAGCATTGGCCGCTTCTATATGAGTGAATACAATGCCGACAACACCAACCAGAGTTCGAGTGCACTCAGTTCGGTAGTCTCGTCCACAATCTCCGGCCAGCTCAACAATATGTTTTCCAATCTCATCGACAACAACAACTGGAACATCGGCACCAATCTTAGCACGGGGACAGACGGCTGGACGGATGTGGAATTTGAGGGGATGTTGTCCGGGCAGCTGCTTGACAACCGCCTTTTGATAAATGGCAATTTCGGATACAGGGACAACGCCCTCTCGCAGTCCAATTTCATCGGGGACTTTGAAGTGGAGTACCTGCTTGACCGTCTCGGCATTTTCCGCCTCAAGGCCTATAACCGCACCAACGACCGCTATTACACCAAGACGACACTCACGACGCAAGGGCTTGGATTGGTGTTCAAACGCGACTTTGACAACATACGCGACCTCTTTGACTTCTCAATCCGCAAACGGAAGCGTGCCGGGCAACAGACCGGGCAATAGGCCTATTGCCACTGTTGGGGGCTTGAATGGCTGTGCCGATGCCACATTGCCGGCATCGCTGTGGGACGATGAGCATTTACCATTATATTTGCTGCGTGTAATCATAAGAATCAATCATCATGGGAGAGTTAAATTTTGCCGCTGCCGACAGGTATGACAGCGGGATGAAGTACCGCCGTTGCGGTGACAGCGGCGTGTTGTTGCCTGAATTGTCGTTGGGCTTGTGGCACAACTTCGGTAGTGTAGACCGGTATGACAACATGAAGGCGATAGCACGCTATGCCTTCGATCATGGGATAACCTGTTTTGACCTTGCTGACAACTATGGCCCAGTCCCTGGCAGTGCGGAGGAAAACTTTGGGAGGCTGATGAGGGATTCGTTTGCGCCGCACCGTGACGAACTGTTTGTCAGTACCAAGGCGGGACACGATATGTGGCGCGGCCCGTATGGCAGCTGGAACTCGCGCAAGCATCTCATGGCGGGGCTTGACCAGAGCTTGAAGAGGATGGGGTTGGACTATGTTGACGTTTTCTATTCCCATCGTTATGACCCTGAGACACCGATCGAAGAGACATTGCAGGCGTTGGTTGACATCGTGAGGAGCGGCAAAGCCCTTTATGTCGGTCTGTCCAAGTACCCGAAGCATCAGGCCATGTTTGCCTACGATTACCTTGCAAGGCGCGATGTCCGTTGCCTTGTTTACCAAGGGCGTTACAATATGTTGAACACTGCGGTGGAAGACGACGGCATCATCGACGATGCCGCAGCAGCCGGCGTAGGGTTTGCCGCCTTTTCACCTCTGGCGCAAGGGATGCTCACGGACAAATATCTGAATGGCATCCCAGCCGATTCCCGCGTTGCGCGTGGTGGCTTTTTGAAGAAAGAGCAGCTCGCTCCTGAGATAATCGAGGTGGTCGCAGAGTTGAACCGCATAGCCCTCGACCGTGGTGAAAGCCTTGCCGACATGGCTTTGGCCTGGCTTCTTGCCGACCGCAATGTGACCAGTGTCATAATGGGTGCGAGCTCGGTGGAGCAGCTCGGTGACAACCTGCAATGCTTGTACTCCGCACCTTTCTCTGATGAAGAGATTGCAAGGATAGAAGGTGTGTTGAAGCGGCTGAAAACATCGGATGCTTTATGAAAAATCATTTAATGTTTTCCCTCTTTTCATTGTATGCTATTCTCTTTTGCATACAACCTTTTCGAGCGCAGGATCCTATGCTGCCGACGTTGAGGCGGCAGGTCGCCAAGATGCTCGTCGTGGGTTTCCGTGGTGACACTCTCGGTGAGGACGTGCGCCATTATGTGCAAGATCTCGGGGTGGGCGGCGTCATCCTGTTTGACCGTGACCTTACGGGCGATGGCACCAGAGGTTCGCGCAACATAAAGTCGCCTTCGCAGCTGAAAGCCCTTTGCCAATCATTGAGGGACGCGGCAGGACGCAAGCTGTTGGTCGCGATAGACGAGGAGGGGGGCAACGTCGATAGGTTGAAGACCGTCTATGGCTTCCCGCCGACAGTCACACCCAAGTCGCTCGGCGTGTTCAATGACAGTGCCGCTACGACAGCGGCAGCCGCCAGCATAGCCCGTACATTGCATGAGGCTGGGATAAACCTCAACTTCGCCCCATCCGTGGATGTCGATGTCAACCCCGATTGCCCCATCATCGGACGATTGGGGAGGAGCTTTTCAGGGGACACCGCTGTCGTCGCGGACAATGCAGCATGGTTCATAAAAGCCCATAGGCAAGAGGGAGTGGCCACAGCCGTAAAGCACTTCCCCGGTCATGGCAGCGCGGAGGCGGATTCGCACTTCGGGCTTGTAGATGTGAGTGCAACGTGGAGCGAGGCAGAGCTTGCGCCGTTCAAACACTTGATCGATGCCGGGCTTGTTGACGTTGTGATGACGGCTCACATCTACAATTCACGTCTCGACAGCACCTATCCGGCGACTCTCTCAATGGATGTGGTGGATGGCTTGTTGCGCGGCAAGCTCGGATATGACGGGGTGGTCGCTTCAGATGATATGTACATGGAGGCCATCGTCTCCCATTATTCTTTGCGAGAGGCAGTTGTGCGGGCGATAAATGCAGGCGTGGATTTGTTGGTGCTCGGCAACAATTCGCCAGCGGGCTACCACCCAGAGCACCCCGACGAAGTGATTGACATCATCGTGGATGCGGTGGACAAAGGCGACATACCGCGTGGGCGCATCGATGAGGCCGTGCGCCGCATAGACGGGCTGCTTGGCAAACTTGACTTTTGACCGTCTCTTTTGGCAATTTGTCAGGCAGAAGCCGCAGGATGTGCCCGATGATTCGCGCGAGATGTCAAAATGTCAAAAGAATATTGGGGCGATGTGCATGAGAATAATCTTTTATTATACATTTGTAAGCAAACAACCAAACTAACGGGATTACTGACACAAAAACATTTTGTTTATACTATGAAACGTGACGACATCATTTTTGACATCATCGAGCGTGAACACCAACGCCAGTTGAAAGGCATGGAACTCATCGCATCAGAGAACTTCGTCAGCGACCAGGTCATGCAAGCCATGGGGTCATGCCTGACCAACAAGTATGCTGAGGGCTATCCAGGCAAGCGTTACTACGGTGGTTGCGAAGTGGTAGACCAGAGCGAACAGATAGCCATCGACCGCGTAAAAGAGATTTTCGGGGCAGAATGGGCAAATGTGCAACCGCACTCCGGTGCACAAGCCAACGCCGCTGTGCTGCTGGCAGTGCTCAACCCGGGTGACAAGTTCATGGGCTTGAATCTTGCCCACGGCGGGCACCTGTCACACGGGTCGCCGGTCAACAGCTCGGGCATCCTGTACAAGCCATGTGAATACAACTTGAACAAGGAGACAGGGCGCGTAGATTATGACCAGATGGAGGAAATCGCGCTGCGTGAACGTCCTAAGCTGATCATCGGGGGCGGTTCGGCCTACTCAAGGGAATGGGACTACAAGCGGATGCGTGCCATCGCCGACGAGATTGGGGCTATCCTCATGATCGACATGGCGCACCCTGCCGGTCTCATCGCCGCAGGATTGCTTGACAACCCAGTGAAGTATGCCCACATAGTCACCTCGACGACGCACAAAACATTGCGTGGTCCGCGTGGAGGCATCATCCTCATGGGCAAGGACTTCCCTAATCCTTGGGGCAAGGCCACACCCAAAGGGCAAATCAAGATGATGTCCCAGCTGCTCGACTCGGCCGTCTTCCCTGGAATACAGGGTGGTCCGCTAGAACACGTCATAGCCGCCAAGGCCGTTGCCTTTGGAGAATGCCTCCAGCCTGAATACAAGGACTACCAGCGGCAGGTGAAAAAGAATGCTGCCGCCTTGGCCGACGCTCTCATGCGCCGAGGATTCACCATCGTGTCGGGAGGGACTGACAACCACTCTATGTTGGTAGACCTGCGCACCAAGTACCCTGACCTGACAGGCAAGGTTGCCGAGAAGGCTCTCGTGGCAGCCGACATCACCGTCAACAAGAATATGGTGCCGTTTGACACCCGCTCGGCATTCCAGACATCGGGCATAAGGCTCGGGACACCTGCCATAACGACGCGTGGGGCGAAAGAGGACTTGATGGAGGTCATAGCCGAGATGATTGAGACCGTGCTCTCCAATGTGGACAACGAGGAGGTAATCGCTTCAGTCCGCCGTCGTGTCAACGAGACGATGAAGGCCTATCCCATCTTCGCTTATTGATTTTCGGCACGGGACAACATGAAACAATCCGCCGCACTTGCCATGACAAGTGCGGCGGATTGTCTTTTTCACATCTTTCAACCTTTGATGCTGCCGTAGCGCAGGATGTAGAAGCAGGAAGTCGTGAAGAAATTCCTCACCCAAGGGATTGCCCCCAGCCATCGCCACAGACGGCGTGGCCGCAAGCCGAATTTGATTTCATAGTGGGGATTGATGAACCACAGTTGGCGGTTGACCGTCTCCGCCCTGCATTCCCGTGCCAGCCGCTCAAACGTCTCGACACTCACTCTTGTTGATTTGATGTCCATCATCTCGTCAATGCGCACCTGCGGCTCGCCGCACGCCCTCAGCACGGCGCGGTAGAGCGCATTGGGCAACAAGTGCAGGAACGGCCAATGCGACACAAGGCGGCTGCGGCATATCTGCTGATGCCCTCCGAATGGCATTTGCCATGCCGGGAATGACATGAAAACCACTCCGCCCTCACGGACATACCGCCCGAGGTTGGTGATGAAACCCCGTTTGTCCGAGATGTGTTCCAGGACGTCGTGGCATAGCACGACGTCAAACGAATGTTCGAGGTCTGTCATCTTGAAGATGTCGGAGGCGACAAACACGCCTTTGGCTTTCTCCTCTGAGAAGAAACGCCGCGCGTCGCCAATCCTGTTGACCGAGATGTCAACACCTGTCACATCCAGTCCCATCCTTGCCAGTGGCAGCAAGTTGCCGCCGTCGCCACAGCCTATCTCAAGCACTCTCATGCCAGGGGCGAGCGGCTTGAACCTCTCGATGTAGGGGACAAACCACCTCTCGCTCGTCGTGGCAAGTTCGTCAAAGTACTGCCGTCTGTTGCGTTGCCTGTCTTGCATCCTGTCGCGTGTCTTGTTGCTTTGAGCCGCAAAATTAACGATAACGGTTGTCGGGACAAAATATATGCACGTTTCACCCGTTAATATTGTAATAATGTGAAGGAAGCCCCCGTGCCGCCGGGCAACCTTTCGCACAAAGAGACCGACCATGAAGATTGTCTATTGCATCCTCGACTGCTCGCAGGCAGGAGGCACCGAGCGCACGCTCTCGGTGCAGGCCAACTACTTCGCCGAGAGCGGGCACGAAGTCCACATTGTCACGACCGAGCAGCCCGCCAACGACGTGCCGGCATACGCCTTTTCTCCTAAGATACGATTCCACAACCTTGCCATCCACTACCGCGATGTGGACGGCAGCCTTTCGCCGTCAAAGCTGCTGGGACGGGTGCGCCGTGGCCGACTGCACCGTGCGAGGCTCACGAGGCTGCTCATGGAGCTCAGGGCTGACGTCGTGGTGACGATGTTCGGGCATGAAATGTCTTTTTTGTACAAGATAAAAGACGGCAGCAAGAAGGTTGCCGAGTTCCACTTCTCACGCGACAGCCGTGACATCGAATGCCGCAGCCGTGGCTACTCTTGGGCCAAGCGGCAATTCTCACTCTTCAAGGAACGGCGCAAGAGGCGGTTTGTCCGGCATTACGACGCATTCGTCGTACTTACGCACGAGGATGCCGCCAAGTGGGGGGCCTTGCCCAACCTGCACGTCATCCCCAACGCGCGGACATTCACCGCAGATGTCCCGGCACCGTTGGATGGCAACGAGGTCATCGCTGTCGGCCGCTACACTTACCAGAAGGGCTTCGACCTGCTGTTGCAAGCCTGGGCGGCGGTGTGCCGCGAGGCCAGCGGGTGGACGTTGCGGATCGTCGGCGACGGTGAGTTGCGCGGCGAGTTGCAGGAGATGGTCGCCCGGCTTGGGCTGGGGGACAGCGTGAGCCTGGCGCGGCAATCGTCGGATGTGCAATCGCTCTATCGCGGTGCTTCGATTTATGCGATGTCATCGCGTTACGAAGGATTGCCCATGGTGCTCCTTGAGGCACAGGCTGCGGGGTTGCCCGTGGTCAGCTTTGCTTGCCAATGCGGCCCGTCCGATGTCATAACCGACGGCCGCGACGGCTTCCTCGTCCCGCCCGGGGACACCGACGCGCTCGCCGGGAGGCTGCTCGTGCTCATGCGCGATCCCGCCCTGAGGCGCAGGATGGGGGCGGCCGCCTATGCCAGCTCCGCGCGTTTCACCGTCGAGGAGGTGATGGGGCGGTGGGAGAGGCTCTTTCATTCGCTGCTTGGCGGCTGAACGTCCGGGTGCGGCACCGCACGTCGTGCCTGCCGGCATAATCTTTCATATACATCCAAAATCGGCATCAAGCCCCGCCAGGTCTGGTGAAAGGCCGGATGGAGTAGGGCATGGATTTATCCAATCCTGACCTGAACTTCAATTGGGTCAGGCCTGAAGTTCACTTGCTCGGCGCATAAAGTAAAAACAAAACTTCTGTTTATATATTCAGAACTTTTGTTTATATAAACAAAACTTCTGAATGAACTTTATGTTAGGGGGAAACGAACTTTATGTCCGACCCTGTGGAACTTTGCCCAGCGAGTGTGGAAGTCTGTGCCCTGCATCATGCCTGCCGATGTCGGTTGTCCCTTTTCGTACACGAAGCCTGGCCTGGCCGAAGCGCGTGGCAGTTCGCCCACAGCCGGCCCGTCTGCCGGGGCTGCCGCGATTGCACCCTACCATTTGTAATGCTGGGGGATAGAAAAAGCGGGCGGCCCTGACTGGGCCGCCCGCTGCATTTCAGGGAAGTGCGTCAAGCCTGTTCCCGCCTTGGCCTGAGCCTGTCGTAGAATGTGGCGTAGGCGGCTATGGCTGCAAAGCACAAGAGTGGGATCAGGAAGCCGTTGGCCATCTTGGCTTCGCCGAGCATACCCATGAACACGGGCGCGACGGCACCGCCGACGATAGACATGATGAGGTAGGAAGAGGCAGTCTCTGTCTTGCCGGCTGCTATGTCAGTCAGCGACATCGAGAAGATCGTGGGGAACATGACGCTCTCAAATGCGTAGGTGATGCACAATGCTGCTATGCCGGCAGTGCCGTCCAACACGATTGCCGCAGCCATGCACGCCGTTGCTCCCGTGGCGCAGACGACCATGAGGCGGGCAGGGGAGATGGACTTGAGCAGGAACGAGCCGCCGAGCCTGCCGGCCATGAACAGTCCCATGCCCCCAAACGAGAGCATCAGTGCGGCCGTCGATGGGCTGAGCGAAGGGTCGGCTTCGAGTACATAGTTTATGAAAAACGAGTTGATGCCTGTCTGTGCCGCCACGTAGAGCAGCAATGCCACTACACCACAGCTGAATGTGCCTATCCTCCAGATGGATGTGGCCGCCGGGCCGTCCTTACGGACGGTTGACGTCCTGCCCTCCGTCCCGGGCTGGGGCAGGCGGAGACGGGAAAACAGCACTCCGAGCATGATGACCACGCACCCGATGACCGCATAGGGCAAGGCTATGCCGCCACTCTCCTGACCTTCGCCAAGGATTAACAGTCCGCCAAGCAATGGCCCGACCATCCATCCGAGCCCATTGAGGGACTGTGCGAGGTTGAGCCTGCCTGCTGCTGACCGTTTGTCGCCGAGGACGGTGACGTAGGGGTTGGCGGATGTCTCAAGGAATGTGAGGCCGCAGCCTATGACGAACAGGCACAGCAGGAAGAACGGGAATGACATCAGCCGCCCGCCTGGGATGAACATCAACGCGCCAATGCCGTAGAGCAGCAGACCAGCGACTATGCCGGTGCGGTAGCCCCAGCGGCGTATGACGCGCCCAGCCGGCAGTGCCATGAGGAAGTAGCCGCCGTAGACCATGGCTTGCACCAATGCGCTGCGTGCCTTGGAGATGACGAGGGTGTCCTGGAAATGCTTGTTCAACACGTCGAGGATGCTGTGCGCCACGCCCCAGAGGAAGAAGAGCGAGGCTATGGCTGCAAACACGGCGGCATAGTTGCGGCCGTCTGCGCCACGGAACATGCTGCCGTGCCTCATAACCCGAAGATTTGTTCCATCAGCTGCCATTTGTCCGTCGAGGGGGCGGACGGGTCGCAACCTTGGAAGCGGGCGACGTAGGCTTCCCATTCGGCCTGGCGCGGCAGGGTGGCAAGGCGCGCGTTGTCCTTCTCCCAGTCAAAGTTGTCCACGGTGTCCACAATCATGAACAACGAGCGGCCGTGGCGGTAGATCTGCATGTCTGTGATGCCCACCGAGCGGATGCCCTCCTTGATTTCCGGCCACACGTGGCGGTGGGCTTCGATGTACGCCTCCACGGCTTGCGCGTCGTCGGCGAGGGTCAGTGTCTGGCAATATCTTTTCATCTTGCTTAAATGTTTTCGCGGCGGCGTATTGTCAATCTGATTGCTTCGTCGGGGATGCACTCCGGGTTGCGGCAGACCAATGCGAGGTAGCCGCCACCGCCAGCCCCGGGCATTTTCCATGCCATTACACCATCCATGGCCGAGTAGCGGTCGATGTATTCTTGTACCCCAGGCTGCATCATGCCAGGGAACATGGCTATCTGCGCCTCGAATGATGCTTGATAGGCTGCGGCGAAACGGTCGAGGTCGCGGTCAAGTATGGCATTCCAGCAGTCATCCGCCGCGCTTGTCAGCGCTTTGACGTGCGCCGTGTCGATCGTTGCACCCTCGACGACGGAACACCCGTCGCGGCGTGGGAACATCGGCACGAGGCACAGCCGTTCCTCAAGCCATCTGAGTACCTCTTCGTCATGGCACGTCTCGAAACGTACTGGCCAGTAGTGCCCCTCGTAGTAGTGGCGCACCAGCCCCGGCATACAGATGCCTATGGCGTCTTGGGCCCCGGATACAATACCGTCAGACCGTTCCGGGTCGTTCTCAAAGCAGAACACCAGCCGGGCGAGCGTCTCCGGATCCATGTCAGGCAAACGATATGGCCATACGCTGCGGATACAGTTGCGTGTGGATGTGGAGAGGCCGCACCGCTCGCGTATCTCGAAGTTTGGGACTAACGATATGGTTATCGCCCATCCTGCACCGTAGCGTGAAACGTATGGTTGGTCTATCCATGTCCCGGCGATGTCGAGGCGTGTCGGTATCATGCTGGTCTGCCGCTTCAAGTCTGTGCTTGAGCGCGCCGCCAACCCGTCGGACGGGACACGTGGCAGCACAATGTAGTCCATCCCCATCTTGCGGCAGAATGCCTCTTTCTCAGGATTCGCACCGTCCTCGTTGACGACGAGGATGTCTGGGCGGAGGCGTTCGACCGTGGGAACGAAGTCCATGATCCCGCTGCCTTCATTGATGAATGCGTCCTTCACATATCGTATGGCTTTCACCATGAACAACCGTTCGCGCTCCGGGTAGACGGTGCGATGTTTCTTATAGTGGAGGATTGTCTCGTCAGACCCTATGCCGACGTAGAGGTCTCCGTACTGTGCGGCTTGGCGGAAAAACTCTATATGCCCGCTGTGCAGCAGGTCGTAGCAGCCTGATACAAATACTTTCTTCTTATGTGTCATGTTGATAGATGAGTTTTTGCGTTCCATACGGACGGGAGTTGTTTGCTTATTGATTGATGCCACGGTCGTTGCCTTTTCTCTTTTAACGTTGCTGCATGGCTTGGTTGTTGCTGCCGTCATCAGCTTTTTGCGCATCGTTGCCAGGCTTGGCACCGAACAACCAGTGCCCCAAAAGAGGGCTCAGTCTGATGATGTTGCTGGTGAGCAGGCATAATATGACCACGAGGATGGCAAGAGATAATGTGACGAATATTTCTATTGTAGGATTGATATTGGTGGTGAAAAAGTTGCCCACCATCTTGATGTTGTGCGGCAGGAAGAAGTAGTGCAAGAGGTATATGTCAAGTGTCCTGCGTCCTACATATTGCAACGAGCGTCCTATCCACATATCTTTTGTGAATACGGACTGGTGTCTGCGGAAGAATGCAAATACAGTTATTATTCCAAGCAAGCCGGCAGCGAGCAGGTATATCCCCAGGTACAATTTGTTTTCAAGGCTCACGCTGTTAAGCACAATGATGGGCAACAGGAAAAAGCATGACACTAAAGCAACCATTGCCCACTTGTTGTCAAGAATCATTTGTGTTCTGTCAAAATGCTTCTTGACAAGTGTGCCGAAGGAGAAGAAAATGAAGTATTTCATGTTTTCCACCCCGAGCAACCCCTGAACCGGATTGTCATACAAATGAACCATCTTTAGAAAAGTGCGGCTTGAAGCAAAGTATAAGAACAGCCCTATTGCCATCAATATTAAATCTGCCCCATCGTGCTTGCGAAATTTGTTGCATATCAATCGGAAAATGGCATAAATGAGGAAGTACTCAAACAATGTCACAGTAAACCAATAGCCATATTTTGCTGGATCAAACAACCATTTCCACAGCGAAGTGCCAGTGATGTATGTGAACAGAGCAAGGAATATTATGGTAGGAATCAGTTGCACCTTTGCTTTTTTTCGCAAAAATGACCGGCAACCGCTCAAGCTCCATGCATAATCCTTTTTGAACAGTATGAATCCACTGATGAAGAAAAACAGAGGCATCCTGAACGTGATGAATAAAGTGTTGTAGGTCTGGAAACCGTTTTGTATCGAATATGAGAATTCCTGCCCGTAAGCGAACAATATGATGTGCGAGTACACCACCAACAACATGGTGAACCCTCTCATGGCATCTATATATTCAATCCTTTTCCCTTCCGTCGGATGCGATGATGGCGTTAAGGTCATTTTGTGGCTTGTACGTTGAAGTAAGTATATATATGCAATGAATCTTTTGCTGTATGGCAAATACCCATTTTTATTCGTAATTGTGGCAAAAGTACAAAGTTATTCCGTAGTAATATGTAGCTCATCCTGATTTTTGACACACAACTTTGTTGCTACGTCAATGAGTGCTAACTTTGCCGCACTCGCATCGCCAGGAGGTATTATCGTTGGTGTGCGGGGTAAATAACAACAGATTAAACAAAAGATATAGGTCATTCGATGAATTTCGTAGAAGAACTCAAATGGCGTGGCATGATCCACACCATGATGCCAGGGACAGAAGATTTGCTTTCAAAGGGAATGGTGACAGCCTATGTCGGCATAGACCCGACTGCCGATTCGCTGCACATCGGACATCTGGTGAGCGTGATGATACTCAAACATTTCCAACGTTGCGGCCATCGCCCAATAGCATTGGTAGGCGGTGCGACAGGAATGATTGGCGACCCGTCAGGGAAGTCCGCTGAGCGCAACTTGCTTGATGAAGCGACTCTGAGGCACAACCAAGAGTGCATCAAGAGGCAGCTGAGCAAGTTCCTTGACTTTGAGTCGGACGCGCCCAATCATGCCGAACTGGTCAACAATTACGACTGGATGAAGGATTTCTCATTCCTTGATTTTGCCCGCGAAGTAGGCAAGCACATCACCGTCAACTACATGATGGCAAAAGATTCGGTGAAGAAGCGTTTGAACGGCGAGGCACGCGACGGGCTCTCGTTCACCGAATTCACATATCAGCTTCTGCAAGCTTACGATTTCCTTTACCTGTTCCAGCACAAGGGATGCAAGCTCCAGATGGGAGGCTCGGACCAATGGGGTAATATCACCACCGGCGCAGAACTCATCCGCCGCACTCTTGGTGAAGAGGTCTATGCCTTGACTTGCCCCTTGATCACCAAGGCTGACGGAGGCAAATTCGGCAAGACCGAGTCGGGCAATGTCTGGCTCGATGCCCGTTACACGTCACCATACAAATTTTACCAATTCTGGCTGAACGTCAGTGATGATGATGCGGCAAAATATATCAAAATCTTCACCATGCTCACCAAGGAAGAGGTGGATTCCCTTGTCGCGGCCCATGCCGAAGCACCACATCTGCGCTTGCTCCAGAAGAAACTGGCCGAGGAAGTGACTGTCATGGTGCACTCAAGGGAGGACTACGACAACGCCGTCGAGGCATCAGGCATATTGTTCGGCAACGCGACATCCGAGGCATTGCGCAAGCTCGACGAAGACACCCTGCTTGCCGTCTTTGAAGGCGTACCGACATTTGAAGTACCCATGACCTTGCTTGAGACAGGGGTCAAAGCTGTTGACCTCTTGGTCGAGCACGCAGCCGTCTTCCCTTCAAAGGGTGAGATGCGCAAGCTCACCCAAGGCGGAGGAGTGTCGGTCAACAAAGAGAAACTCACAGCATTTGACCAGATGATAGGCAAGGACGACCTGCTCGACGGTAAGTACCTCATAGCCCAGAAGGGTAAGAAAAACTACTATCTCATCGTGGCCAAGTGACATTGGGAATGAAAGCAAGACAAGGATGGGTCGCACCGCAACTCTCGCGGGCGGCCCGTCTTTTATGTATATATAATATGGTATAATAAGCTGCACACCTCCATCCACCGATTAGGATTTAAAGCCGAAAGCTTTTACAAATCATGCAATTTTACGAATATTGCAAGCCGTAGCCACACCTGCGCTCTCCAATGGCAGCGGCAACGACAGCAAATGAAGAACAGTTTAGTCCCCACATCCGAAGTGCTGCGCCCCATCCTGACTTTGGGCGTAGGTGCTGTCGTCGCGCAACTCATCCCGTTTGTGATGTCATTCATACTGGCGCGGCTCTATTCACCGGATGACTTTGGCGAACTGGGACTTTTCATCAACTATGCCGGCATATTGCTCATCTTGGCTTCAGCCCGTTACGAGTTGGCGATAGTCCGTGCCCGCTCGGATACCGAGGCTCGTGCCGTCGCTGTGCTGTCCATCTGTCTGGTTGTGGCCTTCTGTGTGCTGCTTTGGTTGGTGGTTGGTGTGTCTGACCTGCTGCCGTCCAATTACGTGAGCAACATCCCGGGACGTTATCTTTTGCCGGCATTTGTGTTGGCATCCGCCCTTTTCCAGATACAGTTAGGGGTAAGGAACTATCAAGAGCGTTACAAATCAATCACCGTCCTGACCATTTCACGCAATGTCATCCAAGCCATTTCACGCTTGCTCTTGTCGTTGGCGCATGGGCTCAACGGATTGATCTGGGGAGCATTTGCCGGCGTTGGCGGGGCATTCCTCCTCTCTTTGCGCGGCTTTCCGGGCTTGTGGCGCGGCACATCGAGGCTGCGGCTGGCAGCGGCGGCGCGGAGGTATGCAAACTTCCCCAAGTATGTCTTGCCATCTTCCCTTTTGAATACACTCTCGACCAATTTGCCCGTGATACTCTTCGCCTTGTTCTTTGCTGAGAGGCAAGTGGGCTATTTCACCATGACGACTACGCTGCTTTATCTCCCAGTGTCGTTGCTTGCGGCATCCATAGGGCAGGTCTTCTACAAGAAAGCCTCCGTGTGGGAACTTGGCAAGGTGGCCGACCTCGCGTGGCACATATTGCGGTTCAGCGGGATATTATCGGGCGTGGCATTCGCAATCATCCTGTCGGCGGGGACGCCCCTGTTCGCTTTCCTGTTAGGGGACGAGTGGAGGGAGATAGGCGGTTATGCCACGTTGCTCCTGCCGTGGTTTGTCCTCGTCTTGTGCTTCTCACCGCTGAGCATGATATTTGACGCAAAAGACCATCAGCGCACCGAGATGTGGCTCAACGTGGCGGCATTCGTCTGCCGCACATTGGCGGTGGTTGTGGGCGGTCATGCAGCGTTGTCGGCAGAGAGCGTCGTGCTGCTCTATGCATTGGGCAGCATAGTGGTGTGGTTTGTCGAGGGCGTGATCATCATGCGCATCTTGCGTTTGCACCGGGCGAGGATGGCGGCGTTTCTTTCCTATATGTCGTTGTTGTTGCTTGTCTGGGGCATATATATATGGTACAAATACATCTGACACCCGATGTGGGCTGGACTGCCGACGGCCGTGGGGGATATGTCAAAGGATGGGCATACTCTCCCCAGGGCTTGTTGCGAGGAACAGAGTTGCTTGACTGCATCCGCAATGCTGCTCATGCAGGCAAGTTGGACGGCGTGCTTTACGGGCTTGGCGGGGAGTTTGCCGCCATCGTGCAGGACAGTGCCGGTGCATGGCTTGTGTCAGACAAGTTGCGGAGTTATCCCTTGTTGTATGCCCGGTGTGGCGACGGCGGCGCATGGATTGTGTGTGACAATGGGATTGATATGTCAAAGTCGATGCCGTCACACCGCCTCGACGGGGCGATGTTGCCAACGTTCCTTGCATTGGGGCATTTGTGGGGCGGGGACACATTGTATGAGGGATGCCGCATCGTCGCCCCATCGACCTGTGTCCGCTTGACGCGGGACAGGGAGGAGGTCATGGATTATGGCAGCAACGAGCTGCAAAACTTTGAAGGGGATGCGGAACAGCTGTTTGATATGTCTGCCGCCGCACTCGAAGACACTTTTTCACGCGTTGCTTTGCTTGCCAATGGGCGCACGCTGGCAATTCCTTTGAGTGGTGGTTACGACTCGCGTCTCGTCGCCTGCCTTTGCAAGGCAGCGGGGTTTGCCAACGTCGTGTGCTACACATACGGCGGGGCAGGCAACGCGGAAGTTGAGGTTTCGCGGCAGGTTGCCCGCCGGCTCGGCTTCAGTTGGACGTATGTCGAATGCACCGGCGCGTTGTGGCAGGATCTGGTTGACGGCGGGACGCTGGAGGAATATCTGCTCCGCGCCGGCAACCTCAACGCCATCGGCCACATACAAGATTTGCCCGTCATCTTGCGGCTCACCGCCGACGGGACGCTGCCGCCCGATGCCGTGGTCATGCCGGGGCATAGTGGAGATTTCATCGGAGGAAGCCATTTCAAACCGCATTGCACGCCTCGCCGAATGGTGCGCATGATGTATGACAAGTACTATGAATTGAACGTCCTCCGCCCAGCATCCAAAGCCATGGCGGTGAGCCGGCTCGCTGCTGCAATGACGGGCGGGTTGCATGATGAGGAAGATTGTCTTGGGGCATGGTATGCCTGGTGCAAGCGTGCGCGGCAGGCCAACTTCATAATCAACTCGGTGCGTGCCTACGAATACGCCGGCTTGCGGTGGACGCTGCCGTTGTGGGATGACGCGTATGTCAGACTGTGGGAGAGCGTGTCATGCACCGTGCGGCGCGGGTCGGAGTTGTACGAGCGGTTCATGTTCGAGCGTTACTTCGAGCCGATGGGCGTTGCGTGGCGCAAGCCTCAAATCGTGGCGACAAGGCTTTCCTGGCTGGCCTCGCGACTGCTTGACAGAGACCAGCGGGCGTTGCTCAAGCACCTTGCCGCCCGCGCGGGCATCATCAAGGCGCGTGAGGGGGACTATGACATGAATGTCGTCGGCGACCTGATTCGTTCACGCTATGGCCTCCCGCGCGACATCATCCGCCGCCATGTGCGCTTTGTCCGTCCCGGCAGCATGAGTGCCAAGGCGTTGCTCTACCTCGCACTGATACGTTGAGGCTCGGCCACCACATCTTTTTATCTTTTTCGATAAGGCTTTGGCGTGCCTGTCCCGTGGGGGAAATCCCGTAAGGTCGGGCACAAAGTCCCATACGGTCAGACCAAAACTTCGGTCAGGTCTGACATAAAGTTGCATTGGGTCTGACATAAAGTAAAAACAGAACTTCTGAATATATAAACAGAACTTTTGTTTATATAAACAGAAGTTTTGAATATATAAACAAAACTTTTGAATGAACTTTATGTCAGGGGCAAATGAACTTTATGTCCGACCTTGTGGAACTTTTCCCGGCGAGTGGTGTAATTTTACGCCTGACATCTGGGGCCTTGCCCCATGAGCCGTTGGCGTGGGTCCCTGTGCCGGTTGCGCCGCGTTGCTGGCGGGACGGTGGAGGAGAGGACATTGCTCTTCGAGCACCCAGAGCTCGTGCGCCGTCATCTCGGGGCGGTGGAAACTCGTCCGTGCCGGCAGGCATTCGCCATGGAAACTCATCGGCCTCGACACTGACCCGTTTGAGACGCGTGACTTGTCTGGGGACTGTCCTTCCAAGGCCGCCGGGCTCGAAAAGGCTTGGCTCGAATGGGCAAACCGCAGCAACGTCCTGCAACTTGAGGACAAGCCTTGGGGGGAGCGCATCAGTTGCTGCAAAGCCCTTTACCCCGACCAGAGCGGGCGGGAATGAGAATAAGGTGATAATTTGCTAAATTTGCACCCGTCAACAAACGGATGAAACCTATGTGTATACGCTTTCTGATCGCCATGTTGGCCGCATCGCTCTGCCCGTTGTGGGCTGCGGCACAGGCCGTCCCGAGCATAGATGCCGCCCCTGTCGCGGTGATAACATCGAGCAACAATGTGATGCTCGAAGTGCCTGATACGATACAAGAGGGAGGTTCCAACACCGAGCTGGATAATACGGTCACGAGCAAGACCGCCGCGCCGATAGTGGTGGAATTTCTTTCAAACGTCACTTCCGACAAGACCAACTTGCGTTATGAATGGGCATTCTCCTACGACTCGCAGTGTGAAACGTCGTTTTTGTCGAGATATGACGAGGACACCGATTACACATTCACTTCGGCGGGGACGGTCTACGTGCAATTGCGCATCTCGGACGAGGAGAGCGGGGCGGAGTTCTATTCTTCGCCATTTTCAATCACCGTGAGCGAGTCTATGCTTGAGCTGCCCAATGCGTTTTCGCCCAATGGCGACGGCATCAACGACCGTTTTGTCGTCAAGCACCAATCGTTGGTCAGTTTCAGGGCATACATCTTCAACCGTTGGGGGCAGGAGATCTACTCGTGGTCGCTGGAGAACATCGACGAGGGATGGGATGGGACTTACAAGGGACGCACGGTGAGCAACGGCGTTTACTTCATCGTCGTCGAAGCCATGGGCGCGGACGGCATCGAGTACAAGAAGAAGTCGTCCATCAATGTACTGACCTCGACAAACGGTAATCTTAACAACAGCACATTCCAGGAATGAAGCACAAAGGCAGCCAGACAGAACAAATAGAAGTCAGGGGCGCACGTGTCAACAACTTGAAGAACGTCAGTGTTGACATTCCCCGCGATGCCTTGACGGTGATAACGGGTTTGAGCGGCAGCGGCAAGTCTTCGTTGGCGTTCAACACCATATACGCAGAGGGGCAACGTCGCTACATCGAGACGTTCTCGGCATACGCCCGCAATTTCCTTGGCAGCATGGAACGTCCGGATGTCGATAGCATCACCGGTTTGAGTCCGGTCATCTCAATCGAGCAAAAGACCGTCAACAAGAATCCGCGCTCGACAGTCGGCACTGTGACGGAGATTTATGACTACCTGCGCTTGTTGTTCGCCAAGGCGTCAACGGCCTACTCATACGCCACGGGGGAGAAGATGGTCAAGTTCACCGAGGAACAGGTGGTTGACATGATACTCAAGACATGCGCCGGTAAGAAGGTATACATCCTCGCGCCTCTTGTCAAAGCCCGCAAGGGCCATTACAAGGATTTGCTCGACCAGACGAGGCGCAAAGGTTTCGCCTATGTCCGTGTCGATGGCAACGTGGAGGAATTGAAATATGGCATGAGGCTCGACCGCTACAAGATACACGACATAGAGGTTGTGGTTGACCGTTTCACCGTCAAGGACGAGCAACGCCTCAAACAGAGCGTGACTGTCGCGATGAAAGCCGGGGACGGGCTGCTGATGGTGCTTGATGCCGATACGATGGAGGTGAAGTACTTCAGCCGCAAGTTGATGTGCCCGACGACGGGGATAGCTTACAAAGACCCGGCGCCGCACAACTTCTCGTTCAATTCGCCGCAAGGTGCTTGTCCCAAATGCAAAGGGCTCGGCTATGTCAACCGTGTTGACGTGGACAAGGTAATCCCCGACAGGAGCATATCTATATATAATGGTGGGATAGTCCCCCTCGGCCGTTACAAGAACCTGATGATATTCTGGCAAATCCAGTCATTGCTTGAGAAACATGGTCTGGACATCAAGATGCCTATATCGGAACTGCCGGAAGATGTGATTGATGAGATAATGCACGGCAGCGATGAGAAAATCAAGATGCGCAGCGAGCTGATCCACAGCAGTTCGGACTACTATGTCAAGTTTGACGGCCTTGCCAAGTACATCCAGATGCAGCAGGACGATGATGCCTCGGCGACGGCTCGCAAATGGGCGGAACAATTCTCCATCGTTGATGTGTGCCCCTCGTGCGGCGGCAAGAGGCTGAAGGAAGAAGCGTTGGCATTCCGCATATTGGACAAGAACATACATGACCTGTCGGTAATGGACATCGAGGATTTGCTGCAATGGTTCGAGTTGTTGCCTGGCAAGCTGGATGAGCGGCAAATGAAGATAGGTGGTGAGATAATAAAGGAAATCCGCAACCGTCTCGGTTTCCTTTGCGACGTCGGGCTTGACTACTTGTCGCTGGACAGGTCGTCAATGACGCTTTCAGGCGGTGAGAGCCAACGCATCCGCCTTGCCACACAGATCGGGTCGCAGCTTGTCAACGTGCTGTACATCCTCGACGAGCCGAGCATAGGACTGCACCAGCGTGACAATGAGAAGCTGATCAATTCACTAAAGAAACTGAAGGACGAAGGCAACACCGTCATCGTTGTGGAGCACGATCGTGAAATGATGGAAAAGGCGGATTACATCATCGACATGGGACCTGGCGCGGGAAGGCTCGGAGGCAAGGTCGTGTTTGCCGGCACGCCGCAAGAGATGTCAGGCAGTGACTCGTTGACGGCGCAATACCTCAATGACGATAAGGAAATAACCATACCAGAACAACGCCGCAAGGGCAACGGGACCTGCCTGAAGATATTAGGGGCGAGAGGCAACAATCTTAAAGGCATCAACGTGTCATTCCCGTTGGAATGCCTGATATGCGTTACAGGAGTTTCAGGCAGCGGCAAATCGACATTGATTAACTCCACGCTCCAGCCCATATTGTCGCAAGCTATATACCATTCGCTAAAGTCGCCTTTGGACTATGATGCGGTAGAAGGCCTGAAGTATGTTGACAAGGTTATTTCTGTGGATCAGTCACCCATAGGCAGGACACCACGTTCCAATCCAGTGACATTCACCGGCGTGTTCACCGACATCAGAAATCTTTTTGCCGAGCTGCCAGAAGCAAAGATAAGAGGGTACAAGGGAGGACGTTTCTCGTTCAACATCGCAGGTGGCAGATGCGAAGAGTGCGGCGGCAATGGCTACAAGACGATAGATATGCGCTTCCTGCCCGATGTCACCGTCCCTTGCGAGGCTTGCCACGGGAAACGCTACAACCGCGAGACGTTGGAAGTCAAATACAATGGCAAATCCATAGCCGATGTGTTAGACATGACCATAAACATGGCAGTGGAGTTCTTTGAGAACGTTCCACAGATTGTAGGCAAGCTCAAGGTGTTGCAAGAGGTCGGATTGGGATATTTGAAACTCGGGCAGTCATCGACAACGCTCTCGGGTGGCGAGAGCCAACGTGTGAAGTTGGCTGCCGAGCTGTCGAAGAAAGAGACTGGCAAGACCATATATATATTGGATGAGCCGACAACCGGCTTGCATTTTGAGGACATAAGGATCCTTTTGACCGCATTGAACAGGCTTGTGGACAAAGGCAACACCGTCATAGTGATAGAACACAATCTCGATGTGATCAAATCAGCCGACTATCTCATCGACATAGGTCCTGAAGGAGGCAAGAATGGTGGAAATGTCGTCTTCTCAGGCACGCCGGAAGAAATGGCAAAGTCAAATGCCGGGTATACGTCAAAGTACTTGAAACAGGAACTCGACCATGCAAAAGACAAATAAGACCAATGTCGCCCGCTTGCTTGACAAGGCTGGCATTGCGTATGAATTGATACCATACGAGGTTGACGAGAGTGATCTCAGCGCAGTCCACGTGGCCGCGCAACTAAATGAACCAGTGGAAAGGGTCTTTAAGACGTTAGTCTTGAAAGGCAACAAAAGCGGATACTTCGTCTGTGTCATACCAGGGGACAAGGAAGTCGATTTGAAAAAAGCGGCCAAAGTCTCCGGCAACAAGAGCTGCGAGCTGATCCACATGAAAGACTTGCTTTCCGTGGCAGGCTACATCCGGGGAGCTTGTTCACCTATCGGGATGAAAAAGGCTTATCCGACCTATTTCCATTCTTCGGTCATGGACTATGACAGCGTGTATGTCAGTGCCGGGCAACGTGGATTGCAGATAAAAATTGCCCCGAAGTCATTGCTGGAATATGTCGGGGCAGAGGCCGACGATTTGATTTGCTCAAAGTGATTTATGGAAATAACCGAATTAAAGAAGCTTTATCAGAAGCATGGCAGCGTTGCTAAACTATCCAAACTCTTGGAGGATGGGAAGGTTGGCAACATCACATTGCGCGGTCTCAAAGCTTCATCTGCAAGTGTCGTGCTCTCTGAACTGGTTGGGAAAGCCAATCTCCTTGTGGTATTGGACGATGGGGAGCAAGCTGGCTATTTTTATAACGACTTGGCGCAGTTATGTCCAGAAGACAACATTGATTTTCTCCCTTCGTCATATAAGCGGACTATTAAATATGGTATAAAAGACCCTGCCAATGAGATCTTGAGGACAGAAGTGCTCACTCACCTGCAATCGCTCCAAGGGACGATGTGCACGGTCACATACTCGGAAGCACTGGCGGAGAAGGTCGTGGATAAGCAGGCTTTGTCCGACAATACCGTAGTGCTGCGGCGCGGAGAGCGGCATGAGATGAGCGAGGTTGTCAACCGTTTGCTGGAAATAGGCTTCAAAAAGGTGGATTATGTCTATGAGCCAGGACAGATGGCAGTGCGTGGCAGCCTGATAGACGTCTATTCATATTCGAGCGAGAACCCATATCGCATCGATTTCTGGGACGATGAGATAGACAGCATCAAGACTTTTGACGTTGTAGACCAATTGTCAAAAGAAAAACTTGAAATGATAACGCTGGTACCAATCTTTGAAAGCAGGGAAAACATAGGAACTTCTTTCTTTGATTTCCTGCCCAAGGACACCGTGGTGCTACTCAAGAACAAAACGCTTATAACGGAGCAGGTGGCGCAGATGTCCTCTTGGACTTTTGCCAAGCAGGCTTTGATGGCTGATGCCGAGCTTGAAACAGTCAAACTCACCGACTTGGTTGTCTCAGGCGATGTCTTTTTGCAAAAGGTGAACGCTTTCAAGCAAGTGGAGTTCTGGCATATTGCTGCCGAGACAGGCATCAATGCCGTTTTGGACTTCAACATATCTCCCCAACCGCTCTTCCATAAAAACTTTGATTTGCTGGGCGATGCCATAAAAAGTTTGGCTGTTGACGGATACCATATATATATAGCGAGCGACAGCGACAAGCAAATCGAGCGCATCAAGTCCATTTTTGAGGACAGGGGTGAAAGCATCTCATTCACTGCAATCAGCCATGTGCTCCATGAGGGCTTTGTGGACAATGACTTGAAGCTGTGCATATTTACCGACCATCAGATATTTGACCGCTATCACAAATACAACCTCAAGGCTGAGAAGGCCAAAAGCGGGAAAATTGCCCAAAGCCTGAAGGAACTGAAATCGTTCCAAGTCGGGGATTTCGTCGTCCATGCCGACCATGGCATAGGACGGTTTGCCGGACTGGTCACTATCCCTAATGGTGACAAGATGCAGGAGATGATGAAAATCGTCTATCAAAACGACGATGTCGTCTTCGTTTCAATCCATTCGCTTCACAAGGTCTCAAAATACAAAGGCAAGGATGGTGAACCGCCACGCGTCAACAAGCTCGGCACGGGTGCTTGGGAACGGTTGAAGGAAAAGACCAAAACCAAGATCAAGGACATTGCCCGCGACCTCATCAAACTGTATTCCAAACGCAGGCAAGAGAAGGGTTTCGCATACAGCAAGGACACTTTCCTTCAGCATGAATTGGAAGCATCATTCATCTATGAGGATACCCCTGACCAGAACAAGGCCACCCAGGACGTAAAACGGGACATGGAGCGTGATGTGCCTATGGATAGGCTCGTTTGTGGTGATGTCGGATTCGGGAAAACCGAGGTGGCGGTCCGTGCCGCATTCAAAGCTGTCTGCGACAACAAGCAGGTGGCGGTGCTGGTGCCTACGACGGTGCTGGCCTACCAACACTACCAGACGTTCAGCAAGAGGCTTAAAGACTTCCCCTGCAAAGTTGAATACCTCACCCGCGCCAAAAAGCAATCCGAGGTCAAAAGCATACTCAAGAGATTGGCAGATGGCGATGTCAACATACTCATAGGGACTCACAAGATCATAGGCAAGACAGTCAAGTTCAAAGACCTTGGCTTGCTCATAATTGATGAGGAACAGAAATTCGGCGTGAGCGTAAAGGAAAAGCTCCGCCAGATGAAGACAAGCGTTGACACGCTCACCATGACGGCCACCCCGATACCACGTACGTTGCAATTCTCCCTGATGGGGGCACGTGACCTCTCGGTAATATCGACCCCGCCGCCAAACCGTTATCCGATACACACAGAGATTCATCTTTTCGACAACGAGATTATTTCCGAAGCGATAAACTTTGAAATGGGACGTGGCGGGCAAGTGTTCTTTGTCAACAACAGGATCACCAACCTCCCGGAATTGAAGGCTCTCATCGAAAAGCTCGTCCCCGGCGTGCGGGTCTGCATCGGGCATGGGCAGATGCAACCAGAGGTGCTGGAGCAGACAATCATGGATTTCATCAATTTCGACTATGATGTAATGCTGGCGACTTCGATCATTGAGTCTGGCATAGACATCCCTAACGTCAACACCATTATAATTAACCAGGCTCACAACTTCGGCTTGAGCGACCTGCACCAGTTGCGTGGCAGGGTGGGGCGCAGCAACAAGAAGTCGTTCTGCTATCTCCTCGCCCCTCCGCTCAGCGTCTTGTCGCCGGAGGCAAAGAGGAGGTTGCAGGCCATAGAGAACTTCAGCGACCTTGGCAGCGGCATAAACATCGCCATGCAAGACCTTGACATCCGTGGTGCCGGCAACCTGCTCGGGGCGGAACAGAGCGGTTTCATTGCCGAACTCGGATATGAGACCTACCAGCGCATACTCAACGAGGCGGTGGAAGAGTTGAAGACAGATGAGTTCTCCGACCTGTATGCCGACGAGGACAAAAGCCAGGCATACGTCAAGGAGACGGCCATCGATTGCGACCTTGAGGCTTTCTTCCCGGCTGACTATGTTCCGAGCAGCAGCGAGAGGATGCTCATCTACCGCGAACTGGACAAGATAGCGACAGAGCAAGACCTCCAATCGTTCAAGACCAAGCTCATCGACCGTTTCGGCCCTATTCCTCACGAAGGCGAAGCGTTGTTTGGCATCGTCAGGCTGCGCCAGCTCTCATCGTCGCTCGGCATGGCGAAAGTCACCATCAAAGGCGGCATGATGTTCATCTACCTGGATTCAGACCCATCATCCCGATATTTTGAGTCAGATGCCTTTGGCAAGCTCATCAGCTTCGTTTACCACTACCCACGCATTTGCGAGATAAGGGACAAGGCCGGGAAAAAGAGCGTCAGGATAAAAGACGTGACAACCATTGACCAAGCCGTCTCCATCATGCAGGAAATAACCAACTCAAAAGTTTTGCAAAATGGCTGACATAATATATGTGGATGAGACATCCTCGACAAACACCCTCCTCAAGGATATGCTCCAGCGTGATGCCAGCCTGCCAGAGATGACACTCGTCTATGCCGGCCACCAGACCGCAGGCAGGGGGCAGAGAGGCAACACATGGGAGAGCGCAAGAGGGCAGAACATCACTTGCAGCCTGCTGTTGCGCCCGACCGCTGTCGCGCCGCAAGAGCAATTCGCAATCTCTGAGGTGGTCTCATTGGCTGTGGCAGACCTGATCGACGGCCTTTGTCCTGGCACACGGATCAAGTGGCCAAATGACATATACCACGGCGACAGGAAGATTTGCGGCATCCTGATCGAAAACCATATCGAGGCATCACGCATCGTCACGTCAGTAGCCGGCATAGGCATCAACGTGAACCAGGATACATTCGTCAGCGACGCGCCCAACCCCGTCTCGCTGCGGCAGCTGACAGGCACGACCTACGACATTGACAGCCTCGTGCAAGACTTGTGGCAAGCGGTGGAGTCACGCTACCGGGAATTGGCGGATGAGGCCGGTGCCGAGGCGTTGCATGATGACTACCTCCGCAAGCTCTACCGCCTCGGGACTGTCGCGGCCTATTCCGATGTGGCTGGCCAGTTCACGGGACGCATCGTGGACGTGTGCCGCAGCGGCAGGCTTGTGATCGAGGACGGAGTGGGGCGGAGGCGGGACTACGCATTCAAAGAAGTCTCGTTCTTGATCTGACAGACACGAGAGATTCACTATTTTTGCCCGAAATAATAACGATTTAATACAGACAAGATTATGGCAAACAAACCGAGCATACCAAAAGGCACGCGCGACTTTTCCCCGGCGGAGATGTCAAAGCGCAACTACATCTTTGACACCATAAAGGATGTGTTCAAGCTCTTCGGATTTGAGCAGATAGAGACCCCGGCGATGGAGACACTTGCCACGCTCATGGGGAAATATGGCGAGGAGGGCGACAAGCTGCTCTTCAAGATACAAAACTCAGGCGACTACTTCTCCGGCATAACCGACGACGAACTGCTCTCCAGGGACTGCGCCCACCTTGCCCCCAAGTTCTGCGAGAAAGGGCTGCGCTATGACCTCACCGTGCCATTCGCCCGTTACGTGGTGATGCACCGTGGCGAGATGGCATTCCCGTTCAAACGTTACCAGATACAACCCGTCTGGCGTGCCGACCGTCCGCAGAAGGGACGCTACCGCGAGTTCTACCAATGCGATGCCGATGTCGTCGGCAGCGACTCGTTGCTCAATGAAGTCGAGCTGGTGGAGATGATCGACGAGGTGTTCAAACGCTTTGGCATCAACGTGGCCATCAAGATCAACAACCGCAAGATACTCTCGGGCATTGCCGAGGTCGTCGGCGAGAGCGACAAAATCGTGGATATGACCGTCGCCATCGACAAACTGGACAAGATCGGCCTTGAGAACGTCAACCGCGAACTGGCCGACAAAGGCTTGAGCGACGACGCCATTGCCAAGCTCCAGCCCATCATCTTGCTCGAAGGCAGCAACACCGACAAACTCGCCAAGCTCAGGGACATATTGTCCGCCAGCGAGACTGGACTGCGCGGCATAGACGAATGCGCCTACGTCATCGACCATGCCACGCGCTCGGGATTGCGTGCGGAGTTGCAGCTTGACCTCACGTTGGCGCGTGGGTTGAACTACTACACGGGCACCATCCTTGAGGTCAAGTCCCTTGACGTGCAGATAGGCAGCATCTCGGGCGGCGGACGCTATGACAACCTCACAGGTGTCTTTGGTCTCGATGGCGTGTCGGGCGTGGGCATATCGTTTGGGGCTGACAGGATATATGACGTGCTCAACCAGCTCGACCTCTATCCAGACGCGGCCCGTGGCGGCACGCGGGTGCTGTTCATCAACCTTGGTGAGAGCGAGGTGTCCTATGCCATGTCCGTCGTCAAGCAGCTCCGCGCCGCAGGCATCAGCACAGAGGTCTATCCAGACACCGCCAAGCTCAAGAAGCAGTTCAGCTACGCAGATGCCAAGCACATCCCATTTGTCGCCATAGCTGGCAGCGAAGAGATGGCCGACGGCAATTTCACGCTCAAAGACATGACAACCGGCGAGCAACGCCGCGTCACACCAGACGGGCTCTTACAGGCATTGCGCTGACACCAAACAACGCGCCTGCCTCGCACTCCAGACATCAGCCGCCTGCACCGCTCACCACGTCGCGGTGCAGGCGGCTTGTCTTGTGCGGCTGGTGCGGAACGTGCGACCTTCAAGTCCAGGCCTAATGCCCGATGATGTCTGACATAAAGTTCACTTGGGTCAGACATAAAGTTCAAATACTCCTAACCCAAAGTAAAAACAAAACTTTTGAATATATAAACAGAACTTTTGTTTATATAAACAGAAGTTTTGAATATATAAACAAAACTTCTGAATGAACTTTATGTCAAGGGACAAAGGACTTCATGCACCGTGAGGGTGAAGTTTGGGTCCTGCTTGAATGGATTTTATGCCAGACCAAGGCACACAAATCTCCCGTGCCTGCATCGTGTGGACGGCAGGCATAGGGCCGACACGAGGCAGGCATGGCCTTCAGTGGTTGGGAGGCGTGTCACCTCACCCCGATCAATTTGTGCAGTTGCAGGCTGAGCCGCCAGTGCGGATGGCGCATGACGTAGGCGAGAGTCTCCTCTGTGTTGCGCCCCGAGCAAGGTTGCAGGAAATGGTGGGCGGCTGTGTCGTAGTGGTAACGCTCGACGTCTTGCCCGATGAAGACGACCTTTACCTCGTCCATGGCATCGAGGACGACCCGCGCCCCTTCCTTTGGCGAGCAGGTGATCCAGTCGATGCCGGGCGGCAGGGGGCACGTGCCGTTGGTCTCGATGCAGACGAAGAAGCCCGCCGCCTTGAGCCGCGCGATGAAAGGCTCGTCAATCCACAACGATGGCTCGCCGCCAGTCAGCACTATGCGCCGCGCAGGGAAAGCCGACACCTGGCGGATGATCTCGTCGTCGTCCATCATCTCGCCGTCGTCGTGCGACGTGTCACAGAACGAGCAACGGAGGTTGCACCCGCTGAAGCGCAGGAACACGGACGGAGTGCCGGCAAAATAGCCTTCGCCCTGGATGCTGTAAAAGATCTCGTTAATCTTTCTCATAGACTGCCACGTTGCCTTCAGACTCTTGTACCTCGACCTTGTAGCAACAATCCACGTTGTCGCAGACCCACTTTGCGATGTTTTCCGCCGTGGGGTTGAATGGCAGCACGTCATTGAGGTTGGCATGGTCGAGCCGGCTGACGACCTTGCGCTTGATTTCAGTGAAATCGACGACCATCCCGTCGGCGTTCAGGTGCTCCGAGCGGCAATGCACGGTGATGATCCAATTGTGGCCGTGCAGGTTTTGACACTTGCTGGGATATGACAGATGCAACGAATGCGATGCGGACACTTCCATCCGCTTGATTACGGTAAACATGATGTTCGCTTTTTATCTTACCAGAAAAACGCCCCGGCCTAATGTCACCTCGGCCAAGGCGGCGCAAAGATATGGATTTTACCCCCGGCCGCAAAGGCGGCAGGCTGTGATGTTGGCGTCGTGGCTGCATACTCACCAGGTCAGATCACCTTGATGCCTATGGGACGCAAGACCTTGTAGTAAAAGGCCAGCAGGGAACGATGCTTGGCGAAAAGCCTCATTAAGAATTCTTTATATATGCCTCCACTCCATATACAGCGATGATGACAGACACTTTCGGCTTTTTCATAATGTCTCTCGTTTTCAGGAATCATTTCTCGGTGTAGTAGCCATATCCATACCCGTAGCCGTAGTGGTAGCCATAGCGGTGGTAGCCGTAGCGTCCTGGCAATTCGCGGACACCGTTGAGGACTATCGCCATGTTGGGCAGCTTCCTGGTGCGGTATATCTCCTCTATGTCCGCAATCAGGGCACGCTCCATGAGACCTGCTCGGATGACGAAGATCGACATATCGGCGAGGCGGGAGATTATGGACGTGTCCGCCACTATGTTCAACGGCGGGCAGTCAATGTAGATGTAATCATAAGTTTCCCTGAGTTTGCCCATCAACTCGTCAAGGAGGGGGCTTTGCAACAGTTCGGCCGGGTTCGGCGGCAATGTGCCTACGGGGATTATGTCAAGATTGGGGAAGTCCGGATGTTTGCTAACGATGTCGCTTACGCTGCCGACGAAGCCTCCGAGGTAGGACGAGATGCCCACCTCACGTTTGTGCAGCAAGCGGCTGAGGGTTGCTTTGCGCATATCCATGTCTATGACGCAGACTTTTGCGCCCTTGATCGACATGATTGCTGCAAGGTTAGCCGCCACGAATGTCTTGCCCGAGTTGACGTTGTAGGATGTGAACAATGTCACCAGTGCCTTCCCGTCCGGTTTCTTGGCCATGAAGTCTATGTTTGCCCTCACAACGCGGAATGCTTCGTTGATGGAGTTGCGGCTGCCGTCCTTGACGACTATCGCGTGCTCTGAAGTCACCGCCGACACCTCGCGGGTGAAGCAGAGGATGTGCTTCTTTTTGCTGACGAAAGGCAGTTCGCCAATGAACGGGGCTGTCAGCGACTCGATGTCTTTTTTCCCACGGACGGTGGAGTCGAGCAGTTCCTTTACGATCTTATATATGAAAGGCACGAGCAATCCGACCACGAACGCAATGAGCATGACCGTCGCGGATTTTGGGGAGACGGGGGCCGGACTGCCCGAAGCATAGGAAAGGATGCGTGTGTTGTCAACCACCAGCGAACTTGACAGCTCGTTTTCCTCTCGTTTCTGGAGAAGATAGACGTACAGCGACTCCTTGACTTTCTGCTGGCGCTCGATGTCCACCAGTTCCTTTGCCTGCGTGGGGGTCATCTCTATCTTGCTGCGTATGGCACTTTCGCGCTTCTCGATGTTGTCCGCCTGGAGTTCAAGCGTCGCAATGAGGTTGACCACCGAGCGGAGGATGGACGAGCGCATCATCTCAAGGGTGTTGTTGTAGTCCTCGACAATCGGATTGGTGGCACTGCTGTTCTCCAGGAGTGTTTTGTAGCGCAGCAGGGTGCGGTTGTATTCGGCGATCTGTTCCTCTATGTTCGAGTTGCTTATGCCTGCGCCGCTCGGAAGTAGTGAGTTGTTGTTGTCCCCGTTGTTCAAGTAGTCGGAGATGTAGCGTGCCAGTGCCAGTTGGTTGTTTATCTCAAAGTACTTGGACGAATATACCGACGATTCCTGTGCTGTCTGTTGCGCCTCAGACGGGATGTCAAAGAGCTTGTTTTCCTTCTTGAAACGTTCGACATCTGTATCCACGGCGTTAAGCTCGCTTTCGATTATGCTCAGACGCTCGTTGATGAAGTTGGAAGTGTTGATTTTCGCCTCGTTCATGTAGCTCACCCAGTCCTCGTTGTAGGCGTCTATCAGCGTGTTCACAACGTCGTCGCCACGGCTGATCACGTTGTCACGGATGGAGAGTGTTATCACCGAAGTCTCTTTCTCGGCAAGGCCGACAGTCATCCGTGCCTTGAATGCCTTGGCCGCATCGTGCACCGAGCCGCATGACACCCTGACAGTGTAGTCGAATGTCTTGTCGAAAAACAACGTAGGTGTCACCACGATCTTACCCAGCGGGGTGTCAACCGTGTCGTTGAGTGCTACGGACAGCGGGGCGATGTCCAATCCTTCACCTTTGTATTTCAATTTAAGGAGCTTCACCGTCTCGTCCGATTCTTTTTTGATGTCAAAGGTGTAGCCGGCTGGAACGCCATTCTCGACAAAAGCCACCTTGACAGGCGAGTTGCTGTACAGGATGTCGTCGCGCAACAGCCCCAGCTTGGTGTAGGAAACATTGAGGTTGAGACGTTGCACCACCTTTTCCATGAGGATCGGGGATTTGAATGCCTCCATCTCATTCCTGACATCGACAGAGATGCCAGAGACCCCGCTGAGGTCACGGAACGCTTCCAGTTCGGATATGCCTGAACGCCCCTTGGAGTCGGACTTTATCATCACGGTGGCGCTCCGCACGTAGGATTTGGGGGTCACGTACAAATAGTAGGTGGCCACCGCCACGCACACCATTATCGACAGGAGAATCCACCATTTCTTTTCCCATGCCCAGAAGAGATATTCCTTTATGTTGATTGCGTCATCCAGCTTGCCTGCCGCAGTTGACGGAGTTGCATTTTGTTCGTTTGATGCTGCCATGTCTTAGTCTTTAAGCATTTACATTCTTGTTGTGATGGTTTGGCGCCGAAAGTCACTTGAATATCAGCACGGCCAACGACGTGAGGAATGAGCTGATTGAGATCCACAGCGACACGGATTTGAGATTGTTCTCATTGATCGTTGACTGGCCGGCCCTGACCTTGTTGGGTTCGACATAGATGATGTCATTCTGACGCAGGTAATAGACGGGGGATTTGAAAAGTTCCACCGAGCGCAGGTCAACATTGTAGGTCGTGCGCACCCCGTTTTCCTCCCTGACGACATAAACGCCGTCGCGCCGTCCGAATATGGTCAGGTCCCTTGCCATCGACAATGCTTCGAGGATAGTCACCTTGTCGCCCTTGATGCTGTAAGAACCCGGCGAATTGACCTCGCCCATTATCGAAATCTTGAAGTTCATGAACTCAACCGTCACCACAAGGTCTTTCAAAAGCCCCGCGTCGATGATCGCCTGCTTGATGTGCTCCTGGAGCTGCCAGCGTGTCATGCCTGCCACCTTGATTTTGCCCAATATCGGGAAGTCGATGGTCCCGTCCGTCGCCACGACATAGCCGAGCAGACGCTGTGTTCCACCGGTCGAGACAATCTCCGACCCGCTCTGGTAGCTGACTGACGACAGGTTGAACATCGCCGCCAGCTCGGGCGACTTGCTCGACACCACTATCGACAACATGTCCTGGGGTTGGATGACGATGCCCTGGTTGACCTCGACGGCCTCGGGGACATTGACCTGCACGTCCTGGATGTAGTTCACTTTCTTGTAAGTCTTGCAAGACACCAGCGACAAGGCCGCCAGCGCGACGCACAAGCACACCTTAACGAGTCTGAGATTATTGGCCATAAGTTACGTTTATCAGCATTGGTCCCACTACAAACGCGGTGCACTGTGCCAAATGACAGCGGACTGGACGCGCCGTAGCGTGCGGCAAAGATAGCAATTATTTGAAGCAATGATAAATAAATGTGAAACACTCTGGACCGGAAGCCTGGCACATATCCAGGTCACGACGGATGTAAACTCCCATCAAGTAGTACATAAAGTTCATTACCCCCTGACCTAAAGTATATTCAGAACTTTTGTTTATATATTCAAAACTTCTGTTTATATAAACAAAAGTTCTGTTTATATATTCAAAACTTCTGTTTCAACTTTATGCGCCAGTCAAACTGACTTTGGGCCCGGCCACTTCCAAGTTTATGCCTGGCCCGAGCGAAGTTTCCCTTGGATGTCATGCCCGCAATGCCATGCTTGCAGGGTGGGGCGGGGGATGTTGCCGCGCCCTCGTGCCGTGCCTGATGGCATGGTGCCGGTTGCCGCGAGTGGGGTATACGAAAAAAGAGACGCACCGTCGGCACGCCTCTTCGCTTGTGTATGTCTTGTTTTCAGAATCCGTTGAGCCTCAGGGCGAGGGTGTCGGCATATTGCGTCTGGAGCTTGACGAGTTCGTTGCGGAGCTGCTCAATGACCGGGCGCATTGCAGGGTCGGCATAGGCGTTGTGCATCTCATGCGGGTCGGCTTGCAAATCATATAGCTCCCACGTGTCAATGTCGTCGTAGAAGTGTATCAGTTTGTAGCGCTCGGTACGTACGCCGTAGTGGCGTTTGACCATGTGTTCCGCCGGGTACTCGTAGTAGTGGTAGTAGAGCGAGCCGCGCCAGTCCGCTACGCTGTCCCCTCTCAGCAGCGGGAGCATCGACCGGCCTTGGATGTCGTCTGGCACGGTGACTCCGGCGAGTTCGAGGAACGTCGGGGCGAAATCAATGTTTTGCACCATCTCGTCAACGCGCCCACTACGCTTGAAGTCCTTGGGCAGGTGCATGACGAGTGGCATGTGCATCGACTCTTCGTACATGAAACGTTTGTCAAACCACCCGTGTTCACCCATGTAGAATCCTTGGTCGGAGATGTAGATGACGAGCGTGTTGTCCATCAGCCCCTCTTGTTCGAGGTAGTCAAGCACGCGCCCCACGTTGTCGTCAAGGGACTTGAGCGTCTTGGCATAGTCGCGCATGTAGCGTTGGTACTTCCATTCGGCCAGTTCCTTGCCTTCGGGTTCGCTGGATAGGAAGTCATCGATTATCGGGCCGTAGAATGCATCCCACGCTTGCCTCTCGTCTTCCGTCATCGTGCCACGTATGCCGAGATATGTGCCTTTCAATGGTGTCGCCGGCAAGTCGTCGTGCAGCATCTTGAGGTCGTAGGTCAAATCCATGTCGGCTGCGATGCTCATCTCCTGTTCACGCGCCGCCTGCCGTCCCTCGTATGTGTCGTCGAAGTTGTCGGGCAGCGTGAACTGCTTGTCCTCATAGAGGGGCAGGTCGTCGATGTCCGCCATCCAGTTGCGGTGCATCGCCTTGTGGTGTATCATCAGGCAGAACGGTCTGTCCTTGTCTCGCTTGTTCTTGAGCCAATCCAGGCTTTCATCGGTGATTATGTCGGTTACATAACCCGCCTTTTGCACCATGGCGGTGTCGTCTTGTGTGATGAAATGCGGGTTGTAGTAGTCGCCTTGCCCCGGCAAGATCTCCCAGAAGTCAAATCCCGTCGGTGTGCCACCGAGATGCCACTTGCCGATGATGGCGGTCTGGTAGCCGGCTTGTTGCAGCAACTTAGGGAATGTCTGCTGCGTGCCGTCAAACACCGAGGTGGTGTTGTCCTTGAATCCGTTGGCGTGGCTGTGCTTGCCTGTCAGGAGGCAGGCCCTGCTTGGCCCGCTGATGGAGTTTGCCACGAAACTGTTGGTGAACAGCAGGCCGTCGCTTGCAATGCGGTCTATGTTTGGGGTCTCTACATAGCGGGTGTCATAGCAGCTCATCATCTGCGCCGTGTGGTCGTCGGCCATGATATATACTATGTTGTAATGCCGTGGTTCTGCCTTGCCGCCGCTGCATGATGCCATCCATGCGGCAAGTGCCACGCTGGCCAGCGGGAGGGCGGCGAGTGGGGTGTGTCTCATCTGGTGTCTCTTTTTCGGTTGTTCAATCGCGGAGTAATGTGAGCACAGTGTTGCCTTCGCTGTCAAGCAGGCTCAGCGTGTCGCCGTCAAGTTTGAATGTCTTGACCTCCTGGAGAGCTGTCCTGACAGAGTTCTCGGTCTCCATGTCGGGGCACATCATCATGGTCATCTGGCCGTTTGCAAATGAGATGGCATTGTCTGAAAAGTCCATCGGGATAGTTGCATTGTAGATGTTGCAACCGAGATTGCCATGCACGCGCCTTTTGCTGGAGTAGATCTCGAGGAACGGAACATTGTCTGTCGTCCTCACCTTTTTGCCACGCACAGTGTCAAAGAGCCACCGCCCGTCGATGTCTCGTTTGGGGACAAGGGTCATAACCGGTGTACCGTCGTTGTTTGTGAATGTCATCGTGCCTTCGTTGTTGATGCTGTATGCGGACACTTGTCCCAATGCATTCAACACGGTCGTCTCGGTCTCCATGTCCGGACAGTACATCCTCGTTGTGACTGCGTGGGAGAAGCTGATCGTGCCTTTGTCCGTGTCGCACTCAAACTTGCCGTTCATCATGTTGCAGGCTGCGTTGCCAGAGTAGGTGCTGGCTGCCTGGTCGAGTGCTACAAACGGGTTAACCCCGTCCTTGATTGCTTGCCCGCCGATGGTCTCGATGTACCATTCGTTGAAGATTGATATGTTTGCGTTGCTGTTCGTCGTCCTTTTGGTGCTTGAGCATGAGGCGAGGCACGCTGCGGCTGCTATGGCAAAGATTGTTTTGTTCATTGTCTGGTGTTGTTTGGGGGTGTTTACCTGATTTCGTATTCTTCCTTCATGTCTATCTCCTCTTTACCTTTGAAGAATTTGTATTCGAGATAGGTGAGGTTCTGGTTGGGTATGACGTTGATGCCGAAACCGTACTTCATCTGCCATTTCCTTTTCATCGACACAAGGCCTTGGTTTATATATGCCGCCACGTATGGATGGACGTGGAGGGTGAAGCCTTTGACCTTGAGCTTGTTCACGAGGTAGTCTATCTTGCTTTCCAACACGTCAGTGAAGAGCAATGACGGGTTGATTATGCCTTTGCCGTGGCACGTCGGGCAGTCTTCTGACGTTGCTATGCTCATTGCGGGGCGGACTCGTTGGCGTGTGATCTGCATCAATCCGAATTTGCTCAGGGGCAAAATGTTGTGTCTTGCCCTGTCCTGCTGCATGTTCTGGCACATACGCTCGTAGAGTTTCTGCCTGTTGTCGGCTTCGGCCATGTCGATGAAGTCAACGACTATGATGCCGCCGAGGTCTCTCAGTCTCATTTGGCGTGCGAGTTCGTCTGCTGCCGAAAGGTTCACGTCGAGTGCGTTCTCCTCTTGTCCGTTGTTTTGCCTCGTGCGGTTGCCGCTGTTGACATCGACGACGCACATTGCCTCGGTCTGCTCTATGATCAGGTACGCTCCGTTCTTGTAGGAGACGGCCCTGCCGAACAGTGATTTTATCTGTTTTGTTATTGAGAAGTTGTCAAACAGCGGGAGTTTGCCCTCGTAGAGCTTGACGATTCCTTTTTTGTCGTTGGCAATCAGCGAGACGTATGTCCTTATTTCCTCGTAGGTGTCCTTGTCGTTGATGTAAATGTTCTCGAATGTGGGGTTGAACAGGTCTCTCAACATCGCCACTGTGCGGCTTGTTTCCTCGTGCACCATCACTGGGAGGGTCGATGCCTTTTGTATCTTGACGAGGCAATCGTTCCAGTATTTCATTAGGATGTTCAGTTCGTTGTCCAGTTCAGCCACCCTCTTCCCTTCGGCTACGGTTCTTACGATTACGCCGACTTTAGCCGGTTTTATGCTTTGGATGAGTTGCTTGAGCCTTGTCCGTTCTTCTCCTGATTTGATTTTCTGCGAGACGGACACTTTGTCATAGAATGGTGTCAGGACGAGGAACCTGCCAGCGATGGAAAGCTCAGATGTCAACCTTGGTCCTTTCGTTGAGATCGGTTCTTTGACAATCTGCACGACGACTTCTTGCCCGACCTTTACGAGGTTTGAGATTGAGCCTTCTTTTTCAAGTTCAGGCATGGTCTGTGCTTTGCTGAGCGGCATCAGGTTCTTTCGGTCGCTCATCACCTGCTTCATGTATTTGACTTGCGTGTTGAACTGCGCACCCAAGTCTTGGTAGTGCAGGAAGGCATCCTTTTCGTAACCGATGTCCACGAAGCAGGCATTCAGCCCAGGCATTATTTTCTTTACCCTGCCGAGATATATGTTGCCAACGGAATAGGAGCAGTCGCGTCCCTCTTTTTGCAGCTCGACAAGACTTTTGTCTTCCAACAAGGCTATCGAGACCTCGTTGGGCTGCACGTCTACGTATAATTCGCTTACCACCTAATTCCTTTTTAATTGATTTCGTTGTGAAATTAAACAATGAGCAAACTTTCTATACCAAGAAAGTTTGCTCTTAAATCCAATCAAGCAAGACTAAAATTACTTTTTGCTTTTGTGTCTGTTCTTTCTTAGTCTTTTTTTGCGCTTGTGTGTTGACATTTTATGTCTTTTCCTTTTCTTTCCGCTTGGCATATCGCTAAATTTTATGTTGATGATTAATTAAAAAATCTCTCTCACTTCTTCACAGACAAGGTGAATGTCTTGGCAGGTTTGAACGCTGGTATGTTGTGCTCTGGGATTATTATCGTCGTGTTCTTCGAAATGTTCCTGGCTGTCTTTTGACGGCGTTTCTTCACAATAAAACTGCCAAAACCCCTGAGATAGACGTTCTCGTCGTTGGTCAAGGATGTCTTGATGATGTCCATGAATGCTTCGACCGTCTTTAGGGCATCTGCTTTGGGGATGCCCGTAGTTTTGGAAATCTCGTTAACTATATCTGCCTTTGTCATCTTCTTTTGTTTATGAAGCGTTATACTTAGTCGTTTGGAGTTGCAAATATACTGCTTTTATTTTAGTATCGAATACTCAATTAATTATTTTTCCAGCAACAGCAGTTACATACCTTCTTTGTCAACAGGTGCGGGCAGGTGTGCAGCCGGGCATTGATGGCTGCGGTTGTTGCATACGGTGATCCTGTCGTTTGCATACGATGATTTTGTGGTTAGCATAGGATGTTTTTGCCAATAGCATACGATGTTTTGTGCGATGGCATTTGATGCAAAGTCGTTTCCGTCATGCGCAAATGCCTCATGCGTTTTTCCAAAATCCTGGAGCAAACAGCAGCAGGACTGTGAACAATTCGAGACGGCCGACGAGCATCAGGATTGATGAACACCACTTTGCGAAGTCAGTCAGCGAACTGCAAGTGTAAGCCGGTCCATAGTCTCCCATCGCTACCCCGACGTTGCCGAGGCTTGAGGCGGACATTGAGAGGGACTCGATGAGACCTATGTCGGTGGAGTAGAAAAGGAACGTGCCTATCAGCGCTATTATCAGATAGACGATGATGAACACTACCGCGCTCAGCACTATTTTTTGCGGCAGGACTTTGCCATTGACCTTGACTGGCAGCACGGCGTTGGGGTGGATCATCGAGTTGAATTCGTTCTTCAACGCTTTGGCCCCCACGGCGATGCGGATGCATTTGATGCCACCACTTGTCGAGCCTGCACATGCGCCGACGAGCATCACCGCAATCAGCAGGATGTTGGTAGTCCCGGGCCACAACGTGAAATCGTCTGAGGCGAAACCCGAAGTGGTCTGGCACGTTGCCACCTGGAACAGCGACTTGCGGAAAGCCTCCTCTATGCCCATGCCGCCTTGGAAGTAGAGGATGCCGGCGATGGCGAGGACGAAGTAGAGGAATATGACAATGTAATACCTCAGTTCAGTGTTCTTGAACAATCGTGAGAAACGTCCCTTGAATGCGGCCAAATATATAATGGTGAAGTTTGTGCCAGATATGAACATGAATGCAGAGATGATGTACTCTATGGCTGGCGAGTTGTAGTACATGACGTTGGCCTGCTTTGTGGAGAACCCTCCTGTCGCCGTCGTGGAGAATGAATGGCAGATGCTGTCAAAGACATCCATCCCTGCAAAGCAAAGCAGCACGGTCTCGGCTATTGTTATGCCCGAATAGATCAACCATATCCACCTGGCGGTAACGCCGATGCGCGGATGAACCTTGTCGTTTGTTATGCCTGTGGCCTCGGCTGCAAACAGTTGGATGCCTCCTGCACCGAATATTGGCAGGACGGCGATGGTGAAAAAGACCATCCCCAGACCGCCAATCCATTGCGTGAAGTTGCGCCAGAACAAGAGCGAGTGGGGAAAACTCTCCAGATTGTCGATGACTGTGAATCCTGTCGTGGTGAAACCGGACATCGTTTCGAAAAAGCAGTCGGTGATTGACGGGATGTAGCCGCTGATGTAAAATGGCAACATCCCGAACACTGTGAACAAGACCCACGTCATCGCCACTATGAAAAAGCCGTCCCGACGGTTCATCACATTGACTGCACCGCGCCCGAATAGCAGGAAAACGGTTCCTGCAACAAGTGTTATGAGCGAGCTCGTCAGGAATGGCAAGTAGGAGTCTTCGTTGTAAATCAAGTCTATGCCTGCTGGAACGAGCAGCAGGATAGCTTCCACGACAATCAGCAACCCGAGAATTTTGAATACGAGTTTGATGTTGGTCATTGCTCCGTCTTAATTGAAGTAGTTTTCAATCTTCTTGATCATCCCTCCGCAAAAGACTACCACGTGGTCGTTTGCCATGATTTCGCTGTTGCCATTGACTATCATGCCTTTGCCGTTGCGTATCACACCGCCGATGGTGAAGCCTTTGGGGAAGCCGATGTCTTTGACTTTGTGCCTTGTGACGTAGGATTTCTCCTTGACCGTGAATTCTGCCACGTCGGCATTTGCAAACGAGAGTGTCTTGACGTTTGACACGTCGGCGTCAAGCATCATTTGGTAGATGTGGCTCGCCGCAAGTTGTTTCTTGTTGATGACTACTCCGATGTCGAGGCTCTCTGCCATGTTGATGTAATCGATGTTTTCAACCTCTGCTATGGTTTTTTGGAATCCGAGTTGCTTGGCGGAGAGGCAGGCGAGGATGTTGGTCTCTGAGTTGCCAGTCAATGCGACAAACGCGTGTTGCTTTGTGATGCCTTCTTCCTTAAGCAGTTCTATGTCGCGTCCGTCGCCGTTGATGACCATCACTTTGTCGCCGACATTCTCTGTGAGCCACAGGCATCTGTCATAGTCGGCTTCTATGATTTTCAAGTTCAGGTTGTCGGAGGCATACTGCGCTGTGCGGACTGCTATGCGGCTGCCTCCCATGACCATCACGTCGCTTATGCTGTTGTAGGAGTCTTTGCCGAATGTGTGTTTCAACATCGCCAGATGCTCGCGCTGGGTTGTCACATACACGATGTCGTTGAGTTTGATCTCATCGTCGCCGCGCGGGATTATTGTTTCCTGTCCCCTCTTGATTGCCACGAGGTGATAGGGGATGCTGCGGTCGAGTTCCATCAGTTTTTTGCCGATGAGGGTGGATGTCTCGCGCATTTTCGTGCCGAGCATGACCAATGCTCCGCCGCCAAATTCCCACCATTGCCTTATCCATGACATCTTGAGTGACGAGACTATTTCTTTTGCGGCGAGGATTTCGGGACAAATCATCGAGTCTACGCCGAGGTTCTTGAAGAATTGCTGGTTTTTAGGTAGGAGGTACTCGTAGTTGTCTATCCTTGCAATCGTCTTTTTCGCCCCGAGGCTGCTTGCCAGGATGCAAGCTGTCATGTTGCGGCTCTCATCCGGCGTGACTGCCACAAAGAGGTCCGTGCTGCCGACACCTGAGTTCTTGAGGCCGACAATGGATGTCGGAGAGACATTAACGGTCATTATGTCAAGATAGGACTCCATTTTTGCCAACCGGTCGTGGTCTTCGTCGATTAGCACTATGTCCTGTTTCTCCTTGGAGAGCAACCTGCTGAGGTGAGTGCCGACAGCTCCTGCTCCGGCAATGATTATTTTCATTGGTTACTTGATTTGTGTTTCGATGAATGCGCGGAGGCTTGCCTTGTCGAGTCCGCATGTCTCGTACAGTTTGCTGACAGGTCCGTGCTCGACGAATCTGTCTGGCAGCCCGAACCTATGGACTGGCAGATGATAGCCGTTGTCTTCCATGAATTCGAGTACGGCCGCCCCGGCTCCGCCTGCGATGATCCCGTCCTCGACGGTCATTATTGATTTGTATGTATTCCCGATCTCGTGCAGCATCACGGCGTCCAGTGGCTTGACAAACCGTAGGTCGTATAGTCCAGCCTTGCTTCTTTCGTCCTCAGGCAACTCGTCAATGATGGCTTTCACCGTTTGCCCGATGGGACCGAGTGTGATGATGGCGAGCGTATTGCCCTGCTTGAGGCATCGTCCTGTGCCGACGGTCACTTGCTGGTACTCGTTCTCCCAGTCGATGAGATTACCCCTGCCGCGAGGATATCGTATGACAAATGGCCCCATGTCCGGCAGTTGCGCTGTGAACATCAGATTTCGCAGTTCGTGCTCGTCGTATGGTGATGCAATAGTCAGGTTGGGGACGCAGCGCAGGCAGGCTATGTCGAATGCACCGTGGTGTGTCGGTCCGTCTTCCCCAACGAGTCCGGCGCGATCGAGGCATAGGACAACGTTGAGCCTTGCTATGGCAACGTCGTGGATTATGTTATCGTAGGCTCTCTGGGCGAATGATGAGTATATGTTGCAGAATGGCAGCAGCCCCTCCTTGGCAAGCCCGCCAGAGAATGTCACCGCGTGCCCCTCGGCAATTCCCACGTCAAAAGCCCTGTGAGGCATCTCGCGCATCAGGATGTTCATAGAGCAGCCAGTCGCCATGGCGGGAGTGATGCCTATGATCTTGTCATTTTTGCGCGCCAAGTCGAGCAGTGTCTTGCCAAACACGTCCTGGTAGAGTGGGGGTTGCCCCTCCTCGCTGCTGACCTTTCGTTCCCCAGTGTCTTTGTCAAACAGTCCTGGCGCGTGCCACACTGTCGCTGCCTGCTCGGCGAACTCATATCCTTTGCCTTTCACCGTGTGTATGTGCAGTAACTTCGGACCTTTGTGGTTCTTGAGCTCGTTGAGCACGCGTACAAGGTTGTTCACGTCATGCCCGTTGATAGGGCCAAAGTAGCGGATGTTCAGACCCTCAAAGATGTTTTGCTGGTCTGACAACATTGACTTCAGGCTGTTGTTGAAGCGCAGTATCTTGTTTTTGTGCTTCTCGTCCAGCACCCCGAGGGCTTTGGCGAAGTTCCACAGGGAATAGCGCAGCTTGTTGTAGCCCGTGTTAGTGTTCAACCTGATGAGATATTCCTTGAGCCCGCCTACCGTGCGGTCTATGGCAATGTCGTTGTCGTTTAGGATGATGAGCAGATTGTTAGGGATTGTCGAGGCATTGTTAAGACCCTCGAAAGCAAGTCCACCTGTCATTGCGCCATCGCCGATGACTGCCACGATCTGTCTTTCCTCATGCTTCATCGCAGCAGCAACGGCCATTCCAAGGGCGACGGAGATAGAGTTTGATGCATGGCCGCACGTGAACGTGTCGTACTCACTCTCGTCTGGCGAGGGAAATGGCTTCAATCCCTTGAATTTCCTGTTTGTCCCAAATCTGTCCCTGCGGCCTGTCAGTATCTTATGCGCGTAGGCTTGATGCCCCACATCCCATACTATGCGGTCATACGGGGTGTCAAACACATAGTGCAGTGCGACCGTCAACTCGATGACACCAAGGCTTGCGGCGAAATGCCCAGGGTTGCAAGACAGCGCGTCTATGATGAAATCACGCAGTTCGTCGCACACCTTTGGCAAGTCTCCAGCATCCAGCTGCTTGAGGTCGGCAGGGGAATTTATGTTTGGCAGGAACTTATATGCGGTGTCCATTAACATCTTTTTTGATGGCGCAAATATACGCAATAATAAATACACTAATCCATCCTCTACGCCTTTTGCCCCTTGTGGCAACATCACGGACAATACCTATTTATAAAATATGTGGTGCGGCTGCTTGCTCGTGACTTTCTGTGCGGTCGTTCATAATGACATTCCCGTGCCATCGCGGGTGATTCTGCTCAACGAGGAAGCGCAATGCCTTTTGTTCTTTTGTCAGAGGAGGATTCCACGTGCAGTGTCATGGATGCCAGTTGCAGGCTTGTGGATGTGAAGAGGCTGGTAGTGAGAGGGCATGGCAACCTTTCCATGGCGTGTGCCGGCATTAGTTGCGAAAATGGTTTAACTTTGCGCTCCAAGTCGTTAGGTATGTCCAGAGCATTCAGACTGTTGGTCGTGTCATTGTCGGCATTGTTGGTCGCGTGTTCTCCGACAAAATTCGTCCACGATGGCGAGTGTTTGTTGGAGGAAGTCCGCATAGTGTCTGACACCAAGGAGGTCAAAGGCGGCGACATGAAGGGGTTTGTGCGTCAACAGCCTAATTCAAAGTGGTTCAGCCTTGTGAAGATACCGCTCTACACTTACAGCCTTTCGGGGCGCGACTCCGCTAAGTTGTTTAATAAGTTCCTGAGACGCATCGGCGAGCCTCCTGTGATTTATGATGAAGGTGAAGCGGAGCGGTCGCGCGAGGAGATAGAAAAGGCGGTGCGCAACCTTGGCTACATCCGCGCAACGGTTGACAAGGAGGTGAATGTGCGCAAGGGCAAACGGTTGGAATTGACTTACGCCATCAAGGCAGGGCGGCCCTACGTGGTCGATGACGTGCGTTTGGAGGTTGCAGATACTGCGGTGCGGCGGTTGATTGAAAATGACGCGGCGAGGTCGTTGTTGCACGCTGGGATGAACTTTGACATCAACGTGCTTGAGGCAGAGCGGCAACGCATTGCAGCTTTGATGAACAATTCGGGATATTACCGCTTCAACAAAGATTTCGTCTCATTCACAGCAGACACAGTGGCGGACACCTACGCTGTGGGGTTGACGTGCCGTGTGCGTCCTTATGCCATTGACAGCACAGGGCGGGCTGTGGAACATCCGTGCTACAAGCTGCGCAACGTCTACTTTATGCCTGGGGAACGCGACACCCTTGACAACTTCTTCGAGTACGGTGGCTATGGCTTCATGTGCAATGGGAAGCCAGTCATCAAGCCCGTGGTTCTGGCTGACAATGCCTATGTCAAACCTGGCGACATCTACGACGACAGTCAAGTGCAACGCACCTACCAGTCGCTCGGCCGCTTGCCGGCGTTGAGGAGCAGCAACATCCACTTTGCGGAATTAAGTGGCGCGGATTCATTGTCGTTGGATTGTTACATAATCTTGCACAAGAACAAAGCAAAGAGCCTCTCGCTGGAGGTGGAGGGAACTAACTCGGCGGGCGATTTCGGCGCGGCGGCTTCGGTGACGTTCCAGCATCGCAATATTTTCCGTGGATCTGAGACGTTCTCGGTCAAACTTAGGGGAGCGTATGAGGCTATCTCAGGTCTGACAGACGGCTACATGAACGACAACTACACTGAGTACGGCGTGGAAGCGTCGCTCAATTTCCCGCGTTTCCTCATGCCTTTCCTTTCGTCGGATTTCAAGCGGCACACGCGGGCAACATCCGAAGTCGGGCTGATGTACACCAACCAACTGCGACCGGAGTTTGAGAGGACGCTTGCCTCGGTGTCCTGGCGTTACAGGTGGCGGCGCGGCAGCCGTTTCCAGCACCGCATCGACTTGGTGGATATAAACTATGTGTACGTGCCATGGATTTCCCCGTCGTTCAAGGCCCAGCTTGAGGCAGAGACAAGTTCGGTGCTCAAGTACAGTTATGAGAATCTTTTCATCCTGCGCACCGCCTACAACCTGACGTTCAACAGTCGAGGCTTCAACCAGGGCAGCACGTCGTTGGGCAACGACTCCTACACGGTGCGTTTTGGTCTGGAGAGTGCAGGCAATCTGTTGTATGGCATCTCCAAAGCTGCCAAGCTTGACAGGGTGGATGGCAACTACTCGATATTCGGTATACCGTACGCCCAATATGTCAAGGGCGACTTTGATTTCGTCAAGAATGTTAGCATCGACGAGCGCAACACTTTCGTTTTCCATGTCGGGTTGGGGATGGCGTACCCTTATGCCAATTCCGAGATATTGCCATTTGAGAAGCGATACTTCTCTGGCGGCGCGAACAGTGTCAGAGGGTGGAGCGTGCGCAGCCTGGGGCCTGGCAGTTTCCAGTCCGGGGGACGGAACATAGACTTCATGCTCCAGTCGGGCGACATAAAACTCGACATGAATGTGGAGTACAGGACCAAGCTTTTCTGGAAGCTCCAAGGGGCTGTCTATGTCGATGCCGGCAACATCTGGACGTTCAGGGACTATGTTGACCAGCCAGGGGGGCAGTTCCGATTCAATCGCTTTTATAAGGAGATAGCTGTCTCCTACGGTCTCGGCATCCGTCTGGACTTTGATTTCTTCGTCCTGCGTTTCGACACGGGCATGAAAGCGGTCAACCCTGCCGGCGAGGGCAAGGATCGTTATCCGCTGGTGCATCCGTCGTTCAGGCGTGATTTCGCTTTCCATTTCGCTGTCGGCTATCCGTTCTGATGCTGTGTGGCGGTATGCCGGTGCTAAATGTGGCGGGGCTGCCGACAGACGTATTGATATATTTCTTACTTTTGCACACCATTTAGTGACAGCAACATACAACTTATACATACAGACATGGCAATAGAATTGAAAGAATTGACCAAGCGCAGCGAGAACTATTCACAGTGGTACAACGACCTCGTCGTAAAAGCTGACTTGGCAGAACAGTCGCCAGTGCGGGGATGCATGGTGATAAAGCCCTACGGCTACGCCATCTGGGAGAAGATGCAGCACATCCTCGACAGCAAATTCAAAGAAACGGGACACGTCAACGCCTATTTCCCCCTGTTGATTCCGAAATCATATCTCAGCCGTGAGGCCGAGCACGTCGAAGGGTTCGCCAAAGAGTGCGCCATCGTGACACACTACCGCCTCAAGAATGCGCCTGACGGCAGCGGTGTCGTGGTCGATCCCGAGGCGAAGCTGGAAGAGGAGCTCATCATCCGCCCCACATCCGAGACAATCATCTGGAGCACGTACAAGAACTGGATACAGTCCTACCGCGACCTCCCCATCCTCTGCAACCAATGGGCCAATGTCATGCGTTGGGAGATGAGGACGCGCCTGTTCCTGCGCACCGCCGAATTCCTCTGGCAAGAGGGGCACACGGCGCACGCCACCATGGAGGAGGCGCAGGCCGAGGCGAAAAGGATGCTGGAGGTCTATGCCGATTTCGCAGAGAACTATATGGCAATGCCGGTGGTCAAGGGCGTGAAGTCGGCCAACGAGCGTTTCGCCGGCGCGCTTGACACCTACACCATCGAGGCGATGATGCAGGACGGCAAAGCATTGCAGTCAGGCACGTCGCACTTCCTCGGGCAGAACTTCGCCAAGGCGTTCAACGTGCAGTTTGTCGATAAGAACAACAAACTCGACTACGTGTGGGCGACATCATGGGGCGTATCGACCCGACTGATGGGCGCACTCATCATGTCGCACTCTGACGACAACGGCCTTGTGCTGCCCCCGCACCTCGCCCCGATACAGGTCGTCATCATCCCGATATACAAGAACGATGAGCAACTCGCCAAAATCAGCGAGCGGGCAAACGCCATCGCGGCTGGCCTTAGGGCAAAGGGCATATCCGTCAAGTACGACGATGCCGACAACCGCCGCCCGGGATTCAAGTTTGCAGACTACGAGCTCAAGGGTGTGCCAGTGCGCCTTGTCATCGGGGCACGCGACCTTGAGAACAATGAGATAGAAGTCATGCGCCGCGACACCCTCGAGAAAGGCAACCGCCCGATGGACGGCATCGAGGATTACGTTGCAAACCTCCTCGAAGACATCCAGCGCAACATCTACGCCAAGGCGAAGAAGTACCGCGACGAGCACACCATCACCGTCGATAGCTACGACGAGTTCAAGGAGAAGATTGAGGAGGGCGGCTTCATCCTCGCCCACTGGGACGGCACGACCGAGACAGAGCTGCGCATCAAGGAGGAGACCAAGGCGACCATCCGTTGCATCCCCTTCGACGGCGACCCGACCCCGGGCAAGTGCATGGTGACTGGCAAGCCGTCGGCACGCCGCGTGTTGTTCGCGAGAGCTTATTGATGATATATATATAATGGTATAGAGCGGGCGGACTGGCATTGCCAATCCGCCCGCTCTGTTTGTCCTTGTGGCGACCTCCGCACCAAGTGTCCGGTCAGAACGGCAGGTCGTCGTCGCTGCTTGCCGGGGGGAAGTTGCTGGCAGGCACTTCCGGGATGGGAGGAACGTCGGCCGTCGGCGGCACAGCCTGTGCGGCTTCGCTGACCCTGTCCACCTTCCATGCGCGGATGTCGTTGTACCACCGCCCGTTGTACTCCCTCGCGTCGATGTCAAACGACACGTTCAACTCCTCGCCAAGCTGGATGTTGAATTGGTCAATCTTGTCCGACCACAGGTTGAAGCACATCTTGCGCGGGTACTGGTCGTGGTTCTCGATGACATACTCCTGCTTCTTCCACTCATTGCCGCTCGACTTGCTCACGCCTTTCTGCAGCGGCAGCACGGCTATGATTTTACCTCTGAATTCCATTGTCTCTTCTCTTAAGTTTGTGTTAGTGTGGTGCGAAGATAAGACAATTATCCCTACCTCCCCAACCGCCCGCCGATGAATTTTGACACAGCCGACGCTTTATCCGCGCGGGTCAGGTGACTGTGCGGATGAGGTGCTTTGTTAGTGCGACTAACAAGCATTGTTAATGGCACTAACAAGCTTTGTTAGTCGCACTAACAAGGCGTGTCAAAATCGTGGCTCGCCGAGCTGCGGCCGTGGAACGGTGAGCCGTGGCGGCGGAGTGCCTTGTGGGCGTGCCGGGCATATATAATAGAAACGCCCCCGATGCCTTTGCGGCGCGGGGGCGTAGGGATGGTGGCGGTGGCGAAGCCGCCCATTTTTCATTCAAAAACGTAGTCAAGTCCGTCGGGGACATCATAGATGTCGAGCAGCGTGTCCTCGCACGGGTTGAAGTCCTCGGGCAGGTCGAAGCGGTCGGCTGGGTCGTAGCCGAGGTCGGGGTCGGCGTAGACCTTATTCATGTACATCGCCCAGATGGGCAACGCCATGCTCGCCCCTTGGCCGTAGTACATGGTGTCGAAGTGGATGTCTCGCTCCTCGCCGCCCACCCAGCAGCCCGAGACGAGGGTGGGGATGAAGCCCATGAACCATCCGTCGGAGTTGCCGTTGGATGTGCCGGTCTTGCCGCCCATGTCGGCCTGTATGCCGTAGCGGAAGCGGACGCGGCCGCCCGTGCCCTCATTGACCACGGCGCGGAGCATATCAATCATCTTGTAGGCACTCTCGCGGCTCAACGCCTCGTTCATCGACGGGGTGAAGGTCGAGATGACTTCGCCGTCGCTGCTCTCGATGCGTGTGACGAAGAGCGGCTCGACGTGCATCCCCATGTTGGCGAATGCGGTGTAGGCGCTGACCATCTCGCCCACCGAGATTTCACACGGACCGAGGCAGAGGGAGGGGGTGGGGTCTATCTCGCGGTTCTTGATGCCGAGGGTGTGGAGCAGGGTGACGAGCGAGGCTGGGTTGAGCTTGCCCATGAGGTAGGCGGAAATCCAGTTGTTGGAGTTGGCGAGCCCCCATTTGAGAGTCACCATCTCGCCGATGTGCTTCTTGGAGTCGTTGCGCGGTGCCCATATCTTGCCGTCAGGCAGCAACACGGTCTGTTGCACGTTGCGCACTTTGTCGCAGGGGGAGAACCCGTTTTCCATAGCAAGGGCATAGAGATAGGGCTTGATCGTCGAGCCGACTTGCCGGCGGCCGACCATTGCCATGTCGTACTGGAAGTAGTAGAAGTTTGGCCCGCCGACGTAGGCTTTGACGTAGCCGTTGCTGGGATCCATCGACATGAACCCTGCGCGGAGGAAGTGCTTGTAGTACTTCAGCGAGTCGAGCGGGGTGAGCACGGTGTCCCGCTCGCCCTCCCAGGTGAAGACGGACATCTCGCGGGGGGTGTCGAATGCCTTGCGGATTTCGGCTTCGCTGCACCCGTTGCGGCGCATGATGCGGTAGCGGTCGGTGTTCTTGACCGCCCTGGCCATGATGGTGGCGAGCTGTTCGTCGGTGAGGAGGTTGGTGAACGGGGCGTTTTTCCTGCCACGTTTCTCTTTGAAGAATTGCGGCTGGAGGTTGTTCTTGAGGTGTTCGGTGACGGCCTCCTCGGCATAGCGTTGCATCCGTGAGTCTATGGTGGTGTATATCTTCAACCCGTCGGTGTAGATGTTGTAGGGTGTGCCGTCCTTCTTCTTGTTTTTGTTGCACCAGCCGTAGAGTGGGTCGGTCTCCCATGCGAGGGAGTCTTCATAGAATTTCTGGTCTTGCCAGCTGGCATAGTTGTCACGGTCGGGACGCTTGGCCGTCAGGACTGTCCTCAGGTATTCGCGGAAGTAGGTGGCTATGCCCTCTTTGTGGTCGGCCTTGTTGTAGTGCAGCACGAGTGGCAGTGCCTGGAGCGAGTCGCTCTGTGCGGTGGTTATGAAGCCGTACTTCTCCATCTGTTGCAGCACGACGTTGCGGCGTTGCCTCGTCCTCTCGTTGTGGCGGCGGGGGTTGTAGAGGGAGGGGTTCTTGCACATCCCGACGAGTGTGGCAGCTTCCTCTATCGACAAGGTGGATGGCTCTTTGCTGAAGTAGGTGTGTGCGGCCGTCTTTATGCCGACGGCGTTGTTGAGGAAGTCAAATTTATTGAGGTACATCGTCAGGATTTCCTCCTTTGTATAATACCGCTCCAGCTTGGTGGCGATGACCCATTCGATAGGTTTTTGCAGGAGGCGTTCCAGCGTGTTGTCCGCGCTGGGGGAGTAGAGTTGCTTGGCCAGCTGCTGCGTGATGGTGCTTCCGCCGCCGGCGTTCTTCTGGAAGAGCAGTCCTCTCTTGACGATGGCGCGGAACAGTGCCTTGGCGTCTATGCCCGAATGCTCGGCAAAGCGGATGTCTTCCGTCGCAATCAGCGCGTTGACCAGATCTGGTGAGAGCTGGGAATAGCCGACGTAGACGCGGTTGCCGCGCTCGGATGACCAAGTGCCTATTGATTTGTATTCGATCTTGCCTGTCTTGCGGTCGATGTCCGTTGAGAATATCTCGGAGGCGAACTTATATTTCGGGTTTTCCAGTTCCTCGACGGGTGGCATATATCCTATCCAGCCTTTGCTGATTGCGACGAATGCCATGATGACGAGCAATGTCACGGCGATGAGGATGGTCCACAGGACTATTACAATCTTCTTAATCATGTTGTCAATCTGTCATTTGGGTGGCAAAATTAGGTAAAAAGGCGAATACCGTGCGATTGCGCCGCCGCTTTTTGTCCGCCCGGTTAAGGTTTATTATCTGTGCCGGCCGCATCAGGCAATCGTGCCGGTGGATTGGCAATGTGTGATGGCGCAGGTACTATTGTTTTGAAAAACATTAGTTATTCCAAGTGTTTTGCATAACTTTGTGCAGTTTTATAGACAACCCAATTAATAGGTATTATTATGGTTAATTTTAAAGAGTTAGGCCTTGTAAACACAAGGGAAATGTTCTCAAAGGCCATAAAAGGTGGCTACGCTATCCCGGCTTTCAACTTCAACAACATGGAGCAGCTCCAAGCGATCGTGCAGGCTGCGGTTGAGACCAAGTCGCCCGTAATCCTGCAAGTTTCAAAGGGTGCGCGCAACTATGCCAACCAGACATTGCTCCGCTATATGGCAGAGGGAGCTGTCGAGTTTGCTAAGGAACTCGGTTGTGCTCATCCTGAGATCGTGCTTCATCTCGACCACGGAGATTCTTTTGAGTTGTGCAAGAGTTGTGTTGACATGGGATTCTCGTCTGTGATGATTGACGGGTCTCACCTGCCGTATGATGAAAACGTGGCTTTGACTCGCAAGGTCGTTGAGTACGCTCATCAGTACGACGTGACTGTCGAGGGTGAACTCGGTGTCTTGGCCGGTGTGGAGGATGAAGTTTGCGCAGAGCACCACACTTACACCAAGCCAGAAGAAGTGGTAGACTTCACTTCAAAGACTGGTTGCGATTCTTTGGCTATTTCCATCGGTACGTCTCACGGTGCTTACAAATTCAAGCCCGAACAGTGCACCGTTGACCCGAAGACTGGCAGGCTCGTTCCTCCCCCGTTGGCATTCGACGTGCTCGATGGTGTCATGAAGGAGCTCCCAGGCTTCCCAATCGTGCTCCACGGTTCTTCTTCAGTTCCTCAGGAGTATGTAGATATGATTAATAAATATGGTGGCAAACTCGAGGCTGCAATCGGTATCCCGGAAGAGGAGTTGAGGAAGGCTGCACGCTCTGCTGTCTGCAAAATCAACATCGACTCTGACAGCCGCCTTGCTATGACAGCTGCTATCCGTCGTGTCTTCGCTGAGAAACCGGCGGAATTCGACCCGCGCAAGTACCTCGGTCCTGCACGCGACGAGATGAAGAAACTGTATATGCACAAAATCGTCAACGTGCTCGGCTCAAACGGAAAGTTGGCTGAGTGACGGCATAGTTGCGACAAAACCTATCATTAATGTGTCAAGGCTCAAAAGTTCCGGCTTTTGGGCCTTGATTTGTTCCAACTCATGTATAAAGATTCAAATACAGGCAGCCGCAGTGCTGCACGTGACCTCTTGATGATTGTCACCGTGTGGCTGTCTTGTTTTGTGGCAGAGGTGGCTTGCGAGGCGGTGCTGCCACGATTGTTTGCAGATGTCATGTCCGATGCGATGGCATTGAGGTGCATGAACGGTGTGAGGGTAGTCGTGTTGCTTGTCCTGCCTGCCTTGTTGCTCAACAAGATGTTGGCCGGTGCTGGAGATGCCAATTTCGTGCCCTCCATTGTCCGGCCTCTTATGCCTGCTGTGATGCTAACGGGCATACTTGCCACAGTGGCGTTGGTCCCGGTCGTAACGTCGTTGTCCTTGTTCAACCACCTCTTGTTGCCGCAATCCGGGTGGCTGCATGACATGGCCGCGTCACAGGATGCCTCGGTCAATGCCTACTATGCCATCGTCATGCCCTCGCTGTCACCTGCCGACTGGGTTGTGAACATAGCAGTCGTGGCAATCCTTGCCGGGGTGGGGGAGGAATTGTTTTTCCGTGGCATTTTGCAAGGTTTCGCCTTGAGATGCGGCATGAGAGGCTGGGTTGCTGTGCTTGTCGTTGCGCTGTTCTTCAGCCTTGTGCATTTCCAGGTCTCAGAGTTCGTCCCAAGGCTGGCGATGGGTCTTGTGCTCGGCTATGCATATCTGCTGTCAGGGCATATCTGGTTGCCCGTCGTGATGCACATTGCCAACAATGTGGTCGCGTTGCTGACCTACAATTACCCGTTGGCTTTTGGGTGGCAGTGGCTGGTGGGGATTGTTGCTGGGGCGGGATTGATTGCCATTGCATTGTTGCGCAAGCATAAAAAGTAAGGGCGGTCTCACGACCACCCTTACCCGCTTAACCTTAAAATCTAAATCTCTATGAAAAAAACGTGTTCAAATGTAGGCATTAGTTTGGATGTGGCAAATTGCGTGGTGCAATATCATCCTATATTTAATCTTATTTAACACAGCGGGCATCCTAATAGCATATCCTTATGTCCGTTTAAGTCCATTTGTGCGCCCCACGTGTTCAGGACTACCATTAGTGGCTTTGATGCGAGACATCGTATGATATGCTCGGAATCATTCTATGTTTTCCATCTTTGCATTGTATGTTATTAGCAAAATCATTGTATGTTTTTCCTGTCTGCGTTTATGCTATTGGCGGAATCATGTTATGCTACAACGGCGGCAAAGTGGCCTGCTGGCTGGGCATGGTACATAAAAATGCATAAAACTTCCCAATCTCGATTAAGAGTTTTGACAAGGGGAGACATTTGGGTTAATTTTGCCTGAGATATGTTCTGTTTCACTTGATTTATATCCTATTATTCTTGTGCTTGGCAGGGCGGTCGTTGCGGTAGTGATTTAAATGCTACCTTTGCCCACCCTGTAAGTAGGACTTATGACATTGGAGGAAAAGAGAATACATAAGAGGATTATTGCATCGCTCATTCTGTTCATTTGCCTATCGTGTGCGGTGGTGTCCGCGCAGACAATAAGCGGCCATGTCAGGGATTCGCTCACAAACGAGGTGGTGCCCTATCTTGCCGTCTATTACGACGGGACAAGCGTGGGGTCAATGACGGACGAGCAGGGATACTATTCGGTCAGGGCGCAAGACGGGTTTGACGAATTGACATTTACCGCCGTGGGCTATCGCACCAAGAGAGTGCGCATCGTCCCTGGTCAAAGCCAGACGCTCGATGTCGTGGTCGTCCCGGACAACGTCACATTGAACGAAGTTGTCGTAAAGCCCAAACGTGAGAAGTATTCCAAGAAGAACAATCCTGCCGTGGATCTGATGCGCAAGGTCATTGCGCACAAGAATGTGCAGGATTTGGGGAGCAATGACTACTACCAATATGATGTTTATCAGAAGATGACATCCTCGCTCGATGACATCACGCCCGATATGTTTGACAAGGGCATATTCAAGAAAATGCCTTTCCTCGTTGACCAGGTGCAGCCCAGTCCCGAGACAAACAACATGATACTCCCTCTGTCAGTGCAAGAGACAGCATCAAAAATCATCTACCGCAAGGACCCGGAGTCCAAGAAGACTATTGTCCAAGGGGCGATGTCGTCGGGCATCGACAAACTCTTTTCAACCGGCGACAATCTTGGCGCGGCGTTGAAGGACATTTTCACGGACATAGACATTTACAAGAACGACATTGACCTGTTGCATCTCCGTTTTGTCAGCCCGCTTTCATCGACATCGGCCATCTCGTTCTATAAGTTCTACATCATGGACACCGTTGAGGTGGACGGCGACAGGTGCATTGATTTGTCATTCGTGCCGCACAATTCCCAGGACTTCGGTTTCACGGGACACCTTTTTGTGTTGGATGATTCGACATACGCAGTCAAGAAATGTATCCTAAACCTCCCCAAGAACACGGGGGTCAATTTTGTTGAATCTTTGCTGGTCACGCAGGAGTTTGAACAGTTGCCAAACGGGCAATGGGTCATCAAGAACGATGACATGATAGCAGAGCTCTACATCGTCAAGGTCTTGCAAGGATTCCAGGTGCGGCGGCAGACCAAGTACACAGGCTATTCGTTTGAGCCCATATCGCCAAGGCTCTTTAAGATGAAGGGCGATGTCATCCGCGAGAATGATTTTGGCATGAAGGACGATGAGTTCTGGGCGGAGAAACGGCAAGTGCCCCTGACCAAACAAGAGAGCACTCTTGACCTCTTGATAAAGAAACTGACCGCCATCCCCGGCGTCAACTGGATTGTTTTCATCGCCAAGGCGTTTATCGAGAATTTCGTAGAGATCAGTTTCAACGGAGAACCGAGCAAATTTGACCTTGGTCCTATCAACACGATGTTCACGTCCAACTACGTCGATGGTTTCCGCTTGAGGTTGAGCGGGCAGACTACGGGGCAACTCAACCCGCATCTGTTCCTGAGCGGTTATGTGGCCTATGGCTTCAAGGACAAGAAGGTAAAGTATATGGCCAAGGCGGAATATTCCTTTGACAAGAAGAAATATCTTGCCCGCGAGTTTCCCAAGCACAGCCTGGCAGTCTCCTACCAGTATGATGTGATGTCGCCCATGGACAAATTCCTGAGCACAGACAAGGACAATGTGTTCGTGTCTCTCAAGGCCAGCACTGTGGACCAGATGTCGTATGTGCGGGACATCAGGGTGGTCTACGAGAAGGAAACGCTGTCCGGGTTCTCGCTTAAGCTGTCAGCTGACTATAAAAAGGATATGCCGACGGGCAATCTTTTCTACATACCCAACACTCCAGGCAGCGGTCGTTCAGATGCTTTGCGTTCGATAACGACCGCCGACTTCGGAATCAACCTGCGTTACGCCCCAGGCGAGACATTCATCAACACAAAGCAACGCCGCCGGCCGCTGAATCTCGATGCCCCGGTGTTCACATTGTCGCATCTGGTAGGTGTCAAGGGGTTGCTTGGGAGCGATTACAATTACAATTACACCGAGTTGGGCATCTTTAAACGCTTCTGGCTCAAGTCGTGGGGAAAGGTTGATATAAACATCAAAGGCGGCATCCAGTGGAACAAAGTGCCGTTCCCCTTGTTGATCATGCCTGAAGCAAACCAGTCATTCATCACACAGAAGAACACTTTCAACCTTATTAATAACATGGAGTTCCTCAACGACCGCTTTGCGTCGCTGATGATTGACTATGACATGGGCGGAAAGTTGTTTAACAGGATTCCTGGCTTGCGGAAGTTGAAGTGGAGGGAAGCATTCGGGTTCAAGATGCTCTACGGGAAATTGACGGACAAGAACAATCCTTTCAAGAATACCAATGACCCGCATATCTTCAGATTCCCTGAGAGGAACGGTGAGCCTACCAGCTTCGTGATGGGAAAAGCTCCCTACATGGAGTTTTATGTGGGTATCCACAACATTTTCAAGCTGGTTCACATCGATTACGTTAGGAGGATCAACTATTTGGGCAATCCGGGAGTGAACAAGCACGGCGTGCGCCTGATGGTCATGGTGCTTTTCTGATGCTCTCGCGTCAGATGAAAACCCATTTGTTGCTTATGAATGCTGCTATTGCAATCGCCGCCCCGGCTACTACGAATGCAAGGGTGATGTAGAGGAGACGCTTTATGCCTTTGAGCTCCTTGGAAGATTCAAGGGTCGTCTCACTGCTTACTTTCCTTGTGACTTTGGTCTTGACGGGTCTTTTAGCTGGCTTTTTTGTCGTTTTTCTTGTTGCCATGTTGGTAAGGGTTAAACAAAAAGTATGCGGACAGTGTGATGCCCGCATACTTTGTTGCATGATTGGGGTTGTTATTTGCAGTGTTCCAATTGCAAAGTCTTGGTCGGCTGGTCGCAAACCTCGGTTGGGCCGAAGTATTGTATCGGACCAGGATAGACATACTCGGTGTTCATAGCCCAATTGTCCCTGTTGGCAGCAAAGGTTTGGAATGGCTTCCCGTTCAAGTCAACGAGTGCTTTTTGTATGACGGGCTTCATTTCGCCGCTTCTCTTCTCCATGTTCATCATCATGGTTATAGGCACTCCGCCCGCGATCCAGTTGTCAGCCGTGGCTGTGGTGTTTTGTACCAACGCCATGTAGCCTGTTTTGCCATTAGCTATCAGACGAGATGCCGTCACGCCAAGCGAGTAGCAGTAGTCTGCATCAAAGTTGGACGGGGTAGCGCACCTGCCTTCGTAGCCGAAGAAGTGGTGGAGGGCTGAGAACTTGCCGACGTATTTGCCTTGCTCTTTCCATTCTGCAAGCTTGCGTCCTACCATTTCAGAGAGGAGTTTCTCTGTCTCGATCAAAGACACTTGGACATTTCCGTGCGGGTCCCTGTCGAGTGAGAGCTGGCGTGCTACGCCTTCGGGTAGGCTTGCGTATATTGCGGAGTTCTCGGGAGAGAGTTTCGAGATGATGTATTCCCTCTGTTGTGACTTCTTAATCATTGCAAATTCCTTGTTGTCGGCGAGGAAGTCGTTCAGCTCGGCGATGAGCTTCTTCATGGCAGGGATGAACTCGATAAGGCCTTCGGGGATGAGGACTGTACCAAAGTTGTCACCGTTGGCAGCTCTCTTTGCCACGATTTCGGCAATCTGAGTAACGATGTCGTCCAATGAATAGTTTTTCGCTTCGACTTCTTCCGAAACGATGCAAATGTTAGGCTGTACTTGCAGGGCACACTCCAAAGCGATGTGCGAGGCGGAGCGTCCCATCAATTTGATGAAATGCCAGTACTTGCGGGCAGAGTTGCAGTCGCGTTGGATGTTGCCGATAACTTCAGAATATACTTTGCAAGCGGTGTCGAATCCGAATGATGTCTCAATCATGGTGTTTTTCAAGTCACCGTCAATAGTCTTCGGACATCCGATCACTTGCACTCCGGCATTGATAGATGAGTAGTATTCTGCCAGAACGCAGGCATTCGTGTTGGAGTCGTCGCCGCCTATTATCACAAGGGCTTTTATGTTCAGCTCCTTGAGTATCTCCAATCCTTTGTCGAATTGCTCTTTCTTTTCCAGTTTTGTCCTGCCTGAGCCGATGATGTCAAAACCTCCAGTGTTCCTGTATTCGTCGATAATGTCAGCAGTCAGTTCTTTGTAGTTGTGGTCAACCAACCCTCCAGGGCCGAGAATGAAACCGTAGAGCCTGCTTGCAGGATTGAGGCTTTTGATTCCGTCAAACAAACCGGAGATAACGTTATGACCGCCTGGAGCCTGCCCTCCTGAGAGAATGACACCTACGTTGGTTGCGGGGTATTCTACCTTTTCATTTGTTTCCTCAAAACGTATGGTGGGCATCCCATAAGTGTTAGGGAACAATTCCTTGATTTCTTTTTGATTGGCGACAGATTGTGTCTTCTCACCTTCGACAGCTTTGGTGAATCCTTTAAGAGACTTGGGCATCTTTGGCTGGTAGGATGCCCTTGCGATTTGCAAAGCACTCTTTGTCATTGTGTTGTTGTTTTAAGTTGGTTGTATTAATGTTTGTGCAAATTTCGTTCTTTTTCCTTTATAATAAAAGTTTTTAGTAAGAGTTTAACCTATCAAATCATATTGCTTGTGGAACTCTTTCACCGCCTCGATGCCCTTTTCAAACATCTCAAGCTGCATATTCTCGTTGGGTGAATGGATTGCATTTGATTCCAACCCGAAGCCCATCAGTATGGTTTTGACTCCAAGAACCTTTTCAAATGTTGAAATGATTGGGATGCTGCCGCCTCTTCTGACTGCCAGAGGTTCTTTGCCAAAGGCTTTTTTGAATGCGGCCTCCGCTGCTGGATAGGCAGGATGCGTTATCGGGAACAGATAGCCCTCACCGCCGTGCAACGGTGTCACTTCTATTTTGACATAATCGGGCGTTACGGATTTCACATAGTCGCAGAACATCTTTGAAATCTTCTCATAATCCTGGTTGGGGACAAGCCGGCAAGAGACTTTTGCGTACGCCTTGGATGGCAACACGGTCTTTGCTCCTTCGCCTGTGTAGCCTCCCCAGATGCCACACACGTCGAATGACGGACGGCAACTGTTGCGTTCAATAGTGGAATAGCCAGGTTCGCCATGCACTTCATCGATGCCTATGTTGGCTTTGTACTTGCCGAGGTCAAACGGGATTTGTGCTATCATCTCCCTTTCTCTTGGTGACAAGTCCACCACGTCGTCGTAGAATCCCGGTATGGTTATGCGACCGTTGTCAGTCATGCCTGCAATCAATTTGCAGAGTTCGTTGATCGGATTGGCGACAGCACCGCCAAAGTGTCCTGAATGCAAGTCACGGTTGGGTCCGGTCACTTCTATCTGCCAGTAGGCGAGTCCGCGCAATCCTGTTGTCAAGGAGGGGAGGTCTTTGTCGAGCATACTGGTGTCAGAGACAAGTATTATGTCGCACCGCAGCAAATCACAGTGCTCACGGCAGAAAGATTCCAATGACGGCGAGCCTATCTCTTCCTCTCCTTCAAGGATGAATTTGACGTTGTGTCTAAGTTCACCGGACTCGACGAGCTGTTGGAATGCTTTCAGTTGGATGAACGACTGACCCTTGTCATCGTCTGCACCGCGCGCCCAGAGCCGTCCATCCTTGATTGTCGGTTCAAATGGGTCGGTCTGCCACAACTCTACCGGGTCGGGTGGCATGACATCGTAGTGTCCGTACACCAACACTGTTCGGGCAGCATTGTCAACCCTCTTCTCTGCAAAGACGACAGGGTTGCCTCCCGTCGGCATCACTTCCGCCTTGTCGGCCCCTGCGTTGAGGAGTATGTCCCTCCAGAGCTGTGCGCAGCGGTCCATGTCATCCTTTCTCGACTTGTCTGAACTGATAGAAGGGATGCGTATCAGCGCAAACAAATCCTTGTAGAATGCTTCCAACTCTTTTGTGCTTTCCATCTTACAGTTGCCTTGTCTTGTCCAACAGATAGAAATCGAGCAACACCAGTGATGCCATCGCCTCTACTACCGGCACGGCTCTCGGCAAGACACATGGGTCGTGCCGCCCGTTGACTTTGAGGTCTACCTGCTCTCCCTTGTCATTGACGGTGTGCTGGCTCTTGGAGATGGTTGCCGATGGCTTGAAAAGCACCCTGAAGTAGATGTCTTGGCCGTTGCTGATGCCGCCCTGGATGCCACCAGAGTGGTTGGTGCGTGTGGTGATGTAGCCGTGGTTGTTGTAGAAAACATCATTTTGTTGCGATCCCGTCAATTCGATGCCGTCAAATCCGTCGCCGTACTCGAATGCTTTTGCCGCGTTGATGCTGAGCATCGCATTGCCGAGTTGGGCGTGCAGTTTCATGTATACGGGTTCTCCGAGCCCTATCGGGCAGTTCTTTATGACACATGACACGGTTCCGCCGATGGAGTCGCCGTTGGCTTTGATTTCTTTCAGATATTCAATCATCCGCTCGGCTACTGCCATGTCCGGGCAACGCACGGGTGTCTTGTCGATGAGGTCAAAATCTACACCATTGTAGTCCCTGTCCATTTTGACAGGACCCACTTGCGATGTGAACGCATATATCTCTATTCCCAACTGCTTGAGTGCCATCTTGGCCAATGCGCCGGCGACACTTCTCGCCGAAGTCTCACGGGCTGACGAGCGTCCGCCTCCACGATAGTCACGAATGCCATATTTTAATTGGTACGTGTAGTCTGCGTGCGACGGGCGGTAGACTGATTTGACTTTCTCATATTCGTCAGGCCTCGCGTCCCTGTTCCAGACGACATAGGCTATCGGAGCTCCTGTCGAGCGTCCGTTGAATACGCCCGAGAGGATCTCAACATCGTCCTTTTCGTTGCGGTTGGTGGTTATTTCCGACTGCCCCGGCCTGCGCCGTTGCATCTCGCGTGCTATGAAAGCCTCGTCGATGACGATGCCTGAAGGATAGCCGTCCAAGACTCCGCCGATGCACTTGCCATGTGATTCGCCAAATGTCGTGAGCCTGATGATGTTGCCAAAGGAGTTAAACATATCTGCGTTATTTTTATGTTGCCTTACAAATATATGAAAAGGATGCGGATTTCAAACCCTTGGACGGTAAATAAAAATGTAATCTAATTGCCCGTCCCGCCATTCCTGCCGTTATAAGGTAAGAGTTTGGAAAATCATACGACCTTTTTGCTTTTTGCATACAATGATTTTGATGTTACCATGCAATGTTTTTGCCAATGCCATACAATGATTTTGCCGTCGGCTTCAGATGCTTTTCCCGGTAGGACCATGCCTGGGTGTTGACAGCCTGTGATGCTTGGGCAGCGGGCTTTTGCCATGTCTAAGATGGTGCGCCGATTCGCGGCTGTGGCACGCCTTGTGGTCGTCCTGGGGTGCTTGCTGGCAATTTGTGGCGACAAAAGTTTGATAAATAAAATAGTTAAGTTTATTTTTGCACCTCAAATCTTGAAAGTGATTAATCATAACAATAAATACAGACAGGAATGAACATTTCATTGCAAAACACGGACAAGGTGAGCGCGACACTCACGGTGAAATTAGATAAGTCTGATTACCAAGAGAAAGTTGACAAGGCGTTGAAGAAACTGCGTCAGAATGTCAATATGCCTGGTTTCCGCCCTGGCATGGTGCCGATGGGACTGGTCAAGAAACAGTTCGGACGCGGCGTGATGGCTGAGGAAATCAACAAGCTGTTGCAGGAGAAGGTTTTTGAATACATAAGGGAGAACAATCTCAAAGTGCTTGGCGAACCGCTCCCGGACGAGGAGAAGCAGCAGCCGGTGGATTTTGACCACCAAGAGGAGTATGAGTTCGTTTTTGACCTCGCATTAGCTCCCGAGTTCAAGACGGAACTTTCCAAGGACGACGTTGTTCCCTACTATGACATCAACGTTTCTGACGAGATGGTCGGTCGCCAGGTGTCTTCTTACAGGCAACGTGGCGGCAAATATGAGAAAGTGGAAGACTACCAGGACAAAGATATGCTTAAAGGTCACATAGCCGAGCTTGATGCCGATGGCAATGTCAAGGACGGCGGCCTGCAAGTCGAGGATGTCGTGATGATGCCGTCCTACTTCAAGGACGAGGAGCAGAAGTCTCTCTTTGCCGGAGCAAAGGTCGGGGCAGTCGTCAAGTTCGACCCCTACAAGGCTTATGACGGATCAGCTGTGGAACTTTCTTCGTTCCTGAAGATAGCCAAGGAGAGCGTAGAGGAACACAAGGGCGAATTCTCTTTCCAGATCAATGAGATCACCCGTTTCGTCGAGGCAGAGTTGACGCAGGAACTGTTTGACCAAGTGTTTGGGGAAGATGTTGTCAAGACCGAAGAAGAGTTCAAGTCTAAGATCCGTGAAACGATCCAGACGCAACTTGTCGGCGACAGCGACTACAAATTCCTTGTTGATGTGAGGAACTTGCTCGTGTCCAAAATCGGTAAGCTCGAATTCAACGACGCGCTTCTTAAGAAGATAATGCTGCTCAACAACCGTGACAAGGGCGAAGAGTTCGTTACGGAAAACTATGACAAGAGCATCGAAGAGCTGACTTGGCACTTGATAAAAGAGCAACTCGTCAAGGAAAACGCCATCAAGGTCGAACAAAACGACATAGTTGAACAGGCGAAGAAGACGACGATAGCGCAATTCGCCCAGTACGGCATGATAAATCTCCCGGACGAAATGCTTAACAACTACGCAAATGAAATGTTGAAAAAGCAGGAAACGGTGCAGGCAATGGTCGATCGCGCCATAGAGTCCAAGCTCGCAGTGGCGTTGAAGGACAAAGTCACACTCGACCACAAGGGCATTGAGATGGAGGAATTCACAAAAATGTTCGAATAATCTCCGGATTGACATAAAGCGGGGGAGTTCTTTGATCTGTTCCTACGGGTTGAGGGACTCCCCTGCGTTGACACTAATGATAAGTAACCCTTTATGAACGATTTCAGGAAATTTGCTGTCAAGCACTTGGGCATCAACGGCCAGGTCTTTGATGATGTCGTCAGCACACAGGCCAACTACTTGAACCCATATATATTGGAGGAACGCCAGCTGAATGTGACCCAGCTTGATGTCTTTTCGCGTCTGATGATGGACAGGATCATTTTCCTCGGGACGCAGATAGATGACTATACGGCCAACACACTTCAGGCGCAGTTGCTCTACTTGGATTCGGTCGATCCAGGCAAGGACATATCAATTTACATCAACTCTCCTGGCGGTTCCGTTTATGCCGGGTTGGGAATATATGATACGATGCAGTTCATCACCAGCGATGTCGCTACGATATGCACTGGGATGGCGGCATCGATGGCAGCCGTCTTGCTTGTCGCTGGCAAGGAGGGCAAGCGCTCGGCATTGACCCATTCGCGCGTCATGATCCACCAACCGCTCGGCGGGGCGCAGGGTCAGGCTTCTGACATCGAGATCACAGCCCGTGAGATTCTGAAGCTGAAAAAGGAACTATATACCATCATATCCGAACATTCCCACACCGATTATGCCAAAGTCGAGAAAGATTCCGACCGCGACTATTGGATGACGGCTCAGGAAGCGTTGGAATATGGAATGATAGACAGTATCTTTACCAAAAAACAGCAATAATATTGGAAAAGAGGAAGACTAACAGATGCTCGTTCTGCGGACGCTCCGAGGATGAGGTCGCTTTGCTGTTGTCCGGGCAATCGGGCTTCATCTGCAATGATTGCGCCCATAGGGCCGCTGAGGTCTCTGATGAAGTGCTGAAGAAGCAGGGTGGCGATGAACCATTCCATATCGACAGCGTGCCCAAGCCGAAAGAAATAAAGGAATATCTTGACCAATATGTCATCGGGCAGGACGATGCCAAGCGTTACCTCTCTGTGGCAGTCTACAACCATTACAAGAGGCTGATGCAAGTTGACAATGGTGATGAGGTTGAGATAGAGAAGTCCAATATAATTATGGTAGGCAGCACCGGCACAGGCAAGACGCTGTTGGCGCGGACAATAGCGCGGATGCTCAAAGTGCCGTTCACAATAGTCGATGCTACCGTGCTCACCCAGGCTGGCTACGTAGGGGAAGATGTGGAAAGTCTTTTGTCGCGGCTGTTGCAAGTGGCGGATTATGACGTCAAGCAGGCCCAGCGCGGCATAGTGTTCATAGACGAGATAGACAAGATTGCCCGCAAGGGTGACAACCCTTCGATCACTCGTGATGTTAGCGGCGAGGGTGTGCAGCAAGCTCTCCTCAAATTGCTCGAAGGGTCAATCGTCAACGTCCCGCCAGAGGGAGGACGCAAGCATCCGGAACAGAAGTTCATCCAGGTGGACACCAAGGAAATCCTCTTCATTTGCGGTGGAGCTTTCGACGGCATAGAGAAGAAGATTGCGCAGCGTCTCAACACCCATGTCGTTGGATTCGGTGCTGTCGCCGACACGGCCAAGGTTGACCGCAACAACCTCATGCAGTATGTCTCCCCGCAAGACTTGAAATCCTTTGGACTAATCCCCGAGATAATCGGCAGGTTGCCCATCTTGACTTACCTCACACCGCTTGACAGGCACGCCTTGCGGCAAATCTTGACAGAGCCAAAGAACTCCATCGTAAAGCAATATGTCAAATTGTTTGAGATGGATGGCATAGATCTCAAGTTTGACGATGAAGTGCTTGATTACGTCGTGGACAAAGCCGTCGAATTCAAACTTGGGGCGCGCGGATTAAGGTCGATTGTCGAGACGATAATGATGGATGTCATGTTTGAGTTGCCTTCTGAAAATGTTGACACCTATGAAGTCACCCTCGATTATGCCAAGCATCAGGTCGAAAAGGCAAACCTCGCAAAACTGGCTAACAGCATTTGAGGGATAAATTTGCTGCTGCATTGCATTTGTCTTTTAAATAGTTTATATCTTTGTTTAGGGCAAAACCCGGTTTGACCTAAACAAACATTCTATTATGGCGGATAATTTAGACTTGACGGCCGAGTTGAAAAAGCATTTCGGCTTTGACAAATTCAAGGGTAATCAGGAGGCAATAATCAGGAATCTGCTTGAGGGTAACGACACATTCGTGCTCATGCCCACAGGTGGTGGCAAGTCATTGTGCTACCAATTGCCGTCATTGCTGATGGAAGGCACGGCGATAGTGATTTCGCCCCTCATAGCCTTGATGAAGAACCAAGTCGATGCCATGAGGAACTTCAGTGAAGAAGACGGGGTCGCACATTTCATCAATTCCTCGTTGTCAAAGTCGGCCATAGACACGGTGAAATCAGACATAGTGAGCGGCAAGACAAAGCTGCTGTACATTGCCCCCGAGTCTTTGACCAAAGAGGACAACATCGAGTTCCTGCGTTCTGTCAAAATCTCCTTTTATGCCGTGGATGAGTCGCACTGCATTTCGGAGTGGGGCCATGACTTCCGCCCTGAATACAGGAACATCCGTCCCATAATAAACGAAATCGGACGCGCGCCATTGATTGCCCTTACCGCAACGGCAACGCCAAAGGTGCAGCATGACATACAGAAAAACCTCGGGATGATGGATGCCAAAGTCTTCAAGTCTTCATTCAACCGCCCGAACCTCTATTACGAAGTGCGGCCAAAAACGGCGAATGTAGACAAAGAGATAATCAAATTCATCAAAAAGCACGAGGGCAAATCCGGCATCATCTATTGCCTTAGCCGTAAGGAGGTAGAGGAACTCGCCGAAGTCTTGGTGGCGAACGGGATAAAAGCGTTGCCATATCACGCAGGGATGGATTCTGCCGCCAGGTCGGCAAACCAAGACGCATTCATAATGGAGACCGTCGATGTCATCGTCGCAACAATCGCATTCGGCATGGGAATCGACAAGCCTGATGTCCGTTACGTGATCCATTATGACATCCCAAAGAGCCTCGAAGGCTACTATCAAGAGACCGGAAGGGCAGGGCGTGACGGCGGAGAGGGGCTGTGCATCACGTTTTACACTAACAAGGACTTGCAGAAACTTGAGAAGTTCATGCAAGGCAAACCGCTTGCCGAGCAGGAGATTGGCAAACAACTCCTCCTTGAGACTGCGGCCTATGCGGAGTCCTCCGTATGCAGGAGGAAAGTCCTTTTACATTATTTTGGTGAAGAGTACACAGAAACCAATTGCGGCAACTGTGACAATTGCTTAAACCCTAAGAAACAAGTGGAAGCAAAAGAGATGTTGAGCCTTGTACTTGAGACGGTCAAGGCAGTAAAAGAGAAATTCAAGACCGAATACATAATAGATGTCATCCTTGGCAAGGAGACATCAGAAATACAAGACCATTTGCACGACGACCTTGAGGTCTATGGCAGCGGCGTGGATCAGGAAGAAAAGACCTGGAACGCAGTTGTCCGTCAGGCCGTCATAGCAGGATACTTGGAGAAAGAAGTGGAGAACTACGGCGTTCTCAAGTTGACAGAGGCGGGAAAGAAGTTCCTCAAGCATCCGGTGTCGTTTAAAATCACCGAAGACAACGACTTTGAGGAAATGGAAGAAGCTCCGGAGAAATCGGGAGGGGCAAGTGCTGCCGACCCTGTCTTGTATTCGATGCTCAATGACCTTCGCAAGAAGATAGCGGCCAAGCACAACCTTCCGCCATACGTCATCTTCCAAGACCCATCGTTGGAAGAGATGGCGACGACCTATCCAATAAGCATAGAGGAATTGCAGAACATACCAGGGGTCGGTGCAGGCAAGGCGAAACGCTACGGCAAGGAGTTTTGTGAACTCATAAAGAGGCATTGCGAGGAGAATGACATCATACGTCCCGAGGACTTCCGTGTGAAGACCAAGCCCGACAAGTCAAAGAAAAAGTTGGCAATCATCCAGAGCATCGACCGGCGACAGTCACTCTACGACATAGCCAAGTTCAATGATTTGGACTTCAGCGAACTGCTTGACCAGTTGGATTCCATAGTCAATTCGGGGACTAAGATAAACATAGACTACTTTTTGAACGAAGTCATGGACGATTACCACCTTGAAGACATCTACGAATATTTCAAGGAGTCCGAGACAGACAGCATCGACGAGGCAATGAAGGAGCTTGGCGACGACTTCACAGAGGAAGAAGTCAGGCTCGTGAGGATTAAATTCATCTCCGAGAACGGCAATTGACATCCCTGTCCTGCGATGCCATGCAGACCAAAGGCGGTGGCACATGCAAGTCGTGCGGTTTCCCAGATTGAGAAGCCGCACGGCTTGCGTGTTTTCATGGATGCCTTTCGCCAGTAAATTCAAACCTTTAGCCCAAATCGGTCATTAGACTTTGGCGGGATTGTCCACCAATGTCTAATGACCGATTTGGGCTTAAAAATCAGGTAAGAATCGTTTTATTAATATAATTTAACTGTCGGGGGGGGGGTAAACGTTAATGTTTGCTTATGTTTGCAATGCCACCACAGCACTGCATTGTTATTAGTGGGGCATTTGTAAGTCAAATTTAACAAGAACAAACTATCATGAAAGCAAAACTTACCAGCCTCATTGCCGCGACAGCCATTGCCACGGCAGTGTCATCGTGTGGTGGAGGTCTCGGGTTCGGCAAAATAGCCATGGATTCCGAGGAAGCCGTCAACAAGGTCAAGGACATTGTTACGGAAAGCGTCAACCCAAGCGAATGGAAACTTGTCGAAATCGAGTGGAATGAAGGGACGAGCGACAGGGAGAAACTGGGCAACGACCTTGGCCAAGGGAGCATTTTCGTCAAAATGGTGAGAGCAAACGGCCAAGTGTTCACACAAGGCTTCGTGGGGCAGCTCGGTTTCAAACCCACCGACCTTAGCCCAGACCATTGGTATGACGAGGGGCTTGATTATGACAAGGTGACACCAATTGATGCTTCAAAACTCGACCCTGCTGCAATCGTCGCGCAGATTGACAAGGCCAAGAGCATGATTCCCGAAGATTACGAGTTCAAGTCTGTGGCAAGCTACGAAATAACAGCTGGCATTCCTGCCTCGTCGTCAGGCAAAGGCGAATACACGACGGCACAAACTGCCGAATTTAGGGTCAATGTCGTTGAAAAGGGCAATGAGACCGTATCCAACGCCGGCAGCACTTCCATAATATATTATGAGATAGATTTTGACGTCGATGCAGATGGCAACGTGACCATGGATGCCCAGTGAACGCGCACTGTCCGCTCCGCCTGCGCCGGAGCCAGCAAGGCAATGTTGCAGCCTCAGGCAAGCGAATCCCGCTACCTGAGGCTGTTGTTTTCGGTGGTGGCATCAGATGTGTCCGCACCTGCCTTTAGTCATTTTGGAACGTTGCAGGGTTTGCACAATCCGTGACGTTGCAAGAAAACTTTGTTTTTAGCCTTAAACTATATATTTTCAGGTTAAGTCTATATATTCTTAGGCTTAATCTATATGTTTTTAGGCTTAAAATAGAGGTTGCTTGCCATGCCATCAATTATTTGAGGAACGTTGCTGCTTTTGTCCCCGTTGCTGGGGCTGCGCGATGCGCTTGCCGTTGGGTTGTCACGACATATTCCTTGTTAAAATTCGCGGTCAATTGTTAAGTATTGGGCGGAATGTCGTAAATTTGCGTGCAATAAAGATTAAACCAATATCCCTATGTCATTTATTGCAGATAAGATCGTCATGGATGGGTTGACCTATGACGACGTTCTACTAATCCCGGCTTATTCCGAAGTCCTTCCGCGCGAGGTTGATTTGTCTACCAAGTTTTCGCGCAACATCGAGTTGAAAATCCCATTTGTTACCGCCGCAATGGACACTGTGACCGAATCGCAGATGGCCATCGCCATAGCCCGCGAGGGCGGCATCGGTGTCATCCACAAAAACATGAGCATCGATGAGCAGGCACGGCAGGTGGCAATCGTCAAGAGGGCTGAGAACGGCATGATCTACGACCCTGTGACAATCAAGCGAGGCTCGACGGTCAAGGACGCGTTGGAGCTCATGGCGGAGTACCGCATCGGTGGCATCCCCGTTGTCGATGATGCCAATTACCTCGTGGGCATAGTGACGAACCGTGACCTCCGTTTCGAGAAGAACATGGACAAGCACATCGACGAGGTGATGACCAAGGAAAACCTTGTCACGACCGACCAGGCGACTGACATGGAGACGGCTTCGAGGATACTGCAAGAGAACAAAATCGAGAAACTCCCCGTCGTTGACCGCAATGGCAAGCTCGTCGGGCTTATAACATACAAGGACATAACCAAGGCCAAGGACAAACCCATGGCTTGCAAGGATTCCAAAGGCCGTTTGCGCGTAGCAGCCGGCGTAGGAGTAACGGCTGACACGCTGCAACGCATGGAGGCTTTGGTAAACGCAGGGGCTGACGCCATCGTCATCGACACAGCCCATGGGCATTCCAAGGGTGTCATCGACAAGTTGGTAGAGGCTAAAAAGTGCTTCCCAAGCATAGACATCGTGGTTGGCAACATTGCGACCGCCGAGGCTGCACTGGCACTTGCCAAGGCAGGGGCTGACGCGGTGAAGGTAGGGATAGGTCCTGGCTCCATCTGCACCACGAGGGTCGTGGCGGGAGTAGGCGTGCCGCAACTCTCGGCAGTCTATGACGTGGCCAAGGCACTCAAAGGCACAGGCGTGCCATTGATTGCGGACGGCGGTTTGCGCTATTCCGGCGATGTCGTCAAGGCATTGGCGGCAGGAGGTTACAGCGTGATGGTCGGTTCGTTGGTAGCCGGCACGGAGGAGTCTCCTGGTGACACTATCATCTTCAACGGGCGCAAGTTCAAATCCTATCGCGGCATGGGTTCGCTTGAGGCGATGGAAAACGGGTCAAAAGACCGTTATTTCCAGAGCACAGTCACCGATGTCAAGAAGCTTGTCCCTGAAGGCATAGCCGCCCGCGTCCCCTACAAGGGCAGCTTGTACGAAGTGGTATACCAGCTTGTCGGCGGTCTCCGTTCTGGCATGGGCTATTGCGGGGCTCACAACATCGAGGAACTGCACAACGCCAAGTTTACCCGCATCACAAATGCAGGCGTGCTCGAAAGCCATCCGCACGATGTAGCCATCACGAGCGAAGCACCAAACTACAGCCGTCCCAACGACTGACATCCATTTGCATCACAGGTCAAAGCCCCGATTATCGCAACAAATCGGGGCTTTGTTTTTGCCTGGAGCTGATTTCATGTATTTTTGTTTCACTTAACATTCAATTTTTTACGGATATGGCAAGATACAAACGCGTGCTGCTCAAGCTGAGCGGCGAGAGCTTGATGGGAGAAAAACGTTATGGCATCGACGAGCAACGCCTCGGCGACTATGCCCGTCAGATAAAAGAAATAGTGGAAGACGGCGTGCAGGTCGGCATCGTCATCGGCGGGGGCAACATCTTCCGTGGATTGAGCGGGGCATCCAAGGGCTTCGACCGTGTGAAAGGCGACCAGATGGGGATGCTGGCGACGGTCATCAACAGCCTTGCCTTGTCATCGGCCCTCGGCTCTGTCGGCGTCAAGTCGCGTGTCTTGACGGCAGTGAGGATGGAACCGATAGGTGAGTTCTACAACAAGTGGCGCGCCGTCGAGTGTCTTGAGCGTGGCGAGGTGGTCATCATGTCGGCAGGCACGGGCAACCCGTTTTTCACCACCGACACGGGCTCATCACTCAGAGGCATAGAGATCGAGGCTCAGGTAATGCTCAAGGGGACTCGCGTTGATGGCATCTACACCGCCGATCCTGAGAAAGACCCCACGGCGACCAAGTTTGACGACATCACCTACGACGAGGTGCTTGCACGGGGACTGAAGGTGATGGACCTGACCGCCACGTGTATGTGCAAGGAGAACAACCTGCCCATCATCGTCTTTGACATGGACACCGTGGGCAACCTGCGCAAGGTCATCGACGGCGAAGGCATCGGCACGTTGGTACATAATTGATATGACATAGTTGACAGGCTGCCGATAGATGCCGTCATCCTATACATCCGATTCGTTCTTCTGCGACGAGGGCGGGCATTTCCTGGACAACTCGTTCTCTGATTTCACCTTGCTCTATGAGTCCACGACGGGCTTTTGCCGATTGTTCCGCGCAAAGCGTCTGGGCAAATGGTTCGTCCTGAAGTGCCTCAAGCCCGGCAAGGTCGATGACGAGTTTTGCCGCGCCATGCTCCAGAAGGAATTCTCCATAGGCTACAACCTCTCACACCCCGCCATAGCCCGTACCGAGGGCTTGGAAGAGGTCGCCGGGCTTGGCCTCTGCATCGTCATGGAGTATGTTGATGGCATCTCCTTGCGCGAATGTATCAAGAGGCACACCATGTCGCGAGCCGAGGCGTTCAGGGTGGCGGACGAGGTGTGCAGTGCCTTGTCCTACATACACGGCAGGCAGATAGTCCACAGGGACTTGAAGCCTGCCAACATCATGCTGACAAACAACGGTCGTCATGTCAAGCTGGTAGATTTCGGGCTGTCTGATGCCGATGATTTCGCAGTGTTCAAAGAGCCGGCGGGCACGAGGCGTTATGCCGCACCTGAGCAATTTGACAAGGAGGCAAAGGTTGACGCGCGTGCAGACATCTATGCCCTCGGGCTGATACTGCTTGAGATTGATGCCACGTTGCCGCATCGTTCACGCCGTATGGCGAGGGTGGCGGCACGTTGCATAAAGGGCGACCGTGACGAGCGTTATGCCACAGCTGACGCAGTGGCGGATGCCTTGCGCCCGAGGCCGGTGGCCGTGCCGGTCATCATAGCCCTGCTTGTGCTATTGGCGGCAGTGTCAGGCTATGGGTGGTGGCGTGCAACAGTCGCCACCACAGCAGATGTGAGCTGGTTGCACGACACACTGGCGGTGCATAGATCGGACACAGTATATATAAATAATGTGGAGACTGTCATGCAACATGGTGTCTCACCGATCGAGGCATTCAACTCCGACCCGCGCATGGCCAAGATCAACGAGATGGCGCGTGAGACGGCGTTGCGGTATCTTCAAGAGGCAGATTCCATCTTCGGTGATTCAACTGTGTCAATTCATACGAAGAGCGATGTGCTCAGCAGTGTCTTTCTTGACATCGAGGCGGCAGTCCGCAAGCAAGTCGATGAAGTCATTGCCCCGTCATTGCCTGAACATTCCCTTTATCTCAATGCGGCCGTTTCGACCGCACAGATTACTTGGCGCAGTTATGATTGGCAGCACAGGTCTTGGTGATTGCTCTGACCGCTCATGCCCGGGCGTGTCGCGCGAGTGGTTCAAGTTGGTTCATGTGGGTGGGTAAAATGACAGACACGCCCTTTTGCCTATTTTTGCAATAAATAGACAAATGATGAAAAATGAAAAGATAGAAACGCTGAAAGGGATGGTCGAAGAGCGGGCTGGGCGCAAACTCAAGACCCCTACCGACTTCAATTTCCTGCTCGGGGAGATAAACCGCACGACAAAAGAACTCCTCAGCCTCTCCACCCTCAAGCGCATCTGGGAATATGTCCCCTCAGACCACCAGCCGAGTGCCAGCACCTTGTCGATACTCTCGCGCTATGCCGGATTCACCGGATGGGACGATTTCAGCAATTCCTTTGAATGCGGGATGCTCGACGACTCCGAGTTCCTGTTTGACAAGCAGGTCGTTCCAGGCAAGCTCAAGGAGGGCGACGAGGTGGAACTCCGTTGGGAATCCAACCGTCGCTGCCGCGTCGTCTACATCGGCGACGAACATTTCAGGGTGCTGGAAGCGGAGAATTCCAAACTTGAGCCAGGCGACACCTTCCAAGCCACCCTGTTCGGCCTGCACCACCCCCTGTTCCTGACCGACTTGCGGCGCGAGGGATGCCGTCCGAGGACGTATGTGGCCGCCAAACGCAAGGGCATAACCGAGCTGCGTGTCCTTGTCACGTTCAAGTGACGAGGCACTTACCCCTCTCTCCGTCTTATAGGCTTGTCAAAATGCCAGGTTGCCATTCCTTCGGCCGCCTGGCATTTTGCTGTGCCGCCATTGCCATCCAGCATCCTTTCCCCGGGAGCCCACGGCGTGGACCGGGAGGCTGCGCCGGCGGGGTGCTTTGTAACTGCCACTTACAACCTTTGTAAGCGCGACTTACAATCTTTGTAACTGCCACTTACAAGGCGAGACAAAACCGTGGCTCACCGACCCACGCCGCTGAAGCACCGAGACGCGCCTGCGGCTCGCCTTGACGGGGGCGAAACAATGGGGGTGGCGGGTCAGCTATTGCACCGCAAGGAAAATTGATATACTTTTGACGACATCAAAAAAACAAGTGAACCAATAAAACATTAACGATATGGCAGAATCAAAAGTTATTCTTGGCGGCGCGGAAGAGAAGATGGAAATGGCCGTCGCATTCCTCGAAGAGTCTTTGGCGCACATCCGTGCCGGCCGTGCGGACATACGCCTGCTCGACGGCATCAGGGTTGACTCCTACGGCACTCAAGTCCAGTTGAACAATGTCGCGGCGATAACCACGCCTGACGCGAGGACGATAGCCATCAAGCCGTGGGACAAGTCGATGTTCAAGGTCATCGAGAAGGCTATCATTGACTCAGATCTCGGCATCATGCCTGAAAACAACGGGGAAATCATCCGCATAGGCATACCCCCCCTGACCGAGGAACGCCGCAAGCAGCTGGCCAAACAGTGCAAGGCCGAGGGCGAGACTGCAAAGGTGAGCATCCGCAACGCAAGGCGCGACGCCATCGACGCGTTGAAGAAGGCTGTCAAGGACGGTATGCCCGAGGACGAGCAAAAGGATGGCGAGGCCAAGTTGCAGAAAGTCCATGACAAATATGTCAAGAAGCTCGAAGACCTGCTCGCAGCCAAGGAAAAGGAAATAATGACCGTCTGAGTGTGCGAGCACTAGTTAAGATTGAGACAAATGGCGCGAGGGAAGATTTCCCCGCGCCTTTCTTTTTCCCGCGCCGCGCTGCCGTTGGCAAATAAGCCTTATATTCACGCCATCCAAATTTGACGAATGACGTTTATGAAGAAGAAACTGCTTGCCACTGCCGCCATCATCCTCGCCGCTGCCGGCGTGGTTTGGCTCTGCCTGCCGCACTACGCCCGCCAGGCGTTGATCCACCTTTACCCTGAGATAACCGATGCCGGGCTGTTCGCCCGGGACACGTTGCACGCTGCCGCCTCGCCTTGGGTGTGGCCGCGCAGTGAGGAGTGCAATGTCTATTCGCTGACGAGTGCCGACTCGGCTTATCTGGACGAGATGCGCACTGTGTCATTCCTTGTCATACGGGATGACAGTGTGCTGTTTGAGACTTATCGCTCGGGATGGGAGGATGGCCGCACGTCCAACCTTTACTCGGCGACCAAGACCATTGTAGGCTTGCTTGCGGGCATAGCCTTGGACGAAGGCAAGATTGGCAGCTTGGATGATGCCGTCAGCAAATACCTGCCGCAGTATGTCAAAGGGCGGCAGGCAGATGTGACGGTGCGCGACCTGCTGACGATGAGCGGCGCGATGGACTGGGACGAGAGCTATGCCTCGCTGTTCTCGCCGACGACCCATGCCTACTATGGCAACGACTTGCGCGAGCTGGTGACGGGGCTTGATGTCGTTGGCACGCCCGGGGTGCAGTACACTTACCGCAGCGGGGAGACACAGCTCTTGGCCTTTGTCATCGAGGCGGCGACGGGTGAGACGCTGAGCCGTTATGCCGAGCGGAAGCTGTGGCAGCCCATGCGGCCTGAGCATGATGCCTATTGGCTGCTTGACAAGCCGGGTGGGGACGAGAAGGCTTTTTGCTGCTTCCACACCACGGCACGTGATGCAGCCCGCTTCGGACGGCTGATGTTGCGCCACGGCGATTGGGACGGGCGGCAGCTGGTGTCGCGCCGTTACATCGACGAGATGATGTCGCCGGCATCCTATCTCAAAGACCAGTGGGGTAGGGACAGCCTCGATTACTACGGTTTCCAGACGTGGGTGATGCACCGCGACGGGCAGGCTATCCCTTACATGAGGGGGATGCTGGGGCAATATGTCTTCGCCATCCCCGACCGCAACGCCATTGTGGTGCGGCTGGGGCATGAGCGGTCGGATGTCTATGAGCGGGAGTTGACGCTGGACATAATCCGTTACATGGAGATTGCCTACAAGATCCTCGATGCGTCGTGACGGCGGGGCGCGTCACTCGTAGCGATTCCAACAGCTCATTTTGTCGAGAGCCTTGCGGGACTTTGTGCGGTGCTCGCCTGCCGGGTAGCCGAGGGTTATCAGCAGTGGGATACGTTTGCCCTTCACCCCGAGCAGCCGCCTCATGCGCCGCTCGTCAAACCATCCGATGATGCACGTGCCGAGGCCGAGCGATGTGGCGGCGAGGCAGAAGTGTTCCACGGCTATGCCAACGTCAACGAGCGAATATTCCTTGTCCTTGATGACGCTGCCAATCTTGGCCGTGAGGTTCATCTTCTCAAGCACGACGGCGATGATGGCGGGGACTTCGTGGGCAAATTTATTCATGCCCATGCCAGCCGTGGCATCCGCAACGTCTTTGAGCAGTGCAGGGTCATCGACGACAACAAACTTCCACGGCTGCGAGTTGCAGGCCGATGGGGCGAGGCGGGCTGCTTCGAGGCATTGGGTTATGAGTTCACGGTTGACTGGGCGCGTCTCGTATTTGCGGTCGCTCTGCCGCTTTTCTACTAATTCTAAGAAATCCATACTGATTTACGTTGTTTTTGGCGTTATCGGGTGCTAATATAACCAAATTGCAATAACTTAGCCGCGCAAACCGGCAAGACAATCATGGCAGACAACTATCTGGAGCGTCAACGCGAAGCATACGAGGCACGCAAAGCCGAGTGGCTCAAGGCCAAGCGTCTCGGCAAGGTCGGGCGGCGTGTGGTGAAGTCTGTCAAATCGTCTGAACCCTCCCATACGTCTGGCAGCAAGGAGTGACGCCAGGAACGTAGTCAGAAAATCTGTATTGTTTATTCCGTAAAAGGGTTTGTATCGTCAGTAAAACGGGTACAAACTCCGCCTTTTGCCGCATCTACCTTTGCATTGGTAACAAGATGTAGAGAAAGATGCCAAGGATACTTACCATATTATTATTGACGGCTCTAAGGATGCCGCAAGTCTCGGGACAGGCGATAGATGTACATTCGCATATCATCCTGCCCAAATACATTGAAGTGCTTGCCGCCCATGATGCTGAGTTGGAGGAGACATTCCCGTTGCCTGATATCGGGACGGCCATCAAGGAGACAATCTATCCCTTTGACACGTTGAATGCGAGGCAATGCTGAACGCTTGTTTGAAGACTAACCATAATAAAGTATAGTAATATGAAAAAGAACATTGGAGTAACACTGGCACTCTATCCCACGCCGGTCGTTGTAGTGGGTGCTGAAGTGGAAGGCAAAGTCAACTGGTTGCTCGTGGCTCATGTGGGCATCATAGGCCATGACCGGATTATGCTGAGCTTGTTTAAGGGACATTATACCAATCGTGGCATCAAGCAATCGGGCAAGGTGTCAGTCAACATGGTCAGCGAGGCGATGCTTGACCGTGCCGACTATGTAGGCTGCGTCAGCGGCAGCAAGGCGGACAAATCTGACGTGTTCGTCTATCATCTCGGCGAGGCCGGTACGCCGGTCATCGATGAGAGCCGGCTGGTGATGGAATGTGAGGTAGTTGACAACTACGAGACCGAGACATTCGACAACTTCATCTGCCGGATAGTAAATACTTACGCCGACGAGGATGTATTGAATGAGAAGGGTAAACCTGACTACGACAAGCTCAAACCGGTACTGTTTGAAATGCCAAACTACACCTATCTGAGGACAGGCGATACGATAGGCAAGTGTACCGGCTTCGGCAAAGAATACAAGAAAAACGATTGATGCAGGAGGAGCGGTATGAAAAGGCTTACAGTATTATTGACAATGTTTGTCGTAATGACGGCGGCAAGTGCAAGGACATTGGTGGTCTATTACAGCTTCACCAACAACACGGCGACGATAGTCAGCAGCTTGGCGGCCCGGTTGCCGGGTGCCGATGTCGTGAGGATTGAGCCGGCGGAAGAAGGACTGGTCTATGCCGCTGACGGCTATGCCCTCGGCAGTGCATTGATAGCCGCGATAAGGGAAAACCCCGATGATGCCTCGTCTTATCCGGAAATAAAACCCGTATCGGTTGACTTGGCAGCCTATGACGAGATAATCGTTGCAACCCCTCTGTGGTGGAGCAACATGGCCGCCCCGATGCAGACTTTCCTGTTTCACAACGGTGGGCAGATGACAGGCAAGCGCGTAGGGCTCATCGTTTCGAGTGCCAGCAGTGGCATCAGCGGTGTTGAGGACGATGCGCATCGGTTGATACCCGGTGGCGAGTTCGTTTCACCAAGCCTGTGGATACGTTCGTCACAGACAGGCAACTGCCACGACATGATAGCCGGGTGGCTTGACGAAACCGGACTGGGAGGCAGTACCGGTATCGTGACGGCAGCCAACGATGCCCCTGTGGTCAGATGTGTCAATGGCGCGTTGTCGGTTGATGGAAGTTATGACCGCCTCAGCGTGTACGACTTGGCCGGCAACTTGCTAGTCGATGGGGCAGATGATGCCCCCGCCACGGCCTTGGCAGCCGATGACGTTTACCTTGTACGTGTCGTGAGTGGTCAAACCGAAGTAGTAAACAAGGTGGTAGTAACAGAATAAATCACGGTCGATATGAAAACAAGATTCTTAGGTTCGGACAAAATCTTACGGATGGATAGCTGTGGTTATTGGTTGGGTAATAATAGCCTGTGAACTGATTATGAAAAACAGAATCACACTGCTTGCCCTCCTCGTGGCGTGCTGCCTGACCTCAATGGCTCAGACGGCGCAGAAGGTTGATCGCGTCGAGGCTTGCAAGCAAAACTACCATGCCTTGTTCGGCGGCGAAGCACTGACAGGACAAGGCACCGACCCCGAGATGATGGACATCTTGCAGAAGTTCATCTTCGGCGAAGTGTTCCAGACCGGCGACCTGACCCTGCGTCAACGCGAGATGATCACCTGCATCACGCTTGCCACGATGCAGACATTGCCCCAGCTAAAGGCTCATGCCGGGGCTGCACTCAATGTCGGGGTGACGCCCGAGGAGTTGCGCGAGGTGATGTATCTCACCGCCCCGTTCATCGGCTTCCCCCGTATGCTCAATGCCGTGGCCACGGTCAACGAGGTGTTTGCCGAGCGTGGCATAGCCCTGCCCCTCGCCCCGCAAGCGACGGTCGATGAGGCTACACGCCACGAGCGCGGTGCTGCAATCCAGGACAAGCTCTACCCGGGTGGCATAGCCTCAGTCATGGACGGAGTGCCGGGAGGCATGGGCAGCGATGTCGAGCAGTTTCTGACCGACTACTTCTTTGGCGAGATATACAGCCGCGGCGCTCTTGATCTGCCGACACGCGAGCTGTTGGGCTATTGCGTGCTGGCCACCATCGAGGCCGACAGCCAGTTGCAGTCACATTATCACGGCAACATCAATGTCGGCAACTCGCCCGAGACACTCACTGCCGCCATCATCCAATGTTTGCCCTACATCGGCTTCCCGGCGGCAATCAAGGCTCTGCGCGTCATCAAGCAAGAGGCGGCCAAGCCCGCAGATGCCACTGCCCGGCTGGTACGACTGTCGAAAATCACGGTTGACCCGTCGAGCCTCGAAGTCTATAACGCTTTTCTGAAAGAAGAAATAGAAGCCTCGATGCGCCTCGAACCCGGCGTGTTGGCACTCTATGCCACTGCCGAGAAGGATGCTCCCAACAAGGTCACGATACTCGAAATCTATGCCGACCGCGCAGCTTACGAGAGCCACATCAAGACCCCGCATTTCCAGCAGTATAAGCAAGGCACCCTCTCAATGGTCGAAGACTTACAGCTGGTCGATGTCACGCCGCTCATCCCCGGGATGAAGATCGAGTAGGGCGGCGGGTCGTTGAAGAAAACCGATGAGGTCTGGCCAAAACTTCCATTAGGTCGGGCATAAACTTCAACGTCTCGGCGAGAAAAGTTCATTTCCTCCGTACATAAAGTAAAAACAAAAGTTCTGTTTATATATTCAGAACTTTTGTTTATATAAACAGAACTTTTGAATATATAAACAAAACTTCTGAATGAACTTTATGCACCGGGCAATCCAACTTTAGGCCTGACCCAATGGAAGTTTTCCCGGTGAGTGATGGGATTTTGTGCCAGACATCGCTGATCGTATGTCCGTAGTCGTCTGGATTTTGCCTTGCCTCGTGCGGCGCGAATGCGGATGCCGTGGGAGGGACGGTGAGGGTGAGGGGGGCTACCATTTGCCGCGCAGTGGGGTAGGCCGGCGCATGATGTCGTGGCTGGAGCGGCATTGCCATTGGGGTGGAGAGGCGGCGCAGGCATCCGTGCAAGGACATACGGCTTGTGCCGTCATGCCTGTTTGACAGCGTGCAGGGCGGAAATCGTGCGGGAAGGAGAGTGTTTTCGCGCTCTTTCCCCTCGATTTTAAGATTAATTAGTTTACATTTGTCGCGACATCATGCCACGCAGAGCCCGCAAGGGGGCGAGTGGGAGGGTGTCGCTTACATAACGAAGGGCGTTTACTGCGCGCTTTGTCTTTGACTCATCGTAATCTCGCAAATTACCGCAAACAGTCAAAAGGCATGGCAACGGTGGATGTCCCATGGTGGATATGTCACCATGCTCTGTGGCGTGCGGCCGTCTGGCCGCACCTTACGCCGCAGTCATGGACGCGATATATGCCATGCGTGGGCTCTGCAAGTTGTCGTCTCGACTGTTTGGGCAATGCGAGAGCCTCGATGAGTGGGACGGCGACAGGCATGATTCCCACGCTTTTGTTTTGTCAAGCCATCATTAATCATGGACTAATCATCCCTCCCCTGGGAGTCGGGAGGACTAACAAGGGAGGATGGACTGATGGACAATCTGGCACTGTACCACGAGCTTGAACGGCTGCTGCGCATGGACAGCCGCTGGTGCACCGAGGACGGGGTGCTGATGCGCAATGCCGTGGTCGAGGCGGCCTTGGCCGTTGACCCCGATTTGGTGGGGCGGCTGATGGGACACGACGGGCTGCGGCGCAACTTCTTCACCGAGGCCGGTGGGGTGATGGTGTTTGACAAGGTTAGGTTTCAGAGGTTCGTGATGAGCAAGAGCTTCCTGCCCGACAGCTACACCAGTTACAAGAACAAGATAGGGCTGGTGGCAGATGACGGATCGTTCATCGCCGACAGCCGCGAGGTGGTGCTGGCGTGGCCACACAAGGACTGCGTGCTTGAGGGTGGACAGACCCGCGAGGATGCCCGGCGGCAAGAGACGTTTTGGAACGAGGTGCTCGCCCCCGACGACATCGACCGCCTGACCGAGCCAAAGGCGTTGACCGGTTGGCAACGGTATGACAGCAGCGGGGCGCACGCGGTGGATGCCGTCGCGCCGACCGACAATCTCATCATCAAGGGCAACAACCTGCTGGTGCTGCATTCGCTCAAGCGTCTCTATGGCGGGCGGGTCAAACTGATATACATTGATCCACCGTTCAACACTGGCAATGACAGCTTCGGTTACAACGACAGTTTCAGGCATTCGACGTGGCTGACGTTCATGAGGAATAGGCTGGAGGTGGCAAGGCAGTTGCTAAGTGAAGATGGAGCTATCTATTTGCATCTTGATTATCACGAGGTTCACTATGCTAAAGTGTTGATGGATGAGATATTTGGAGAGGATAATTTCCAACGTGAAATAATATGGAGGATCGGCTGGTTGTCTGGTTACAAGACAAAGGACAATAATTGGATAAGAAATCATGATACTATCCTTTATTATACCAAGAATAAGTCATGCGCAGATTTTAAAAAACACTACATTCCAAAAGAGGAGTTCAAGGATTTTGCTTCCAAGAAAGTCGAAAAATATCCGATAGAGGATGTTTGGAACGGCAATGAATATGATGACCTGAATAGTATTGCTATTGTTTCGTTTTCTGGAGAAACTGTTTCCAAGATGCTGGGCAATGGTTACGAAGTCAAGGGTCAGAAGTCGGAAAAACTCATTGAGAGGATAATGAAAGCACATACAGATGAGGGCGATCTCGTGCTTGACATATTTGGTGGTAGTGGGACGACCGCAGCAGTGGCGCATAAGCTTAATAGGCGGTATATCGTATGTGAACAGCTTGATAAGCACATAGAGATAATGTTGTTAAGGATGTCGAAGGTCATTGTTGGGGAACAAAGTGGGATTTCCAAGAGAAATAACTGGCAGGGCGGCGGCTCATTCGTCTACTGCGAACTGGCATTGCTCAACCAACGTTTTGCCGACGAGATAGTTGCCGCTGGCGACCATGACTGTCTGCTCGACATCTGGGAGAGGATGCAGCAGACGGGGTTCTTGAGTTGGAGCGTCAAGCCTAAGGATGTTGACGCCAATGCCAAAGATTTCAGAGAGCTAAGTCTGGACGATGCCAAACGGTTGCTGATCGAGTGCCTTGACAAAAACTTGCTGTACGTGCCGCTGTCGGAGATGGACAACGATGAATACGGGATGTCAGACAGCGACAAACGGTTGAACAAGCAATTTTATTCCAACAGACGATGAGACGGCAGGACTTAGGAGACTTGCAGGCCAGGTTGCGAGACTTGTTAGGCAGCAGGAACATAGAGAAGACCGAGATGCCGGCGTGCCTCTCGGCACTGAATGCGAGGATGGCACTGCGTGAGTACCAACGCGAGTGCTTCCAGTACTTCATCAATTACTGGGAAGATTTTGACGAGAAGGAGGTGCCGCCCCACCTGTTGTTTCACATGGCCACAGGCAGCGGCAAGACGCTCATTATGGCTGGCCTGATGCTTTACCTCTACACTCGGGGCTACCGTAACTTCCTGTTCTTTGTCAGTTCCAACAACATCTTGGAAAAGACAAGGGACAACCTGCTCAACCCGTTGTCGGCAAAATATCTCTTTGCCCCGCAAATCACCATCGACGGCAGACAGGTCGTTGTCAGGAGCGTTGACAACTTCCAGAACTGCGACAATGACAGCATCAACCTCTGCCTGACCACCACGCAGGGGCTGCACTCGATGCTCAACAATCCGCGTGAGGGTGGTGTTACCTACGACGACTTTGCAGGCCGCAGCATAGTGATGATTTCCGACGAGGCGCATCATGTCAACGTGGCGACCAAAAAAGGCAAAGGGCAGCAACCACGCTTGCCTGGGACTGACAGCACGGAGAGCGAGGACTGGGAAAACACGGTGATGCGGATATTCCATTCGCCGCAGCAGTCGGTCTTGCCCAACGTGCTGCTTGACTTCACCGCCACCGAGGATCTTACCAATCCGTTGATAGCGGAGAAGTACAAAAACAAGGTCATCTTCAACTACCCACTAAAGGCATTCCGCGAGGACTGCTACTCCAAGGACATAGAAGTCGTGCAGACCGACTTGCCGCCCATGGACAGGGCTATGCAGGCGGTGGTGCTGAGCCAGTACAAGCGCAAACTGTTTGTAAGCATTGGCCAGGATGTCAAACCGGTGCTGATGCTCAAGTCAAAGACGACGGCCGAGAACAAGGAGGCGCATCGGCAATTCATCGACGCTGTGAAACATCTCAAGCCGGACGAACTGACAAAGATGAAAGGCAGGGCGACAGGCGACATCGCCGCAGCATTCCACTACTTCGACAGCAAGGGGATAACACTTGACAACCTGTTGCTGGAGTTGAAAGAAGACTTCAAGGAGGAAAACACAATGCTGGTGGACAGCAAGACCAAGAAGGACTTGCCACCCGAGACGGTCAAAGCGTTGAACTCGCTGGAGGCTGCCGACAATCCGTACAGGGTGATATTCGCCGTCGATATGCTCAACGAGGGTTGGGATGTGCTCAATCTGTTTGACATAGTGCGCCTCTATGACACCCGTGATGCCAAAAGCGGCAAGCCGGGCAAGACGACCATGCAGGAAGCTCAACTGATAGGACGCGGGGCACGGTATATGCCATTCAAGGTGCGCGGCAGCAATATGGATGCCGGGAAAAGGAAGTTTGACAATGACATAGGCAACCCGCTGAGGGTGGTAGAGAAGTTGCACTACCACAGTGCACACAATCCCCGATACATCCAGGAGCTGCACGATGCTTTAGTTGCCACGGGAATGGAGGCTGACAACACTAAGATACTTGACTTGCGCCTGAAGGAGGAATTCAAGCGGACGCAACTCTACTTGAAAGGAAAGGTGTTTGCCAACAAACGGCTGGAGAAACCAATCGACAGCATCCCGGCATCGCTGGGTGAGGCAATACTGTCACACACTTTCCGCGTCAAGGTGATGAGCGGGATGATGAAGAGCAGCGCGGCATTTGATGATTACAAGACTGATGATAATGACACCCTGCACTATCGCACCATCAAGATGCACGAACTGGGCAAGCACGTCACGAGGGCTGCCATCAACAAACTGGAAAACTTCCGATTCTCATCCCTGTCGCCGAGGCTGCCGCATCTGACATCTATAAAGGAATTCATAGAAAGCGGCGACTATCTCGCTGACCTGAGCATAGCGATAGCCGGTCACGAAAAGGTTTTGGTGGAACTGTCGCAGAGGGATAAGCTGTTTGTCGCGGTCGAGGTGCTCAAGCAAATAGACAAGATGCTCCCGCAGGAATGGAACTTGGCATACGGGTCAACCGATTTTGAACCGCAGGACTTGAAAAGCGTGTTCAAAGACCATATACTGAAAATAACGGTAGACAAGGATAGTGACAAGGAGTTTGGCAAGTCTATGCGTGAAGCTGCCGCCGGATTGGCAATGGATTTAGGCAACTATGACTGGCACGCCTACAATGACTGCTACGGCACGTCGGAGGAGAAGTGGTTCATCAAGTACATCGACTCCATCTATTCCAAGCTAAAGGATAAATACCAGAACATCTATCTGCTGCGTAACGAGAAAGATTTGAAGCTGGCAGGTTTTCAAGACGGACGATTGTTTGAGCCTGACTATGTGCTGTTCATGCAACGTGACAACGATGGCGACATCTGCGACAACATCCAGATATTCATTGAGCCTAAAGGACGGCATCTCCGCGAAACCGACAAATGGAAGGAGGACTGCCTGCGCCAAATAAGAGGCAAGGCGTGCATACATTTCTCAACAGCGACAGAACGGTTCAACGTGTGGGGAATGCCGTTCTTTGCCAAAGACCAGGAACGTGATTTTGACAATGCGTTCAAGGGGGCATTGAATGTCTGACGTGGCAAAATGATTGCCAAGGAGGATTAATTGATGCTTGGATGACTATTAGGCGACGTGCTTTGACCGCATTTCGTTTGTAACAGCTATATTTGCATCACTATAATAGTCGAGATGAGACGGAAAATCACAAGATTCCAAGCGATTTGCTTCATACTGCTGTGGGGAGTGCTGTTCTTCGTAGTGATAACGACGGCAAAGAGAATTGACGGTCCAGTCATCCTGTCGTTGGTGATTTCGGCAGCTTTGGTCTTCATCCCAGTGTATAAATCAATGAAGTGAATTGTGCTACAAACGGTTAATTAAATCACGATATGAAAAAGATTCTGCTTTTAGGCTCGGGCGAATTGGGCAAAGAGTTTGTCATCTCTGCTAAGCGTCTCGGGCAATACGTCATCGCTTGCGATTCCTATGAGAACGCTCCGGCGATGCAGGTGGCTGACGAGTACGAGGTGTTCAGTATGCTTGACGGCGCACGTCTCAAGGAAGTGGTTGAGAAACATCGGCCAGACTTGATAGTCCCAGAGATTGAGGCAATCAGGACAGAATGCTTGTATGACTTCGAGAAGCAAGGTATCAGGGTGGTGCCGAGCGCGAAGGCTGTCAATTACACGATGAACCGCAAGTCAATCCGAGACCTTGCTGCCAAGGAGCTGGGGTTGAAGACGGCAAAATACCTTTATGCCAAAACATTCGAGGAGCTTGTCGCTGCTGCCAATGAAATCGGATACCCGTGTGTGGTCAAGCCGCTCATGTCATCGTCGGGCAAAGGGCAGTCGCTGGTCAGGTCTGCCGAAGAACTGCAACACGCCTGGGACTATGGTTGCCATGGCAGCAGGGGGGATATCATGGAGTTGATTGTCGAGGAGTTCATCAACTTCGACAGCGAGATAACACTTCTGACTGTCACGCAGGACAATGGCGAGACGTTGTTTTGCCGCCCGATAGGTCATGTGCAAAAGGGTGGGGACTATCGCGAAAGCTTCCAACCCGCAACCGTCAATGACAACGACCTCATGGAGGCGCAGCGCATGGCCAAACTCATCACTGCCGCACTTGGCGGCTCGGGCATCTGGGGTGTCGAGTTCTTCCTTAGCAAGGATAAGGGGGTATATTTCTCAGAACTTTCGCCACGCCCTCATGACACAGGCATGGTGACGATGGCCGGGACACAAAACTTCAATGAATTTGAGTTGCATTGCCGCGCCGTGTTGGGATTGCCTATCCCTGAAATCACTTGCGAGAGGATGGGGGCAAGTGCAGTCATCCTGTCCCCGATAGTCAAGGAGGATGGTTTCCCAGAATATGACGGAATCAAGGAAGTCTGTGCAACGCCTGCCACTGACATAAGAATATTCGGAAAGAAAGCCACCAGGCTCAACCGCCGCCTCGGGGTGGTGCTCTGCAATGCTCCTCTCGGTTCGGATATGGATGCGTTGAGGGACAAGACCAAGGCTTTGGCAGCAAGCATAAAGGTGCACTAAAGACAAGTCTGATGACATACACCATAGATGAGATTGCCGGTATCATACCGTCACGGCAACATCTTACTAAGGAGGCAAGGATAGAGTGGCTATTGACCGATAGCCGCTCTTTGTCTTTTCCCGAAAGCACATTGTTTTTTGCCCTCAAAACCAAGAGGGGCGACGGACAGGACTATATTGATGGGTTGTACAAGAAGGGTGTGTACAATTTTGTGGTCTGCACATCCTACAACGATGATTTGTTGGCAGAACGCTATGCCAATGCTAATTTCTTGTTCGTAGATGACACATTGGTTGCGTTACAACAGTTGGCGAGCCATGTGAGATGCAACCTTTCCATTCCAATCATAGGAATTACAGGCAGCAATGGCAAGACGGTAACGAAAGAATGGTTGTATCAATTGATGAACAAGGACTGGCATGTGACACGCTCGCCCAGAAGCTACAATTCTCAAATCGGTGTCCCGCTTGCTTTATGGCTGCTTGACAGCGGCACTGAGCTGGGGATTTTTGAAGCTGGTATCTCAGAACCTGGTGAGATGGCACGCTTGCAACGCATGATAAAACCGACAATAGGAGTCCTGACCAACATAGGCAACGCACATCAGGAAAACTTCTCATCACTGAAAGAGAAGTGCCTGGAAAAGATGAAACTGTTCACCCAATGCAAATTCCTCGTGTGCAATGGTGACGACAGGTTGATTATGGACTGTGCCCGTGAGATGTTGGAGGAATGCACATTGCTGACATGGTCCAGGAAGGATGCAAACTGTTTCCTATATATAAAAGGTATAAACAAGGGTGAGGCAGCGACAAAAATCGTTTACCAATGTCGTGGCGAAGAGCACAGCTATGTTTTTCCATTCACTGATGATGCTTCTATACAAGACTCCTTTGCTTGTTTGGCCGTGTGCCTCCATTTCGGAATGGATACAACGGTCATCGCAGGGCGGATGGCTGTGCTTGAAGCCGTGGAAATGCGATTGGAAGTTGTGGATGGGGTGAATAATTGTGTGATAATAAACGACAGTTACAATTCCGACTTCTCGTCCTTGGAGATTGCATTGAATTTCTTACAACGGCGCGATAGGGGAGGACGGCGCAAGAAAACACTCATCCTGTCCGATTTGTTGGAAAGTGGATTCACCAAAGATGAATTGTATAGCAGTGTTTCAAACATCATAAAAGAGAAGAAGATTGACAAAGTAATAGGCATCGGGCATGACATAAAGGCAATGAAACAATGCTACGATGGTGATGCAGAGTACTTTGACACAACAACAGATTTCCTTAGGTCTGATTCTTTTAACCGCCACAATGAGATCATCTTGATAAAAGGGGCGAGAGACTTCCACTTTGAGGAAATAGCCGAAAGGCTGGAGCAGAAAATTCATAAGACCATCATGGAGATTGACTTGAATGCCGTCATAGCCAATCTGAACCATTACCGTTCAATGTTGCTGCAAGGCACAAAAGTGGTCTGCATGGTCAAGGCGGCAGCCTACGGGAGCGGGGCGCGGGAGATTGCACGGACGTTGCAAGATCACAACGTTGACTGCCTTGCTGTGGCTGTGGTGGACGAAGGTGTAGAACTAAGAAATGCAGGGATAACCATACCGATAATGATAATGGATCCTGAGGTTTCCTCGTTCAAGACGTTGTTCAGGAACAATCTTGAACCAGAGGTGTATGACTTCAGACTGCTTGATGAATTGATAGCTGTCGCAGAGCATTCAGGCATAACCAACTATCCCGTACACATCAAACTTGACACAGGGATGCACCGCCTTGGCTTTGAAGAGAGGGATTTGCCACGTTTGATTGAAAAGCTTAAATCTCAGACGGCATTGATACCGAAATCAATTTTCTCACATTTTGCTACAAGTGATGACACATCGATGGATGAATATACAAGAAGGCAAGCTGATCTGTTTATCAAGTTGACAAATGAATTCCAGAAGCATTTCAGTCACAAGATCATCCGCCACCTGTGCAACACGGCTGGGATTGAACGTTTCCCGGAGTACCATTTTGACATGGTAAGGCTCGGATTAGGTCTATACGGGGTCAATCCTATAGACAACTCACTCCTCAACAATGTCAGTTCGCTGATAACCACGATTTTACAGATAAGAGACGTTAAGCCTGGAGATGCAGTGGGATATGGCAGACGAGGAGAGATAGACCGCGCGACAAGGATTGCCACAATTCCGATAGGCTACGCCGACGGACTTAACAGGCATCTTGGCAACAGAAAAGGATTTTGCATGGTGAACGGGATCAAAGCACAATACGTCGGAAACATCTGCATGGATGCTTGCATGATTGACGTTACAGGCATAGATTGCAAAGAAGGTGACAAAGTTGAAATCTTTGGCAACAATCTGCCAGTTACAACCATATCAGATTTATTAGGCACGATACCTTATGAAATCCTGACCGTAATATCCAATAGGGTGAAACGAGTCTACTTCCACGACTAAAATCATCAATCCGTATTTTTTAATAAATCAAAGCTAAAGGGGGAGGCAGAGGCCTCCCTCTTAGCTGTCCATATAATGATTAAACATAATGCGGATTATGTTGCATTCATGCCTGGAACGCCTTACACCGCGTTTATGGCTTCTTCGCAACGAATGATCATGTCAAGTGTGGCTTGGGATACAGGTGTCAGAGGCAGGCGTAGCACATTGGAAATCATTCCCTTGCCGTACAATGCAGCTTTGACTCCAGCAGGATTGCCGTCTCGGAACAGCAATTCGTATAAATCAAACAGCCTGTTGTGTATGTCCAGGGCTTTCCCGTATTCCTTATTAATAAGATAGTGCACCATGTCTGCAAACATCCGTGGCTCGCAGTTCGAGATGACAGAAACGACCCCATCAGCCCCGAGCGTCATCAGCGGGTAAGTCAGGAAATCATCACCGGACAGGACATGAAAGCCCTTGTGCTTGTTTTTGATGATGGCATTGACCTGTCTTATTTTGCCCGAAGCCTCTTTGACTGCGATGACGTTCTTGCATTCTTCAGATATACGGAGTGTCGTCTCGGCACTCATGTTGACCCCTGTCCGTGAAGGGACATTGTACATGACAAGGCCTTTGTCCGTATATCCGCTGATGTACTCATAGTGTTGACGTATGCCCTCCTGGCCAGGTTTGTTGTAATATGGGACGACGGACAGCATTGCATCAACGTCGTAGCGGCTGTACCGTGCTATTTCCTTGGCCAGATCGGCAGTGTTGTTGCTGCTGCATCCCAGCAAGACAGGCACACGATGATTGATGTGCTCGATGCAGCAGTCTATCACACCCTCCTTTTCGCTTGTCGAGAGCGTGGCGGCCTCGCCTGTCGTGCCGAGGACGCACAGGAAATCCACGCCATTGTCAATCTGATTGTCAATCAATTTGCCCAGGCTGGCGTAGTCCACGCTTCCGTCTGTTGTGAACGGTGTGACGAGTGCCGTGCCAAGTCCTTTTATCTTATTATCCATGTTGATCATTTAGTCATTGTCTTCATTTATGAGTGACAGGAAGTCATCCTCGTTCATTATCTCTATGTTGAGTTGCTGCGCCTTGACGCGTTTTTGCGGCCCGATGTTGTCGCCGCCGAGCAGGAACGAAGTCTTGCCCGAGAGCGACGAAGAGCAAGTGCCGCCGTTGTCCTCGATCATCTTCTTGTATTCCTCACGCGAGTGATGCTTGAACACACCGCTGATGACTATGCTTTTGCCTTTGAGCTTGTCGCCTTGCGGTGACTGGCTGGCCTCTTCCTCCATCTTAATACCATGCTCCCTGAGGCGGGCGATGATGGCGAGGTTGCGTTCCTCCTTGAAGAACAGCTGGATGCTCTCCGCTATCTTTTCGCCCACGTCACCGATGGCAAGCAGTTCGGCGGTCGATGCGGTCATTATGTTGTCTATGCTGTGCATGGCCTTGGCTATGCGCTTTGCAGTCGTCTCGCCGACAAATCGGATGCCAAGGGCGAACAGCACGCGGCTGAAAGGCACATCCTTTGACTGCTCGATGCTGCGCATGATCTTCTTCGCCGTGCGCTCGCCCATCCGCTCGATGCTGACGATGCGTTCCAGGCTAAGGTCGTAGAGGTCAGCGACATCTGACACAAGCCCACGGTTGTAGAGCAGCTCGACCGTCTCAGGCCCGAGCCCGTCGATGTCCATGGCCTTGCGGGTGATGAAATGGATTATCCTGCCTTTTATCTGCGGCGGGCAACCCGTGTCGTTTGGGCAGTAGTATGCGCTTTCGCCCTCATATTTGACCAATGCCGCATGGCACTCGGGGCAAGTCTTGACAAATTGCACCTTGTCGCCGCGCACCTTGGAGGCATCGATTTCAACTCCTGTGATCTTGGGTATGATCTCGCCGCCCTTCTCGACATAAACCATGTCGCCGACGTGCAGGTCGAGACTGTTGACAAAATCCTCGTTGTGCAGCGTGGCGCGGCGCACGACAGTGCCCGAGAGTTGCACCGGGGCAAGGTTGGCAACGGGGGTGACGACACCCGTGCGCCCCACTTGGAACGAGACAGACTCAAGCCGCGTCAGCTCCCTTTCGGCCTGGAACTTATAGGCGATTGCCCACCTCGGGCTCTTGGCATTGAATCCCAATGCCCGTTGTTGTGCCAGCGAATCGACCTTGAGCACTATGCCGTCGGTTGCCACGGGCAGGTTCTTGCGCTCTGTGTCCCAGTGGTCGATGTAGGCATATATCTCGTCCAGCGTCCTGCAACGCGTGATTGCGTCAGAGATCTTGAAGCCGAGCGACTTTGCAAACCGGAGGTTGTCATAGTGGCTGTCGGTGGGAAGCGTGTCGGACAACATATAATATAGGTAGGCATCCAGCCCCCGCCGTGCCACGACCGACGAGTTTTGCAGCTTGACAGTGCCGGCCGTCGCGTTGCGCGGGTTGGCGAACAGCGGCTCCTCGTTTGCCTCGCGCTCCCTGTTCAGGCGCTCAAAGCTGCTCCACGGCATGAGGATCTCGCCGCGCATCTCCAGCCTCGGCGGGTAGTCGCCGCGCAGCTTGAGCGGGATGCTGCGGATGGTGCGGACGTTGGCGGTCACGTCGTCGCCGGTCGTCCCGTCGCCGCGAGTGACGGCCTGCGCCAGCTCGCCGTCGATGTAGAGCAGCGAGATGGATATGCCGTCAAACTTGGTCTCGCAACATATCTCGAAGTCCGTTCCCAGTGCCCGAGCCACACGGCCGTAGAACTCGGCCACCTCGTCCTTGGAATAAGTGTTGCCAAGCGACAGCATCGGGACCGTGTGTGCCACGTGCCTGAACTCGTTGGTCAAGTCGCTCCCCACGCGCACGGACGGCGAGTTGGGGTCGGCGCATTCGGGGTGAGCGCGCTCCAGCTCGATGAGCCGCGCCATCATCGCGTCATATTCCTGGTCGGAAATCTCGGGAGCATTCTTGATATAATAGTTGTAATTGTGCCTGTTGAGCTCTTCGCGCAGGCTGGCAATCATCTCACGTGCGTTCATCTTTCATCGATTTGCGTTGCGGATTGCGGCAAAAGTACAACTTTGGCAGGCAAAACGCAGTCATGCACGCCTATTATTTTACTAAATGGCCGCACCACGCAGCGTCATACGCCAGTCGAAGAAACATCAATGGATTATTGGAAAGTCCAACCAGGTCAGACCTAAAGTATATTCAGAAGTTTTGTTTATATATTCAAAACTTCTGTTTATACATTCAAAAGTTCTGTTTTTACTTTACGTCTGACCCTTCGGAAGTTTAGGCCTGACATAATTGAAGTTTGCATCAGACCCGATTGGAGTTTTCCCTCGCCCTTGTCGGGTTTTCCGCCCCGCACCGATGGCAATACCCCTCGTTCGTGTGCCCTCATTGCCTTTGCCGTTGTGTGAAAATCTGCTGTTGTCGTGGTGCGGAGGCTAATTCACAGGCGCGGATGCGTGGAGTTTGCGCCCTAAGGCCTACCTTTGCAAAAAATCAAAAGCATGAGGATAGACATCATCACCATATTCCCCGAGATGATCGAGGGTTTCTTCAATTGTTCGATAATGAAGAGGGCGCAGGTCAAAGGACTTGCCGAAATCCACCTGCACAACCTGCGTGACTGGACCACCGACAAGCACCGCCGTGTCGATGACTACCCATTCGGCGGGACGGCCGGTATGGTGATGAAGGTCGAGCCCGTTGACCGCTGCATCACGTCGCTCAAGGCCGAGAGGGACTATGATGAAGTCATCTTCCTCACCCCCGACGGCGAACAATTCAATCAGCCGATGGCCAACACATTGTCGCTGGCAAACAACTTGATCATGCTGTGCGGGCATTTCAAGGGGATAGACTACCGCATCCGTGAACACTTCATAACCAAGGAGATAAGCATCGGGGACTACGTACTCACCGGAGGCGAACTGGCTGCCGCCGTCCTTGTCGACTCGATTGTGCGCATCATCCCCGGGGTCATATCCGACGAGCAGTCGGCATTGTCAGACTCGTTCCAGGACAACCTCCTTGCCCCGCCGGTCTACACCCGCCCGGCCGACTACAAAGGCTGGCGCGTCCCGGACATTCTCCTCTCAGGCCATGAGGCAAAAATCAGGGACTGGGAACTCCAGCAAGCAGTGGAGCGCACCCGTGCCCTGCGTCCTGACTTGCTGGGCGAGTGACGCTAACGCTGCGGCTTGAGGACAAACACGTCAAATGTGTTGTCGTCGTAGAACACACGTATTTCAGCAATCCTTTTTTCCTTCACCTTGGCAGGCTGCGTCTCCTTGGCTTCGCTGCTTGCAGGCTGCACGCCGTCCGCATTGCCAAACGGTGAGTCGCCCGTGCCTTTTATCAACCAGTCCAAACTGATGTTGGGATAGGCACGGGCGATTTGTATGGCTATGTTGAGTGACGGGTCGTTCCTGCCGGTCAGGATGTGGGACAGGGTTGCCGGCTTCATTTTTATCTTGTCGGCAAACGAAGCCCTGTCAACCTTGAGATAGTCGATGATTTCGATGATTCTCCTCCTCATCATCTCTTTCTCTTTGCGTTCCTCGTTGTTGTTTTCGTCTTCAAACAGCATGGCTTGCGATGTATATTGTTGTAGATGCAAATATACTCAAATAGAATATACTAAGATATACAAACATACATTCAACTGGACATATATTTATGTATATCGCACGATTGCACACATCAAACCAAGAACAACTTTTCCACGCATTTTATTGGTATATAGATATTTAATCTTGTGTTACACGCCGCTATGCCCCGTTTATCGGGGGCAATGCCCCACCCTGTCGGTTAAATCCAATCGTCATCTTCGCCAGATAGTTTAAGTTATTCATAAAAACATACTGGTTATTAATACTTTATATAATATTCATCAAGTTGCATTTAGTGCAATTACCGCTTGATATATCAACGGCAAGTGTCATATATGTATGTATACTACAATATATCGTATTACCAGCAATGCAACACCTAAAGCAAAAGATATATGATGATATATTGGCTGACGAGCGTTTTGCCCGTCGTGAAGAGGGATCAGAGCCTGTCTATCTCGTTGAAATCAATCGAGCGGCTCTTACGCTTTTCGATGCCGAGGCGGCAAGTGACGTTGAGTTTGATTTGGCGTGATTCGCCTTTGCCCCAGTTGTACAGTTTGAAACCGTCAAAGCCGCTTGTGTTGTCCCACCGGCTTGTCCAGAAGATGTCTGTCACAGCCAACCCTACCGTCCAGCGTTTGTCGGCAAATGAGCGTGAGAGCGACACGTCAACATAGCCCGTCGGCTCAAACGTGTCATTGGCCTCGCCAAGCCTACGTGTGGTGTAGGAACCGTTGACTTCCATCATTATCCGCCACGGCAAGCGCAGCGAATTTTGCACTGACACGATGCCGGCGAACCCGTCACGGCTGAAATGCCGCGCTTCGTCAAATGCTATGTCATTTCTGGCGTAGCTGCCAGTCAGGTTCACGCTCACCTCCCACCAGTTTGCCACCTTGGAAGCATAGAAAAGGCTGAGCGCAGCCATCTGCCTCTTGCCTATGTTGCGCGGTGTCATCACCACCTTGTCTGTCGAAAGGGTGTCGGCAATCTGCGTTTTCACATCACGGGTGAACGAGTAGGACGCTGTGGCGGCAAACTTCCCGTACTGGTAGGTCAACGCGGCCTTATGCGTCTTTTGCGGCATGAGGAATGGATTTCCCTGCCAATAAGAGAGCTCGTCGAGCAGGTATTCAAACGGATTCAAGTCCTGGTAGGCAGGCCTGTCCAGACGGTTCGAATAGTTGAGCGACAACGAGTGCCCACCTTTGTTGTAATTGATGCTTGCCGTCGGGAAAAGGTCGAAATAGTGTCGCGACAGCCCCTCATCACCTGCTCCGTCGAGCGTGTGCAGCTTGGCATCAGACAAGGTGATTTCACCGCGCAAGCCTACTTCAATGTCCCAAGCATCGCTTAGACGCCGGGCATAAAGCAGATAGGCTGCCCCGATGCGTTCAACGTAATCGAAGTCGCTCGACCGTCCCGCATCAGCCACCATCCCGCCACTGACTGCATTGCCAAACCGGTAGCGGTTGCGGGCATCGATCCACGACCATTTCAGCCCGGATTTCAGTTCGCCACCCAACAAGTGGTGGGACTGGTCGTATGCTGCCGCAATGATGTGGATGTCGCGGCTGTTGACCGAATGGTAGGTCTCGTCGCTCAGCACCGTCCCGTCCGGCGCGACGCTCTTGTTAGGTTGCAGGTTCCCGCTCCCGCCGTCAAACCGTGCATAGTTGATGTCAGCCGCGTAATTCATGCCCTCGCCGGGCGATGCCTCCCAGTGCAGGTTGCCGCCATAACGGTTGGCACGTTGCATATAGTAGTCATTGCTGGCCGTCAGCGTGCTTTCGAGCCTGTTGTCGGATGCATTGCGCACCTCTGTAACAGTCTCGGTCCTGCCCGGTCCGGTCAGGGTGTTGACCTCGACACGTGCGCTGAGCGAGTGGATGTCGTTTATCCGAAAATCCAAATCAACGTTGCCTGCCATGGTTTTCCTTTTGTCTGTGTCGGATGTTGGACTGTAGTAGTCTTTGCCGCCTTGCGACCTCCGCATCCCGTAGTCCATGGCATAGTGCCCGAAAGCATGGTTGTAGTTGCCGCCTATGCTCAGCCTGCGGCCGGAATAGCTGAAAGCCAGTTCCGTGTTCTGCCGCAGGTTTTCCCAGCATGACAGCCCGTTGTTGAGCGAGACATAGGCACCATCGCGACGATGCTTGCCGGTGACGATGTTTATGACACCGCCCGAGCCCTCGGCATCGTGGGCGGCGGACGGGGTGCGCATGACCTCGACCGCCTCTATGGACGACGACGGGATTGAACGCAGCAGTTGCGCCAGCTCCTCGCCTTGCACATAACTGCGTTTGCCGTCTATTGTCACCTCCACGCCCGTCTCGCCCCCGAGGCTTATGCGTGAGTTGCCATCGACCGACACGCCGGGCAATCTCTTGAGCATCTCAAGGGCAGACGTGCCGTAAGCAAGTGCGCTGCCGTGCGGACGCCAGGTCATTTTGCCTCTCGCGACCTCCACCTCCTGCGTCTGACGCTCGCCGACGACAGTCACATCGTCGAGCCTCTGTCCCGCTATGGCAAGCCTCACGGGCGGCAGCACCGTGTCACGCTCGGCGACAAACGGCTCGCTGACATGTGGGGCAAAGCCTATGCAGCTCACATAGACCCTCACCCGCCCTTGCGCCACCGCTTCAAAACGCCCGTCAGCCGCCGTGATGCCCAACCAGACCACAGAGCTGTCGGCAGCGTTCTCCACTGTGACGGCGGCAGCGTCTATTGGCCTGCCGTCGGTGTCGGTAACAAGGCCGCTGAGCCTGCATTGCGCGTCGGCAAGCAAGGCGGCAGGCATTGTCAAGGCGGCTGCAAAAAGCCTGAAACGGTCGTGGGTGCTCATCATTTGGGTGGAATGTTAGATGCAAACAAAAGTAGGCAAAACTTTACCCCCCCCCATTGTTAATTAAGGTTAATGCAAGGTGTCAGGCAACCAGGACAAACATTCCGCGCAGCAGCGTCCGGCACATAATCCGATTAAGTAAGGCATAAACTCCGGCACTCACCGGGAAAAGTTCCAGAGGGTCGGACATAAAGTTCAAATACTCCTAACCCAAAGTAAAAACAAAACTTTTGAATATATAAACAGAAGTTTTGAATATATAAACAAAACTTCTGAATGAACTTTATGTCAGGATATAATGAACTTAAGACACCGAGCAAATGAACTTCAGGCCAGGCCTAAGTGGATTTTATGTCCGTCCCTGTTGAGCTTGTGCCTTGCTTGTGGGAGTTTCATGCCTGGCATCGCGGATTGGATGTCCTGGTCTGTACAGCGCGGACACAGTGACAAAGTGCCTGGATGCGGATGATGTGCCCCGTCCCGCCGGCAGGCACGATGCGGCAGCCGGCAAGGGGCGCTGGCCGATCACCGCAGGATGCGATGGACTGTGGCCGGCGTGGCGGGACAATTCAATTCTTGGACAAACGATAGTCATTTGGGGCGACACCCGTGAGCCTCTTGAAGAGCGCGCTGAACTGTTGCACGCTGGCGAAACCGAGGTGCCGCGCCACATCTACGGCACTGCGGCCACCGTTGAGCAGCAAGCGTTTGGCGAGCTCCATCTGCCGCAAGCGGACGTAGGTGGCAAGCGTCTTGCCCGTCTCAAACTTGAGGAGATCGGCAAAGTAGGCTTCTGACAACCCGAGCGCGCCGGCAAACCACGACGGCGAGGGTTCGCGCCCCCCGTGCAGCCGGCCCGAAGTGATGCATTCGTCGGCCAGGCAGGCAAAGTGCGAGAGGATGGATTTGTTTTTGTTCTCACGTGTGATGAACTGCCGCTCGTAGTAGCGCGTGCAGTAGTCGAGCATCAGCTCGATGTGCCGCGACAGTATGGTGGCCGAGTGGCGGTCTATGGCATGATGCAGCTCGTCTTCTATGTTCTCAAGGCAACAGGTGATTGTCTCCGTCTCACGCTGCGACAAATGCAGTGCCTCCTCCTTGCGGTAGTCGAAGAACGTGTAGTTGGCCATGTCCCTCTGCAACGACGTACACGACAGCAGGTCAGGATGAAACGCCAGCAGCCACCCGTGGTCGGGCAGCGTGCCGCGCCGGCTCATGCTGAACACTTCGCCAGGCTTGAGGAAGACCATCGTCGCGTTGGTGTAGTCGTAGTAACGCCGCCCGCACGACGAGCAATCCGAGCACTCCTCGATCAGGAGGATGGCGTAGAATTCAAACTTGACCGCATCTTCCTGCACCCCGGGATTCTCAAGGTTCACCAGGGTGACTTGCGGGTGGAGCGTCGCGCAGCCGAGGCAACGGTTGCACTCCCCGACGGTCTTCAAATCAAGCGTGCTGTTTCCCATAAGACGGATATGCCGGCACCATCCCGCACCGGACGCTGCAAAAGTAGGTGGAGTTACGCAAGTGGCATAAACATTAATACGGAAAACAGTGCCACTTTTACAGATGCGGCGCACGACGGGGCGCAATGCCAGTGAATGTCAGTGATTGTGGTAGTATCGTCCGTAATCCATGCACCATCCATTCCCTCATCCGCCCGTAGCTTTGCAGCATCGTAAGTGGATATATAAATAATATGAATAGGGATTTCAACCGTCTGGCCCGCATAGCATTCGCCGCCGCGTTCATCATCTCGGGCGGCAGTCACGCATCATGCTCTGACGATGATCCGGTGCAGCAGGCAACCACCACGCAAGGTGGCGGGCAAACCTCCACCGGCAACACCACCGATGACACCGGGGCAGGCGACGAGGCTAACGGCAATGACAATGACACGACAGCAATCATGGACAACAAAATCACAATCACAGCAGGCGGCATGACCTATGCCGCGACGCTCGACGACAACACTGCGGCACGGCAATTTGCCGCCATGCTGCCGCTGACACTCGACATGGACGAGCTCAACGGCAACGAGAAGTACCACTACCTCCACACTCCGCTGGCATCTTCGCCTGTCCGGCCCGGGACAATCCACGCCGGCGACTTGATGTTCTATGGGTCGTCATGCGTGGTGTTGTTCTACGAGACGTTCCAGAGCGGCTACTCCTACACACGGTTGGGGCGGATTGAGAATCCCGCCAGCCTGGCACAAGCGCTTGGCAAGGATGGTGCCGAGGTAACATTCGCTCCCGTCGCAGGTCAATGACTGCCCATCTGCCGTAAAAAAGGTTGCATCAACAGTAATCGGAATACAATGGCAAAGGCGGGAATGACCTATTTTTGCACCATGACAAACGAACAAAACAAGAGCATCATGCAATTGATAAAAGACAAACAATTCGGGGGCGAGCGTCCCCTCTTCGCCTCACACGACCTTCATCTTGACAACGTGACCATCCTCGCAGGGGAATCTGCCATCAAAGAGTGCAGCAACATCGTTGCGACCAATTGCCGTTTTGAGGGCAACTATCCGTTTTGGCACGTGCATGGTTTCACGATCGAGAACTGCTATTTCGCCGTCGGAGGCCGCTCGGCACTGTGGTACTGCGACAACCTGCGGATGAAAGACACCGTTATCGACGCTCCCAAGATGTTCCGCGAGATGAGCGGCATCGACATTGACAATGTGGTGATGAACGATGCAGACGAGGTTTTCTGGCGTTGCAACGACATCCGCGTCAAGAATCTCAAGCTGCACGGGGGGACTTACCCGTTCATGTTCAGCAATAACATCGTGGTTGACGGGCTGGAGAGCGACAGCAAATATGTATTCCAATATGTCAAGAACGTCGAGGTGCGCAATGCCAAGATAACGACCAAGGACGCCTTCTGGGAAGTGGAGAATGTCACCATCCGCGACTCGGAACTCAACGGCGAGTACCTCGGTTGGCACTCGCGCAACCTCAGGCTGATCAATTGCCACATATCCGGCGAACAGCCGCTCTGCTACGCCCATGACCTAGTGCTGGAGGGCTGCACATTCGACCCGGCTTGCGACCGAGCATTTGAGTACTCCACCCTCACGGCCGATATCAAGGGGAGCATCACCAACATCAAGAACCCAATGTCGGGACGCATAACCGCCGACCACATCGGTTCAATCACCATCGACGACAACATCAAAGCACCTGCCGACTGTGTGATAGAAGAACGCTGCAAATGAGCGGCGGCGACGGGAGCATCACACCCCGCCCCGCCGTCACGGCACAAGGCAACGACGACACGACATCGAGATGAACAAGCCCGATCTATCACCCGTCAGGCCATCGCAAAGGCTCGTCTGGCTCGACGCTCTGCGAGGTTTCGCGTTGTTGGGGATATGCCTCGCCAATTTCCCCGAGTTCTCGCTCTACACATTCCTCAAGCCTGAGGCGGCAGGTGCAATGTCATCGGCTGCAGAGGACGGTGTGGCGCGTTTCCTGCTCTATGTTTTCATTGATGGCAAGTTTTATACCCTTTTCTCCCTCCTGTTCGGCATAGGGTTTTCAATCATCATCACCAATGCCAAGAGACGTGGTGGCAGCGGTCTCGGCCTGTTCTACCGGAGGATGGGAGTGCTTGCAGCCGTAGGGGCGATGCATCTCATGTTCATCTGGAGCGGTGACATCCTGTTGCTCTACGCCTTGCTGGGGATGCTGTTGCCGCTCTTCAGTCGCGTCAGCGACAGGGGTCTGCTCGTCTGGGCTGTGGCATTGCTCGTGCTGCCCGTGCTGGTCGATGCCGCTTGCCAGTGGACTGGAGTGCAACTCTCACGTCCCGTCATCGAGTGGCAACAGGCGTGCTGTGCCAGATATGGCATCACTGATGACAATTTCGCCTATTGGTTGCGCGATGCCGACGGGTATGGCGAGGTGTTCCAATTCCTGTTGCAAGGCGCATTGGTGAGAGCCCAGGAGTTCATCGAAGGCAATCGCTACTTCAAAGTCCTGGGGCTTTTCCTAATAGGATTATACATAGGCCGCCACAAGATAGCAGCCGACATCGCCGCCCACCGCGATTGGCTGGTCAGGGTGTGCCGGGCAGGGCTAGCCATCGGGTTGCCATTCTCCTTCGCCTACTCTTGGAGTGCGATGCATGGCCGCCCGATGGGAGAGGCTGTGCACAGTGCCTTGTACCTCGTCAGCATATATCCACTCGGTTTCGCATACGCCTCGGGGCTGTGTCTCCTTTGGCTGCGGCACGACAAGGCGCAAGTCTGGGGATGGCTCGCCGCACCAGGACGCATGGCACTCACTTCGTACATCGGGCAATCGGTAATCGGTGTGCTGATTTTCTACGGCATTGGACTTGGGATTGGTGCAAGCGTGGGGCTGGTTCAGACCGAAGTCATCGCGCTGGCAACCTATCTTGTACAGATGTTGTCATGCCGTTTGTGGCTGGCACGCTTCCAGTTCGGTCCGCTGGAATGGATGTGGAGGATGCTCACCTATGGCAAAAAGTTCCCGATCACCAAGAGGAAGTGAGCACGGGGCTGTTGTTTTTTCAACTTGGCAGCTTGACATTGGGTCGCATACTTATGTGCGTGCCACAAAACCAATGCGGCACAGCATTCAGAATATTTGGTGATGGAGCTTCAAACTTATATGTCTTAACGACCAAGACATGGCTATATGTAAAAAACTCCCCGCCGCGCAAACGTGGCACGGCGGGGAGGGAATTGGATGATGCCTTGCGGCTGGATTCATTTGATTATGCCGCGCTCGGATGATTCTATGAATTTGACGATGTATTCAACCTCATCCGTCACCTCCATCTCTTGCTTGACCCGCTCAAGCGCGTCGGTCGTGTTGAGACCGCTCTGGTAAATGATGCGGTAGGCGGCGTGGATCCGGTCGATAGTCTCATTGGTGAAGCCATGGCGTTTGAGCCCGACGAGGTTGAGTCCGCAGTAGGCGACCGGTTCGCGCCCAATGATGGTGTAGGGCGGCACGTCTTTCGTGCATTTCGACCCACCTTGTATCATGCAGTAACTGCCGACGCGGGAAAACTGGTGTATGAGGACAGCGCCGCTTATGACGGCATAGTCGTCAATGGTGATTTCACCGGCAATTTTCGATGAATTGCCTATGATGCAGTGGCTGCCCACGACAACATCGTGTGCGATGTGCACTCCCTCCATGAAGAGATTGTTGCTGCCGACGACGGTCTTGCCCTTGGATGCCGTACCACGGTTGATGGTGACGTTCTCACGGATGAGATTGTTGTCCCCGATGATGGCAACCGTCTCCTCCCCCTTGAACTTCAGGTCTTGCGGCACTGCGCTGATGACCGCGCCGGGAAAGATGGTGTTGCCGTTGCCTATCCTTGCGCCTGGCAGGACGGTGGAGTGCGACATCAGCTTGTTGCCATCGCCTATGACCACATTATCGCCAACGTAGACGAAAGGTTCTATCTCGACATCCTTGCCTATCTTGGCTCCTGGATGTATGTATGCCAACTCGCTAATCATTGCTGTTTGTTTTTAGCTATTTGCGCCATGAACTGTGCCTCGCACACCATCTTCTCACCGACGAACGCATAGCCTTGCATCGTCGCTATGCCACGGCGGATTGGTGAGATGAGTTCGAGTTTGAAGACGAGGGTGTCGCCTGGGACTACCTTTTGGCGAAACTTCACCGCGTCTATTTTCATGAAGTAGGTTGAGTAGTTTTGTGGGTCTTCCACCGAGTTGAGGACAAGCAGGCCTCCGACTTGCGCCATTGCCTCCACTTGCAGCACGCCTGGCATGACTGGCTCTTTGGGAAAATGTCCTTGGAAGAATGGCTCGTTGCCCGAGACATTCTTGACGCCGACGATGTAGTTTGAGCCTATCTCGATTATCTTGTCCACGAGCAGGAAAGGATAACGGTGCGGCAACAGTTCGCGGATGCGGTTGACATCCATGACTGGTGTCTCGTTGCAGTCGTATGCCGGAGCTTGGATCTCATGCTGCCGGATTTCCTTGCGGAGCTGGCGGGCGAATTTGTTGTTGATCTTGTGGCCGGGCTTCCTTGCTATGATGCGGCCTTGGATCCTTTTGCCTATGAGGGCTATGTCGCCGATGATGTCGAGCAGTTTGTGGCGGGCGGGTTCATTGTCCCACACGAGAGGTTTGTTGTTGAGGTATCCGAGCACATTGGCATCCTTGTGCGGCACTGACAGGGCATCGGCGAGCTTGTCGAGCTTGTCTTGCGTGATTTTGCGCTCATAGATGACGATGGCATTGTTCAAGTCCCCTCCTTTGATGAGACCTGCCGAGAGGAGCGGCTCGACTTCGCGAACGAAGACAAAGGTGCGGCTCGGCGCAATCTCTGTGGCGAACTCTGAAAGGCTGCCCATCGTGGCGTATTGGTTTGGGATGTAGTGTGAATCAAACTCAAGCATCGTGATGATGCTGAAGTTCTCGTCTGGCAAGATGGTTATGCTCGCTCCCGTCTCCTCATCTACGAATTCTGATTTGTGCTTGATGACGTAGACGTCGCGTATAGCCTCCTGGTCAGCGACACCGACACGCATGACTTCGTCATAGTAGTCTATCGCGCTGCCATCCAGTATGGGGAACTCCGGGCCGTTGACTTGTATGAGACAGTTGTCAACATCGGCGGCATAGAGTGCAGCCATGGCGTGTTCGATAGTGCTGACCTTGACTTCGCCCTTGCCAACCACCGTGCCGCGCGTCGTTTCCACCACATTGTCGGCATTGGCATCGATGACAGGTTGTTCGGGGAGATCGACGCGCTGTATCTTGTAACCGTGACCGGTCGGCGCAGGATTGAATGTGACTGTCAGATTCAATCCTGTGTGCAGTCCTTTGCCGCTCAGCGTGAATGATTCTTTTATGGTCTTCTGTTTCAACATATATCTATTTGTTTAATGATTCTTTCAGAGTTTTCAACTCGCCCTCAAGTGCCTCCAGACGCTTGAGCATTGCAGGCAGACGCTTTTGCACGACCGATATCTTGAGGAAGTCCATGTAGGAAACCGCAGGTGTCCCCATGATTGTCGCCCCGTCAGCCACATGGCTCGGCACCCCGGTTTGCGCACCGGCGTTGACACGGTCGCCGATGGTGATGTGCCCAGCAATGCCCACCTGCCCTCCAAAGCGGCACCACTCGCCTATCTTGGTCGAGCCTGCAATGCCGCTCTGCGCGGCTATGACGGTGTGCGCGCCAATCTCGTCGTTGTGGGCGACTTGGATGAGGTTGTCCAGCTTGACACCGTGCCTGACGACGGTCGAGCCCATCGTGGCACGATCGACGCACGTATTCGCCCCTATCTCCACGTTGTCCTCGATGACGACGTTGCCAATCTGGGGGATTTTTTCATATCCAGTGCTCGTCGGGGCAAAGCCAAACCCGTCCGCGCCGATGACCACTCCCGAGTGCAAGGTGCAATTGCGCCCGATGCGGCATCCGTCGTAGACGCAGACATTGGCATAGAGTGTCGTCCCGTCCCCCAACTCAACATTGTCCCCAACATGGCAATGCGGGTAGATGCGCACCCCGTCGCCAATGACAGCCCCGTCGCCAATGCAGGCAAACGGGCCTACATAGACATCCTTGCTCAGCTTGGCCGACGGCGAGATGAACGCCAACGAATGCACGCCATGCTTCCTCGGCTTGGACGACTCGTAGAGCGTCATCAGCCGGGCAAGCGAATCATAGGGGTCGTCAACCCTTATGAGCGTCGCCTTGACTGGATGCTCCGGCACGAAAGACTTGGCAACGAGCACGATGCTCGCCTCGGTCTCATATATGTAATTGGTGTATTTCGGGTTGGAAAGGAAAGTGAGCGAACCTGGACGGCCCTCCTCAATCTTGGAAAACGTGCTGACTGCCGCATTGTCATCACCGGCCACTTCGCCGCCAATGAACATGGCTATCTGCTTTGCGGTAAATTCCATGTCAATCAATTTAGGATGTTACAAGCCACAATTATTCGCGCAAATATCTACTTTTTTCTTCATTAACACAAATTTAATATAGTCCAAAGCGCGACAGCGCCAAGGCCCATGCGCCGCAAAGCCTATCATGAACTTTCGCCAGGACGGATGGGAACTTCGGTTGTTCGCCGGGAAAACTTCCACAGGGTCGGACCTAAAGTTGGATTGCCCGGTGCATAAAGTTCATTCAGAAGTTTTGTTTATATATTCAAAAGTTCTGTTTATATAAACAAAAGTTCTGAATATATAAACAGAACTTTTGTTTTTACTTTATGTCAGGGGGAAACGAACTTTTCCCGGCGAGTGGGTGGAGTTTAAGCACCGATTGGGCGGACTTCATGTCCGACTTCATCGGTTTCGCGTCTGGCTCGGCCAGCTTTGTCTCCCTACCCCATAGCCCTGAAGCTATGCCACGGCGGGGTGGCGGAATGAGCGGGATGGGCGCGCAGAAGGGATGCCGTGCGTTCCGTCCGGCTTTGCCTGAAGCATAAAAAACGATCGGCGCATCATCAGTGCGCCGATCGCGTGTGCTTGACAGTCGTGTCACACCGCCTTCCCTTTGTCCCGGCTGCGAGGAGTGCCGCAGCCACCGCAGGTTTTGCCGCACCCGCATCCGCCCGGGCAACTGTCGCACGGCGAGTGCCCGCCGCCCTTGCGGAAGGTGCGCCGGAAATGGAGGACGGTGGATAGCACCGCCGCCGCAACGATGACGTAAACCAGGATGTCTTGCCACATATATAACAATGTATTGGTATCAGACAAACAGCGAGCCGACTTGGTAGACGATGAACGTGACGACCCACGCCAATGCGGTTGTGTAGAGGATGGTGAACAACGCCCAACGCCATCCGCCGGACTCCTCCTTGATGGCGACGACAGAGGCGACGCACGGGAAGTAGAGGAGGACGAACAGCATGTAGCAGAACCCCGTGAGCGGCGTGATGCCCAACCGCGAGGCGAGATTGGTGTCATCGCCGGCGGCATCGTCCGAGTAGAGGACGCTGAGCGTGCTCACGACGAGTTCCTTTGCTCCAGCTCCCGAGATGAGCCCCACGCCAAGCTGCCAGTCAAATCCGAGCGGCTCGATGGCAGGCTCGATGGCCTTGCCGAGCATACCTATGTAGGAGTTCTCCTGCTGCTCTGACGGCGTGGCATAGCTGTCGTGGTTGGGGTAATAGCCGAGGAACCAGATCACGATCGAGGCGACGAGGATTATGCCGCCCATCTTCTTCAGGTACTGCCGGCCTTTCTCCCAAGTGTGGCGGAAGATGGATTTTGCTGTCGGCATACGGTAGGGCGGCAGTTCCATGACAAACGGCACGTCGTCGCCCTTGACGAGGAAGCGCGTGAAGAGACGCGCCATCAGGACGGCCATGGCGATGCCTATGACATACATCCCGAACAGCACCAGCCCGCTGTGCCTGGGGAAGAACGCGCCGGCAAAGAGGATGAACACCGGCAGCCTCGCGCTGCATGACATGAGCGGCACGATGAGCATCGTGACGAGGCGCGTCTTGCGGTTCTCGATGGTGCGCGTGGCCATGATGGCGGGGACGTTGCACCCGAAGCCCATGATGAGCGGGATGAACGACTTGCCGTGCAGCCCCATCTTGTGCATGATCTTGTCCATGATGAACGCGGCGCGGGCCATGTAGCCCGAGTCCTCCATGATGGATATGCAGAAGTAGAGTATCAGTATGTTTGGCAGGAAGACAATGACCGCCCCCACTCCGCCTATGATGCCATCGACAACCATGTCCTTGAGCGGGCCTGCTGGCATGGCGGCGGCCACGAAGTCCCCGAACTTGGCGACAAGCCACTCGATCCATTGCATCGGGTAGTCCCCGAGGATGAACGTGCACTCAAACATGACGAACATCATCAGGAAGAACAGCGGGTAGCCCCATATCCTGTGCGTGAACACCACGTCGAGCAGCTTCGTCAACTGGCGGCCGTCGCGCCGCCTCTCCTTGTAGGTCTCCCCCAACGCTCCGTCAATGAAGCCGTATTTGGCATTGGTGATGGCCGATTCGCAATCTTCGTCGAGTATTGCCGAGACCCTTGCCTCCTCGCTGTCGCGCACGGCGATGATCGCATTGGCATTGGGCAGCGACATGATGAGTGACTCGACCTCCTTGTCGCGTTCCAGCGACTTGATGGCCAGGAAGCGGGTGGAATAGCGGTCGCGCAACGAGTGGTTTTTCTTCAACTCCGTCTGTATGTCCGCGATGGCTTGTTCAAGTTCCGGGCCGTGGTTGATGTGGATGTGTCGTGAGAGGCGTGTGCCGCCGGCGGCATCGCCGTTGCCGGGTTCGTAGTCGTGGTCTTTGACAAATGTCCTGTGCCAGTCGCTGAGCCCCTTGGCTATGTCTTCGTTCATCTTGCCGTCGGCATCGATGAAGTCTGCGCCTTCGTAGAGTTCGATTATGGTGTGGAAGAGGTTGTCTATCCCCTCGCCTTTCTTGCAGACCGTCGGCACCATCGGGACACCAAAGAGGCGGCTGAGCTGCACGTTGTCGAGGCGGCTACCGCTGCGCTCAAGTTCATCGTACATGTTGAGGGCTACGACAAGGCGCACGTTCATGTCTATGAGCTGTGTCGTCAGGTAGAGGTTGCGTTCCAGGTTGGACGAATCCACGACGTTGATGATGACATCAGGTGTCTCATCGACGATGTGCCGGCGGACATACACTTCCTCGGGCGAATAGGCCGAAAGCGAGTAAGTACCCGGCAAATCGACTATCTTGAAGTGGTAGCCTTGGAAGTCGAAGTATCCCTCCTTGGCATCCACCGTCACGCCGCTGTAATTGCCGACGTGCTCATGCGCCCCGGAAGCGAGGTTGAAGAGAGATGTCTTGCCGCAGTTGGGATTGCCGACGAGGGCGACGTTTATCTGTTTCCTCTGGTTGGCGGCAATCGTCGTGAGCTGCTCTTCCTCGACGACGGCCGTGCCGCCAGTCCCGTCATCGGTGCGCAACAATTCGTCATTTAGAGCCACGTCATCTTGCGTGACCACCTCGATCATCTGCGCCTCCGAGTGGCGGAGGGAGATTTCGTAACCCATTACGCGGTACTTCACCGGGTCTTTCAACGGGGC